>NZ_CP151943.1:4049185-4672527 GCF_038592905.1 Neobacillus sp. FSL H8-0543 | reverse complement strand
TTTAAACAGTTTTTTCATTAGCTAGTTTCTCGTATCCAGTTGAAAACATAAACTTGAATATTGCAAATCTCTTTATTAGAGTAAAATCAAATGTCGTAGGTTCCGCTTTCTCTATAAGATTGTATTCCAATGTACTTTCCCTTATAACCCTCGTAAAACATTAGGAACTTTCAGTATTCTTTGATCTTATCATATAGCAGGAAAGCCACATCGATGAGAAATAAGCAAGAAAAAGGCCAAGAGAACTGTCCCCTGGTCTTGTTTTGAAGATTTTTATTATTCTTTAGTGTCTTCGTCATTTCTGTATTCTAAAAGGTCTCCAGGCTGGCAATCTAATGCTTTGCAAATTGCCTCTAAGGTTGTAAGCCTAATTGCTTTTGCCTTTCCATTTTTCAATATAGAAAGGTTAGCCATCGTTATTCCAACTCTCTCCGAAAGTTCTGTTACGCTCATTTTCCGTTTCGCCAACATCACATCAATATTAATTATAATCGCCATTTTATTCACCTCAGACAATTAAGTCATTTTCTGATTTTATATCAATGGCCTCTTTTAAAAGCTTTTGAAGAACCGCAGCAAAGACTGCAATCACCATTGAAGCAAAGATAGGACCCATTCCAACGATGACGAGACCTGGCGCATCGTCTAAATCTGCAACGAAGAAAACAAATGGCCAAATGACGACATACAAACCACTGAAGGTTATTGCGCAATATTTGATATTCTTTAGAGCCCTTACAGACAATTCAGAGAAAGCTTGGTTCTTGTCAATATAACTTAAAAGTTTAAAAGCCTGATAAAATGCAGCAAAAAACGGGATCACTGATACATACATACCTATTACAATAGGATATAGTATGTGGGCATAATCTGGATTTACTGGATTTTTAGGTAACCAAGTCAACCCAAATATACACAAAGCAAGAATAGGAATACTAATAAGAATAAGTGCTATCTTTAAAAAGAGCGTTGATACTTGTTTCATATAAAACACCTCACATATTTATTTTCTATTTGAATTTAACATAACATTTATCGTTTTACAATAAAATATTATCCATTCCAACGAAAAATTTATTGTTTCATAAAGATAAAAAGCATTCCTAAAGAATAGAAATGCTCTTTAACCGTAATCTTTTCATTTTATCCCTTGAATGCTTTCCGTAACTCCATAAGATCAAATTTCTTCATTTTGAGAAATGCATTCGTTACACGTGCCATTTGCTCCGGTGTGCTCTTGCTCATCATCTCGTCCATCTCACTTGGAACAATCTGCCAGGATACTCCAAACTTATCTTTCAGCCAGCCACATTGTTCGGATTCAGGAACCGCAGACAGCTTATCCCAGTAATAATCAATCTCTTCTTGTGTGTCACAGTACACCATAAATGAGATTGCCTCGTTAAAACTAAATTTGTGCTCATGCGCACTATCCATGGCGGTAAACCACTGATTTTCAAGCATGAAATCAGAGAACATGATGGTTCCCTCTTTGTCAGGCTCCATGCCTTGAGAGTAGCGGGCAATATGTCCCTGCTTTGAATTCTTAAATACGGACATATAAAAATGAATGGCCTCTTCCGCTTTGCCGCATTTATCTCCGACAAACAGCAGCGACGGCACGATCGCAGGACGCTCTTCCCCGTCTGGATTGGTAAGGATTAATTGCCATGACAACCCATACTTATCTTGAATCCAGCCATACCTCTCACTGAACGGATACTCATCAAGCGGCATTAACACCGTGCCACCTTCGGACAATTTGTTCCACACCTCCGCTATTTTTTCTTTCGCGTCTTTATCTCGCGATGGGTCAAAATTAACCATGAATGACACCGATGGATTGAACTTGAAATAAGGTCCTGCGCTGATTGCCATGAACTTCTGCCCCCACAACTCAAAAGAGACTAGATGGGAGTCGCCTGATGGTGTGTCGTTGAGGGTTGTTCCATTCGTAACCCTTGAGTCTGGGAAAATAGAAGTATAAAACTCCGCAGCTTCATTCGCTTCCTTGTTATACCATAAATGCGGAACGATGATTTGATTTGTTTTTGTCATAGGTATTCCTCCTAATTGAATTTGTGATTAGATTCCGTTTTGATTTCTAATGAGATTCCCGAATGCATCTACTCTCTTTTGTTCCATTCTGTCCATTTAGGCCTCTCATTAAAAGATTTCTTTTATGTAAGAAAAATTCTTAAGAAGTTCTTTTTCATTGATCAAAATCCTATTCTTTAAATCATTCGTTCTCAAGACAAACTCTTTAACCCCAATGAATTCTGATTCTGCAATCAAGTAGAACTGTGTTCCTTTTTGATACCCATTAAACTGCTTTTTTAGTTTATATAACTTCATTAAATAACCTCAACTGATGATTTGCTATTTTTATATGTAGAATTAATTATACATTAATAATTGGCGGGATTGAAAAAAAAACAAGGCCAGATTGGCCCTGCTTGTTATTTGACTATGACCTTTCCAGTCATTCCTTCCTGGAAATGGTACCGACATATCAATGAATATGTACCGGGCTTTTCCGGATTAATGGTAATCGTTTTTTCTTTACCTGACTGGATTTCGACGTCAATTCTGAGCTCTTCCACTGTGAAGGTGTGTTCTCTCTTACCTTTGTTTTTCAATATCAACGTAGTCGTTGTTCCATTGGGAATAGTGATGACTTTTGGATTAAAATAATCATCTTTAATCTCGACCTCAATCGTTTTCACCGTCTCCATTGGTTGTGTTACAAAAACGGATTCAGCAAATACGCCGAGTGAGCCTGAAGTTGTCGCAAGCACAATCACTGCAAGCAAAACAACCAATCCTGTTAACCACTTTTTCACAAACATTCGCACCCCTCCTTCCTATATACTATCTTTTTCCAATTCGCATTAAATTATCACAAAAAACCATAGTGACGGTTCCTATGGTTTCTTTCAGTTTCGCCAGAATCCATCGAATAGCGGGAAAGACTCATGGAATAGAAATTAGAAATACCAATGGTCTAAAATTGGAAAACCCTTTTAGCTTTTCGCCGGTGAAAGGATAACCAGTTAACTGTGTATTAAGGTTATGAAAGTCTATAGTGTTCCTTTACCAGCTCCATAAAATTTTTAGCAGGTGTAGAGACATAATGATGTTCAAGCCAAATGATTCCTAATGAAGAGAACAGATTGCCATTGCTTATTGGTGCTGTGTAAAGACCTTTTGTTCCATAGACATCAAAAACAGATTTTGGCACAATTGTTGCCCCCATTCCTCCCTTAACTAGTTCCATTAATACATACATATCCGAGCACTCCGCAATACTTGTCAGTTGAAGCTTTTGTCTGGTAAATCCTTCAAGAATCGTATTATAGATGCTCAAGCCCTCTGTACTAGGAATCATAAGAGGCATATGTGAAATCTCTTCTAAAGAAATAATTTTAACTTCCTTATTGCTAACGAAAACAAAGGGCTCATTAATCAGGTGATGATAGGTCAAACCGCGATGTTCAAGCGGAAGACGTACAAATGCCATTTCAATGGACCTTGTTTTCACCAATTCGGCTAAATAAAAGGAGTCATTTAGAGCGATTTTCAAGGAAACCAGGGGATGGTTTTTGTGGAAAGATTGGAGCATTTCTGAAAATCCCGAAACCGATAAGGTATTGATTCCCACATTTAGAACGCCCCTTTTTCCCTCCTCTGTATCCTGCAATTCATTTTTTATTTCTTCAAAACTGTTCACGAGCTGTAATGCCCGTTGATAGAGAAGCTGTCCTTTATCCGTTAACTCCATACTCTTACCATTTCGCTCGATTAATTTAACACCAAGCTCTTCCTCCAATTGTTTCAACATTATGCTAAGTGGCGGTTGGGACAAATGCAGTCGATTAGCAGCCGCCGTTATATTCCTTTCCTCAGCTATCGCAATAAAATACCGTAATTGTTTAATGTCCATTGATTTCTCCCTCTATATAATAATAGTATGGTTAATATATTAATTATATATTTTTCATATAGTATAAGTCCATGTTATGATAAATCTCATTCTCATACGGAAGTTAGAAAGGTGAATGACATGGAACGTTTTTTTAAATTGAATCAACATGGTACAACGATTGGAAAGGAATTTTCTGCAGGTTTAATTTCATATATAACCGCAGTCTACATAATTATTGTCAACGCAACGATTTTGGCTGTAGCCGGAATTCCGATGGAAGCGGGAATCATTGCGACAATTGTAACCAGTTTTATTGGATGTGTACTTGTCGGTTTATGGAGTAATACCCCTCTCCTCCTTATTCCTGGGATGGGGCTCAATGCGATGTTTACTTATACCATCGTTCAATCTGGGGGATTTACTTGGCAGGAAGCGCTGGCGATGATTTTTGTTTCTGGGCTGATTTTCGTTGTGATCGCCTTTACACCAATGGCGAAAGTGATTACGTCCGCTATTCCCAATTCATTAAAAGAAGCCATTACCATTGGAATCGGAATTTTATTGATTTTAATAGGGTTTGACAATGCTGGTATTATTACGAATTCTGAGCACACCCTGCTTGCGATTGGGGATTTAAGCAGTCACTCAGCCATCACAACATTTATTGGTTTGATTATTACGGTTTTATTATTTATTAAAAATGTACCGGGAAATCTTTTATTAAGTATTATGATTACCTCGTTTTTATCGATTGGGCTAGGGGGAGCTACTTTTGAGGGGATTTCTTTTTCAATGGTATCTTTCGATGAATACTTTGATGTGTTTGGTCAGGCTTCATGGGCACAGGCAGGTAATATCGTATTCTGGCTAACTTCTATTTCATTTGCAATGGTGATTGTGTTTGAAAATATCGGTTTGATTCATGGACAAAGCAAAATGTTAAACCGTCCTAAAAGCAGCAAGAAATCGCTCCAGGCTACCGCTGTTTCTGTTTTATCTGCTGGAATTTTTGGAACGAGTCCTACTGTTTCATCAGTAGAAGCCGCAGCAGGAATTACTGCCGGCGGAAGAACAGGGTTAACCAGCGTTGTGACCGGGTTTATGTTTCTTGTTTCTATCTTGTTTATTCCTGTGATTAAAATGGTTCCTGCAAGTGCGGTTTCGCCCATTCTGATTTTAATCGGGGTTCTAATGCTGCAAAATATTGTGCATCTTTCAATGAACGACTTAACGGAGAGTTTTCCGGCACTTTTAATTATTGTCTTGATTCCATTGACGTATAGCATTGCAGATGGTATGGCAATCGGCTTTATTCTATACCCATTGTTAAAGCTCTTAATAGGGAAAGGGAAGGAAATTCATCCTGCTCTTTATATGATCGCTATTCTGTTTATCAGCAATTTTGTTATTAAATACGTATTTTAAAACCATAGGGATGGCTCCTTTGGTTTTTTTCAGTATACTAGTATCTATAGAATAGTGGACAAGCCTCATAGAATAATAATTGAAATCATCAGGTTCAGTGCATGAGAAGTTCCCCTGGTCATTGAGCCACAACCACCCCCATGGCACTTCATTACGATTTTCCAACAACTTTCGATGGCTATCGTTTTATCTTATAAAATCTACGTGTTACGATAGTTACAGTTGAATTTTAAAATGGAGGAATATAGGATGAGTGAAAAAGTTTTCCCTAAAGATGCCATGCGTGTATTAAAAGAGACCAGTCGTACTTTTTATATTCCTATTACATTTTTACAAAAGGACTTAAAACATACGGTTGCAGCTGCTTATTTAGTCTTTCGGGCGATTGATGAAATTGAGGATCATGAAGAAGTGAGCAATGATTTAAAGTACACCATCTTAATGCAAGTGAGTGAATTATTCAAGCACCCTTTCAATGAAGATGAATATTTAAAGATTCTTGGCCCAATAAAAGAGAAAATGCCTGAAGTTACCCTTCGTTTAGGAGAATGGCTGAAAGCATGTCCAAAGGGTTCCCAATCCATCGTCATAAAAGCTACTAGTGAAATGGCATTTGGGATGGCGAAATGGGCAAAAGCAAACTGGAACATCCATACACGCGAAGATTTAGATGACTATACCTATTATGTAGCAGGGCTAGTCGGAGTCATGCTTTCAGATCTATGGGAATGGGATTCTGGTGTGAAAACAGACCGCGATTTTGCCATTAGTTATGGACGCGGGCTTCAAGCCGTAAACATTCTCCGTAATCAGCAGGAAGATTTAGCTGAGCGCGGTGTTAGCTTTGTACCAGATGGTTGGACCCGAACGCAGCTGTTTGAATATGCTGAAAAAAACTTAGCGAAAGCGGACGAATATGTGAAGCTCATCAAAAAGCGAAGTATATTATTATTCTGCCGCCTGCCACTTGCTCTAGCACATAAATCCTTAAAAGCCATGCAAGGCGGGCGCGAAAAAATGACTCGTGCAGAAGTTGAACAAACTGTGGAAGAAATTCAAAACTCCTGAAAAATAGATATAGTTTGACCAATAGGGTGTGTTCCAGTTATCTTTCGATTTATAAATGTTTTATATTTTTGATATAAGTACATTGTTATATCAATGATTTTCAGGATAAAAAAGAGGTGGCCCATTGAATTCAAATCATTCAAAAATAGATATGTTTAAGAATTTTATATTAAACAATCGTTTTGTTATATTTCTCATGATCTTATTATTAATTGGGTTGAATATACTCGTCTTTAACAAAGTTTCCTTTATCTTCACACCTATAGCCGTCTTAATAAAGACAATTATACTACCAATTATTTTGTCAGCAATTGTCTATTATTTACTCGTTCCGATCGTAGATTTTTTTGATAGAAAAGGCATTAAACGAATTTACAGTATTATTGTTCTTTATCTAATCATCATAGGAATTATTACAATTCTCATTGTCTTGGTTATTCCATTTTTACGTGATCAAGTTATGAGGTTAATAGAGAGTTTTCCCAACTTGGTCAATGACGTAGAAAGGATGATTGAACAGGTCATTGGAAGTCAATTTCTTAATCAAGTGCAGCAAACATTAAATATCAATGTTTCGGATTTAGCTATCCAATTTTCCAACCAATCCGCAAATATATTAGACACAACTTTTACAGGTGTGGGGAATATTATTGGATCTGTTACGAAAACGGTCATGGCCATCATTACGGTTCCATTTATCTTATTTTACTTGTTAAAGGATGGCAAAAAACTGCCAAACTATATGCTCGGCTTTTTACCAACGTTTATGCGTAATCACACATTTACGGTGTTAAAAGAAATGAACAAGCAAATTAGTTCTTATATAAGAGGACAAATCATTGTCAGCTTCTGTATTGGCTTTCTAATGTTTATCGGGTTTGAAATAATCGGACTTGATTATGCACCTGTGCTGGCCTTAATCGCTGCCTTTACAAGTGTCGTTCCCTATCTTGGTCCTGCCATCGCGATTACACCTGCATTGATTATCGCGGTTGTGACTTCGCCGTATATGTTACTAAAACTGATAATCGTTTGGACGGTTGTCCAATTAATTGAAGGGAAATTCATTTCCCCACAAATCATGGGAAGAAACCTACATATCCATCCCATCACGATTATTTTTATTATTATCATTGCAGGAAATTTATTCGGAGTCGTCGGCATTCTTTTAGCAGTGCCAGGCTACGCCATCTTAAAGGTTATTACAACTCATTTATTTAAGTATTTTCAAATGCGGAGTCATCTCTATGAGGCTGCAAGAATCAAATAAACGATAGGAACCATTGGTGACGGTTCCTATCGTTTTTTTAGTATCACTAGAATCTATCGAAAAGTGGAATAGACTCATGGAATAGGAATTATAAATCATAATGGCAAGGGAAAAGGCCAAGAGAACCATCCCCTTGGCACTTGAATTTATTTACTTGTTGCCTTTTTAATCATTGGAGCAACCTCAGTCGCTAATAATTCAATGTTTTTGGCTACCTTATGGTAAGGTAATCCACCTATATCAACTTGGGCAAGAAAACGTTTATGGCCGAAAAGCTCATGTTGCTGAAGAACTTTCTCCACAATTTGCTGTGGGCTTCCAACAAATAAAGCAGTATTTGGACTTGTCATATGTTCGAAGTCTTCCCTTGACATCCTAGACCCCATCCCTCGTTGGCGATTTACATAGGACCAATAGTTTGAGTAATAAGGAAAGAACTCGTCTTTGGCTTCCTGAGTGGTTTTACCAATGTATGCATGTCCGGTTACACCTACTTTTAAACTTTCAGGTGAATGACCTGCCTCCATTCCCGCTTTACGGTATAGGTCCACCAGTGGCTTGAAACGTAATGGATCTCCTCCTAAAATAGCTAACGCCATTCCCACCCCAAATTTCCCAGCACGGATGGCACTCTCAGGCGTCCCGCCAACACCAATCCAAATCGGAATTTGCTCTTGTAAAGGTCGTGGTGCAATTTCAGCATTCCTTAAGCTTGGTCGAAATGTTCCATTCCAAGTAACCGTCTCATTTTGATTTAGTTTTAAAAGCAATTCCATATGTTCTTGGAAAAGCTCATCATAATCGTTTGTACTATACCCAAATAGAGGGAATGATTCTATAAATGCTCCCCTTCCAGCAATGATTTCTGCGCGGCCGTTTGAAAGCAAATCCAACGTGGCAAAATCCTCGAATAAACGAACGGGATCAAGGGTACTTAACACACTTGTCGTACTAGTTAATTTAATTTGCTTTGTTACTTGAGCAATAGCAGATAACATAACTGCTGGGGATGAGACGGCATAATCTAACCGATGATGCTCCCCTACTCCAAAAACATCCAGTCCTGCTTCATCAGCAAGCTTTGCTGCTTGAATGACTTCTTTCAGTCTTTGATTGGCGGATATCGTTTCTCCAGTGAGAGGATCCGGACCAATATCTGCAAGTGTATAAATACCAATTTCAATACCGTTTTTATCTATAGTTGTCAATGGAATTCCTCCCTATTTTATACCGCTAAAACAACTCGATTTCCAGATGGATCATACGTAATAAAATTATTGCTTTCTTCCAAAACATTGGCACCAATCTTTTGCAGATTAGATACTATTTTTTTTCGTGCTTCTTCATTCGGCAATATAAGACTAAAAGACTCTAGACCTACACTTTTTTCTGGAGGAGTTGGTGCACCGACCCCATTCCATGTATTGACTCCAATATGATGGTGGTATTTTCCTGTGGAAAGGAATAACGCCTGCGCACCATATCGATTTACGACATCAAAGCCAAGTCCTTTAACATAAAATTCCTCTGTCTTCTTTAATTCAGATACGTGTAAATGAATATGACCCATTACTGTTCCTTCTGGCATTCCTTGCCAAGACTTACCTGGTACAACAGTAGTCAATAGATTTTTAAAATCTAGGGGATCAACGGTCATAGCCACTTCTTCGCCTCTCCAACTCCATTTTGAAGGCTCTCGATCGATATAAATTTCAATCCCATTTCCATCTGGATCATTTAAATACAATGCCTCACTAACAAGGTGATCAGAAGAGCCAAATCTTATCCCTTTTTCTTTAAAGTGAACGACAATATTTGCTAAATCTGATCTTTCTGGCATAAGGATAGCAAAATGATATAAACCTGTCGTTCTTCCTTGTTTTGGTATCACATTTTCAGGTTGTACAAGTGACAATATACTTGTTTTTCCGTCAGTTGTAAGTATTGCAGTTGAATCAGTTTGTTCTAAAATATCAAACCCGATTACCTCTTGATAATATTTTAATGAACGTTCTAAATTTTCCACCTTAATTTTTACATGCCCCACAAATGTAGTTGGTTTACTGTGAAATCCCATAAAATCACTCCTCGTCTACTGTATTCGAAATACCACCTTGAAACTTTGATGATCCTTGGGTGAAGAATATAAACCTAATAAGCTCTAATATATCTTTCCCAATTTCGTTATTATCCATTTTTTTATTTAGTTACTTTATGTAAGTAAGTGTATTTTAGTAATTGGATATTGTCAACTAAACTGTTTCCTCTCTTTCTATTAATTGATTACCTTTTAAAATTAATTTAGAGTTTTAATTAGCTTCTTTACAACGAAAAATGTTTAATTTATAAGAAGCCTTATTTCTTATTAATTATACATTTAGATAATCCAGAAAATAAGAGAGAACGACTTATCTTGTTTCTTACGTAAAAAAGAACCATAACATGCCAAGTAAATACAAGGAATGTAGTGGTTCTTAATTAGGAGAAAAATTTTAGCTAAATATATTTTCGCCATTTTGATTTTGTCCAGATTGTTGATTTTTCCTTTTCATTCCTGCAGCGTCAGTTGAAGAAAATCCTGGTTTGGAGACAGATTACTCACCAGTAATTTGCCCGCTTTCTGCTCCTATTGTACCTTGGAAGCTTTGTTCTGATTGGCCATTTTGCTGATTCTGTTGGATAAGTTGTTGGATTTGATCTAATTTTTGTGCAGCAGTTTGTTCTAAAATTTCCATTTGTTGGTGCTTCTGTGTACTCATTTCTTGACCTTGGTGCTTTTGGGCATTCAATGCCGCCTGTTGTTCCAATTGGCCTGCGATTTGGCTGATTTGATTAAGAATTTGTTGAGAATTTTTTGTCATAAATATATCCCCTTCCATTAGTCCTCTCTAATTTGGATTACTTATCACCAAATTATTCTAGTCTTTTGTGGGGAATGGCTGTCAATTGGAACGATAATTGAATTAAGCGTTCCCTTGAGATGTAAATTGAGTAGTCCTGGGTAACGATACTCGAAGAATCGTTACCTTGAGATGTAAATAGAGTAGTCCCTGGTAACGATACTCGAGGAATCGTTCCCTTGAGATATAAATTGAGTAGTCCCTGGTAACGATACTCGAAAAATCGTTACCTTGAGATGTAAATTGAGTAGTCCTGGGTAACGATACAAGTAGATCGTTACCTCAAGCGGGGATCTCGCACTTTTCCATTTTAAAACTGGTACGAATGGAAAAAGAAACAATGCTTTGTTAACAAGAACCGACCAAAAGAAGGTCAGAGAAAACTTAATTGGATTGAGTCATATTATGAGGAGTCTTGTTAGTGGAGGTTTAATGATTTTTTAGTTTATAAATTTCCCTGGAATGTTCTGATATTATCTGATCATAGTATTCAAGGTCATGTTTTGTAACCATTTTGCCTTTACTTCTTTAACCTCGGTAAAGACGAAATCTAGTTTTGTTTCAATAGTAGCAACTTTTCGATCTAAATCAGTAACTTTTTCATTAATTTCAGTAACTTTCCCATCTATTTCAGCAAATTTTACATTGGTGGCTCCAACAGCATTAATTAATTGATGCAATACATCACCCTGTCTTTTTTGTTCAGCCCATATCAAATTAAGTGTTTTTTCCATTTTTTTCACCTCCTTCAATTATTTTTTTTATTATTGCAGATTTATGTTGAGAATTGTCGATGAGATGGATGGTTGTGAATCTTCCATCAGGCCTTACGCAGAATAAAAAAAGGTTGGGATTCTCCCAACCATTCTGTCTGACATAACTATTAACAATGCCTTAATAATTTTTGTTTGGACCCCACAGGTCCAGCGATAACCTTGGTCTCTTTTTGTTGCAATGAAAATAGGGTCCTTCTACCTTATAATTTAGCCTGTACTGACTGCAGCTTTCGTTCCATTGTATTTTCCTTGTCGCGTCGGTCATCAATTCGAATATTCGTACACACTCTCTGTAAGCCTTTCTGAAACGGAACTTCATGAAGTTCTTGAACAATCTCCATTAATAATGGTAAATCACCTTCAATTAGTGTACTCATTGGGGTTAATTGATACTTTACCCTTCCTTCATACTGTTGAAGAACTTTTTGTATTTCAGCTACATACTCACTGACACTTGGTGTGCCTGTCCCAACCGGTATAACAGTAATATCAACAATAGCCATTCTACTACTTCCTCCTAAAACTTATCCAAAAAGTATGTTTCTTATACAAGGTTATATTGCTTTCGAATCACATCAAAGACATTTTCCAATAGGTTGATGTCTTGTTGATTTTTCATTAACAATACACCACCTTCAATCATTGCCACTATCGTTTGAGAACTTTTTTTAGTATCAATAGAGGGATCTAGCTGGTTTTGTTTTATCATTTCATCTAAGACTACTTCAATTCCTAAAAACCAACGATCAAAAAATTGTTGAATTCGCACACGAAATGTTTCGTCATGTTCACTCATCTCAAGCGCTAAGTTACCAATTGGACAACCTCGTTTTGTTTTCATTTCCGTGTGAAAGGTGGTAGCCCAATCAAGCATCTTGTTTAGCTTTAGTTTAGACTCTTCTTCTGATTCTAATATCCCCTTAATCAACTGACCATCCCACTCTTGAATAAGATCATCCACAACGGCTAGTCCAAGATCATTTTTCGAGGAAAAATAATGATAAAATTGGCCTTTTCCAATATTTGCTGCATTAAGAATATCATTAACAGATGTTGCTTGGTATCCTTTTATATGAATAACGTTTCTGGCTAATGTGATGATTTCTTGCTTTCTTGACATTTGTACACACCTTCATCTTATAACGTGTAAACTAGCATACAAACTACTAACTTCATTGAAAAACGAGCTCTATTTAATCTTCATAGCTTTGTATCATATTTGCCATGTGGGCGTAAGCTCCACCAGCAAGTAATGCAGATGTAACCATTACTGCTTCTGATAATTCTTCATTTGTTGCGCCTGCCTTTATCGCATTTTTTGTATGAACATCGATACAATAAGGGCACTGAGTAGCAATGCCTGCTGCTACTGCAATAATTTCTTTAAATTTTTCACTTAATTTCCCTGCCTTCATAACGGTAGCGCTGAAATTAGAATAGCCCTTAAAACCATCAGAAGCATATTTCCCTAATTTTCCTAGTTTTTTTAAATTTGATCTACCATAAAGGACATCTGATGCTTCTGGGTCTACGGCATTTTGTATATGCGTACTATGGGTCACTGCCCCACCCGCTTCCACTCCAGCTACCACAAAGACGGCTTCTACCAATTCATCAAGTGTGGCTCCTTCAGCTTTGGCACTGCGTGTATGGGAATCAATACAATACGGACATTCGGTTACATGGGCTATAGCTACCGCAATGATTTCCTTTTCCTTTTTAGTTAGAGCACCCTCTTTTAGAACCGCCTGGTTAAATTCGGAAAATGACTTTAATTGATCTGGGACGATATTTTTAAGATGATTAAGATTTTTCAAATTTTCTTTGTTATACAAACTGTTTGACATGTAAGTACATCCTCTCATTTTGCTAAGGTATGAATCATAGGAAGGAAATAAAATCGAAACTTATTTTAATTAACTTTTAAAACAAATGACATTCTCCCATTTACAAATTGCTGTGGGCTTTTTAATTGAAAACTGTTTGCTGAATCCGAATAATCAATCTTCAATTCCTCATCAAAATAAATCAGATCTGATTTTTCCATTAAAACAGGTCGATTGTTGGTCTCAATTAAGATTTCTGCTTTTTCATCCATTGATGACACAAACAACAAGGTAGGTACTCCTGCACCACAAGCGAGCCCCTCCATAACGTTCTGAATTTTTAAGTATCCGGAATGTTCACCTATTTTGTTCTTTAGTTCTCTTACTGCATCTTCTGTTATGGTGATATTCATTTTATATACCTCCACTTATCATTTTTCCTATCATGTGAATTAATTATTTATTAAAAAAGAATGATTTACACTCTGTACCTACCGTTCGGTACAGAATTAAGTTTAACACTCTAATAAAAAGTTAGCAAAAATAATGCTTGTCCTCGCGAAATTGGAAACCAGGAAATCGATGTCAGTCCCCCAGTGCGTTAAAGCTTTATCTTACTGGGCACTCAACCCATTCATATTCCATCCCTGGATTGTTAAGAATTGTTTGAGTTTCCGTTAAACTATTGTATTTCAGGTAAAATTCCCCTTCTTATATGATATAACAGATGAAAACATAAGGCCTAACCCAAATTAGAAAGGTGCTGTTTGATTTGTTCAATTCCGCCGTTATGCAACATGACATTAGTTTAACTAATCCCTTCATAGACCATCATTTTAGCACGGTAAAAAAGGTAAAGAATGTTATTTTTCTAATCGGTGATGGAATGGGTTTTTCATATACCACAGGCCTTCGATATTTTAATCATGACTCTCAAAAAGGACTCATGAAACCTACCATATTTGATCAACACTTTGTTGGCTCACAATCCACCTATTCATTAGATGCAAAAAGCAATATTACCGACTCAGCTGCGGCAGGTACGGCTTTATCGACAGGTTTTAAAACCTATAACGGTGCCCTGGGATTAGATTTAAATAAACATGCCGTCCCAACCATTTTGGAATATGCAAAGTTTCTTGGAAAATCGACCGGACTAGTTGGAACGAGTCAGATTAATCATGCAACACTTGCAGCTTTCGCCTCACACCAGGAATCCCGTGAAGAGTACAATGCCATTGCCGATGACTATCTCGATGGACGTATTAATGGCAAGCATAAAATAGACGTCATGCTTGGAGGAGGTACCTCCTACTTTGCTCGAAGTGACCGGAATTTAATAGAAGAGTTTGTGAAAAATGGTTTTAGTCATGTCACAAATTCCATCGAACTGATGGCCGACCGAAACGAAAAATTGTTAGGCTTATTTGCCCCAGTAGAACTGCCTAAACACATTGATTGCTACTCAACCACAGTTCCTACACTTTCAAAAATGACAAAAGCGGCACTTCAACGCTTACAGTATAATCCCAATGGCTTTTTCCTATTGGTAGAGGGCAGCCAAATTGATTGGGCGGGGCATGACAATGATATTGTCGGTGCTATGAGCGAGGTAAAAGGCTTTGAAGAGGCTTTTAAAGAAGCTATCTCGTTTGCATTTGGTCGAGAGGATACTCTTGTGCTAGCAACAGCGGATCACTCAACCGGAGGAATGAGTATCGATCGAAACGATAACTATAAATGGAATCCAAGTGTGATCAAGAAGTTCACCTCCACACCAGCTGTGATTGCAGCCGAACTTCATGAAACAAAAGACATCAGCACGCTATACCGTCACATTCGCTTTCCTCTTAATGAAGAAGACCTGAATACCATTCAAACCACGTTAGATTTGGAAGTGATGGATACAAAGCAAGCACTCATCAATATCATTAATCACTATTCAAGTACTGGCTGGACCACAAAAGGCCATACTGGTGAGGACGTTCCCATCTATGCCTATGGTCCTAATCGACATATGTTTAGCGGAAGAATGGAAAATAGCGATATTGCTAAAATTCTATTTGAATTGATGGCTTAATTTATAAATTAGGGTCAGTCCCATATGCGGTAAAGCTTTAGTTTAACTGAGGGACTGACCCGATATTCGCAGAAGAAATTTCTGGACGCTATGACACTGTAAAACTACTATTCATAAAATCCTTAAATGCCTCCACCTTCAATGGTCTACTATAGTAATAACCTTGACCTAAGGAATAACCATCCTTATTTAGTTCATCTACATGTTCCTGTAATTCGATTCCTTCTGCAATTACATTTAATCCTATGGAATTTGCTAAATTAATGATCGCCTTCGCAATGGCCTTACTTTCTTCATTCATATGAATATCCTTCACAAATGATTGGTCGAGTTTTAATGTATTAATTGGAAGTTCTTTAATATAACTTAGAGAACTATAACCCGTTCCAAAATCATCTATAGAAATTTGAATGCCCAGTTTTTGAATTTCTTTTAAAACCGACACTGTGCTTTTGATATCAGCCAAAACACTTTCAGTTACCTCAAATTCGAGCCATTTTGGGTTTAATCCTGTTTCATTTATAATCGCTTCAACTTTTTCGATAAATTTTGAATCCTCTAACTGGCGGACTGAAACATTTACGGACACGACTAAAGGTGGATACCCCTCTGCATGCCAAGCTACTGTTTGCCGGCAACTTTCTCTTAAAATCCATTCCCCAAGTGGTATAATTAAACCCGTTTCTTCTGCCAATGAGATGAATTTCCCAGGTGGAATGATTCCTAAATCAGGGTGATTCCATCGAACCAATGCCTCCATACCATATAATTCGTTTGTAGAGATGTTAATTTTCGGTTGATATTCCAAATAGAATTGTTGCTCTTTTATCCCCTTTCTTAATGCACTTTCAAGTAACCGACGTTCTAACGATTGATTTGCCATTGTTTGGTTAAAAATCATAAAATCATTTTTACCACGTTCTTTTATGTAATAAAGCGCAGTATCCGCATTTTTAATCAGTTCTTCTGGCGATTCACCATATTCAGGATAGTTTGCTACACCTATACTGCACGTTATCGTGTAAGCCTGGTCACCTACTTTAATAGGGTTTTGAAACTTCTTTAAGAAACGTTGAACAATCGCAATCGTATCTTGTTCATCTTGCACATCTTTTAACATCACAATAAATTCATCCCCGCCTAACCTAGCCGCTACATCCTTTGGACGAATAACCGATTGAATCATCTTAGCTGTTTCTATTAGTACAAGGTCTCCCCCATCATGTCCCCATTGATCGTTGATTGATTTGAAATTGTCTAAATCAATAAAAAGAATAGACATTTTTGACCTTGATAATTTACTATTCAACATTTCATTACGCAATTGATTCATAAAAGAACGTCGATTCGGAAGATTTGTTAAAGAATCATGAAAGGCTAACTGATAGACTGCTTGTTCTGCTTCTTTTCGATCACGGATATCACGCATGACCACCACTAGTAAATCATCCTTTGAAAAAGATTGTTCTTTGATATTATCAATATTTGCTTCGACATCAATATAATACCCTTGTTTATGAAGGAGACGAAATTCTATTTGCAGTGAATTTTTTAGTGTTCGGCAGGAATAATTCATAATCCCTCTTCTAATGGTGTCCTGATCATCTGGATGAATCTTTTCAAATAAATTATCTTTTTCGATTGAAGAAAGATCATAATCTAACAAAGTTTGAAATGATGGAGAAACATAGTGAATAAGTCCATTTCTGTCAATTAAAGAGAATAGATCTGTTGAGTTTTCGGCAATTATTCGATGTATTTCATTCCTTTTTATTTCATTTTCTACTTGTCTTTGTTTTGTACTTTTTGTTCTCTTTGACATATATTGATATGATTTCCCTTTATCATTCACCTCAACAACATTTCTACCATTACTAATTTCATGTATACTATTTATCATATTTTCCATAAATAAATGCTCCTTTTTAAAGCTATCAACTCTTATTATTCTTTTAATCTATTTGATTAAAAATATCTCGAATTCAATTATCTCTATTTCAAGATAAATATATAATATCCCATTCTACTTGTCAATACTTTTTGTTTTCCGTGGAACACAAATGGTAGATTTTTTTTGAATGATAGATAAATTAAGGGACTTCCAAGGAGTCCCTTAACAGTTATAATCATTCTCCTCTACGGTAATTAAAAAACACCGCCCAATATGAAGATAAAGGTTTCACTTGGAAGGTGCACAAAGGCTAATTGGCACATGAAATGGCATGCGAATTGACGCATGCCATTTTTATTAGTATATCAAGGTTTTAGCCCTGTTCTGGGTAGAATTGACCATCAAATTTTCAAGATGTTTTTAGATGACAGTACTTGTTGTGCAACGAATAAATCTAACCAATTTGAATGCCAAATTTAGTGTCAATTTGAAGTCATAACGACCGGGACTAAGATTTTTCCAAGGGTTCGGTCGTTTTAAACCTTTCATAACGACCGGGACTAAGAAATCTTCAGGAGTTCGGGCGTTATATACCTTCCATAACCACCGGGACTAAGGAATTTTCAGGAGTTCGGGCGTTATAAATCTTCCATAACGACCGGGACTAAGATTTTTCCAAGGGTTCGGGCGTTATAAACCTTCCATAACGACCGGGACTAAGATTTTTCCAAGGGTTCGGGCGTTATAAACCTTCCATAACGACCGGGACTAAAATTTTTCCAAGGGTTCGGTCGTTTTAAACCTTCCATAACGACCGGGACTAAGATTTTTCCAAGGGTTCCGTCGTTATAAACCTTCCATAACGACCGGGACTAAGATTTTTCCAAGGGTTCGGTCGTCTTAAACCTTCCATAACGACCGGGACTAAGATTTTCCCAAGGGTTCCGTCGTTATAAACCTTCCATAACGACCGGGACTAAGATTTTTCCAAGGGTTCGGTCGTTTTAAACCTTCCATAACGACCGGGACTAAGATTTTTCCGAGGGTTCGGTCGTTTTAAACCTTCCATAACGACCGGGACTAAGATTTTTCCAAGGGTTCGGTCATTATAAACCTTCCATAACGACCGGGACTAAGATTTTTCCAAGGGTTCGGTCGTTTTAAACCTTCCATAACGACCGGGACTAAAATTTTCCCAAGGGTTCGGGCGTTATAAACCTTCCAAAACGACCGGGATAAAGGATTTTCCAACGGGTTGGTCGGTAGAATCCCCTATAACTACTGGGATGCTAGGCTATCGGCGTAATAAATCTATTATTAAAGATTTTTCGCTGGTACGGTAGCCAAAAGCAATAATTAACCACAAATTGAGTTTTTCCGGAAGTATGAAGCTCAATAACTTGTTTGCTGAAGGAAATTCTATCTCTGCCTTATTACTATTGCTTGCATTATCTCGCTATAACATCAAATAATTATTAAAACATTGGTCTATTTAGTAAAAAAAGAGTGCCATTTTAATTCAATTAGACACTCTTCACTTTAACTATTTCTTTGCCACATTTACTGTTATTTGCGTTGACAAAACGATGTCATGCACCTCTAAAGTGAACCCTTTAAATATGAAGAAGGCGGTGAGTAGATATAAGTGGGTATTCCCCTTTATTTTTTGTACCAGTCTGCTGGTTCCATATTTGCAAAAGGAATTTCTGTGTCTACTATCCCTTCAATCCTGTCAATCGAGAGGTCATTCCCATTCAACCACCTAGAAAAATCAACTTTGGTTGGTTCTTGATCTCCGCCAAGCGCAATCCAAGCTTCCATTTCTTTTGGAATATAGGCAGAAGTATGAATGGTTCCAGCCCAGCTGCCGTAAAGTTTGGAGTAAACTCCTTTATTCGTATCGTTTAAAAGCCTATATGCCTGTATTCCGCTTAATCCATGAACATGGTTTTCCTCGATCATTTGCTCTCTTTTTTTCGAATCATCAAGTACCCGGCGATTCTCCTCGGTCATGATTTTAAAATGATTGGTACAAGTAAAACCTTGCCGCACTTCTACTCTTCTAGGCGATGTTTCCACAATACTCGCTATCTTAGAGTTTGTATCAAATAGCACGTAGCTGAAGGAACCGCGGTGCGGAATCTCTTTTAGCAAATCAATCGCTTCTTGGGTATTGGCGCAATATTCAAGGATGAGCCTGCCAATCATATAACAGACAAAGCCGTCACCTGGACGTTTCCGGTTCATGAAGGTATAGCCCATCGTTAGACCTTTTTCGTTCATGCCATCACTTCTGCCGGTGATTTTCTGGCTCAAACCGATCGTCGCATATCCGCCGTCCGTTGGTTGATAAACGACGAACCGCCCGTCGTAGGTTTTTGGGTGGTAATCATAATTGCGAATCATATAATCTTCCCCGACATAGATGGAACATCCTGAAGGATTTATGTTGACCCTGTACCCACTGAATTCCAGCAATACCCTTTCTATCGGCCATTCCAGAGCATCCTGCAAACCTAAAAACTCTTCCCAGACCATCGGCGCTAATCGTTGGAAAACCTGTTTGGTCTCATCAATATTGATTCTAAAACGCGGTTTTCTTACTTTCCATTGCCGTTCCCGATTTTTTACCAGGATGGAATCTTTAAGCAATTTTCCTTGTCTCAAACCAAAATCATAATGTGTGCCACGAAATTGAATGACATCAGCAAAAACTCTTTTCATGATGATATCCTCCATTATTAAATATACATTTAGGATACGTGGAACAAACACAAAAAGAAAGGATTACGATTAATGGAGGGATAGAAAACAGAAAGGTGTCCGACACCTTCCAGGATGGTGCCTGACACCAACAAACAATAATATACTAATAGCACAGTCAAGATTTAATAAGGATCTGCTTCATGTCCCATCTTTTTAGCCTGATCCATCGCTTCATCTGCATCTACGGTGCTAGTATGTGTTGTCTCTTTCCTCATTTCCATTTCTTTCGCTACGCCTTCTTTGACTCTGTTTCCATAATCCGCATCGGCGTTCGTAAAGTATTCAATCATTTTATTCCTAATCTCTTCTCTGCAAACTTTTAGTGCATCAACTAGATTGCTGATGAGCTCGTCTCTTTCCCAGTCTTCAAAGCTCCGATAAGTTTCACCTGCTTGTCCAAAGTCGTTAGGGCGATCAATTTTTTCACGAACCAATTTGTCATTATAGTGTGGCTCATGAACTTTACCTATCTGTTCAGCTTCCTTTAAACCACCTATCATGGAAGGCTCATAATTGGTATGTGGATCTTGAGCTGGTGCATTATCCACATGAAAAGACATTTGGCCCCCACGCTGATTCGTTGCCACGCGCTTTTTCGGTGCATTAATTGGTAGCTGCAAATAATTCGTCCCTACGCGATGGCGCTGCGTATCAGAATAGGAGAATGTCCTGCCTTGTAGCATTTTATCATCAGAAAAATCCAATCCATCTACCAATACTCCGGTACCGAACGCTGCCTGCTCTACCTCATTAAAATAATTTTCCGGATTTTTGTTTAAAACCATTTTTCCTACCTTTAAGAATGGAAATTTATCGGTTGGCCATAATTTTGTATCATCTAATGGATCAAAATCCAACTCAGCATGGTAATCATCGCTCATGATTTGAACGCAAAACTCCCATTCAGGATAGTCCCCACTCTCAATTGCCTCATACAAATCCTGGGTAGCATGGCTTACATTTTTCCCTTGTATTTCTTCTGCTTCCTTTTGAGTAAGATTCTTAATCCCTTGCTTCAACGGTTCCCAGTGGTACTTGACTAAAACAGCCTCTCCATCCTTATTAACCCATTTGTATGTATTGACACCCGATCCCTGAATTTGGCGGTAATTCGCTGGAATACCCCAAGGTGAGAAAAGAAAGGTAACCATATGTGTAGCTTCTGGTGTACCAGCTAGGAAGTCAAACATTCGCTCAGGGTTACTTAAATTTGTAACTGGGTCAGGTTTAAAGGAATGAATCATGTCAGGAAATTTCATTGCGTCACGGATAAAGAAGATTTTCAAGTTATTACCGACAAGATCCCAGTTTCCATCCTCTGTATAAAATTTTACGGCAAATCCTCTAGGATCACGTGCTGTTTCCGGTGATTCCATTGCGCCTGCTACCGTTGAAAAGCGAACAAAGACAGGTGTTCGTTTCCCCTCTTCCTGGAATAGCTTTGCTCTTGTGTATTTTGAAACTGGTTCATCCCCTACTTTTCCATAAGCCTCAAAATAGCCATGGGCTCCAGCCCCGCGTGCATGAACAACGCGTTCAGGAACCCTCTCACGGTCAAAATGAGAAATTTTTTCGATAAAATCATAATTTTCAAGTGTTGATGGTCCTCGGCTACCAACTGTTCTAATATTTTGGTTATCTGTTACAGGATGACCTTGGCGATTGGTTAACGAATCCGAGCTTTCACCCGTTCCTGTTGATTGGGAGCCCCTTTGATTTTCTTCCACTCTCTTTCCTCCAGTTCTAAAAACAATTCTATATATTTATTTCCAATTTGATTTTTTGTATGTATTCTATTCTTATTATAAATAGTCTGTTGATAGCTACTACTTCAACCAAAACTGAGTTTAAATCAACATTTAGCAATAAAAAAAAGGGACTATTAAGCTAAAAGCTTAATAATCCCTTTGATTGAACAATTTTTAAGTGTGATTTGTAAGGTTAGTGATCAAAAAACTTTACAATAAGTTTAGGCACGTATCCATTTCCAAATTTCTTTTGGTGTAGCATTTTTTCCATACATTAAGATTCCTGTTTTAAAGATTTTACCTGCAAGCTTCATAAACAACCAAATGCTCACAAGTAATATAGCAAGTGAAATCATTATTTCTATCCACGGCCAGCTCTCTAATAAAGTGAGACGTAACAATAATACTCCAGGTGCAGTAAATGGAATATACGTACCCACTTGTGCGATAAGACCGCTCGGGTCACTTATTACTGGCCCAATGAACATAAAAGGTAGGAACGGAAGCATCATTACCATACCTTGAAAGTTACCCGCTGAGGACATATCAGCCATAGTTGCTCCGACTCCTACAAAAAGAGCTGAGAACAGAAAATATCCTAAAATAGCTATTGCAATGTATAAGATCAACTCTGGAACTAATAAGTACTCGAATAATGGGATGTCTAGTTTCCAAAGTGCAATTGGTATACCAAAACTTAAAAATACAACCGCCTGTACCATTCCAAGACCAAAGTATCCTATGATCTTCCCTTGCATCAATTCCGCAGGTGTCAGCGAGGATAAAATGATTTCTGCGACTTTATCTTTCTTTTCTTGAGAAGCACTTTGAAATATATACATTCCTGAGAACACAATCGATAACAATATGATACCAGCAAACGCCCCAGGTATTACACGTTTGAAAGGTTCTTCACCTGACACTGATTCATTAGTGTCTTTATCTACCTCTACTTCATCAACCATTTCTTCTTCAAATACGATCCCCTTTGAAACAGCAACTAGTTCTTCATCAGAAAAACCCAACTGCTTCATATGTATTGTTTTTAGAGGTGTTGCTAACACTTGGACTTGATTCATAAAGAACTGGTTAATGTCTTCGCTCGTATAAACAGAAAACACACCACTTTCGAATGAAGATTGATCAAGGAAAATGTATCCCGTATTTTCCATTTTCTTCAGTTCTTTTACCATGACTTCTTTACTTTTGTCAGTAGGTTCTATCTCCCAATTCAATTCTTGAGCTGCAACTGTTTCTTCAATCGCTGTGAGTACTCCTAGATTGTCATTAATTAGGACACGCGTTGCAGGTTCTTCCTCCCCATCTGAATCCCCGAAAATACTTCCAATCAACATAAATCCCAAAAATAGAAGTGGGGTAAGAAACAAACCGATAAGGAAGGATTTATTTTTCATATTTCTTTTCATTTCCCATTTTGCAACCTTTAGGGTATTACGCATTCGCCTCATTCCCCTCTTTTAGCAAATTATTATCTGTAGCAATATCAATAAATATTTCGTGTAGTGAAATTCTGTCTATTGACAATTCATTGATCTCCAAGTTTTCCGGTAAATTTCTCACCCAGGAAGCCACCTTGACATCCTTCGTTAGGTACAGAATAATGGTTTCGTCTGTTTGTTCCACCCGTTGTACTTCCGGTAAACCGTGAACATCTACTCCTTTATTTTTCCCTCTTATAGTGCATTTGAAATTTGCGTACTCCTTTTTCACATTATCCATCGTTCCATAAATAACCTTTTGTCCACGATGAATTAAAAACAATCTATCACACATTTCTTCCACAAGATTCATTTGGTGAGAGGATAATAGAATCGCAGTACCGTTTGCTGCAAGACTCCTTATTTCTTCTTTAAATAGCTCCTGACTTACTGGATCAAGCCCGGAAAAGGGTTCGTCAAGTATTAGAAACTCTGGTTCGTGTAAAATTGAGGCGATAAACTGTACTTTTTGGCCCATTCCTTTTGACAATTCCTCGACAGAAGCATTTTCCTTTCCTTCCAGACCAAATTTTTTTAGATAAAATAATGCCCGTTCCTTTGCTTTCTTTATTGGATAATCCTTTAAATCCGCTAAATAAAGAAGAATATCCATTACCTTTACATTTTTATATAGTCCTCGTTCCTCAGGTAAATAACCAATCTTGCTGCGCGGGATCTCTGCACTCCCTTGAAATGTGATTCTCCCTTCATCCGGGTACATAATCCCCATAATATTACGAATGGTTGTAGATTTACCCGCTCCATTCGGTCCAAGAATTGCCATAATTTCTCCCTTATTAACTTCAAAGGAAATACCTTTAAGGACTTGTATATCTTTAAATGACTTATTCAAACCATCGACTTTTAAAAACGTTTCCACTTATCTTCCTCCTTCTTTTTCACCCATATTATGTCTAATATAATTTCCGATTGCATTGTAGAAAGGTTAGAAATAATGAGTATATTTAAATAATATTTCTATTATCTTACTACGAAACTATTACTAGAAAGTTTCAGCTATTTTCCGTGAAATCTATTTGGAGAACTTGTTACTGCTTTTTCTCAACTGTCATCCGAATAGATCACACTCTTTTTTGTCATATTAACAATAAAAGGAGATGATTAGATGTCACGTGAAAATGAAAATCAACATGTTGAAGCTACCCCCCATTTTGACGGAGAAAAAGAAGGTATTATTAATGATTCTACAGCTACTTCTGGCAAAACAATGGGTGTTCAAATTAACAATAATAATAATAATGTGGAATTCGCACTGGAGAGAAACCCATTCCATTTCAAACCTAAGAAGGACCCTGAAATGGAAAAGTTCGAAAGATTAATGAGGGGTAATAAAATAGAATAGTGCATGGGATGGTAAAAGGTCTTATTGAACTGAGCTCACTAAGAAAAGCTGCCTTCGATGGCAGCTTAATTTTTTATGAACCCTTTAGTGAACATTTTATTTTGGGATTAATGTGATAATTAGATAGATTGCTGTTCCCCACATAATTAAAGCAGATACTTTATTTAAAATGGATATAAAGCCTCCTGAGTTATTTAACTTTCCAACTTGCCTTCCAACTAGTGCGAGAGAAAAAAACCAAATCCAAGATATTCCAATACAAGCAAAAGTAAACCCTAGCCTTTCTATGCCTGAGTACGAAATTGAACTTGTTCCTATTACTCCGATCGTATCCATAATTGCGTGAGGATTTAACAAAGATACTGAAGCGGCAAAAGCAATTTGCTTCTTTGGAGAGGGTGCTTTTATGTCCGATGAATTTGAAATAGGCTTACTTTTCCAGGTCACAAAGCCCATATACGCTAAAAAAATGATTCCAACTGTTAATAGAACAACCTTTATCCAATAAACCTCCAAAACAATGACTGATACACCTAAAACAGATAAAGAAATAAGGATCGTATCACAAATGGATGCAGTGAGTACAACTGGTAAGGTTTTACTAAATTTCGGTTGAGTTGCACCTTGATTAAAAACAAAAACATTCTGAACGCCTAATGGGAGAATAAGTCCAAAAGCCAAAATAACCCCGTGAATAATTGCACTTATCATATAAAACTTACATTCCCTTCTAACTATTCCTTTTTTTGAAGAAGTATATCTATCTTATTGTCTCTTATTGTCTAAATTTACTATTTACTAATAATTCCTCCCAATCTTCAAATGACAACTTTTCAGTAATATGTTTTAATTCATTAGGAACTTCAATATAACACATCAATTCTAAACTATTTCCATCTGGATCATCAAAATAGACAGAAGCATTTCCCTGATGTGGTCTTACAAATGGCTCAATTGATTTTCTACTTCCAAACGTTACAGCTTCAACTTGTATGGATTCAAGCCATTTTATAGACAGTTTTAAATCATCATAAGTTACTCGAAAAGCAATATGTCTTAAAGATGGGTGATATGAAGTCTGGTACTCCTTTCCTTCCCACAACCCTAACCAACTTTTACCATCCTCTATCCAAAAGAAAGCAGTGTCTTCATCACGCCAAGCAAACTTCAAACCCAGTTTTTGGTAAAATCTAATTGATACTTCTAAATTTTTAACAGGTAAATGTGCTTCATATAATCCCTTTATCATAACTTCCCACTCCTTTGATATGTATTTTATCTTCAACTTTCCTGTCCCAAAAATAAATAACTAAATATACATAAAATAATTTTCTATGGATAGACGATTGTTTTAATGATCTAATTTTCAATTACAATTTCTCCCTCACCTGTTGGTGCTTCGATATAATCCTTTAGTTTCTATAGGGACTGTCTAGCCTTTACCTGAATATTGTACCAATCCCAATTAAAGCCAGAAACATTTCGCACAACTAATCTCCCGTTACTTCAATAAGAAAAAGTGATCCTTCGTTATTGAAGAATCGCCCTCGAAATTGTATGATGATAATCTTCAAATATTTTGGTGTGAATTATCACCCCTTATTCCCTTAGCTCTATGTTTCACGATTATGTTTCTATTTCGACGGTAGTAATCTCAGTTTCCTCATTGGATTCTTTTAAATATTCTAAAACTCGCTTGGCCATTAGTTTGTATCCGTTTGTATTTGGGTGGAATTTATCATCCGCCAATAAGGAAATATTTGTATCACTAAATAGATCTTTTATTGGAATATAGCCCATATTATCATATTCTTCTGATAGTGATTTTCCGGCTTCATTCCAGTTGTCTATGATCAAATCAAGTTCTTTTATTTCACCAAAGTATTGTTCAAATGGATTATAAAAACCAATTAAATAAATTTGTGTTTCGGGGTTCAACTCATTTATTTTATTTATAATGGATCTTAACCGCTCTATATATGCCAACCTTTCCTCTTTGAAAGGTTCCATCGTAACGTTCATAAAATTTGATTTTAGTACTTTCATAATATCATTTGCACCAATAGTTATGAGAACAATATCCGCCTCTTTAATAGCAGAGGAGATGGCTTCTTTTTCCAACCGTTTTAGTAATTGGTCTGATCGGTTCCCTTTTTTTCCGAAGTTTTCTACCGTAATATTTAAGTTATTGTCTTCAAATGTATGATTAAGAATGCCAACATACCCGCCGTTCTCGGTTTCATCCCCAATACCTTCGGTCAGAGAGTCGCCAATTGATACAATTTTTAGATCCTTTTTGAATAAATCTAATGCACCTTCCACTACTTCCCTAACCTTATCCTTAATATCTTCCGTTATTGATTTTTCATTCTCTTTAACCAGTTCAGCTTGTATCTCTTCTTCAGCAGCTGTAGTATCTCCTGTATCATCTATTTTCCCTTGATCATTAGAAGCAATCGCCTTTACACTTTCTACCTTCCCTTGATTATGGTCTGGCTGAAGTAAATAAAGAAAAAAACATACGAATAATAAACCTGTAATAAAGATGATTACTGCTTTTTTTCTCTGCATAAATCCATCACACCTATTATTATTGTAAAATTCTAATCTAAGAAATAATTACTTAGTTTTATATAGTTTATTCATTTTAACATGCAGGAGAGCATACCGAAAGCAACAAACCTTGTTGTTTTTAGACAGGTGATTTCTTATCAATTATTGAATATAATATATAAACCTTTTACCCCATCTCAACATAGATTAAAATTTATTCATTTATAGGGGTGTATCAAACAAAAAGGGTTGCGCAAAAGTCTATATTCGAGAGGTGATTAGGATGACATTATTGGGATGGTTTTTTTGGGGAAGTATCCTATTGGTTATATTAGTGGCTGTTATCCTTCAGAAGAAAGGGATAAACCCCCCTCCAGAGAAAACGGAAAGTCAGCTGAGTGCCGAAAGACAGGCACTTGAATCAAATAAAAATAACTTTCCAGGTGGTCCCGGCGGTAATTAAAGAGGTTGGATTCCAATTAATATGAAGTTCCATGAAAATAAAGTGCCAGGGATATCCTACTTGGATATGGTTCCCTGGCATTTTTTCTATTTATACACTGTTTCTTTTAATTACTTTAGTACTAAAGTCTTTCACCAAATGTAAACAAAAGTTGATATTGAATTTATATTCGTAAGGTAATATAACACTCGAAGTACATACTGGAGGGTTCATAATGAAAAAACTTTTAAATCCAATTACCGATTGGGTTTCAACAAAGCGCGGAATGTGGATTACGATTATTGCCTGGCTTGTCCTTATGGTTGGCTTAAGTGCCGGACCAATGCTTGGTGACTATAAAGTAACCAATTTCCAAGCACTTCCTGATGAAGCACAATCAATCATCGCTGAGAAAAAGACGGAAGATCTTTTTCCAAACGAGCAAGGAACACCAGGAATTCTGGTATTCCATAATGAAATTGGTGACATCAGTATAGATGAAGTCACACAAATCTTGAATGGAATCATTGCTGAAGATATTAAAGGGATAGAAACCATCGTTGATATTAGCGCACTCCCACCGCAAGCATTGACTGGTTTTATTTCTGAAGATAATTCAACCATGATTGTCCCGATGGAGTTAGAAAAAGGTCTGGGGAATAGCGAATATTCCGAAATCAATGACAAAGCCACTGAAGTGGGCACAAAAATCGCAGATTCACTTGAAAGTACGAAGTTTTATATCACGGGTCCAGTAGGGATTGCGGGAGATACGATTAAATTGTTTGAACAAGCGGACTTTGTCCTCCTGTTTTCAACGATTATTATTATTTTAGTCTTACTAATTGCTATATACCGTTCACCCCTACTTGCCTTTATTCCGTTACTTGCAACAGTTATCGTTTATCAGATTGTGAATCAAAGTGTAGCCTTAATGGGTGCTGGTGGTTTAGAAATCAATAATGCTACCACTTCCATCATGAGTATCTTGCTTTTTGCTGCACTAATTGATTATTCATTATTTGTGTTCTCTCGTTACCGTGAGGAGCTTAACAAATATGAAAGTAAATATGATGCCATGAAGTATGCCATGCGTGCCACTGGTGAGCCGTTATTTTTTGCCGGTGGAACCGTGTTTGCTGCGATGTTGGTTTTATTTTTTGCAGATTTTCGTGAATATCAGAACTTTGCTCCCATCTTCGGGATTGCGGTGTTCTTTATCATCCTAGCGTCTGTTACATTGGTACCTGCACTGTTTACGTTATTCGGCAGAAAAGCCTTCTGGCCGAAGGTTCCGAAATATGGTGAGATGAAAGAAATTAAACACGGAATCTGGGGGCCGATTGGCAAATTCGTCGTAAACAAGCCTGGTATCTCTGGCGGAATTGTCGCGATAATACTCGTCGTTACGGCTTTGAATGTGTTTAATCTTGAGTATGAATTTGATACAGTGAAAAAGTTCCCGAAAGACTTGCCTTCTCGCGTAGGATATGAAATTGTAGAGGCAAGATATGACAAAGGCGAGCTTGCACCTTCCACCCTCCTCATCATTAGTGAAGATGCTTTGAATCAAGAAGATTCAACAACAATCATCGAAAAATTGCAGACTGAAAAGGAAATTGCAGCTGTTCGGATAATGGGACAAACGGAGGATGCAAAGGCATTAAAGCTAAGCGTTTCACTATCACTGAATCCATACTCTAAGGAAGCTCTTAATTATGTTGATGATTTACGTGAAAAAACACCTGAAATGTTAAAGGATTTATCCATTGATGGAGAGGCTCATTATAGCGGAGTGACAACAAAACTAGCCGATGAGCGTCAAGTAAATAATAAAGATATAATAAAAATTGTGATTCTAGAAACTCTACTCATCCTATTATTATTATTTGCTCTTACACGTTCCATTAAGATGCCACTTTATATGATGGCAACCATCCTATTATCCTATGTATCTGCATTGGGACTTGGAATATTCCTTGTAGACGTCTTGTTTGGATATGAAGCAGTGGGTACTCGTGTTCCAGTTTATGCGTTTATTTTCCTAGTGGCACTGGGGATCGATTATAATATTATCCTTGTTTCACGGTTTATGGAGGAAAGAAAAACGCATCGTGTGAAAGAGGCACTTGAAATTGCTATCCGCAATACTGGCGGTGTGATTTCATCAGCAGGTATCATATTAGCCGCAACTTTTGCAGCACTGACCACCATGCCAATCGCTGATCTCTTCATTTTTGGATTTATGATTGCGATTGGGATCTTAATTGATACGTTCCTTGTGCGCGGTATGTTACTACCAGCATTAATACTATTATTTGAAAAAGATAAGCAAACCTCTCATAATAGACATTGAACTACCCACCACTTAACAACCTAAAGGGTTGTTTGAAGTGGGGGATTCTTGTAATGCAAGACATATATACTGGATATATGACCGTTTCCCGTTCAACTAGGAAGGGTTTTTCCACTTTTCAATTTCAACAAACCTTTTTTCTCCCAATCTGTGAGAGCCTTGGGAAAGAAGAGTTCGTTCGACAAACGAAACTTGTCTACATCAAAAAGTTCTGATTGGTAGTACGCACACGTGCGTACCCCTTTCAGCAATTTAGAAACATACCCCCACTGCCTCCAATGATGGACACCTATTATCTTCTCCGGTAATAGTGTGTTCAACACAGGTGGGAGTTTTTCTTTGAAACCCAAAGCTCTTCGTGCGATGACATAACTGGCAGCTTCATGGATAGAAATGCCGCATCGCTTCATGTATTTCATTTTTCCAATTTGGCTGGTGTAAGCTGGATTCACATCAAAAACAGCCACGCCCATTCTCTCTGCCCTAGCTTTAATGGAAGATATCATTTTCTTATAAGCAAACATTGACATTAAGTGGTTCGCCCTTTTATTACCATACGGCCTTGAAGCTTTCGATGGAGTCGTGTCCAGTTTTTCAACGGCAATGGGTTTGTTCAACCGAACAGCAATATCCACCAATTCGATGGCTTCTGCTTCTATGATTTTGGTGGCTTGATTAGAGGTTTTTCCTGCTAAATCAAATGGTAAGGACCAGGACGAAAGAAGCTGGCCTTTACTATTTACATTGGAAATGGCAAAATGATTAACATTGCTGTCGATTCCTATAACACCATCCAATTTTGAATAGTTCTTATACGGATTGGGTACTTCCTCAATGATGCATTTAAAAATGTAATAGTCACCGTGGTCTTCCACGGACCAGCCAAGGGGTTTACCATATTTCTTTTTATTCTTGCATTTTTGTTGAGTAAAAATGCAGGATTTTACCAGGTCATTTCTATAAGGAAAATGAAGCTCTTCTATACTAACTACTACACCTGCTGGAGTTTTAAAGCTCAACTTGTTATTGTCTGGATCATAAAGAAAGACGAAATTCCCAGAACCTGCATCCTTCCGTCCGGAAATCGTCATTTGACGATAACGTGACTTCTGCCAATCATATTTCCATTGCTTATGGTTCTTCGAATACTTCTCCATGGTAAATTGAGATTTAAATCGTTTTTTTGTGCCAAAGACCACGCTTGAAACCTTTGTTTTTAATTGTTTTAATTCTTCTAGCCGTCTGTTTTGTTTTAAGGTGAGGAAGCCAATTTTGTTTCGAGCTTTTTTGATTTGTATATCTAGATAGTGATGTTCAAACTTATAGGCATGGTAGTAGAGGTCAGTTCTATGTTTAAAGTTGACGACAAAAAAGTTTCCAGCTTTTTGTTCTTTGGAATTCTTGGGGAAGGACGGGTTGCCTTTGACAAACGATTGTTTAATCTTCATGAGGGTGGTCAAATGGGATTTCTCTTTTTTTAACTTTCTATTGTACGCCTTTATTTGTTCTTCTTTGCTTGTGGTATAAAGCTTATTTAACTCGGCTAAACTTTTTAGTTTTGCATTTGCTTCTTGGACAATACTGTTCACATAATAATCATCGAGTTGGAACTGTTCCTTCACGGTAAGGTGGAGAGATTTCGTACGCTTTATCTTGCCTGAACGCTTTTCTTTGACCAATGTACTAAAAGCAAAATGTTTTGCTTTGTTAAATACAAATAGAGCATGACCAATAGCCGCCACGTTTTCTCCAGACAACGTATTTTTATAGATACGGTTCGAAAAATAGGCTTTCCTGCTCATAGGTCCTGCTCCTTCCTATTTATTTCTTACTTCATTATAACAGAATGTTTGTTCTGTTACTAGCAAAAACCTGCTCCTCTGGAGAGGCAATTAATCCATCCCCTTCCTACTCATATGGGCTACGCACTACTCACTCCTTGAGGAAGGGGTCTTCTTGCCAAAAAAAGATAAATAGAATATAAAGGGTTCGCCCTTTGTATTTTTCCCTTTTTAGGAGGTATAACCTATGAAAATTCTCGTTGTAGATGATGATCTATATATACAACAGCTTGTCTCAATCCATTTGAGCCGTGAAGGCTATCAGGTCATTCGGGCTAATCACGCGGAAGAAGCCTTAGCGTTCTTGGAAGAAAAAACTGTTGATTTAGCCATTGTCGATGTAATGATGCCCGGAATGAATGGTTTTGAGTTAACGAAAATATTAACAGAGGATTTTTCTATCCCTGTTATTCTGTTAACTGCTAAAGGACAGCTTGACGACAAGGAACAAGGCTTTTTATCTGGATCAGAGGATTATATCGTGAAACCATTCGAAGTGAAGGAACTGCTTTTCCGCGTGGCCGTCGTGTTACGACGTGTCGAACGGGCATTAGAAACAGTCATCAATGTCGGGAATCTTTTGATTGATCGGAAAAGCTTTGAAGTAACCATCAATCAAGAAACGATTCTACTGCCTCTAAAGGAGTTCGAATTGTTAAGCCTCTTAGCCTCACGCATAAACAAGATTACTCCTAGGACTGCATTAATTGAACAAGCATGGGGAGTCGATTATGAAGGAAGCGAACAAACGCTAAATACCCATATTAACCGTATTCGTGAACGGTTGAAAAAGTACGAAGCAACGGTGGAGATTCAAACCATTCGGGGTATTGGTTATAAGCTTGAGGTAACCAAGTGAGAACTCTTTATCGAAAATTTATTGTAGCCACTCTTTTTCTTTTAATCATAAGTATCACGATTGGATTTGTATTAGCCAACTTGGTGTACATGTCGTCAACAAAGCAGAAGATTGATCAACAAAATGTGGAGATTGCGAAGGAAATTGCCTCAAACCTTGAAATCAATAACCATCTTTTCTCCTTCGAGCCTTATTTGAAATCGATTAGTAAGCTTGGGTATCAAATTTATGTGTTAAATGATTCGGGGAAAGAAGATTATTTTGGTCAGCCTTTTACTAAGACTGATCTTCCTCAGGAAGCCATGAGGGTCCTTGAAGAAAAGAAAACCTACCATGGAATGGAAAGTTTCTCTAGTCAGTTTTTAATGATGGGACATTTCTCCAATGATGTTAAAAATACCGTTGGGGTCCCGTTCAACATGAATGAGCAGCAATACGGTTTATTCTTGCGTCCCAATAATAAGCTGCTTTTTTCCGATATTCATATCATTCTTGCCGGGTTTATTCTTGCAGTTTCGATTATTAGCATCATAGGGGTCATATGGTTTGCCAAGTATCTTATTCAACCGATCACAAAGTTAACGGAAGCGACAAAAGAAATTACACGAGAGAATTTTAATTATTCTTTAAAAATTGACCGGAATGATGAAATTGGTGAATTGATTAAAAGCTTTGACACTATGCAGAAACAATTACAGCATAATGATCAAGCGCGAAAATCGTTTATCAATGACGTTTCACATGACTTCCAGTCTCCGCTCATGAATATTCAAGGGTATGCTGAGCTATTAAAGTCACAGGAAATAACCGAACAGGAACGCAGTGACTACTTGGAAATCATTGACCATGAATCAAAACGGCTTTCTAATTTAACAAAGCAACTACTGCTGTTAACGTCCCTTGATCAGAATGCCTACCCGATGAAGCTCTCAAACGCCCAAATCGATGACCAGATTAAAAAAACCTTACGCAGGAATCAATGGCGACTCGAGGAAAAAGAAATCGAAGTCTCCTATAAGCTCCCTTCCATCCGAATGAAGGTTGACGCAGAGCTTATGAGCAATGTTTGGGACAATTTGCTGACTAATGCGATTAAGTATAATGTCCAGGGAGGTAACATCTGGATCAATCTAGAGAAAACAGATACCTTCATTACCATCATTTTTAAAGATACAGGTATAGGCATTTCCCAAGAATCAGTCAGCCAGATTTTTGACCGTTTTTACCGGGTCGATTCGGCAAGAAAAAAAGATGGGACAGGACTTGGGTTATCCATCGTTAAACAAATTATAGATCTCCATGGAGGAGAAATTACGGTTGATAGTAAGCTTGGCGAAGGAACTTCCTTTACTCTTCGTCTTCCGTATAAATAGAAAATTGGGGGAAATGAAAATGGAACAAACATGGAGTATCCGCTTAATCCGATTTTCGGCCATATTTGGTATGATTGGAACCTTTTTAGGTGCACAAATGTCTGGAAATATGGATTATTCACTAAGACCAATTCACGCACATATTTTGCTGGTAGGATGGCTATCAGTATTTGCATGGGGAATCTTTTATAAGGTGTATACAGTTAAATACAAAAAGCTTGTAGCTTTCCACAGCATTCTGAGTATGATAGGTGCTGTCGGGCTAACCTTAGGGATGTGGATGTACAATATAAATCCCTTTGAATTAAACGAGACCCTTGTAATGGTACTCTTTATCGTTGGTGGATCCTTACTGTTACTGGCTTTTTTCCTATTTGGCATCATCACTTTCCTAATTGAAAAGCCGGGAAAACGGCAATAACCAGTAGAAACTCCCTTCTAGTATTTGAAGGGAGTTTCTTTATAATCTGATAGTCGATATTTGCGTGACACCCTAAATGACTTCCCATTTCTTATGATTAGCCACTTCTAATAGCCGAGGTTCGGGATTAACTGCAACAGGATTGCCTACTAACTCAAGCACATTTAAATCGGTGTAACTATCCCCATATGCAAAGCTATTTTCCCAATCAACTTCTGTATCAGAAAGATGAGCATTGATAGATGCCGTTTTCCGTTCACCGTAGATATAATTGATAGGTGCTTTTTTTGGCAATTTTTCATCCGTATAGGGAATACTGCTTCCAATGATAAAATCAAAGTTCACATTTTTCGTGACTGAGTGTAGTAACGGTTCATACGCGCCTGAGACCAGCATCGTATAATAGCCATCCGATTGGTGCTGTTGCAGTCTATGTAAAACCGACTCGCTTAAGTTATGACTCATGATCTCGCCAATTTGCGAAAAGAATTGCTCCACTTCAACTTTGGGAGAAGTGCCAAAAGCAGCGATATAGCTCCACATTGAATATTCTTTAAATTTCTGTTCAGGGTAAAGCTTACATTTGTAGGCAGCATATACAGGTAGAATCCTTAGGAAGAAGTTCCGATACTTCTGAAAATGAACAGGATGATTCTTCAAATGACCCATTAATAGCGGGAAAGTCTCCTTAGGAAATAACGTTCCATCGAAATCAAAAATTGCAACCTTCATACGATCATCCTTTCACTTTTTCCTTTTATTAACACATAGGATAAGGTTACCTCACCAACAGCACTTTGTCTAATCGAACGCCTACTATCTGTATTGTAACCTCGGGCGACCTTTTCCCATGCAAAAGGGAACGATTCTATTTGTATCGTTCCCTCGCCTAATCCCGTTTCACTTTACTAGCTTTTCAATTTCCTCAATTGCGCCCCTTAGCCTAGCCTCATAATCTCCACTCAAAATCTTATAATCTATATTATTATGCTTGTTTAGTAATCTCTTTAAATCCTGATTGTTTTTGTCCCTAACGGCTTCCTCTCCATGAGCTCTTAGTCCATCATTCACCCACTTCACATCAGGTTCCAGGTATAGCCAAAGATCGTAATCTTGCAGGTTAGCGATTTCATCAAGGATGGTTTGATGTTCGTTATTGTATAAATTTGAGTAAAATTGGGTCACGATGGCTTCCGTATCGATAAAAACGACCTTATTTGCTTTTTCGATTGCCTTCATTTCCTCCAACTTATGGCCAAAAGCAATTTTGTGATAATCTTCCTTTTGGATAATACCTTCACAACCGCCTATTTCTTCACAAACCATTCGTCCATACTCTTCAACATAGGTTGTGTTGTAGATTTTTGCAAGGTTTTTCGTTAAGGTAGATTTTCCACAGCTCTCGGTTCCCACCACAACCACCTTTTTTATAAAATAGGGTCTAACAAAGTCGGGAATGAACTTCCAATGACGAAATACCCCTTCCTTACGAATCGCCGTAGCGGAGATGTTAACATGTGAGCGGTTCGGATCAATCAGGACATGCTTTGAATCTGGATAAAGTTCCTTAAAGATACCTTTATAATCACACTCCGAACTAAACACTGCATCAATCGGCTTTCCAATTCCCTTTTTAATTAATTGAGCTCCTTCCTCCCAGTTGTAGTGATCATTATCTTGATCATCTTCAATCGAGATTACTTTTACATGCGGCATCTCTTTCGTTAACTGTGATAGCCAGCGCAAACGAATTTGAGGCGGAATATACTCCATTTTTGTATCATCACATAATTCCTTATCACGCAGCTCACTATGTGACAAAACAACGTACAGTTCATCAACGACGGACGAAGCATAAACGATGGCATACACATGACCGAGATGGAGGGGAAGAAACTTACCGCCAATAAAACCTACCGTCATTTATTTCACCTCATTCATTTGTTTTTGATACATTTTGCGCCAGTTTAGGTATCCATAAATGCTGTTAACTAGGAAGGCGGACCACATCACTAACATCGAAAAATCATTCCCACCTTGAGAGAAGAGCACACTTAGCCAGAGGAAAATTGATAAGACATTTACTGCTATCCAAAGAATCCATTGCTCCGTTAATCGTTTTAACATCATGATTTGTGCGGCAATCGACAATACATTTGTCGCTGAATCCGTCCAAATATTGTTACCCCCCAGGTATTTCAAAAAGAACCCATAGCCAATCGTAAGGATGAGGATGGATAATATAGTATAAAACCAACCCGATCTTGAAAGACTTTTAACTTTGACATCTTCCCCTTTAACGACACGATCTGTTTTGTTCTTTTTCCATAAATAGATCCCGATGAATTGTATAGGAAAGTAAAACAGCGCATTTAACATTACCTCTCCATAAAGACCATAGCCATATGCAATATAGGCATAGGTTAACGTTTGAATGATCCCAAAGTAATAATTTGAAATTTTTCCCTTCGCTACTAAAACTACGCACAGCATTCCACTTATTGATGAAATCAAGCCAATGAGTGAGTCTGACCAAACAAAGAAAAGATAAACGATTACCATCGTAAAAGTGAACAGCCAAGTAATTTCAAACCGCGTCCAATTTTTAACTATCCCCATCTGTCTCTCTCCCCTATCGTCTTTTTAACCTTTTAATTTATTTTTATAGACAGAAACAATCGGTTGAAATTCATTAAAACGATAGAGCTGTGCAGGTGTTTTCGAATACTTATTTGACTTCTTTGGCTTTCCGTTTTCCGATACCGCTTCAATAAAAGGTAGTGTTGGAGCTTTCCTAAAAAAGGCAGCATCTGTCGATATCGATGGGTCATCCAAAACGGTTAATAATACCCCTTGCAGTTCTGAAAGAACAAACTCTTTAGGAAGAAAATGTTTAGCAAGTGTAGTTAATGCCATATCCTTTTTTATAAACCATAGTGCATCATCAATAATCTTTCGATGATCAAATGCAAGATTAAGGGCCTTAGCCTCTTCAATCGTAAACAGTTGGATATCAGAGGCATCATACGTCGCTTTCCGGCTCTTTAATGCAGCTTCATTCGCAATGACGTAGTGAGCATTTGAAATAATCCATCCTCTTTTGTCCCGGCTCGGAGAATCATAGACGCCAAAATGTTTAATACGCAGTCCATCTACTCCTGTTTCTTCCACTAACTTGCGTTCCGCTGCTTGAAAAGCCGTCTCGTTCGGACGAACAAATCCACCAGGTAACGCCCACTTTCCTGCATCAATATTCGAATTCCCTTCATGGTCCCTTTCACTTCGTTTAATCAACATGATCTTTAAATTTTTTATCGGAGGCTTATACTCCCCATTTCCCAGCGATGTAATCGTAAAGACAGCAATATCACTCGTATAACCATCCGGTGTCGTAAAATTATTTTTAGGTTCCATTTTTAGCAACTCCTTTAATTAACAATTTGTTAATTGTTAATTAAAATATATTCCATTTTTTACTGTTAGTCAAGAATTTTCAAAATAAAATTTGTAGTTTATGTTTACATTCAATACCTCATCAAAAAAAATTGACGCCATCATAATTTATGATGGCGTCTAACTGAATACATTTTGGTTTTTATTTCATTCTACTTCTTCTGAAACATAATAAATTTGCCAGCCTTCTTTTGACTTTACCAAAATCATTTCACCATAAAAATTTGTTTTCACACCATTTTTACTGGTATGTATCAGCTTGTAATAAACAGTGGATGTATAAGTCTTTAATAATATTACTTCAAACTCTAACAAATCGATATGACCAAAATCCTGAATATTCCTCCTTATGAACTCCTTATCACCATAAGTTACCTTGATAAAATGATCGCTTAAAGTTTGAATATATCCCTCAGGATTTTTTTCATTTAATGTGGTAATCATGGACCTAACAAGAAAAGTTATCTCCCTCTCTTCAGACTTATCAAACCCCATGATCAATAAACAGCAAACAAAAGCCAATATAAGCAGGAGTTTCCTATTTGAGTGCTTCAAACCTATTCTACAGACCTTTCCAAACTCTACATTTTTCCAATACTATATTTTATCCTGCTTGGATGGATATATTCTTACTGCTAGTTTCTCGAAATTAAAAAGGATCTGACATTTGGAAAAGGGCGTGCCAAAGAAGGCACACCCTTATTTACTAGTCAGATTAGCTTCAAACATGTCTATGATATGCAAGAACCTTTCCGCTTCTCTAAAGGTATGGTCTGCTAACAAAGGATGAATATTGCTTTTTATTTTACATGCTTCAATAAGATCTCTGGCTGTTTTCTTAAAATCCCTTAAGGAAACAACTGAAACTCTATTTTGATCTAAGAATTGGCCAAGTATCGGTTTGGTTTCCGATTGTGGTCGCATATATTCCAAATCCACTGCTTGAAACAATAATTGGTCAAAATCATGACTAAACTCTCTAGCTTGGTCCACTAACTTTCTTTCCGAAGGATCTAAAAGGTGTCCGATAAACTTAGCATGGTCAGCCATTATCTTTAAGAAAAATACATTTTCTTCAATTACAGCATCTGGTGTCGGGGCTAATATACCTTCATTTAGTTCTTTTAATCGATTAGCAAAGTATGCTGCCTCTCTGCTTATATGATCAACTAATAAGGGGAAATTATTGTGCCTGATTTGACAGCGAAGAGTTAAATCTAATATCTTCCTTTTATACCCATAAATAGACGCCGCCGCTTGGTATACCTCGGAATTAAATGCTTGAACTTGGCGTAAATCTGAATCCACCGTAAATCTAGATAGCTTCTCCTCAATCCTCTCGAATAAAGCCATAAACTGCTGTGCTTCTTCAATTAACTGCTTCTGTTCATAGGTGAATCCTAGACTTAAAAATAAAGAATGTTCTTTCATGATCCTAGACCAAAATTTAATTTCGTCTAATGATCTAACAACAATCGGATTTGCAGCCATGTGGTCCCTCCTTATTAAACATCTCCTCCCCAATATATGGATTACTGTTAGTCCTAATGCCCTATCCTTACATCTAAATTTATCAGTACCTATCGAGATGCTTGAAAAAAAAGTGACAGGCACCTTCCAAATAATGGATGGTTCCTGTCACTTTTTTTCTAGAAGCATTGTAACTAAATTATGCTGCTGGGTTTAATTCTAATTCTACTTTGATTTTGATGTCTTTACCTACAAGTACGCCACCTGTTTCAAGTGCTGCGTTCCAAGTAAGACCGAATTCTTCACGGTTGATTTTCGCTTCTGCTTCAAATCCGTAAACTGCTACACCCCATGGGTTTGTACCTTTACCGCCAAATTCAACATCGAAAGTTACTGATTTTGTTACGTCTTTAATCGTTAAGTCACCCGTTACCTTGAAATTTTCTCCATCTTTTGCAATGCTTGTTGATACAAAATCAATTGTTGGGTTATTTTCTACGTCAAAGAAATCAGCTGATCTTAAGTGGTTATCACGATCTTCACTGCGTGTGCTGATGCTTGCCACGTCAAATTTGAATGAAATAGATGCTGTAGTTAGATCTGTTAAATCTGCCGCTTCTACGTCTGCTGTGTAAGATTCAAATTGTCCTTTTACTTTTGATACCATCATGTGTTTTACTTCAAATCCTACGCTTGAGTGTGATTGGTCTACTGTCCATTTTGTCATTTTAAAATTCCCCCATTTTGTTTTTTTAGTTAGAATTCGAGATATATATCCAAAAAATTGTTTACCCAGTAAGGCAAACCCGTCGAGATATCTAAGTTGAAATTATTCTACGAAAATAGTTTGAATTAAGTTATCTTTAACTCGAGATAAATTTACCATATATTCATTTGCAGTGTCAATACTTTTCAATAAAATTTTTCCAAAAATAAAAGTGACATCAATGGTGACTGTCACTTTTTTTACTTCATCATTTCAAAATGTCCGGATGCGACTTTATTTAATAATAAACTTGATTGCTCACTCGCATATAAATACAACCTATGCATCGGTCTTGTCATCGCCACATACAACAATTTTATATCGATTTCTTTTTCCGTAAAGGATTCCTCCAAGGACAGAATCAGAACTGCATCAAATTCTAACCCTTTTGAAAGGTGTGATGGTAAGATTACAACGCTTCCCTTTTGCATATCTTGTTTTTCTTCTAAAAGCTGTATTGGAAGGTTACTATTTTCTAGTATTTTATGTATTCGTACGCACTCGCTGTCGGTTCTTCCAATAATCGCAATCGAATGTAATTCTTCGTCTTTAAGTAAATGAATATCATGTTCAAGGGTCTCTCTTACCTGTTCCAAATTGGTAGGATTAATTTTCGTAAACCGTGGTTTGTCTCCATGTCTAATAACTGGTTCTACTTTTGGCAAATCTTTATCCATAATTGAAAGAATATCATTGGCCAAATGCATGATCTCAATCGTTGTTCGATAACTCTTTTGCAGCGTTTGATAATTAGCATTCGGGAAAATATCCTTTATTACAGGTTCCCAACTATTTAGCCCTCGATAGGAATGAATTCCTTGGGCTAAGTCACCCACAATTGTAAATAGCTCTGTTTCAAATCCTTCTTTCATTGCAGCAAATTGAAAATAGCTATAATCCTGCGCCTCATCAATGAAAACGCTCTTCATTTTATATTGTTCTTCAATGCCCTCTAGTTTTGCTTTCATATAAAACAACGGAGCTAAATCCTCAAGCTCCAGAGCATTTTTAGCAAAAATCCTATGACTATAGGTGCTTAATCTAATGCATTCTCTATCTGAGAGATTAGGTGAATACTTTTGTAAAAGTTCACGCGAAGTCATCAGCTCCTGGTATAACGTAAACATATCCCTTTTAACAAAAGAATTCATATAATTTTTTACCGCTACCTTCGACTCCTGTCCCACCGCAGTTATTCTATTTTCTTTTCTTTCCATTAAGGATACTACTCTTTCTCTTCTTTTTTCCGGATCCAGTCTGGTGCTATAAAGCGCCTTATCTAGTGCATCATCATATTTTTTATTTATTTTGGATAGAATCATTGATTTTTTTAGTCTTAAATCATTCGCTAATAAGTTTTTAACTTTATCCAGCCTTTTATAGATAGGTAAGTATCGAAATTCTTTTAAAAAAAGTCTATTGAGTTTTTCCCCTTTCATTAGCCGGGATTTTTCAATCATAAAATCCTCGGTGGGTGCCAAAGAAAATTCAATTTCTTTCAAATAGGAATCAATTAAATCCTTAAATTCCAGAGATCCTTTATAACTAGAAACCCATTGGATCGATTTTGATTTTTCATTTCCTTTAATGAGCGTCATTAATTTTGAATTGGGAGAGATTAATTTAATTTTCTTACCTAAACACATTCTCATAAAATCAATATAGGTGGTTTGTTTGATCTTGTTTACCCCTAAATCAGGAAGGACAGCGGAAATGTAATCGATAAACAATCGATTGGGTGCAAGAATCATTAATTTTTCGGGAGGAAATCGATATCCGGAAGAGTATAGGAAATAGGATATTCTATGAAGAGCAATCGTTGTTTTACCACTTCCTGCAGCACCTTGAACAATAATCGGATGTTTAAGGGACGCTCTAATGACTTCATTTTGCTCATTTTGGATAGTCGCAACAATTTCGGTTAATCGATTGTCAGCTTTTCCTGATAAGGACTTCTGCAATATTTCATCATGTGTGGTTAAATCGATATCTCGAATCTCTTTTAACCATCCATCCTCAATTTCATATTGTCTCTTTAAAGATAAATAACCGCTTTGTGTTTCACCGTAGGCGTCATACGTCACATCCCCTAGCCGACCATCATAGTAAACATTTGCAATCGGAGACCGCCAATCAACAATAATCGGGATCTGATTTACCCGGTCAAACAGGGAGGCTTTCCCGATATATAAAATCTCTTCGTAGGTGTCACCACTGCTAGTAAAATTAATTCGAGAAAAGTATGGTTTGCTGATGACGCTAGCTAGTCGTTCTAACTCACTCTCGGCCAATTCTAAATATTGAGCATTCGTAAGTAAGGTCATGTAGCTTAAACTACTATCTGATGTATCGAGTTCGGCGAATGCTTCTTTTAGATTCTCAACAAACTGCTCTTTATTCCCTTTCGAAATTTCCAAAATGCTTTTTATGTATTCCTTTGTAAACTCTAAACGCTCAATCTCTGCTTGATAATCCTTATGTTCAAGAACGGATTTTTGTTTTTTCGAGCTCATTTTTTATCAGTCACCTCATAATAGAAAGTTTTATATCTATGTTACTGGATGGCAACAAAAAGAAACATCTACAATTTTCTTTGTAGATGCATTAATTAACAATCAGGCATTATTTTAACATTTGACAAGAATTAGCTTCAATATAAATGATGGTAAATAGTTATTTTGTTTTTACTTAACCTCGCACCCAAATTAGCAGGACCGAAGTTTGAGTTAGTAATGAACATTTTTATTTGCAGTTGCCCTCCGATAAGCTTCCATATGCCCTCGCATACGCCTTTCAGCAACCTCCGGATTCCGAGCTGCAATGGCATCATAAATTTTGCGGTGTACTTTAATTAGTTCTTCCTGTTGTTTATTTGTATATTCAAAACGAAGTACATCCTCAAAAACGAGCGACTCAATAATTTTCATCAGCATGATTAGAACTCGGTTATGAGTAGCATTTGCTATCGCCATATGAAATTCAACATTTTTTTCTTCTCTAATCCCTTTTACACTTATTTCCTTCTCAAATTCAAGCATTACTTCTGAAATATACTTTAGGTCGTCATCAGTTGCTCTTAGTGAAGCCCACCTTGCACAAAGGGATTCAATTTCCAACCTTATTTCAGTTATTTCTTCATGTGTTACATTGTTAAAATTAATTAAAGTTTGAAATGATCTTAACAATGATTTAGAATTAGGTTCCCGAATAAAAACTCCACCACCTGCCCCTGGTTTAGTAGTGATTAAGCCTTCAAATTCTAAAAGTAATAAAGCCTCTCTTGCAGTTGCTCTACTACAAGACCATTTCTCAACTATTTCACGTTCTGAGTAAAATGAGGCTCCTTTTTCATACTCTTTTTCGAAAATAATATTACGAAGTTCATCAGAAATTATACTGGATAATTTAGTAATTGACCTTTCATTAACCATAGTTCACACCTCTATTTTGTTGTACAAGACTCGAACAAGAAACTACATTAATAACTGCATAATAAATTACTCATAGTATTCAGGAATCAGAATTATATTATTATTTCATTATAACGGTTTATAAAAGGATTAATAGCTATTTAGATTATAGCAATCAAATAAAATTAGTTTAACAAAGGTTAACCCAACAAAGAAAATTTTCTTGACTAGGTTAACCTAGTGGTTTTTTATTACTTGCCTTGATACTTAGCAGGTCTTTTTTCTAAAAATGCATTTACCCCTTCTTTATGATCAATTGTAGTTTGGAGTACTACCTGATTAGACCGCTCCATTTCCAATACACTTTCTAAATCATTTACAATTGCGAGATTGGCAATTTTCTTAATCTGCCCAATTGCAATACTCGGTCCTTCCGATAGCTTTCGAGCATATTCCATTGCCTTAGAAAAAAGCTGTTCTTTAGGGTATAACCGATTGACCATTCCCCAATCGAGGGCATCTTTCGCGGAAATAGGTTGTGCTGTAAACAGGATATCTTTTGCACGATACAGCCCTATCGTCCTTGGCAAAAAGAACATTCCACCATTATCTGGAATCAAACCGACCTTTGAAAAAGTGAAAAAAAACTTACTTTCTTCTGCCGCAAAAATAATGTCACAGGCTAATGCCAGACAACACCCACCTCCGGCAATATTTCCATGTACAGCTGCAATAATTGGCTTTTCTAAATGACTCATTGCTAGAATAAGTTCTTTTGTTTTGCCTAAATATTCAAATGTATCGATAGGAATGGATTTGTCCATATTTTTTATGTTTCCGCCTGAACTAAAAGAACGACCTGCACCTGAAATTAGGACAGCTTGAATATCAGGGTTTAATTTAGCAAATTCCAACGCATGAAGCAACCCTTCTTTCAGCTCAAGATCGAGTGCATTAAGGACATCTGGCTTATTTAAGGTAATGGATAATACTTTATCCTCTTGTTTCACAATTAACCCTTCCAAATTCAATTGAGTTACCTCCTTTTTAAACTTTATTATCCTGCCATGTTTTATGAAGATAACTTAGGATCCAAGAAATCCCTTAATGCATCCCCTAATAAGTTAAAAGCTAAAACACAAAAAGCAAGTGCCAAACCCGGGAATAAGACAAGCCAAGGAGCTGTTTCCATAAAGCGGCTGGCATCACTTAACATTAATCCCCAAGAAGGATTTGGCGGTGGTGTTCCGATTCCCAAGAAACTAAGTGAAGCTTCAGCAATAATTGATTGACCAAAAGCTAAACTTGCAAGTACGATAATTGGTGCACCCATATTAGGGATTGCGTGTTTCCAAATAATCCTGAAAACACTTGAACCTATGGAACGGGAGGCTTCTACATAATTTGTTTCTCGAATCCGTAACATTTCACCCCGAACAATTCTTGCAAACCGTGGGGTTTCAATGATAATTAGGGCAATAATCACATTCTGGATTGCTGGACCTAGTAACGCTGCGATAAACAAAGCTAAGATTAAGGATGGAATGGACATCACCGCATCCATGATTCGTTGAATAATCATATCTATCACTCCACCAAAATATCCAGAAACAACACCAAAGAAAATCCCAAATATCATTGAAAACAAAACGGAGGCAAATCCTACAAGAAGAGATATCCTCGATCCGAAAATAATTCTACTAAAAACATCTCTACCCAAATCATCTGTACCAAAAATATGGTTTGCACTTGGGGCAGCCAGGATGGCTTGCCTGTTTTGTGAAATAGGATCATAGGGTGCTATGATAGGAGCAAATAGGGAAATTAATATCACTAATAATATGAAACCAATTGAAATGGCTCCAATAGGTTGAGTTTTAATAAAACGCTTGCAGTCTCCTCTAAATTTGATTACTTTTGTATTCCTTTTGACAATACCTTTTTTTTGCATTTCCAATTGCAATTCCTGCATTTTTTCACCCCTTGTATTCAAGATAGTAATATTGACAAATGATTTTTTAGTTGTTACGAATTCTAGGATCAATCCATCCATACATCACATCAACTACAAGATTAACGAGTAAAAACATTGATCCAAATGTTAGAACAGAGGCTTGAACAATTGGGTAATCTCTTATGGTTACGGATTCAAATATCAAGCTACCCAAACCTGGAAGAGAAAAAATCGTTTCAAGAACAACAGTTCCACCTAACAGAGTCCCTATCTGTATCCCAATTAACGTAATGACAGAAACTAAGGAATTTCTAAGCGCATGTTTGTAAATAACAACACGTTCTTTCGCACCTTTTGACCGTATGGTCCGGATAAAATCAGTATGGAGAACTTCCAATAATGCCGAACGTGTCATTCGAATGATGCTGGAAGCTAGTGTAACAGCTAAAACTAAAGAAGGAAAAATCATTTGTTGAAGGTTTATAATTGGGTTTTCCGAAAATGTTTGAAATCCCAAAGGCGGGATCCAGTTAAATACGAGTGATAAAATCATAAGTATTATTAATCCTAACCAAAAATTTGGAATGGACAGGCCCCCTACAGAAGTAACACGGAGGATATGGTCAATGAAAGTATTATGTTTGACAGCTGAAATGACACCAATTGGGATCCCAATGATTATAGCCAAAATGACTGACAAGAAAGTAAGCTCCAACGTAACGGGCATGCGGTTAGCAATCATTTCCACTACAGGTTGGTTTGACCAAAGCGAATTGCCTAAATCTCCTTGAACCGCACCAGTTAACCAAACCACTAGCTGGGCACCAATACTTTTATCAAGACCAAGCTGCGATTTTATTTCATCCACTTGTTCTTCTGAAACCGAGCTGGCTTCAGCAAGCTGGAGCGCAACAACATCTCCCGGTACCGCACGCATCACAAAAAAAACAAATATTACCATTATTAGGATAACTAATATTCCATACATTAAGCGCCGCAAGATATACTCAATCATTAAAAGACCCCCTCTAATAAATATGGCAAGAAACTTTATGACCTGGGGAGACTTCCTTCAAAACCGGTTGCTGATGTCTACAAATGTCAAATGCAACAGGACATCGTGTATGAAACTTGCATCCTGATGGAGGGTTTGATGGGCTTGGCACTTCCCCCTTCAAAATAATTCTCTCAGATTTCCGTTCTGGATCAGGGACAGGAACCGCTGATATAAGGGCTTGTGAATAAGGATGAAGTGGATTTTGAAATAAAACCTCTGAGTCTGCTATTTCTACAATTTCACCTAAATACATTACCGAAACCCTATCTGAAATATATTTCACAACATTTAAATCATGTGAGATAAATAAATAGGATAAACCCATTTTTTGTTGTAAATTTTTTAGGAGATTAAGTATTTGTGCTTGGATGGATACATCAAGGGCAGACACTGCTTCATCACATATTAATAAATCTGGTTCTGTTGCGAGTGCTCTAGCGATTCCAATCCGTTGTCGCTGTCCCCCTGAAAATTGATGAGGGAATTTTTGAATATCATCCCTTTTAAGTCCGACGGTTTCTAATAGTTCTATAATTCTATCGTATTTTCTCTTCCCCTTGGCGAGGCCATGTACCTCCAGCGGCTCTCCAATAATATCCTCGATGGTCATTCTTGGATTGAGAGAACTAAATGGGTCTTGGAATACAAATTGAATCCTTTGCCTTACTTTTTTTAAACTCTGACGGTCGATTCGGCTGATATTTTGTCCAGCAAAATCAACAGACCCTTCAGTTGACTTTAACAAGCCCGTAATTAATCGACCTGCTGTTGATTTACCGCAACCTGATTCACCAACTAGACCAAGTGTTTCTCCTTCATATATATCAAATGAAACTCCATCAACCGCTCTGACAAACCCCACTGTTCTAGAAAAGATCCCTTTCGTAATGGGAAAATACTTTTTCAACCCCTTTACTTCAAGAACTACTTTGTTTCTATTTTTTTCTATAAGGGGGGTTTCTATCATTTCTACAACATCGTCGTCAGGTTGGTACGAATTTCGCAAGGCAAACATTTGATTTTCGTCTTTCATCCAGCATTTGCTAAAATGGCTGTCTCCAAGATTAATCAACGGAGGTTCTTCTTGTCGACAAATATCACTTGCATACTGACATCTAGGGTGGAACCTACAGCCTGTTGGCATGTCTTTCAAGCTTGGTACAGAGCCCTTGATAGCCAAAAGCCTTTCATTTTTATTTGTTTCTATTTTTGGAATGCTTCTTAACAGCGCTTCCGTATAGGGATGTTCTGGTTTTTTAAACAATTCTATGACATTTGATTGTTCGACAACTTGTCCAGCATATACAACGACAACACGGTCAGCCATTTCAGCCACAATGCCAAGATCATGTGTCACAAGGATAATTGCAGTACCAAATTCCGTTTGCAGATTTTTTAAAAGTTCCATGATTTGTGCTTGTACCGTTACATCTAGGGCTGTCGTAGGTTCATCTGCAATAAGGAGATTCGGACGGCATGCAAGTGCAATCGCGATCATTACTCTTTGCCTTTGTCCACCAGATAGTTGATGAGGATAAATGGACATTCTTTCTTTCGCATCGGGTAGCCCAACAAGTTGAAGTAGTTCTACAGCACGGGAATGGTACTCCTTTTTTGGTAAATCTTCATGGATCTTTATTGCTTCGATAATTTGATCACCAATTGTGTATACTGGGTCTAAACAAGACATAGGGTCTTGGAATATCATGGCAATCTCTTTTCCTCTTACCTTGCGAATCTCTTCATCTGTCAAATCGTTCAAGTTTATATCATTGAGTAATACTCTTCCTGACGATATTTTCCCGGATTTCTCCAATAAACGTAATATAGACATAGCTGTCACACTTTTACCTGAGCCAGATTCTCCTACAATAGCAACTGTTTCACCCTTATTAATATGGAATGAAATTCCATTCACTGCTTCTAGGTATCCTGAACGAGTTTGGAAGACAGTTTTCATTTCATCGACTTGAAGTAAAACCGATTGCTCTTTACCCATTTAAATTCCTCCTTCCTAATACAACTATAAATTCAAAATATAGTTTTCTCGGATCATCTCATTTGTATCTAGAACAAGAAATAGACCCTTTATAACTGGAGTACAAGCATTTTATTTTAATTTTACTCCTAATATAAAGGGTCACTTTTATGTCCTTTCACGCACTAAATCCTAAAAAACACTCAATATTTATCCAACTTTTTATTTGTCTAGCCACACATTTTTCATATGAATATTTCCATAATTAGAATGCGGGTCAAAGCCTCTTACATATGGTTGTTTAAAATAGTGGACGTGATAGGCAAATAAATTAACATGGTTAGTCACATTTTCAAAAATATATCTTTCAATATCATTCATATATTTAATTCGCTCATTTTTGTCGAGAATTAAATTTTGTTGTTCAAGCATTTCATCAAGCTTAGGATCACTCACACCTTGCCAATTTCTAAATCCATCACTTTTAAAAAATGGTACTAGACTTTCGCTAGGGTCAGTCACTGGAGTAATCAGACCCATCCCAATATCATACTCTTTCTTTGGCCATCTCTCAGAAAAGAAGGTCGCATATTCTAATACTTCAATATTTACTTTAATCCCAATTGCTTTTAAATCTTCAGCAACCCACTCAGCTACAGTAACTAACTGTGGACCATAACCGTCTGTTACAATCATTGAAACTTCAAATCCATCTGGATAACCCGCTTCCGCCAACAGCTCCTTGGCCTCTTCCGGGTCATAAACTAGATATTTTTCCCGTTCCTCCAATGGTATTGCCCATTCCTCTAGAGTTGGTAAGAGGTACCCCATGTATTCTCCACTACCATAAATAGACTCCCATGCGCCTTCACGATCAATCGCCATACTCATCGCTTTGCGGACAAGAATATTATCTAATGGTTTTCTAGTTTGATTAATAAACAATCTGGTTCCGGTGAGGATTTCGGTTTGTAATTGAGTATCTGAGGCAGACTTCTTGAGCGTTTCAAAATCTATTTTTGAATCCGTATATACTACATCTGTTTGTCCTGTTCTAAAGGCATTGATTTCTTTCGCTGCATCTCCATTAGGATAGATTGTCACACCATCAAGATAAGGCTTCCCTTTTTCAAAGAAATCAGAATTTTTCTTAAAAACTGTACTCACACCACGTTCCCATGATTCTAAAATAAATGGACCTGTACCGATTGCTGCGTTGTCCAAATCGACCTTCCCATCTGTAGCTTCCCTTGGTAAAATCCACATCAAATAACTTGCCAGGTGATTTAATAGTGGGGCGAATGGCTCAGAAAGTTTGAATACAACCGTGTAGTCATCAGGTGCTTCTATGCTCTCCACTTTTACTAATGAACTAGCCTGAGGTCCCGGAAGCTTTTTAATTCTATCCATCGTAGCAATTACATCATCTGAGGTGAATTGTCTCCCATTAACCGGAGCGATGTTCTGCCATTTAACGTCATCTCTTAAATGAAATGTATATGTCTTTCCATCTTCGGAAATCTCCCAACCTTTTGCTAAATCGGGGATAACTTCTCCACTTGAAAACTTGTCTGGACCAGTAGAAAAGGTGACTAATTTATTGTATACTAACCCGATGCGACTATTTGTAGCAGAAGCGGATGTCTTATGTGGGTCAAGAGTTTTCGGGTCATCGTAATCATAAAAACTCAAGGTACCCCCTTCCTTAGGATCTCCTGTATTACTAGGTTTATTGGTATTCTCATTATTTGAAGTCTTTTCAGTATTCTTTGTTTGGCAAGCAGTAAGCATGAATAAGGTAAGGATTAACATAAAGCTAGACATGATCCACTTCTTATATGACATTTAGTATTACCCCCTTTTTAACATAAAAGCGCTTTCATATTTTAGACCTACTAACAACCAAAGAATTAATACTAGCAATCCATCCACCTTACATTCTACTATTAATAAAATGAATACTATTCAAGCGGCAGCTTAATAACTGCCCTTCCAGGGGCACAAACCTCGCCTTTCTCATTTATTTCCTTTAAGTCAACAGTCACAAGACCCTCGCCATTTTCCATCTTTTTTTCAACAATTATCCCTTTACATGTTAGTGTTTCTCCTGGTACAGCAAAGCGTTTAATATTAACCTCTAACGACTTTAATTCACCTTTTTCTCCCATCCAATCCGTACACAATTGGGTTAAAAAAGCGCCATGAAGATGCGAGTGTACCAGTACGTTAGGATACCCTTCCTTAACAGCATAATCTTTATCATAATGGATTCGGTGTGTGTTCCAGGTTATTGCACTGTAACGAAACAATTGCAATGTGGTGGTATTTTTTTTCAGTACTGGTAATTCATCGCCAACATGAATCTCTCTAAAAACCACCTGGTCCAATTTAGTATTCGGCATTAATAAACTCCCCTCTCGATTCTCATTTTTGTCATATCTCATTACAGCTAACTATCTATCTAGCAATAACTGTCCGTTCACTGATACAATAGATCTTTTCCTTCTCATCCTTGTAAGTATTTTTAAGTACAAGAAAGGCAATAAGACCTTTTTTTCCTTCCTTCACATGTGTATCGATTACTTCCGTCGTCAGATACAAATCTGTTCCCGCAACGATGGGGTTATAAAATTTTTTCATTTCACCTCCACCCATCACCCGGACCCCTTGTAGACTTGGAGGTAAAATCCCGCCAGTTTTCGGGGTTCCATCTTCATGCAAATCCTCTTCCTTTAATCCTACCGTCCAATCCATAATTGATGCCACCATATTTGGAGGGGCAATAATATCTGCATATCCCCGTTGTCGGGCGTATTCTTGATCATGATATAAAGGATTATCATCACCAATTGCTAGAGCATATCGCTGAATCATTAATCCAGACATTATTCCTAGGTGTTCTTCATTTTTTTGACCAATGCTTGCTTTGAAGTGTTCTGCAACTTTTTCAATTAATGTCATTTACACCTTCTCCTTTTTCATAATAATTTTTACACTTAATAGGAACCCATAGAGTTTCTATTTAATCACTTTTTTCTCATGCAAAATACTAAGCTCATCATCTGAAATATTAAGAAACTCTTTTAAAATCCAATCTGTGTGCTCACCTATTAAAGGGGCTGGTCGTACTTCATCAAGAGGCGAATCGTGTAATCGAATAGGAGAACCTGGAACTGGTACCTCTCCAGCTATCGGGTGATTTACTTTCCTAATCATTTTTCGAGCAATCAAATGCTCGTCTTCAGCTACCTCAGCGATTGATAAGACAGGTGAGCATGGGACATTCGCTGCTTTAAGCCCTTGAATGAGGTCCATCTTTTTCTGTTGTTTTGTGTATTCAGCTACAATACTGTCGACCGTATCAATTTGATTTGCTCTGTCTACATTACTTTTAAACCGTGGGTCTGTTAGCAGATCCTCTCGGTTCATAAAATGAGCTAGATTCTCCCATTGTTTTTGAGTTATACAGAAAATTGCAAGGTAACCATCTTCAGCAGGGTATATGTTATATGGCGCAACTGCTAAACCGCTATGACGATTACCGGTTCTTTCTGGAATATCATTTCGTTTGCTATAATGTGCTCCTAATGGAGATGCAAGAGTAGGATAAATTGTATCATGCATTGAAACTTCAACTAACTGTCCTTTTCCAGTTCTCTCTCGCTGATACAAAGCAGTTGTTATTCCACCAAACAAATGAATACCACCCATAAAATCCGCCACAGCTACTCCCGATTTTACTGGCGGACCATCTGGAAAACCAGTACTAGTCACCACACCGCCAATTGCTTGTATGGTCACATCCATTGCTGGCAAATTTGCATATGGTCCATCTAAGCCATACCCTTTACCTGAAGCATAGATTAAACGTGGATTTATTTTTTCTAAGGTAGGATAATCTAACCCTAATTTCTCCATGGTGTGAAGGCTAAAATTCTCCACTAAAACGTCTGCTTTTTTGACAAGTTCAAGTAACAGCTTTTTTCCATCCTCTGTTTTTAAATCTAGAGCAACTCCATATTTATTGGAATTCATCATTAAAAATGAATGTGATATCTCTCCATCATGAACACGTTGGTGGAGTACTTCTCCTTGTAGGGGTTCAATTTTGATGACTGTTGCTCCTTGATAAGCGAGCATTAGCGTACAATATGGTCCATTATAAATCTGTCCTAAGTCAAGCACTATAATGTCTTCCAGAGCTTTTTTCATAGCCTATTCACCCCTCAAGATATGGAATTTGACTGACCAATATATAAGGAGTCTTTTTTATCATTTTTTAGTAATCCTTCGTCTATATCAACTTCCATTCGTAAAATAACCGCTCCCATTGTTTTTCCTAATCCATCTATTCTAAGAGAGGATGAACCACCTCCACCTAACGCTTCTTTCAAATGAAATTTAAATGCCAGCACGTTAGGTACTTCATATCGAATAACATCTCCTTTAACAAGATCCCCATAAAAAGCTTTCACTTTTTCTTCAGTAAGTTCTTCTTTTAAATAAGCATAAATCCTTTCGTTACTAGCAAAAATATTTACATCCGAATCATTTCCTTTATCACCGCATCGAACTTGGACCAATTCCTTTAACAATACTTTCATGCTTACATCTCCACCTTCACTTGTTTTTCTACTAATTCCTTAGGTATTAATATAGGACAAATACCTAACAATTGGGTTGCTCTGCCCCTACCAAGCATCCCCGCAAGAAATGGTGGTCCACTTAAACCTAAAGGAGAGACAATACGTGAAAGTCGGGTACCATCACTTCTTTTTCTTACTTTTATTGCTAACCTCAAGAATACTTCATTCAGGTCTGGATCTGGTTCGTTAATTACAGATCTATGCATTGAGTTATATCCTATATAAGAAATATCAATGTCTTCATACAGTAGTTTGTCCCTCTCCATATGGGCAATAAGGATTTCAGAGGCACTTTTAGCCTTTTCAAGTGCATCTGGCCAACTATATCCGAAAATGGCTTCTGCCATATAGCCATCGGCATAACCGATTAATGCCTTGTAAGTATCTGTTGCCGGTTTTCCAGTTGAACCATATACACGTACTTGATTCTCACCAATGTCTTCTAGACAGGTATCAGCTATATTAACAACAACATCTGGTAATATATAATTATATGGATCATGTACTTCATAAAGTAGTTGTTCCTTAAGTGTATCTCTTGAAACAAGGCCACCAGTACCAGGAGCTTTTGTAATTATTGCTTCCCCCAATTCATCTACTTCAGCGATAGGAAACCCTATATTAATCAAATCAATAGATCGCCAATCACCGCTAAAGTTACCTCCAACCGCCTGCCCGGAACATTCCATTAAATGACCAATCGTCATCCCCTTTGCCAATCGATCCCAATCATCCCATTCCCAGCCAAACTCATATATCATAGGGGCCGCAAACTGAGCTGCATCAATGGTTCTTCCTGAAATCACAATATCTGCACCTTGTTGTAGTGCCTCAACTAGTGGTTTAGCGCCTAAGTAAGCGTTTGCAAATAATAGTTCATAATCGTTATGTTTAAATGATTCTTTGGATTGCATATTTACTAACAGGTTATTCTGTTTTAACTCTTCTAAATTACTCATCATATCATCACCATATACAACGGCGACCTTTAAATCTAAATTTAACCTTTTAATAATTTCATCTACAACTTTTTTTGCTCCTAATGGATTTATTCCACCTGCATTTGTTAAGATTTTAACCTTTTTCTCAACGCATAAAGGAAGAAGTGTTTCCATAAAGGGACCAATATCTTTCGTATATCCCCACTCTGGATTTTTTTGCCTATCTTTTTGTAAGATTGCCATCGTTAATTCAGCTAAGGCATCAAAACATAAATAATCAATATTTCCATCTGTAATACTTGGAATCGCAGGTATTATTGAGTCACCATAAAAACCAGTTGCAGCACCAATCCGTATCTTTTTCATAAACAGGTCCTCCATTATTAGAGATTTAATTACTAGTTTTATATTTTACGTTTTCCACTTAAGAGATCTCTTGAAATAACCATTCTATGGACCTCAGATGGTCCCTCTCCTACTCGTTTAATTCTTAGTTCTCTATACCATCTCTCAAAAGGCATCTCCTTAGCTAATCCCATTCCACCAAAAATTTGAATAACACGATCAATTATCCTGCCAGCTGCCTCAGTTGCATAAAGTTTTGCTGCAGAAGCCTCATACCTAGCGTTTTCACCTAGGTCTGCTTTCCAGGCTGCTTCATAGGTCAACCATCGAGCTGCACGTAACTCAATTTCAGAATCAGCAATCATCCATTGAATTGCTTGTTTATCAGCGAGTTTACTTCCAAATGTCTCACGGATATTAGCGTATTCTATGGCTTTCTTTAACGCTGCTACCGCTAACCCGATACAACCGGCAGCATACGGAATACGATTTCCAATCAACCATTTCTGAACAAAGTCGAAACCATGACCAACTTCACCTAGTACATTTTCTTCAGGAACCTCCACATTATCAAGAAATAGTTCACAAGGATACCATGGCCTGATTACTGGAATAAGTGCATGCGAAAAACCTTCCATCCCTTTCTCCACGATAAAAGCAGTAATACCCTTTCGTCCTTCTCCCGTTCTAGCGAAGACAATACCATAATCCGCTGTATCAGCACCGGAAATAAATACCTTTTGGCCGTTTAGGACCCACTTATCTCCTCTTTTCTCTGCACGAGTACGAATGGAACGGGCTGGATCAGAACCACCACTCGGCTCAGTAATAGCTATAAAACCAGAAAGTTTTCCCTCAATAGTAGGGTAAACATATTTTTCTACTTGCTCTTTAGTCCCATCATATAAAATATCTGGAGGAGATTGTCCAAATGCTCCAAGTCCGGGATTATAAGCACCTAATTTATGCTGAGAAGCCTCTTCAGCAATAATTGTTCGAGCAAAGATGCTTAGCTCCTGTCCCCCAAATTTTTTAGGAGCGTTAAACTGATACAAGCCTGCTCTTTTAGCCTTTTCTTGTAATAGTTCCAGTTTGTCTTTAGGTAAATGTGTAGCATCGAAATCCAAATCCTCTTCCAAAGGAATTACCTCATCACGGATGAAATTTCGAACCATTTTCTGTAACATTTTTAATTCATCAGATAATACAAAACCATCAAATGCAATTTTACTTATCAAACTGATACCTCCAATGTTAATAAGGATATAAGTGATACAACATTCAGAAAATACTGACTTATTAATCATTATAACTATTATAATGATTATGTCAATTTGATTTTCTATATTCTTATTTTTTTCTAGCGATTCTAAATTTTTTATAATAATCCCATTAAAAAGGTGAAACTATTATATATTCCTAGCCTTCATCTATAGTAAAATTCCCCGAAAAACAGCAAAGGACCAGTGATAATATCACCAGTCCTTTCTTGTTTTTTCTATAAAAATTTATTAAATTAGCTGCTTTGTATTTTCCGGAACAAAGACCTCACGCTTTACTTTCTGTATCGGAAGCAGTGTACCTATTAATGCGATCATCGCGCAGCCTAATAAAACATTGGAATACCCAGAAAGTGCAACGGTTGATAAAATTCCAAATACGACTAAGTCTAATAAAGAATCAACAATAGAAAGTAATGAGATTGTTGTTGCCCTTACCTGAGACGGAATCAAGTCATTACTCAATTGTGTGTAAATTGGGTATCGAATCGCTCGAACGAATCGCAGAATGAAAAATGCACCTAAAATCATTAAAAGCGACTCTTCAAATAATGCAGAAAGTAATAGACCTCCAACAGCTAAAAAACCGGTTACGTTCATCAGTAGCTTTCTTGAGTACCGACTTGTCAGCCACCCAATCGAGTTTGAGGAAACGTAGCCCATTACTGAGGCACAGGCGTACATGACACCAATCATAAAGACGGGAAGCCCCGCATTGGTCATTAATGGCTGGTCAAAATATCCATAGACGGCTCCAGCAGATATAAACACGAGTGTAACATTTAAGAACATCATTAATAATTGAGGTGCTTGTTTAATAACCTCTACCCCATTCCTTACTTGTGTGAATGGATTTTCGCGATAAGAGGTTAGTTTTTTAGGTTCTATCACTTGAAAAACAAGGATTAATTCAATGAGATAAAACGCAACACCCATCAAAATTAACAGGATAAACTGATCATTTTGTAAATCCTTCGCAAAGTAAGCACCAAATAAAACAGCAAAAATCATTGAAATAAATCCTGCTGATTGGATATTCCCCATCGCTCGATCCATTTGATTTTCGTGGCCACTTTCTTTTAAAGATTCATAGATTAGTGCTTCATCCGCACCTGAAAAGAATGTGACGGAAAATCCATTGATAAAGCTGTAGAGAAAGAACACCCACGGCTCATACGCTACCAATAACAATAAGATACTAATAATTTTTAAGAAAGTTCCAGTCAAAAACGATATTTTTGCCCCAAAGCGGTCAGCAAATACACCAGTCGGAACCTCACCTAGTAGTACTGCTCCGCTCCAAAACATTAGAACGATAAGAATTTCCGAAGATGATAACCCTCTTTCTGTATAAAAAAGGGTCAAAACTGGTGCCAAAAAACTAATGGCTCCAAAAAATTGAATCCAAAACATGACACGTATGTTGTGCCCTGCTAACGTACCTTTTAAATGTTTCATATCTTAATTATCTCCTACTCAGGTTTATTTTCAGTACCCTCATTAATGTAGGAGTTTGCTTTAATCCTTAAAAGTCCACTCCTACTTTTTGACTTAGAAATGTTTTGATGTTTTTTGACATGTTAAATTCCTCCTAATTTTCGATAACCAAATAATACCACAAAAGAGTCATCAACGAACAATTCAAAATAACTATTAATCAAATGACATATGCATGGCTAAAAAAGGTGACAGGCACCATTTTACTTTATTTTCCTACAAAGTTCGGTGAACGCTTTTCGATAAAGGCACGTATTCCTTCTCTTGAATCCTCGCTTTTAAATGCCTCTTCTGAATAACTCCACTCTTCACGGAAGGCGAGATCCATCGGTAGGTTCATTAACCGGAGGACGGCTTTTTTTGTACTCTGAACAGCGATTGGACCATTTCGGCAAATAATCTCCGCCACTCTTTCTACTTCTTCCATCAATTGTCCTTTTGGCACCACTTTATTAATGAGTCCGATTTCTTTTGCTTCCAGTGCAGTTAATTGCTCCCCTGTGAGCAAGATTTCCATGGCTCGGCAATAGGGAATCTGCCGTACTAATCTAACAAGTGAGCCAGCAGCAGCCATGATCGACCATTTAGGTTCAGGAAGCCCGAATCTTGCATTCTCAGTCGCGATTCTTATATCCGTTGCCTCTAAAATTTCCATCCCACCCGCGAGACAAAAACCATTAACTGCTGCAATGATCGGTTTCCAGACTGGAACATTTTTCAGCATCGCCGATTCCGTTTTTTCTTGATCAAGTTTTCCTTCCATTAATAATGGAATGGTTTCCTTCAAATCTGCGCCAGAACAAAATGCTTTTTCTCCTGTTCCGGTTAGAATGATTACCCGGATATCATTGTCATGCTGTGCTTCTAGAAAATAACCGCCAATCATTTCAAAACCTTCTGGTGTCATAGCATTTAGCGCTTCAGGACGATTAAAGGTAATATACGCTTTATTTCCATCTTTTTTATACAAAACCGGTGGCTCCATCCATTCTTCCCTCCTAGATCATTTATCTCTTCCTTAAACTATTAAAAATAATGATGCTTTAGCCATTGACCACCGTCCATTGTGATGCAGTCCCCATTGATATATTCCGCTCCCGGAGAAAGCAGGAAGGACGCTAAATGGGCAATTTCCTCTGGCCGGCCAACCCTGCCTAATGGCACACCTTCAATCGTCCTTTGCAATGCTTGATTGGAACCAAAGAGACGGTCTGCTCCACCGGTGTTTTCGATTGGTCCAGGGGCAATCGCATTTGCGCGGAATCCATATTTTCCGCCCCATTCCACCGCCAAGGTCCTAGTCATTGTTAACACTCCAGATTTTGCACAAGCAGAATGGATCACTCCTGGGGCAGCTCCCCAGGCATAGGTAGCAATGATATTCAGGATACTCCCCTTTGTTTGGCTTTGAATCCAGTGCTTCCCCACAGCCTGACTGCAAAACCATGTACCATTTAGAACAATGTCAATGACTGCCTTCCAGCCATTTTCAGAAAGATCCTCTGCCGGACAAATGAAATTTCCTGCTGCATTATTGATGAGGTGATCAATTTTACCAAAGGTTTTTACCGTTTCATCGACCATAAATTGAACCTTTTCTGTGTCACGGATATCCACTTGAATTGGTAAAACTTTTCCTTCATACTGCTCAAGGCTCTGTCTTGTTTCTTCTAGTCTTTCGGCATTTCGCCCAGCAATCACGACATGGGCACCTTTTTCTACAAAGTTTTTGGCCATTGCTTTACCCATTCCACTTGAACCGCCGGTAATAATAATGACTTGGTCTTTCATCCCAAACTCCTCCTTGTTAGTTAATTTTTCCCTTGAATAAAAGTAAAAGGATGTGCTTTACCCACATCCCCCCATGAGGTCTTACATTTTTTCTTTATTGATTAATGCTTTTGAAATCCCAACAATACACTTTTCTCCAGTCTGCTTGAGAATGGATTGTTTTACGGTCACGACACCTGTTTCATTTGGTTTTTCCTCAAGGTCGATGACCTCAAGCTCAACATGAATCGTATCGTTAATAAATACAGGATGAATAAATCGCAGTTTATCAATTCCATAATTGGCTGCTACAATGTCAGGTTCCATTTTCGTCAGTCCAACAGCAAAAGAAAGAACTAGCATTCCATGTGCAATCCGCTGCTTAAAAAAGGTAGTCTTAGCATACTCAATGTCTATATGGAGCGGGTAAAAGTCTCCTGTAAGGGCTGAAAACATCACAAGATCCGTCTCTGTAATCGTCCGTCCTCTCGATTTCCACCGTTCGCCTATTTCAAAATGCTCAAAATATTTATCGTACATGTTTGATCCCCCTTTTACACTTTTTGGCGCAAAACTATTTTCAAAATTTTCCCAGTCGCATTGCGCGGCAACGCATCGACAACTTCTACCCGCTTTGGAATTTTAAACTTGGCAATTTTACCATCAAGAAAGGCTTCCACGTCCCGTACGGATAGGGACTGGCTGCTATCCTTCAGGGCAATGACTGCTTTAATCGACTCACCCCATTGATCATCTGGATAACCGAGGACAGCAGCCTCGCTTATATTTGGATGCCTGTATAAAACCTGCTCTATTTCAATTGGATACACGTTCTCGCCACCCGTGATGATCATATCTTTCTTGCGGTCCACGATATAAATAAAGCCCTCTTCATCAAATTTTGCCAAGTCACCTGTATAGAACCAGCCATTTTTAATGGCCTCCTTCGTCGCTTCAGGTTTATTCCAATAGCCCGCCATTACGTTCGGACCGTTGACAATGAGTTCACCGACCTTGCCTGGGGGAACATCCCGGTCAAAAGGATCTACGATTCGAACATTCGTATGAATCGGCTCCTTGCCTACCGACCCATTTTTACGAATGGTATTTTCTTTATCGAGTATACAGACGAAAGGAGCCGTTTCTGTTAGACCAAAGCCTTCATAAAAGGGTATATCCCGCTCTTGAAAAAATTCAAGCACCGTAATCGGACATGGTGCACCTCCAGATACGGCAAATCGAAGGGAAGAAATATCATAGGAGTTAAAATTCGGAACACTTGTTAATGCCTGCCACATCACTGGGACGAGGAACAAACACGTGATTCTCTCGTCATTGATTTTTTGGAGTAATCGGGTTGGATCAAACGTATCATCTAAAATAACGGTACCGCCTTTATAGAGCAATGGTGTCGTAAAAACACTCATTCCGCCAATATGGAATAACGGCGCTACGGACAGCGTAATATCGGAGTTGTCAAACGGTGTACTGTGGATGCTGTTAATGGCGTTCCACTGCGTATTCCCATGAGTTAACATCGCTCCTTTCGGCTTGCCTGTTGTGCCGGAAGTATACATCATCATATGAACATCCTCTAAGCGGATATCAAAATCAAGCTCTTCGTTTGATGCATTTGCAATCAAATCCTCATAGACCGAATCGTCTTCACCTGGATTATTGCCAACATGAATGTATTCAAGTAGGCACGATTCTTTTGTCCGCAGCTCATCTACCAATGGTTTCATCCTTGCATCATAAATGAAATGATAGGCCCTGGAATCATTCACAATATAGAGAACTTCATCCGTACTTAACCGGAAATTGATAGGAACAAAGATTGCTCCGATTTTGGCACAGGCAAACATCGCTTCTACCATTTCATTCGTATTGAATAAAAGGGCATTGACTCGGTCTCCTTTTCTTACACCTATAGAAAGAAAAGCATTTGAAAGACGGTTTACCCTGTCATTAAATTCGGTATACGTAAATCTTCTTTCATTGTAGATTAGCGCAAGCCGGTCAGGCCGGACTTTACTATGCTTAACAAGCCAGCTCCCGATACCCTTTACCATCACTTCTTCAACTCCCTATTAAAATAATAAACAACTTTTCTACTAACTTAATATCGTAGAATGTTTCTTTGCTGGAAGTGGAAAATCTTTATTTTCAAAGGTTTCGTATCTCCTAATTAGTTCTCTTCGTAATTCACTCGGAACAATCAGATCATCGACGACAAGCTCCCCAGATAGCTTCATAATGTCATAGCTTGCCCGGTATTGGTCCCGTAGTTCTTGGACCAATACTGCTCTTTCTTCTGGATCCGTAACAGACTGAATTTTATTATAGTAAACCGCATTTACCGCTGCTTCAGGACCCATAATCGCAATTTCCGCAGACGGAAGCGCAATCGTTGTGTCTGGTTCATAGGCTGGGCCTGCCATCGCATAAATACCAGCTCCGTAGGCTTTACGAACAATCACACACATTTTTGGCACATTTGCCGTGGAACTGGCATAAATGAAATTCCGTCCTTTTCTTAAGATCCCCTCTTGCTCAACCTTCGTACCGACCATAAATCCAGGGGTATCACATAAATACAGCAGCGGAATATTGTAGGCATCACAGGTCCAGACAAATTTCGCTCCTTTATCGGACGATTCAGGGAAAATGGCCCCGCCTTTTTGCATTGGCTGGTTGGCAACAATTCCGACTGTTTTCCCATTCAATCGACCAAAGCCTGTAACGAGTTCTTTCGCGTAATTGGCTTTCACCTCTAGAAAGCTCTCACCGTCGACAACCGCTTCGATTAATTTGCGAACATCATAGGCACGGTTCGGTTCCATCGGGATGATGTTGTCAATTTCCTCTGGCGAACGACTAGGTTCCGCTACTGGTAAAACGGGTGCCTTTGCATCGAAATGATCGGGAAGATAGGAGAGCAATTTTTTTACAATCTCCGCGGCTTCTTCCTCTGATTTGGCGATAAAGTCGGCGGATCCGCTTTTGGTGGTATGCATCGTGGCGCCGCCAAGTTCTTCAATATCTACCTTTTGCCCGGTTGCCATTTGCACCATTCTCGGTGAAGCAATTGCCATCCCTGAAATTTTGTCGACCATGACAACGAAATCAGAAAACACCGGCATATAGGCCGTTCCTGCAAAACATGGACCGTAGAGGACAGCGATTTGCGGGACACGACCTGAAAGCATGCTGTGGTTATACCAAATTTTACCTCCAGAGTATTTTTCTACATGGTATCCGCCAGCTTCATCAATCCGGCCACCTGAGGAATCAATCAAGTATAGAATAGGCCGTCTTCCACGGATGGCTGATTCCTGAATCCGTAATATTTTTTCACCATGATATTTACCGATTGAACCCGCCTTAACTGTATAATCGCTTGCCATAAAAAAGAGTAAACGGTCATCAATTTTCCCGGTGCCTGTCACCACTCCGTCTGCGGGTAGTTTTTCTTTCGTTGCATTCGCAAATAAGCCTGTTTCGTAATATGGCTGCTCATCATCAAAATAGAGCTTTAACCGGTCTCGGACAAATAATTTCCCTAATTTTTGAATTTTTTCTTGATCTGGTCCGCCTTGATAAATTCGTTCTCTTTCTGCGAGGATTTTTCTTTCCCGTTCCAAATTTCAGCACTTCCTTTATGAGATATTGAGTTCCAGTCTTCGATTTTCCTTGGTTAAGAGATGATTCCCAATTGTTTAGTAAGAATTTCATTCATAATTTGTGTGGTGCCTCCACCAATTGTTTGGATCCTGGCATCACGCCAAATTCGCTGGATAGGGTATTCCATCATATAGCCATTCCCGCCATGGATTTGCAGAGCCTGATCGGTCACGCGATTCAGCATTTCAGTGGCATATGCTTTTGCCATTGTTGCTTCGGTCACACAGTTTTCGCCTTTGTTATATAAGTAAAGGGCACGATAGCTGATGTTCCTTGCTTTTTCAATATCCACCGCCATATCCACCATTTTGTGACGAAGCACTTGGAATTCTGATAATGGCTTGTTAAACTGAATTCTTTCCTTGCTATATTGAATCGCCAATTCCAGCGCTTTTTCTGATGCTCCGATACATCCTAATGCCAAGGTCATTCTTTCATATTGGAAATTTTGCATAATATATAGAAAGCCCTCATTTTCCCTTCCGATCAAGTTTTCCTTTGGTACCCTTACATTCTCGAAAAATAGTTCTCCAGTATCCGATGAACGCCACCCTAATTTCTTCAAGCTTTTTCCTACAGAGTACCCTTCGGAATTAGTTTCGACGATAAACAGGCTGACATTCCGGTGGACTGGTTCTTCTCTGGTTTTTGCGGCAACTATCACATAATCCGCATTGATACCGTTGGTGATAAACGTTTTAGAGCCATTTAAAAGATAATAGTCTCCTTCCTTTTTAGCTGTTGTCTTCATGGCAGACACATCCGATCCGCCGCTTGGCTCGGTAATCGCTAATGCCGAGATGAGATCTCCCTTTATTCCTGGTACAAGGTATTTTTGTTTTTGCTCATGGCTGCCATATCTCCAAATATTGGTCATCGCAATTGTCGTATGAGCTCCGATTGCAGCTCCGACACCACCTGCACCACATTTAGACAGCTCTTCAGTGAACACAGCCTCCATGATCAAATCCAGCCCGCTTCCCCCATATTCTTCAGGAAACTTAATCCCTAAATACCCTAACTCTCCCATTCTTTTAAATAAACTGCTTGGTGTTTCACCGTCTTTTTCCCACTGTTCAATCTGTGGTGCTACTTCTTTTTCCAAAAAGTTTCGTACTGCTTTACGAAACATTTGATGCTCTTCCGTAAAAATCCAATGCGACATGGTTATCCTCCTCCCCTTGCTACAAGCCGATTTGCTTTGAAATAATCTCCTTCATGACTTCATCGGTACCGCCGCCAATACGTGCCAGCCTGCTATCCCTCCAGGCACGTTCAATTGGATATTCTGCCATATAGCCATTCCCTCCAAAAATCTGAAGTGCTCGGTCTGCTACCCAATGTCCCATTTGGGCTGCTGCCAATTTTGTCATCGAAATTTCCTTCGAGGGCACTTCCCCCTTTGAGAACCTATAAGCTGTTGCATATGTCATTTCGCGGCACACTTCAATTTGGGTCTTCATTTCAGCTAACAAATGTGCAATGACTTGAAAATTGCTAATCGGCTTCTGAAAAGCTTCCCTCGATTTTGCATAGTTCAATGCAAGTTCATATACATGTTCGGCACTTCCAATCGCGCCGGCCGCGCCAATCATTCTTTCCCCCTGAAGCTGCCACATGATTTGATAAAACCCTTTGCCTTCTTCGCCAAGCAGATTTTCGTGGGGGATGCGGACGGTGTCGAAGATCAATTCTGCCGTATCTGAGGAACGCATGCCGACTTTATCTAATTTTTTCCCAACGGAGAAACCTGGCCGATCTGTTTCAACCAGAAAAAGGCTAATCCCTTTTGGGCCCAGGTCGTCAGAGGTTCTTGTCACAAGCGTAATAAAATCGGCTCTTGTTCCGTTCGTAATAAACGTTTTTGTCCCATTTATGACCCATTCGTCTCCATCACGCCTTGCTCTTGTTTGAATTCCCATCACATCCGAGCCATTGTTAGGTTCAGAAATGCCAATCGCAGCTATTTTTCCCCCTTTAAGCGCAGGCTTTAGGAAACGTTCATGCTGATCCTTCGTTCCAAACTTATAGATAGGAGGTGTGGCCATATCGGTTTGAACGGCAATCGCCATCGGTAAGCCGCCACAGCCGCATTTATTCATTTCTTCAGCTAGGACCAGACCAGAAAAATAATCTCCCCCCTGACCGCCAACAGACTCAGGATAATGAAGGCCTAACAGCCCAAGTTCACCCATTCTTGTAAATACCGAACGTGGAAATTCTCCCTGTTCTTCCCATTCATCGACAAAAGGAGCAATTTCTTTTTCTACAAATCTTCTAATCATTTTTCTTAGCTGATCATGCTCCTCTGTGAAATACGGTTCATACGTCATTCCCTTTTCACCTCATTTTTATAAATCAGTTAATAATGCAACAGCAGGCTCAATAGTATCACCATAAAATCCCTTCGCAGCTTTAATCCTAACCTTTTTCATCTAAATGTCCTCCTATTCGTTAATCAGTGGTAATCTTCACAAGGACATCGCCCTCTTGAACAAACTCTCCTTCTGCTGTGTTGATGGCTGTTACCACCCCTGCATGTGTTGATTCAATCGGGATTTCCATTTTCATCGACTCTAAAATGACCAGGATGTCACCTACCTTGACAACATCGTTTTCTTTCACCTCAATTTTCCAGACGTTTCCTGCCATTTCCGCCAAAATTTCCGCCATTCTGCTCTCTCCCTTATTATTTTCCATGCCAAGTCGGCTGTCTTTTTTCAAGAAATGCAGATGCACCTTCTTTTAAATCTTCACTCATAAAGGACACAAGCCTTAACGTAGTTAAATAATCAAATGACTTCATTAAATCCATTTGTTCCGTTTTATAAAAGGCATCCAAGCTTAACTTGACAGCCAGTGGACTAAAGCCAGCCACAAGCTGGGCAAGTTTCCAGGTTTCCGATTCAAGATCTTCCGGTCTGACCACTCGATGAACGAGGTTTGCCTCCTTTGCCTGTTCTGCCGAAAGGATTTCAGCCGTCAGCATCATTTCCATCGTTTTCCGGTCCCCTACCGCACGCCGGACCCAAGGCATGATGACGAACGGTACCAATCCAAGCCTCAATTCCGTTAAACCTAACTTGGCCTCAGTCGAAGCGACGGCAAGCTGGCACATTGCGACAAGTCCTGTCCCTCCACCTAAAGCCGGACCATTGACACTTGCAATTAATGGAGTAGTTACTTCTGCACCTAATTTGAAAAGTTCCGTACTTTCTTTTCCTTCAAAATAAAGATCGGGTGCTGTTCGTTCCAAATTTTTCTTAAAGTCATTCAGATTCCCGCCAGCAGAAAAGGCTTTTCCCGCACCCGTAAGAATGATGGCTCTAATCGCGGGATTACGGTCCGCTTCCCGGATGGCATGGATGAGCTCTTTTGTTGATTTTTCTGTTAACGGGTTTCTCCTTTCTGGTTCGTTCAACGTCACTTTCGCGACGTTCTCATTTTCTTCATAGAGAATCGTTTTAAAGACCATGTCTTTCACCTCTCACTTTTTCTCTCACTATGTTTTATAATGCAAGAGACGTGCCAACTTTCTCCGTTTGGCAGAAATGGTTTGGTTCAGCTTTCTGCCATTACAAATTTGAAAACCCAACCAGAAATTGAACACGAATGAAAACAAAAATGAACAGTTGTACGAAGAAGTGAACAGTAAAAGCGTTGTAATATCTGGAAATCACCGCTATAATATGAATTGTATTAATTTTCTGAATACTGAGGTGAGAATATTTGAAGGTTAGTAGTTTTACAACCGTAAATTATGTCAAGCTATCGCTAACTAGTACGATTCGTGAAGCCATAGCCGCTTTTCTCGAAAATCGAGCTGACCTTGGCTGTATTACAAAAGACAAAAAACTAGCTGGAATCATTCATAAAAACGCCATCTATCGGGCACTGCTACATAACCTTTCGCTCGATGATCAGATTAAACCGTTAATAAATGAAAGCGTTATCACAATCCACAAAGATCAGTCACTCATTGCTGCAAGGGACATCATGATAAAAGGAAAGGTCAGTCATGCAGTCGTGCTTGACCACAATCAAGAGGTCTACGGCATCATGTCAAAGTCAGACTTGGTTAACTCCCATATGACCGTATTGCAGGATACACTAAACCGTATGAAGTCGCTGATTGAAAACCTTCAGGATGCTGTCATCTCTGTGGATTCTAACCTGAGGATCACCACATTTAATCAAACTGCTCTTAACCTTCTCCAATTAAATGGCAAACATTTATTAGAGGCGCCAATTGACCGTTTTCTTCCCCCATTCAGAAGGTGGCTAATTGAAACATTGAAAACGGGAGAAATTCAGGATGCCAAGCGAATACGCTACGATAACATTACCGTTATTGCTTCATTTATCCCCATCAAGGAAATCGACAGGGTGACAGGTGCCATGGCCGTTTTACGAGATGTCACCTCTTATGAGAACATTGCAAATGAACTAGTAACGACGAAACAGTTAAAAAAAATTCTAGATAGTGCTCTTGAATTGGCCTACGATGGCGTTGCTGTTACCGATAAGCACGGCCATATTACTATGGTTAATCAGGGTTTTAAGGAACTATTTCAACTTGATGATCATGACGAGATCATCGGGCAATCGATTATTAAAATCGCACCGCAGATTCCTTCAGGTCCCCGATTGGAGTTTGAAAAAAAAATGGAGGGCGAACTTATCCCCATCCATGGTCAAAATTGTATTGTTGCGCAAATGCCCATTTACGAGGATGGGCAAAGAATTGGCGCCATCATAAAAATCATTTTTCAGCAACTAGAAGCTTGGAAAGATATCTTTCTACATATGGATAAACTAGAAAGTGAGATTTCATACTACCGCGGAGAATTGTATCGTATCTCCAAAGATACCAGCCCCTTTGACCATGTTATCACTCACAATCCGCAAATGGAAAAATTCAAACAGGATGCCGTAATCGCAGCGAAATCTTTATCCAATGTCATCATTACAGGTGAAAGTGGTACAGGCAAAGAACTGTTTGCAGAAGGCATCCATAACGAATCTGGCCGGAAAGGAGCCTTTATTAAGGTTAATTGCGGGGCCATCCCTGAAGAATTACTGGAATCTGAATTCTTCGGTTATGCAGATGGAGCCTTTACGGGGGCAAAAAAAGGAGGCAAACCTGGAAAATTTGAATTAGCCGATAATGGCACACTCTTTTTGGATGAAATTGGCGATATGCCCCTTTCCCTACAAGTAAAGCTTTTAAGAGTGCTGCAAGAACAGGAGTTTGAAAGAATTGGTGCAACTAAACCAACCAAAGTGAACGTAAGAATTATTTCGGCAACCAATAAAGATTTAGCTGAGCTTATTAACCGAGGTAAATTTAGAGAGGATCTCTATTACCGTATACACGTCATCCATTTACACATCCCTCCATTAAGAGAAAGGCTTGATGATATTCCAGTACTTTGCACTCATTTTATTAATAAAATCAATCGAAAAACGAGCAAGAATATCAATGGGATTTCACCACAAGTCATTCACAGCTTTCAACGATATCATTGGCCAGGAAATATTAGACAATTAGAAAATGTTTTGGAAAGAGCCTTTCATTTCAGTCAAACAAATTGGATAGAGAAGAGTCATCTTCCGAAAGAAATGAATTTACTTGAAGCCCCCACTTCTCTTCCACTACCTGAAAAGTCAGAGTCAACTATGAAGATTAACCGAAAGCATTCAATGCATCAGACTGAAAAACAGGTCATCCTGCAAGCCTTAAAGGCCTGCCAGGGAAACCGCTCAAAAACCGCTGAATTACTTGGCATCAGCAGAACTACACTCTACCAAAAAATAAAAAAGTATCAAATTACTGAAGAATTAGAGGTTAAATTCTCCTCATCTTAATGAAACAACCATATAGGTAGGCCCTATATGGTTGTTTTTCGTCTATTTTGATGGCAATTGTTTTAAGTATTGCTCCTTCAATTTAGACTTTTGTATTTTTCCCGCTGGTGTCTGTGGAAGATTCTTTACAAAAACAATTTGTCTTGGAACCTTATAATCTGCTAAATGCTGCTTACAGAAGAATTTCAATTCATCTTCTGATAAAGTTGCCCCATCCTTTGGTATAATATAGTATAGACCCACTTCACCCAGGAAAGAATCCGGTACACCAATTCCAGCAGCAAATGATACCTTCGGGTGGGACATGAGGACACTTTCAACCTCTACTGGATAAACATTATACCCTCCCTGGATATACATCTCCTTCTTACGGCCTTTCAAGAAAACATACCCTTCATGATCGAGATAGCCGATATCGCCCGTATAGAGCCAGCCATCTTCTGAAAAGGTGAGTTTTGTTTCTTCAGCAAGATCAAAGTATCCTTTCGCCCTAAAGTTCCCTTTGACCGCTATTTCACCCACTTCACCATAGGGAAGCTCTTTCTGTTCTGTATCAACAATCTTAATTTTAAAATCACCGATGGGAACCCCGATACTTTCCTGCACTCTTTTTAAGGAATCTGTTAACTTAGTCAAAATACATGCACCAGATGATTCACTAAGGCCGTATAAATTAATGATTTTGGCATTTGGGAAGTGTAAAGCAATCATTTCACATTGACTCGGATCCACATTTGACCCGCCAACAATACCTATTTTAATCGAGTTAAGGTCGTATTGGTCGATATCTTTATGATTACAGAGCATGAGATACATGGTTGGGACACCACCAAAGATTGTTGGTTTTACCTGGTCAATCACTTGCAATACCGTTTCTGGTATAAATTCGGGAATCAACACAATACTACCGAATTTCAATAATAGGGCATGAACAGCACAGGTAATTCCGCCAACATGATTGAGCGGCAGACTTCCAACGGTACAATCTTTTTCCGTAATGGACAAATGATTGGCCTGGGCATTCGCCGACTCAAGAATACTTCGATTAGTTATCATCGTTCCCTTCGGCTTTCCAGTTGTTCCAGATGTGTAAATCACGATGGCAGTATCATTTTCTTTTACCTTCTTTTTGCAACTATCTAGTCTGCTTTTATCAACTGAATGTTGGACTAAATCGCTGAAGCTTAAACTTCCTTCAAAGCCCTTTCCAATAAATATATATTTTTCAACTGTAGGCATTTTGTCACGAAACCGTTGAAAAAATTCAGAAAAGTCAAATCCCTGATGCTGGGAAATGCTAACAATTCCTTTAGACTTTGAATTGTTTAGCATATAATCCAATTCTGCCTCACGATAGCGAGCATTTAAAGCCACCACACCGACACCAATCTTTGCTGCCGCAAAATAGGTGTAAAGCCACTCCAACTGATTCAAAGCCAAAATCGCTAGATTATCTCCTTTTGTAAATCCTTCCTCGAGCAGGGCAGTTGCAAGTCTATCTGAAATCTCATCCAGTTCCTTAAATGTAATCCTCTCATTCTGATAGAGTACGAATGGTTTATCCGGATACTTTGCTGCAGCATTTGTTAATGCTTTATGAACAATCCACTCTTTCAAACTATCCACCTCCCCTATATAGCAGGCTTTGTTAACCTTGCCTGTTGATTTCCGCTCCAGGCACTTCGCTTTCCGCGGGCAGTCCGGGAGCCTCCTTGTCGCTATGCTCCTGCGGGGTCTCCCAAGACTTGCTTCTCCCGCCGGAGTCTCGTGCCTTCCGCTCCAATCAACAGAGAATCAACAATGTGCTTAACCATCTAAACAAGATTATTCGAATATAAGCTTTGATATTTATCCCTAAGGATATGCTTTTGAATTTTACCAGTGGTTGTCAGCGGAAGCTCAGGAACAATTACCACTTCTTTTGGAACTTGGAAACTACCAAGATGCTCTTTGCAGTAGGCAAGGATATCCTCCTTTGTGGCTGTCTCCCCTGGCTTTAAGACAACAAACGCCGTTACCGCCTCCACCCAGCGCTCATGTGGAAGCCCAACCGCCACTGCATTTAGTACTTTCGGATAGGAAATCAGAACCTGTTCCACTTGAATCGAAGCAACATTTTCCCCACCTGTTTTGATCATGTCCTTCTTCCTATCAACAAACATGAGCAGTCCATCCTCATCTAAGTAGCCCAAATCTCCCGTATGGTGCCAGCCAAACTGTCTCGCCCGGTTTGTTTCTTCTGGATTATTGAGATACCCATCCATGACATTTGGTCCGCGATGGACGATTTCACCAACTTCCTTTTTACCAAGCAGGCTGCCCTTTTCATCCATTATCGCTATATCGGTAATCAATGACGCAACTCCCCAATAAGGTCCAGATTTCCTAAGCTGGTCTTCGGGTTTGAAAACACAGGTTGCTGGGTACATTTCAGTTTGGCCCGACCCCAGTGCAAAATCACAGCCAAGTTCCTTAATCCCTTTTTCAAGCGTATTTCGATCCATTGGTGCCATCGCATATAAACAATAGCGCAGGCTTGATAGATTATATTTTTTAAAGGAAGGATGATAGAGAAAAGCTCTATACATTATAGGCAGACCAAACATCCAAGTAATCTTTTCTTTTTCGACCGTTTTCATAAATGCTTCAGGATCATATCCTGGAATGATGACTAAGGTAGACCCGAGATGGAAAAAGGATGCTACCAGTGCATGCTGGGCACAATGGAACACTGGCATGATTAGTGTGGCAATGTCTTCTTTCACCATTCCAGCCTCAATGATATTAGCAAGGCTAGCAATGAACACAGCCTGATGGTTAATGAGGACTCCTTTCGGTGTTCCCGTGGTTCCACTTGTAAACATAATCTGGGCAATATCCCTGTCACCGATGTTTACTTCAGGCTCTGCTGTATGATTGGATTGAAGGGTATTTTCAAATTTTTCCGCCTCCAGGGCTCCTTCGCCAATTACGATTAATTCAGGACAAATGGCTGAAAACTCTTCTTTTTTCCCCTTTATAAATACCTCGTCAGCTAGGAGTACTTTCGCCTGTACTTCCGAAAGAATATAGACCTTTTCATTAAAGGAAACGCCAGGATTAATTGGAACCCAGATTAAACCTGCCTTTGCAATCCCAAAGATAGAAACAAGGAATTGCCAGGAATTCCCGCAAATCGTCGCAACGGAATCTCCTTTTTGTAAACCAAGATCTAACAAATAGTGTGCAAAACGGTTACAATCATCGTTAAAGTCTTTATAGGTAAGCCTTTTTTCACCGGAAACAACCGCTGTTTTATCAGGATTTTTTGCAGCTGTCCTTCGAATAATGTCACCAATTGCTACACGATTTAAAGCAGTAATCTCACTCACTTATCCGTCACCCCTCGTTTTTTTGAATCGTATCCTTATTCTTGCAAAACTACTCCCTTTTCCCGTAACTCACCTCCAATCCACTCCTAACATCCTGTTGAATGCCGTATTGTGGAATCGGATAACGCAAGCCATTGCGGCTCAAATACTTCATTCCTTCAATCGCCCTCAGCAAATCATCTGGAGAGAGTGCCATTAATAGTTCATCATCAAGAACTCCCCCGTACCTCCTTTCTGCATAGCAAGGAATGGACAGACTTGGCTTTCCTGTCTTTAAGGCCCTTCCCCATGAGTCTGCACAGGATGATTCACCTACAATACTCCAATCAAACTTCTGATAATTTCTCCACTGCAATCCATTTATGAACAAAATCATTTGCCCTGGGGTTGCATAGAGTAAACAAATATCTGGCGGTTGAAGGCGCCCTGAAACAAGCGGTGATACGGCCATCGCCTCATACCTCCCAAAAGGAACGACCTCCATTGCTTTTTGATGTTGTTCAGCATCTTCAGCAGTTTCATACCAGACACCAGCATACTCTTTTCCTGCAATCCATTTTGCATCTTGCGGATGAAGACCGATGACAGCGCCACATTGAGCACCAACTAAATCCTCATTGGTGATCCCCACCGTCCAACCAAGTCTTGCAGCTTGAGCCACAATTTGGTCCGTTGTATGAACCTGAGTTGGCCGTCTTATTTTTGGAACCGCTTCCATTTCAGCTCGAGTTTGGAATAATTTCATTCCAATTGGCACGGTTTTAATTTTTAGCAGGTCCTGCAAATCTGATATGATTGCCTTCCAATCATACATACGAAAGATTCCTCCTTTGTTAAAGATCATGCCGCAGTCATTCATTAAAATTTGGGCTCTACACGATAGTTGCAAGAATTGTACCAACCTGCCTGTTACGTCTTACCATCGCTTGTAAGTTGAAAATGGCTTACACTTTGGCTGCTGATATACTCTTACATCTGTTAAGAAAAAAATACAAATGTACAACTTTGTAAACAGTGAGTGTTGCAGATTAATATAAAAAAATCCATGAAAAAGTAAAAAAAAGATGGTCGTTTCCATTATTGTGTTATACAATAATAAATAATTAATTTACTGTTATACAACAAATTAAATTATAATAAAAAAGGGGTAATGGATATGAACAAAACTGACTCAATCGTGCGGAGAATACTAGGCTGGAAATTAAATAGATGGGATCGATGGTTTGATTATGAAAAAAATCTGTTTATCTATGATTCGGAGTTTCAACCTGAGCATAACCTCGACCATGCAATGCTAATTGTAGAAAAATTAGAGAAGTTCGGATTTACCTTTTCAAAAAATGGAGATTACGAGGTTGGTTTTAATAACATACGCGCCACGGGTGATACTCTACCTCAAGCAATCACCAATGCAGCCTACTCCATCATCGAACAAAATTCAACCGTTCATAGCAGTAGAATATGGCAGCAATTATGTTAAAATGATAAATAATGCCAGGCGCCATCAATTTGGATGGCGCCTGGCATTATTCTTTCCATGGGAACTTATTTCGGCGTGACTATTTTTCCAGACTTTTTATTGCCTCTGAAAACCTATAAATCCCTTCATGGATTAAATTTGTTTCAGCCCTTCCATATGTAAATCGAAAACAGTCTTTTTCAGAACCCAAAATGCTTCCTGGAACAAATGCAATCCCCTTCTTTATAGATTCCTCTAGTAATTTTTGCTCATCTACAGTCCTGTTTAATTTGACCCAAATATGAATTCCGCCCTCTGGAGTATAGAATGTTACTTTTTCATCCATTTCTTGGTTCAAGCTTAAAACGATTTGATCCCTCCTCTGTTTAAGCTCTTTTCTTAAAAAATGAATATGTGGGTGAAAGTACTCGGAGCCAATAAATTGATTGGCAATCCATTGAGGAAAAACACTATGTCCAAAATCAACTTGTTGTTTAGCGTCAGCAAGCCGTTGAATGACTTTTGAAGGGCCAATAACCCAACCAATCCGCAATCCAGAAGCCATAATTTTGGACAAAGAGCTTATATAAAGGACATTTCCATTATCATCCATTGATTTTAAGGTTGGATTTACCACTTCATCATAGGAGGTCAAACTATAGGGATCATCTTCTATGATTGGAATACCAAATTCAGCTGAAAGGTTTAAAATTTGTTTGCGCCGCTCCATTGAAAGAACCGTTCCCGTAGGGTTTTGAAAATCAGGGTTTAGAAAGACCATTCTAATCCGATGTTTCTTGTGTAATTCTATTAGGTCATCCGGATTTACCCCGTCTGCATCCACAGATAATCGGAAAATTTTTAAACCTGCCGTTCGGAAAATAGGAAGAGAATAACAATAGGATGGATCCTCAATGGCAACAGCGTCACCAGGTTTAAGCAGGCATTGAACAATTAAATGTAGGGCTTGCTGAGCACCCGATGTGATAAGAATGGATGAAGGAAGTGTTTTAATCTTCCTCGTCTCATTCACATGTGAAGCAATCGTACTTCTTAACTCTTCATTCCCTTGTGGATATTCATATCCAAGAAAGCCTGTAAATGGCTGTTCAGAAAGAATATTTCTGAATTGCTCATTTGGAAATAAATGAGATGACAATTCACCACTAGCCATATTTATAAGATCATTTTCCTGGGTTTCCTTGCGAATTCTTTGCACTAATGGAAGGTTGGGCAGAAAAGAACCACCCTCTAAATATCGATTCCAGTTTGGAATTCGCCTGTGTTCTAATCCCCAAATATCTGTACTAACACGGGTTCCACTTCCTTTTTTTCTCTCTACAATACCAAGCGATTGGAGTTCTTCATAAGCTGCGATCACTGTACTGCGATTCACTTGCAGCTTTTCTGCTAAAACACGTTCTGAAGGCAAGATGCTTTCCGACGTATACACTCCTGTAGCAATTTCCTGCTCAATAAAATTGGCAATTTGTTTATAAATGGGTCTTTTCTCTGTACGATTTGGTTTCCACCCCAAATTTTTCACACCTCTCAATTTCGTAAATTACGTAATTTCAATAAAAATAAAGTGGATGGTCTCTTTTATTGCTAATTGGATGGTCTCATTTAATAAAAATATCATTAATATAAGAGTCATACAATGAAACTCTTATGACTTAGTTAATATTTTTTAATGAAATTATTTTACCCTGTTATAGTTTGAGTTCTTTTGAAAAATAATTGAATGGAGGAGGAACAGATATGGAGTTTGCTATGGGCTTTATCATCATCGTTTTAATAGCCGCATTTATTGGCACCATTGCACTTTTAGGAAAACATGATGAAAACTATAAAAGTTCCACAAAACCTAACACTATCCGGTTAACGGTCATTTATATAATCGTGATTTTTGGTGCAATCGGAGGATTGGCCTGGTATATTTCCATGACCTAATTTATTTTAGGGTGGTGAAAAAAAGTAAATCCCCAATTATTACTTATATAGGGATTTACAGAACTTACTTTTATCTTTTTTATATCGAAATTAAGCATCCAGGAAAAAGGGGAAATCCTCTTCTTCCTGGATGCTTTTACTTTTCAATCTATTTGTTTAAACCCGCATTTTAAATTAAAATATCTATTCCGTACCTAGTGTCACACCGAGTTTCTTTAAATATTGGCGATAGGCAATGCTCATCCGGTCACATTTTAAAGAAAGTTCTACTTGCAAATCCAGTGGTAAGTCCTCCGGTTTTTGGTTTTCTACAATAGGCTTGTCCTGAGCGAAAATCATATCCTGAAAATCTATCATTTCTTGGTCACTTGTACCAGTTTCATAGTTAACTGACATAATTCCAAAGGCAACGGACTTTCCTTCTGCGACAGGGAGAACCGTCAGTAGGATTGTCATCCTATTGTCTGTATCAGGATCTCTTTTAGTAAATCGTACGGTTAGCGGCCGAACAATTTCATAGGTGTAATAAACATCCTTTGATTGACCGGAGCCATCTGGATCAGGCTGGAAAATGGCAATTTCATCTGAGAAAATTCGATCACCTTCAGACTGCACATCATAATCGCCAATGACTGGATGCTCAGGTACTCCAAGAAATCCTTCATGGATAAAAGAAAGATGCCCTACATCAAGGAAGTTCTCGACAATTCTTGGCGGATTTGCATTCACTTCCTGTGGTCCCCACAATACATTGCGGTAATTATCATCATTAAATTCGGGATACGATAAGAACTCAGGATTATTATTATTGAAATTTACCCATACAAATCCATACTCTGTTCTGCATGAATATTTAATCGCTTTTGCTTTTAATGGAATCGACTTTCCTTCAGGAAGCTGTGGGATTTTAGTACATGCCCCTTCCGAATTATATTCCCAGCCATGGTATGGGCAAACGAGGTTCCCGTCTTTTACGCAGCCGAGTGAAAGAGCGGAACCGCGATGGATACATAAGTCTTTAAAGGCATGAATTCCCTGTTCATTGCGAAAAAGAACAATCCTTTCACCCATGATTATTACTTGCAATGGCTCTTCCTTTACCTCATCTATTTTACAAGCAACAATCCAATCATTCCGTAAAACAGTATCATTGATTATCATTTATATCCTCCTCACCATACTCAATATTCTCTATATTTTAGTTAGCAGACGAATAAAAGTCAATAATAAAACACGAACATTAATTTTATTTTTTATAAAATTATTCGTAATTTGATATTTACAATCATTGAAAGCTAAATTATAATCCAAGTAAGGTTTTTATTACCGACGCAGTGATAACTACCAGAAAAGTAGTATTTTAATTGATTAAACGGTTCTTCATGATTCTTAGGCTTGGTTTTTTTATATAATATAAAATAGAGGAGAATGGTTTAAGTGGAACAAAAGAAGAAAAACACGAACATTATTGTTGGAGTGGATGAAAAAATCAGTTGGAGCAAAGCATTATTGCTAGGTATGCAGCATGTTCTTGCAATGGACCTGTATATTGCTCCGATTATTATTGCGGGGTTACTTGCGCTAGATACAATGAATACAACTTTTTTCATTCAAATGTGTTTCCTTGCTGCGGGACTTGCAACACTCATTCAGACTATTGGTGGGCTTCGGTTACCAGTCGTTCAAGGTCCCTCTTATGTTCCGATTGGTGCTTTAGCTGCGATAGGAGGAAAGCTTGGAATGGGTGCAGTATTTGGAAGTCTCATTCCTGGGGCCATACTGATTGCATTACTAGGTTATCCATTAAAGTGGTTTGCTAAAGCGGTCAAGAAAATTATCCCACCGCTTGTCGGTGGAACAGTTATTGTTATCGTCGGGATCTCTTTAATGCCAAATGCCTTTAATAGCATCTATAATGCACCAGGAAATGTTGGACACAATGTCCTGATAGCATTTGTTTCGGCTGCGGTTCTAATTATTTGCATTCTTCTTGGACGAAAAGCAAAAGGATTTGGAACATTTTTCCGTCTTGTTTCTGTCATCCTAGCAATTGTTGCTGGAACGATTACGGCTACACTATTTGGATCGGTGGATTTCTCTTCTGTAAAGGAAGCATCATGGTTTTCGTTACCAAGCTTTTTCCCATTCGGTAAGCCCGTATTTGATTTACAAGCCATTTTAACCATGGTATTTATCTATCTTGTTATTTTAGTAGAAACTACAGGGACTTGGTTTGTGGTTTCAACCGTAACCGGCAGTGAATTAGATGAAAAAAGATTAAACCGTGCCTCTTTCGGTGAAGGACTCGGTTGTTTTGTAGGATCCCTTTTCGGCGGTACCCCAATGACTGGTTATTCATCCAATGCAGGAATTATTGCCATTACAGGCGTAGCAAGCAGAATGGCAATAATCAGTGCAGGGATAATTCTCGTCATCCTAGGTTTAATCCCTAAATTATCAGCAGTCATTACTTGTATCCCGGAGCCTGTCATCAATGGAATTTTCGGTGTGGTCTGTGTAGCGATTGTTATGAATGGTTTTAAAGTCATTCAGCATGTTGTCATCAATGACCGGAATATGATGGTCATCGGCGTACCGATTTTATTAACAGTTGGAACAATTGTTCTTCCTAAAGAAATCTTATACAGCGTCCCAGACTTTGCAAATTATATCTTATCTTCTGGAACAGCTGTTGGAGCTCTCGCTACGGTAGTACTCAATCTTATCATCCCGAAAGAACGGGAAAAAGTATTACCTGCAGATACAGAGACAGCAGCATAAAACCAACAAAGGACTAGTGATGTTCACTAGTCCTTTGTTGGTTTTTTTTCGCTAATTTGACCCTAACTATTTCGATAATTATTATGAGTGGGCTGAAACAGATCTTCCTCACTGTTCCTAACAACAGAAAAGTGATCTACGTTGTAATGACCATGCAAGATAAAGTTATGATGAGCGATTATCTGTTCAGCAGTTAAGACGGAAGAGCCTGTAGTTGAATGCCCATCTCCCACTAATGTTACATCAAAGCCATTTATGGTAGCCGTTCTAACCGCAGAATCAATGCAATATTCTGTTTGACATCCCATGATAACAAGATGTTCAATTGCATGATCCTGTAAATATCCCATTAATGGAGTACCATAAAACGAATTCGATGCCTGTTTATCAAAAATCTCTGACGCAGGCGGTACATTTATACTTTGGTGTACTTGAAATCCTTCCCCTTCACCGCCAGCTACATCTTGATCTCTCACGAATACGATTATAGCATCTGATTCCTTTGCCTTTTCAATAACTAAATTGATAGTTTCCACTAGTTTCTCTTTATTCAATACACTTTTCTCATTTTCATTCCCCTCAATTAATTCTTGCTGGGCATCAATTACTAGTAAAGCTTGTTTCATTAGCATAACCCCTATTCTACTAATAGCCTTAATTTTTATACTACTTATTCGGTATATAATTGATTATATCCTTTTATAAAAAAAAAAGTGCAGTAAAATCATAAGATTTTACTGCACTATATTAAAATTATACAAGTACTGGTGAAATATTTTTTGCTGCTGCTTTAACTTTTTCTAAGCCTTCAGCAATGATTGTTTCTGCTTGGTCTGGCATTGTAGCATGACCTTCAATAATGACTTCATCTACGATTTGCATTCCGAATACGCCGCCAAAAACATTTTTAATATAGTTTGCAGCCATTTCCATTGGTGCTGCTTCTGGTGTTGAGTAAATACCACCGCGTGCACTTAAAATGATTGCCTTTTTGTCAGTCATTAATTGTACCGCTTGGCCATTTTCATCGTATTTGAATGAATAACCAGCTTGATATACATAGTCAACAAATGTTTGTAATTTAGCAGGAATCGTTAAGTTCCATAATGGGAAGGCGAATACCACTAGGTCTGCAGCAGTTAATGCATCCATCGCTTTTTGTTTTGCAGCTAAGATACGTTGTTCTACGTCTGTCATTTCTTCGCCTGATGCCACTTTACCGAAAGCGTTGAATAACTCTTGACCAAAGTAAGGCATATCTTCTGCAAATACATCAAAGGTAGTTACATTAGCGACTTCTAGGTTCTCCATGAAAGTTTCATACATTTTACTTGAAACAGCTTCTGAAGCTGGACGGTTATTTGCTTTTACTACTAATATATTCATTAATAAAATCTCCTTTAATTATCTTTAATTATCTTTAATTCCAATGTCTCGAATTAATAATATCTTAATATAATAGATTAGTCAAGAAAACAAGCTTGGCAATTTTCTCCTTATTGTTAACAAAGGATTCATATTCTTTTAGCAAAATCATCGCTTTTTTTTATAAAATTAAATTGACTTGAATAATTTAAAAAGGAAGTGGAACATGCCATTTAAGGATCGAACGGAATCAGATGAATTAAAGACGCTTAGAATTATAAACACCCGAATGGATTTATCAGAGGATAAATATACTTATTATTTAGGTCTCGAAAAAGGATTTGCAGGTGAAGTTCAATTTGATTTATTGACAGAAAAACTTCAACCTGAATGCCATATCTTAAATGATTTGTTGCTAGAGAGTAACAACACAATCTTTCAAATTGATACAACAATAATTTTCCAAGAAACCATATACCTTTTTGAGGTGAAAAATTTTGAAGGTGAGTATTGTTATGACTCAGACAGTTTCAATACCTACATAGGAAAGGAAATAAAGAATCCATTGGACCAAATTAAACGGAGTAATTCCTTACTTCGGCAGTTAATTCGAGAACTCGGATGTAATTTACCAATTGTAGCAAATGTTATTTTCATTAACCCCGAGTTTACCTTATTTCAAGCTCCAAAAACCTACCTTTCGTACTTCCAACACAGCTCAATCGCTTTATGAAAAAATTAAATAACCAACATTCAACGCTTTCAGAGGTTCACAATAATTTAGCGAACCAATTAATATCTTTGCATATTCCTAAATCACCATATACTCAAATACCTCCATATGAATATGATCAACTTAAAAAAGAGATGAATTGCAAAAAATGCCGGTCATTTTCTTTAAAGGTGATAGATTATTCAGTAATTTGCAATCAATGTGGGTGTATAGAATCGGTTTCATCAACGGTCATTCGCAGTGTGGAGGAACTTAAATTTTTATTTCCAGAGCGGAAAATTACGACAAATGAAATTCATGAATGGTGCGGGATTATTGATTCAAAAAAGAGGATAAGGAGGATTTTGGGGAAAAACTATAAAATTGTAGGAAATCATCAATGGTCTTATTATGTCTAAAAAATTATTATGACGATTTACTCTCATGAAGGATAATTTCTGAGTTTTCTCATGCCGAGTTGTCCTTCATCACTCTCATGAAGGACATCTCCAGTGTTTCCTCATCCGGAGTTGGCCTTCATCACTCTCATGAAGGACATCTCCTGCGTTTCCTCATCCGGAGTTGGCCTTCATCACTCTTATGAAGGACATCTCTAGCGTATACTCATGCTGAGTTGTCCTTCATTACTCTCATGAAGGACATCTCCTGCATTTTTCCCGGCCGAGTTGGCCTTCATCACTCTCATGAAGGACATCTCCAGTGTTTCCTCATCCGGAGTTGGCCTTCATCACTCTCATGAAGGACATCTCCTGCGTTTTTCCCGGCCGAGATGTCCTTCATCACTCTCATGAAGGACATCTCTAGTGTTTCCTCATCCGGAGTTGGCCTTCATCACTCTCATGAAGGACATCTCTAGTGTTTCCTCATCCGGAGTTGGCCTTCATCACTCTCATGAAGGACATCTCCTGCGTATACTCACGCCGAGTTGTCCTTCATCACTCTCATGAAGGACATCTCCTGCGTTTTTCCCGGCCGAGTTGGCCTTCATCACTCTCATGAGGGCATCTCCTGCGTTTTTCCCGGCCGAGTTGGCCTTCATTACTCTCATGAAGGGCATCTCCTGCATTTTTCCCGGCCGGGTTGTCCTTCATCACTCTCATGAAGGACATCTCCAGTGTTTCCTCATCCGGAGTTGGCCTTCATCCCTTTAAAAGAAATACATCTCCGCCTTTCACATATGCGGAATTGAGAAACTCTTTCCACAAGGTGACCCTTACTTTTAAATCATCCCAAACATTCTAAAACCGATTATGATAATTGCGATATCTGCAAAAAGATGAACGATCCAAGAGTTTATAAAACTATTAGAATTTCTGTTCAACCAATTAAATAGAAAACCTACGACAAATAGTCCAAGCAAAGCGAGTAATAAAATTTGAAATTCAAACCAAGTCACAAAAATAGCCATATGGTAAACGGAAAACAGCAAAGATGAAAATATATAGGCTGTTTTTTTCATCCCTTGTTTGTATAAACCTACAAATATAAATCCCCGAAAGAAAAACTCTTCTAAAAAGGAATTTCCGAATGTTACATACAAGGCAACAAAGAGAAAGATAGAGGGAGTGATGTTAGATTTTTCTTGCAATTCGCTTGAAATAGATTTTAAATCTATGAAATCTTGTAAAATCCAAAAGGCAATGAATATGATCGAAAAAGCCAGTAAACCGAAACCAATAGATAATTTTAAATCCTTTTTATTAGTTAATGCAAAATTAAATAAATTTTCTTTAATCGAACGTCGGAGAATGAAAAAATAGAGCAATGGTATACCAACAAATAAAACAATTTTTGTTCCCGTTTTAATAAAATAATCAGCCATTAATATTTGCTCTACACCATACAAAACTAGGCAAGAAATAAATGAAATGCTAATAATTATTAAACTTTTGTTCAAATAATCACCTCTTAGGTGGACAGTGACTTTGCACCGTCCACCCCTTTACTTTCCACAGCACTTTTTATACTTTTTCCCGCTTCCACATGGACAAGGATCATTTCGACCTACTTTTTCCCTTTGAACAGGAATGTTTGGAACAACCCTCCCCTGCTCACTTGCATTTCTATATTCGATCTCGCTTTCTAGTGCAGCTTGTCTCCACTCCTCTAGTTCAGGATGATCCAAACCTAAAATAGAATAGTAACTATAAACCACTTGTTCAACTTCAACCATGCTTGAAACATACTCATTTGTCATATGTTTGCTTATTAAAGGAAGTGCCTTTTCAGACAACTGATGACAAAGTGCTTCAATTAGTAAATCTTGATCTTGCAATTCTCTGGCCCGTCGGTAGGCATCACTTAGAACCTGAACTGCAAGGTCAGATTTAATGTTTTCAACAACCGAACTGGCATAAATGATTGATTCTTCTTTCTTTAGGTATGGCTCGACCGCTTTTACTACTTCATCTGATTGAAAACCAATTAAGGCAACTGAAACTTCCTCAAGCATGATGTCGTCATCACGGTCTAACAAGCTTGCAAGTAAAGCTATATGCTTGTCCAGTCCAAGTAAACCAATCATATAAATAGTTAGGGTGCCGTTATAAGAAATCCATTTTTCCTTTAATTCCTCTTCAACCAACAAATCTATTTCTTCTTCTGTAACCCAACCCTTTTTCACAATGCAGGCTGCCAATTTCTTCGCTTTCAAATATACATCATGCGGGTGAGATTTCGCCCGATCAAGGGTATTCAAAATTTCACCATACTTTGTATATACCTCTTCTTCTGTACCATTTACAATTAGCTCAAAAAACGACCACATGTCTTTATGAATATATTTTTCTAATTGCTCTTTATATTTCAGAGCCAGTTTTGGTTCAATATGGTCTATCAAGTTTAAGGCTAAATGGGCCTTTGACTGATCCATCCTTGGGATATTTTCAATTAGAATATTGACTGCCTCTTCATTAATGGGCTGATTTTCTATATAAATTAAAATCGAGGACAGTTTATCATCGTTAATAAATGCCTCTTTCAATAATACATTCGTCCATTCTTCTGGTACGTTTGGAAAATCGTGTAGGGCATGAAGCACTATTTCTTGAATTAACGGATCATTGCTAATTAAGTGCGGTTTAATTTTTTCTAAAAATGTCATCATCTAAGTCCTTTCATGCTACTTTGCTCAGGAGTAAATTGTGAAACTCCTTTTGAATAAATTGTACTTCATTCAAAACACAATGTAAAAAACATATTAAAAGACGAACAGTGAATGTATCTGTTCGCCTCTTGTTTTTAAATTACACCTGCAAGTATAATTTTATAAATAAAAAAAGTGTTAACAATAAGATACAAGTTTTTTATCTGCTTTTAACAAGCAAATTTACAGCCTGTTGAATTAATTCATCAGTCTTTTCACCGTTCTTTTCAGCTTCTAGCACACAATCAACTAAATTCGAGCTTACGATTACACCTATAGTTCTGTCTACAGCAGACCTGACAGCAGACAATTGGGTAATTACTTCTTTACAATCCTTGTTCTCTTCCATCATCTTATTTATGCCTCTTAATTGGCCTTCCATTCGTTTTACTCTATTTTTAATTTGATCATTATATTCCATAGGTACGCTCCTATCCAGTCGTTTTCGTTAATGTTACGCAATATATTATACCCTTGAAGGTATAATGTCAAATGGAATAGAATATTATTCGAATTGACCGTATTAACCGAAAAAAAAAAAGCTAAGAAACACCGCTTTTGTTGTCTAGCCTTCAGTTTTTTACTCTAATAATCTGTGTCAACTTTTCTTATTTTTCACAAAATAATTTTTTGCAAGGTTTCTATCAATCTGTGCATACTAAAATTACCAAATGAAGTGAGGTTAAATCTTATGGTGGTAAAACTATTTATTACTTTGGTTATCACTTTTCAATGTGTGTCAGTTTTTATGCCTCATCTAGTATTGGCGAATGTTCAAATACCTGCAACTGGACCCAAATTAGTGTTCGCGGTTATTAGTGATACACACATCAGTCCTAAGAAGCTAACATATAATACAAAGTTTAAAAATGCCTTGAAAGATTTATCCGCAATTGCCCCTGACTATGAATTATTAGCAGTAGTTGGTGATTTAACAAATAAGGGTTTGTCCTCAGAATATGATTTATTCAATGAAATTCTTTCCGAATACGGAAAATCAAAAATCACCCTTTTTCCCGTCATAGGAAACCACGATTGGTATGAGAGCTATAAATACCCTAAACATACTGTAACAGATGCTCAAATAGCTAAGCGATTTATCGATAAAATGAATGTACCAAACCTATATTATGATAAATGGATTAAAGGTTATCACTTTATTGCGATTGCAAGCGAAAAATCCCCAAAAACGATGTCAGAATCATCGTCAAACTCAGCTTTTATTAATTCAGCTTTTATATCAGATGAACAATTGGATTGGCTGGAGAAAACATTAGCCATCAAAGCAAGCAGCGACAAACCGATTTTTGTCTTTCTTCACCAGCCGATCATAGATACCGTTTATGGGAGCAAATTAGGCACTGGGCAAAAGGACCCAATGCTCTTAACATTACTAAAAAAATATCCTCAGATCATTTTTTTTAGCGGGCATTCTCATAACCCTTTGAACCACACGAACAATATCATCCAGGACGGTATTACAATGGTGAATACAAGCTCTGTTGCCTATACATATACATTTGAAAGTGGTGAAAATCAAATTCAATCACAGGGTTATGTGGTAAATGTCTTTGAGGATAAAGTAGAATTAAAAGCGAGAGAATTTAGTAACCAAACGTTGATTAAGAAAGTGATCATTCCTATCCAAAAACCCTAATCAGCACTAATGGCTGGTTAGGGTTCTTACTGCTTCGACTAGCTGAGATAAAAATTGATAAATTAATTGAAATGCCTCACCAAGTGACATATTTTCTTGAAATCCGCTGACATAGTCTAAGGCAAAATTCAAATTCCATAATCCATCATCCTGGCTGAAGATTAAATCGAATTTAGCTCCGTCACCAAGTAAACTTGAATCGAGCTTCTCTTTTAACACTTTTTCAAACTTCTTTTGTAGCTTCAAGCCTAACATCACATCATATGTACCAAAGACATCATCCGCTTCTAACGAGACAGCATCGACCCGAATCTGTTCCAAAGAATTGGACTCTAAATATATAAATTCATTCTTGTGTTCTTTTAAATAAACAAGCGGCTGAGTTAAAAATGCGGCTGTTTCATTTGCTATCATCGTTTCTGTTTCTTTGCTGCAGCGTTCAATATAGGCATCGGCAAATTGAATACTTGAATTTGTTTCTTCCATTATGACAAATCCTCCTATGACATGATTTCGATATTAATATTGCGTGTTTTTTCCTAAAAAAGCAACCATCCTCTGCAATATCAACAAGCTATCGCCCGCTATCAATTTGCTAGCACTTCACTTTCCTACCACTCAATCCTTTCTATACCCCCATAAAACACCAAAAGGCAGTCTAAGAGTATAGACTGCCTTTTCCAACATACTAAACCTGTTCAGTTAATTTTGTCTTGGCAACTTTTTTACTAACAGGGAGTGCGCTCTCTGCTTGTTTCACACGTTTCATAAAGAACGCTAAAACAAGGGCAACTGCTGCAATAAAGACAGATACAAAGAATGCAAAATTAATACCATTTAATGTTGCTTGAGCAAGTGTCTGCTGCTGTATCTGTGCTAACGCTTCTGCTGTTGGCTGCTCTGTTAATTTGGCCATCGCAGCCTCACCAAGTTCTTTAGCCTTTGATTCTGCACGATTTGACATGATAGTAACCAATAATGCCGTTCCAATCGCACCTGATACTTGCTGCAATGTATTGTTCATCGCTGTACCATGCGGATAAAAACTAGCTGGCAATTGATTTAGACCATTAGTAGATACTGGCATCATAACCATCGACATCCCAAACATCCGTACTGTATATAAGACGATCAGTTCAAAGTAACTAGTTTCAAATGATAATTGGCTAAAAAAGTAGCTTGTAACCACTGTAATAATTAGGCCCGTTATTGCTAAAATACGACCACCAAACTTATCAAACAAGACACCTGTGATCGGTGACATCACCGCCATCAAAATGGCACCTGGCAACATCATCAACCCTGCATCCATTGGAGAAATTCCACGCAATGTTTGAACATAGATTGGCAGTAGCAGCATACCAGAAAACATCGCCATCGTTAACACCATTGAAATCACTGATGATAAAGCAAACATTGGAAATTGAAAAATTCTAAAGTTAAGCATTGGTTTTTCTTGTTTCAATTGGCGGATAATAAACCAAGCCAATGATATGACACCAATGATGATTGTCAAATAGACGTGTGGGCTATCCCAGCCTTTTTTACCAGCAGAACTAAAGCCGTATAGCAGCCCGCCAAAGCCGATACTTGAAAGTGATAAAGAAAAAATATCGAGACGTATATCCACTTTTCCCTTTTTATCCTTAAGTAAGAAAAAGCCTAACAACACAATCGCAATGGAAATAGGTGTGATAAAGTGGAAAAGCATTCTCCAGTCATAGTGTTCAATGATCCAGCCAGAAAGCGTTGGTCCAATGGCTGGCGCACCCATTAAAATCAAACCGAAAATACCCATCGCTGCTCCCCTCTTTTCAATGGGGAAGCTCACTAACATAACATTCATTAAGAGTGGCATCATGATTGCTGAACCTGATGCTTGAGTCATACGTCCTGCTAATAATAGCGGGAAGGAATGGGCAAATCCTGCTAAAATTGTTCCGATTGTAAATAAGCCCATGGCAACCAAGAATAGGTTTCTCACTGAATATTTTTGAATTAAGAATGCAGTCGCTGGAATTAGAATCCCATTTACTAGCATGAATCCAGTTGTCAGCCACTGTACTGTTGATGGATCAACATCTAAATCGCTCATAATTGAAGGCAGGGCGATATTTAGTAAAGTATTATTTAAAAATGCAATGAATGCCCCTACCATCAGGACTGATATGATCCCGTATGGGGGACGTTTTGTTTCGACTCTGTTTTGTTCCATTTTAAGTTACCCCCTTGTAAACTGTTAGTACATTTTTTTATACCCCTATTTCATACTTACACAATAATATAATGGAAGTTCAATTTTTGCAATAGATTTATCTTATCAAATAATGGGTTTGTAAAGATGTTCTATATAAGGTAGTATATTTTTATACACTTAGTATAATTCAAATAAAAGGTGATTATATGAAGGACCGTAAACAGCATGTCATTAAAATGGCACATCAGTTATTTATTGAAAAAGGATTTCAAGCGACATCGATTCAGGATATCTTAGATTACAGTGGCATTTCTAAAGGAACTTTTTATAATTATTTTTCATCCAAGAGTGAACTGCTAATTGCAATATATAAAACCATATACAAGAAGCTGGAAAAAGATCGGAATGAATTGCTGCTGGGTCAAGATCCATCTAATATTGAGATTTTTACTAAGCAAATTCAATTGCAAATGATAACCAATAGAAGAAACAAACTGATTGCTTTGTATGAAGAGGTGATATCCTCAAATGACGTTGACCTTAAACAATATATTAAACAAAGCCGATTAAAATCGCTTAATTGGACGTTCAGTCGCTTCATCGACATCTTTGGTGAGGAAAAGAAACCATACCTATTAGATTGTGCCATCATGTTTACGGGAATCTTACAACATAATCTACAATATAATAGACTGGCTAATCAATCGGTTGAAAAAGTGAATGATGTGGTTCGTTATAGTGTGGCACGTTTGGTGAAGATGGTTGACGACGTGGCGATGATGGGAGATCAATTACATGAGCCCGAGCTATTGGAAAAATGGCTCCCTGATCAAAGGAAGAATAATCACGAAATGATCAAGGGTCTATTGAAAATCGTTGGTCCCATGAAAGCGTCGATAACAAAATGCTCGTCAGACGAAAGAGATCAAGAAAAATACAATGAACTTTTAGAATTCATATTGGATGAAATCATCCATACCAAACACCCAAGACAATTCCTAATCGAAAGCGCATTACAAACACTAAATCAAAACCCAAAAGAACTCTGGCATAAAGACCTGAACCACCTCTCGCAGCACATCCAAACCTACTTTAACCAGCAAGAGGAAATTGACAATTAATAACGGTGTCAATAACGGATAGCAATAACGGTGACTGTCACCACTCGTGGACACTGTCCACCTGGTATGGACAGTCCTACATAAAAACGCCTGGATATCACATTTTGATATGCAGGCATTTTTTTATTATGATTGAGCATTTGCCTATGCAAACTAGGTTGCTCTTACGTAAATTATTAAAACCACAAATGTTTTTTCAACAATTTGTCCTATATGGGTACAAGGTATCAAGGGGTTTTTAAACTATCAAGGAGGTGTACAAATGGAAAATCTGTTTGCAGCAGAAACACAAGATGCGCAAGAAGAGGTTAAAAAATTTGATTTTGGGAAATTTATGTTCGGGGAACTTGGATTGAGGAGAAGGAAGGATCTTAAACCTAATGACATGGAAAGCGACAATACTTTAGAAGAGAGTCCGTCTACAACTCAAAATATATCTAAACCACAAAATTTGAGACGCAAAAACACCGTTAGCGGAAATTTTATCATTTCAAGATATTGGGATGACAATAACATGTGGGAATTTAGAGTGCGGCGCAAAACTTCGTAGCTAGGTGAAGGGCCATTAGTCAAACAAAGGATGGAAAAGGCACTGATATCCCATCTTTTTTGTTTGGCTATTCTTTTGATCAAACCTTTATTAAGGAAATTTTTTTCCTAATTTGGCTCTACATGTACATGTACATCATAAACCTGATATTTATCTATTAATTCCTTCTCAACCATAGTTGCTATATCATGAGCATCTCGTATATGTAAATCAGAATTAACCAGGATGACAACATCCACAACCACGTTATTTCCGTAGTTTCTTGCTTTTATGTCCTTTACACCTTTAACACCGTAACAATTATTGATTGCATCTTTATATGTTCCTATTTGCTTTTCATCGAACCCATCAGTCAAGTAAAGGGAGGCATCTCGAAAAATATCCAAGGCAGTTTTACAAATAAGGAAGCCGACAATTATAGCGGTTACCGGATCAAGCCATGGAAAGCCGAATTGCGCCCCGATTATTCCGACAAAAGCACCGATACTAACCCAAGCGTCTGATAGATTATCCTTAGCTGCAGCCAAAACGGATTGGCTGCCAATCTCGGTTGCCAATTTTTTATTATATCGATAAACAAAATACATAACTACTGCACAAAAAAGTCCCGTCCATGCTGCAATTAGATCAGGTGTATTTTCCACACCATTAAAGACACTAGAAATCGCGTCATACATAACTTTAAGTCCAACGGCCATCATGATAAAAGAAGCGGTCATGGAGGCAACTGTTTCTGCTTTCCAATGACCATATGGATGATCATCGTCCGCGGGTCTCTGGGATAGTTTTAGGCCAATGAGGATTGCAACCGAGGCAATAATATCCGTAACATTGTTTAATCCATCCGCTTTTAAGGCTTCAGAATTAGCGATAAATCCAACCGCCAATTTTAATAATGACAAACAAATATAAGCAATTATACTAATAATCGCTCCTCGTTCTCCCCTTTTTAAATCTAAATAAGCCTGTTCTTCCATCATTCTCACCTACTTTTTCTTCCTAAATATATTATCTACCAGAAACAGATAGTGGGTCTAGAGAAACCTTTTGTCATTATTCTAAAAATGTAATAGGGAAGAAAATATGTTTGATTAGGGAAAAACACTAGTAAAAAGTAACAGCACCATCCAAGAAAATTGGATGATGCTGTCACTTTTTTGTTCTCCATTTATTATTCTAGAAAATGATGCAATTCAAGTTCTCTCCTAATCTCATCAGGAATCGGTTCTGACTTTTGTGTTTTAAGATTGAAATTAACATAGGTCACAGTACCCTTAGCACAAACCCGTTTGTCTTGATGAATTTCCTCATATAATTTCAAGCTAGAATTTCCGATTTTTTTTACCCAAGTAAAAACCTCAGCATTTCTTCCAAAATAGATTTGCTGTAAATATTCTACATTCATATTAATAATAATCATTTTCCAATTCTCAAATAAATTGTCTGGGGTAAATAATTTAAATATTGGGTTTCGGGCTGCTTCGAACCAAATAGGAATGGTTGTATTGTTAATATGACCGACACCGTCAGTCTCAGAAACACGCGGTTCAATTATCATCTTATACATTGATTAAACTCCAACCTTTCAAAAATTACCGATTTGTTAATACACCTTCATAGGCATTCTGATAAATTTGCTCGATTGATTCTAAGTTCAATGGTTTCGGACTTCTTCTTAGTAATCTTGTTTGCTTCATCCCGTTTTCAGCTAAACGCTTAATATCCTCACGATGAATAGGATATTCGGCAAGGGTCGTTGGTAATCCGACTTCTTTAACTAACTCTAGTAAACTCTGAACCACAGCTTGAGCCATTTCACGGTCATTTTTCTCATTGGCAGGTAGATTAAATACCTTAGCAATCTGTACCATTTTTTCGATACAGGATGGCCAAATATTATCATAGACATATGGTAGCAATACGGCATTCGACTCTCCGTGAGGCAGCTTAAATAAACCTCCGAGTGGATAGGCTAAACCATGAACCCCTGCCACACCGGCATTGAAGAAGCTTAAACCGGCAAATAAACTCCCTAATGCCATTTGTTCCCTGGCTACTTTATCTTTGCCATTCCAGACTGCTCGTTTAATATTTCCAACAATCCGTCGCATCGCTTCCAGCGCTAGGGTGTCAGTCAAAGGTGTTGCCTGAATCGAAGTATACGCCTCTAATGCATGTGTAAAAGCATCAATCCCACTTGCGGCAGTTACCCTAGGCGGGAGGGTATAGGTTAAGACTGGATCAACAATTGCATAATCTGCCAGCAAGTACTCATGGGTAATCACATCTTTTGTATCGGCTAATGAAAAAACCGCAATGTCAGTAACCTCCGCCCCCGTACCTGCTGTCGTCGGTATAAGTACCTTTGGCAATCCTTTATTTATTAATTTTTTACTGCCGCTCAAATTCAAATAGTCTTCCAAACGACCAGCGTTATCCGCCAGTACGGCTGCTGCCTTTGCCAAATCTAAGGCACTGCCGCCGCCTATCCCAATCACTAATTCTGCTTTACTTTCTCTAATCTCATCAACTACCAAATTCCCAATCTCCAAGGATGGCTCTGGAATAACATTAGTATACAAATGAACCTGAGTTTTTTCTTTTTCTAAAATTTGTAAGACTGGCTGAATCACGCCCAGTTCCATTAAAATCGGGTCGGTAAGCAAAAATACCTTTCGAACATTCGTTTCTCTTATGATCTCATCAATCTTACTAAGGGAACCTTCACCATGAAAGATTTTCTTAGGTGACACAAATTGATTCATACACCCAACTCCTCTAAAAAGCTATTTATCATCAATAATATTATATATTATTCTAAATATTCTTTCTTATTTTATTTACGAAAACCTCGTTCCCTGCAGAAAAGCCCACTTTGCTACGATGCAAAGCGGGCTTTTTTAAAATTATGAACCAACCTGAAAATTTATAAAGGCATCCTCTGGTTTAACTTGGTTTTTAATCACTTTATTATCATATAACCACTGAGAAACTTCGGTCCATGTAGCAAGGTCCTGATAGCCAAACGGCTTATCATTGGCGTCCATAAGTGGAAGAAGTATTTCTAAACTTTTCTCTTCAATCTCTTTCTCAAGCGGCGAGGTTTTGTCCTCATGCTTCATTAAAAGGTCCAAACCTGCTTCCGGATGATCCTGAACAAATTGCTGTCCCTTGGTAATCGCAGCTAAAAACTTATTAAACACCTCTGGTTTTTCTTTTAATCCGGATTCACTTCCGACCAGAACTAACTCATAATAATTGGGAACCCCAAAATCTGACGGATTTATTAGTCTTATTGGGTAGCCCTCTTTTTCAAGAAGTATTTTTTCGTGATTGATAAAACCACCAATGATAGCATCCGTTTTCTTCGTTGCCATTGCCGGGATGAGATCCCATCCAATATCGACCATTTTTACTTTATTAATATCTCCACCATCTTTTTTCACCATAGTTTGAATAATAGCTTCATACAATGGAATGGAAGAGTACCCAATCGTTTTCCCTGCTAAATCTTTTGGAATTTGAATGGGACTATCTGCATGAATCATTAATTGACTTAACGGTTGGCGAACAAGCGCACCAAATGATTGGACTGGAATATCCTCACCCCGTGCAACAATCACCTGAGGCTGATAGCTAATTGCGATGTCAATCTGTTCTGCGGCCACAAGTCTTAGTGGGTCATTTGTATCGGCAGGCATTTGAATCTCCACATTTAACCCTTGCTCTTTAAAATAGCCCTTTTCCTTTGCTGCAAAAAGAAAGGAGTGGACCGCATTCGGATACCAATCGAGCATTAAACTTACTTTCTGGAGCTTTGGATCAATGTCATTTCCAGTGGTTCCTGTCTCGTTTTTACCACAGGCAGTTAAAAATAGGATTGCTATACTTACAAAAATAAATATTTTGTTTTTCATTAAAGTTTCTTCCTCTCACTTTATAACCCTTTTTAATAATTGTTTTTCGATTAGATTTATGAGTGAAAATAGCAAAATACCAAGTACAGATAGCAGGAAAATTGCAGCAAATACGGCATCTGCCTGTAAGTTTCCTGACATTCGCCGGCTGAAGTATCCTAATCCTTCACTTGCACCGAGCCACTCACCAATCGTTGCACCAACTACACAATAAACAACAGACATCTTCAACCCTGACATAATCGCCGGGAGTGCCATTGGTATTTGCACCTTTTTAAAAATCGCCCGCCTACTTGCCCCCATCGTTAAAAGTAATTCACGATATTCATTTCCACTTGATTTCAATCCATCATATGTACTTACGACAATCGGGAAAAAGGCGATTAAAAAAGTCACCGCGACTTTACTCCAAATCGAATAGCCAAACCACATAATAAATATCGGAGAAATCGCAATTAAGGGGATAGTCTGCGAGATTACAAGAAACGGATAGATAATTTTTTCTAGTAAACGAGAAAAGTGCATCGCTACTCCTAGTAAAATTCCTACACTTACGGCTAGAGCAAAACCAATTAAGACTTCTTTAAGGGTAGCTGGTAAATGCACTTCAACTAACAGCTGCCAATTTTCCACCAATGATTTTCCTATGTCTGATGGAGAAGGTAAGATGAATGAAGGAATCCATCCTTGAACCACCACCCATTCCCATATACTTAAGAAAAGAATGGCAATCAGCAGGAACAGACCATAGTCTCCCATCCATTTTTTCCATTTATCTTTCATCATGAATCAACTGCTCCAGTTCTTTTCTTATCGTAATGAATTCTGGTTGATAAATTAGATCCGGGCTCCTAGGTCTTTCTAGGTTTACCTCAACTACTTGTAAGGCTTGATGACCCTCCCCTTGAATGAGATAAATTCGGTCACTTAGGAGGATCGCCTCTTCCAGATCATGAGTAATAAACATTACAGTTTTTTGCAATTCGCCCCAAAGCCCTAATAACCAACTGTGCATGCTACGCTTTGTCATCGAATCGAGTGCTCCAAACGGTTCATCTAATAATAATAGTTCTCTTCCGGTCATGAGCGTTCTTAAAAAAGCTACACGCTGCCTCATTCCTCCCGAAAGTTCATCAGGATAGGCATTTTCATATTCAGCTAGTCCAAATCTTTCCAGCCACTCCTGAATCTCAGGGAGTTTCTGACGCTTATTTTCCTTTGTGATCTCTACTGGTAGCAATACGTTCTCTACAACCGTTCTCCATGGTAAAAGCAAATCTTTCTGTGGCATATAGCCGATTTTCCCTAGTCTCTTTCTAGTGTCTAGCCCATTGATGCGGATCTCACCGTGGTCTGGTTCTAGTAAACCGGTAATCAATTTAAATAGGGTACTCTTACCGGAACCGCTTGCTCCAATAACCGAGATGAATTCACCTGGCTTCACTTCCATTTTTAGATGCTGAAAAATTGGTGCTGTGCCTTTGAAGGCATAGGTTAGTTCCTTTATTGATAACATAGAAGTATTTGACAAAGTCTACATACCCCCTTGGTAAAAGTATTCTTCTATGAGGACAGCTTTTAATGTCTCTCGTTTATTCAATTACAAGTAAATTATCTACGGTGGTCTAAACCAGTTGCGCTGGGTAAGATTACTCTATTTTTTAAGAAAACCGTAAGAATAATAAACCCGAATAGTCCACCAGCAAAAGAACTAAAAATAAATAAGGGAATGAACCCAAATAATGTTGCTTCTTGTCCAAGGAAGAGTGTAGCAATTGGATACGATAGAAGCGCGCCAAGAATACCTGTCCCTATTACTTCTCCGGTAAAGGCTAGGTAAAGCTTTTTCGTTTTCAAGAATAATAGCGAGGCGAGTAGTGCCCCCACCATGCTTCCAGGAAAGGCAAAAATGGAACCTGTTCCCATCATATTTCTTATCATTGAAACACCAAAGGCTTGGGCTACGGCATAATAAGGACCCAGGATTACCGCAGAAAGTACATTTAAAAGATGCTGTACGGGAAAAACCTTTGTGAATCCGACAGGAATATAGAGAAGGTTACTTGTAAGTGTACCGATGGCAATCATCATTGCAGTAAGTGTAAGCTTTTGTGTTTTTTTCATAAAAGCACCCCTTTTATTTTTTTATTGCGCTCAATGCTATAGCTGCAGACTGTGGTGAATCCGCCTGGCTGATGGCGGTAATCACTGAAACACCATCTGCTCCTGCCTCAAAAACAGTTGACGCATTTTCAGCAGTGATTCCCCCAATTCCGACGATGGGTATGGTATAACCTTTAGCACGTAAGGCTTCAATCAGTTTGGTTCCTTGTGATGCCTTAGCATCCAACTTAGTTGTCGTTGGGAAAACAGGGCCGATTCCAAAATAATCAGCTCCTTCCCGAATGGCAGCCTGTGCCTCCTCTAGCGTATGGACAGATACACCTAAAATCTTCTTGCCAATCCGTTTCCTTACTGCTTCTACTGACTCATCTTCCTGACCAATATGGACACCATCGGCATCGATTAAGAGTGCTAATTCGATATCATCATTGACAATGAAAGGAATTTGATGATTTCTGCAGATGGCTTTGAGTTCCTTCGCAAGGGCAATTTTTTCTCCGCCCTTTAATGCGCCTTCTCCTTTTTCACGATATTGAAATAGGGTGATTCCCCCAGCAATCGCTTCCTTGAGAATTTCAGCAGGATTGTTATTTTTACAGTTGACGCTGCCCATAATAAAGTAGACTTTAAGTGTCTTTCGTAAGTTATCTGATAAGATTGTTGTCATCGTGTAACTCCTTTACGTTTTTCTTTTCGAAAGGCCCAATGATTGGTTGGACCATGCCCATGACCAATTTCGATCCCCTCTTCAATCGCCGCTTGAATAAAATCCTTCGCCATCAAAATAGCTTCATAAACACTTTGACCCTTTGCCAATTCAGCAGTAATCACTGCCGAAAACGTACAACCAGTGCCATGGGTGTTCTTAGTCTTGATTCGTTTATTAGAAAATCTGCTGAATTTTTTTCCATCAAACAATAGATCGACGGAATCACTTTGATTCTCATCATGGCCACCTTTAATAACAACATTCTCCACACCCATATCCCAAAGTCTTTTAGCAGCTTCTTCTTTCTGTTCAGCCGTTCGTATCGACAATCCTGTTAATACTTCAGCTTCAGGAATATTTGGGGTAATTACTTTTGAAATTGGCAACAAGAATCGCTTCATTGCAGAAATCGCCTCCAGCTTTAACAAAGAGGCACCTCCCTTCGCAATCATGACAGGATCCACTACGATATTGTCCCATTGATAAAATTTTAGGCTTTCGGAAACAGCTTCAATGATTTCTGCATTAAAGAGCATGCCTGTTTTGATGGCATCTGCACCAATATCCTCTCCGATGGATTGTATTTGTTTTACTACTGCATCGGCTGTCATCGGATAGACCGCCTGAACGCCTAGTGTATTTTGAGCGGTGACTGCCGTCAAAGCGGTCATCCCAAAAACCTCAAATTCCTGAAAGGTCTTTAAATCCGCTTGAATTCCAGCTCCTCCTCCACTGTCAGAACCTGCGATTGTCAATACTTTTTTAATCATTTTTGGCAACCCCCTTTACAATTTTCTAAATGAACTAAATTGATTAATATCTTCAAGAGAAACCTTAGAAAGCTGATTTAAGAACTCTATCTGGAAACTGCCAGGACCTCGTTCAGCAGTAGTCTCCGCTGCCTTCTCCGCAGCAACCCCATAATAGGATAAAGCCGCCACAGAAGCAGCAAACAGATTTCTTTCAACCCCTGCAAACGCACCAATTACGGAACTTAATAGACAACCGGTGCCTGTCACCTTTGTCAAAATCGGGTGTCCATTTGCAACAACATAGGTGGTTTCTCCATCCGTTACCACATCTTCTTTACCGGTGATGACGACAAGGGTATTTAGTTTTTTTGCTGCCGCTACTGCCAATTCAACGATGTTTCCTTTTGCCTCGCCAGCATCTACACCCTTCATCGTCCAGTTCTGTCCAGCAACATTGGCAATTTCAGAGGCATTTCCTCTAATCACGGCGATATTTATTTCTGCCATTATCCTTTGTGCTGTTTCGGTTCGGTAATTGGTAGCCCCGGCCCCCACTGGGTCAAAAACGACTGGGATATCAGAATCATTTGCTGCTTTTCCAGCCAAAATCATTGAATCTACCGTTTGTGGATTTAATGTCCCAATATTTAAAACTAACGAACGAGAAATCCTCGCCATATCTGCTACTTCTTCTGCAGCATATGCCATGACTGGTGATGCACCAAGTGAAAGCAGCCCATTAGCTGTAAAGTTCGTTACCACAACATTGGTGATATTATGTACGAGCGGATTTTCCTCTCTTACTCTTTGTAAAATTGTATAAATACTCGTTTTATCCATTCCTTTACCTCCTTTTTTAAATGCAAAAAAGCCAGATCCCTTAAAAAGGACCTGGCTAGGTGAATTAGTGGAAAGACTTAATGAAAATTGAAAAATCTCTCGCTACTTCCCTACGCTGGTATTATCCAGATCAGGTCCAGAGGGTTGAAAATTTGGCAATTTTCTCTCAGCCCGCGTTCTGGGCACCCCTAGTAGATACATAACATATGAAATTATGTCCATCATAAACCTATTAACCATTTATGTAAAGTAATAATTCCCAATTTACCCATTTATAAGAAATGAAATGCCTGCCCATTTTTCAAGACCAGACAGGCATTTTATTATTCTCAACGACAGTTTACATAATATAATTACAGTTAAATATTTATATGGTGACAGTCACTCTACAGTCCCATATTTTTGGCAATGATTTGTTTCATGATTTCATTGGTGCCCGCATAGATAGAGCCTACTGCAACATCACGATATCTTCTGGCAATCTCGTATTCTTCCATATAACCGTAGCCGCCATGCAGCTGCATGCATTCCGTTGCAACATTCTTGGCTAAGTCCGTCATCCACCACTTCGCCATTGAAACTTCATTGACGATGTTCTTTTTTGCGATATGATCAACGATTAACTGATCGACAAATATCTCTCCGATTTTGATATTCGTTGCCATTTCAGCAATTTTAAATTGGGTGTTTTGAAATTTGCTGATAGGTTTGCCAAATGCTGTCCGTTGTTTCACATAATCAACCGTAAGATCCAGCATTCTTTTCGAGCCTGCAATGCTTCCAATCGCCAGCATTAACCGCTCTTGCTGAAGTTTTTGCATTAAATAATAAAATCCCATTCCTTCTTCACCGATTAAGTTCCCCTGTGGGACAATGGCCTCTTCAAAAATCAGCTCAGAGGTATCGTTTGCATGCTGACCTACTTTACGTAATTTTTTCCCTCTTTTAAATCCTGGTGTCCCTTCTTCGACTACCAGTAGACTGATTCCTTTATGTGAAGGCTTGGCAGTTGGGTCTGTTAAGCAAACGACAATTACAAAATTGGCAGAATACCCGTTTGTGATAAATGTTTTTTCACCATTCAAAATATAATTGCCGCCCACTTTTCTGGCGGTTGTCTTAATTGCCGCCAAATCTGATCCTGTTCCTGGCTCGGTCATTGCAATCGCTGAGATCATCTCACCGCTTATTGCCTTTGGGAGCCATCTTTTCTTTTGCTCCTCAGAGCCAAATTCACCAATGTATGGCATGACAATATCATTATGAAGTCCAAGGCCACCGATGCCTGCACCAATTTTATCAAGCTCCTCAGTAATGACGACTGAATAGCCGAAATCCGCTTCAGAACCACCATACTTTTCCTCCACCCATGGACACAGAAATCCTTGCTCACCAGCTTTCTTCCAAAATGACTTTGGAACCTGTTTTGCCTGCTCCCATTCCTCAAAAAATGGAGCAGCATCCCGGTCTAGAAACCTAACAAAGGACTTTCTAAAAATTTCATGCTCTTCTTTTAAGTATGGCTTATACATCTCATCACTCCTACCTAGCTAAATTGTTTTTTTTCAACGGTGTTTTCAGGATTTTTCCTGTTGCTGTTTTCGGTAGCTCTGACAAGAAGTAAATTTTCTTTGGCACCTTATAATGGGCAAGCAGCTGTTTACAGAATGTAGAGATTTCTACAGGCGTTCGAGGTTCACTTGTCACAATATAGGCTGCCACTTCCTCACCGAATACCGGATCAGATTCTCCGATTACGGCGCACTCTACGATATCAGGATGGGTATACAACACCTCTTCCACTTCACGAGGATAAACATTGAAGCCACCACGGATAATCATATCTTTCTTGCGATCCACAATATAAATTCGTCCCTGTTCATCCTGCCTCGCAAGATCTCCCGTATAGACCCAGCCGTCAATAATTGTCGATTTCGTTTCTTCTTCCTTCTTGTAATAACCCTTCATCGCATTTGGCCCGCGGAAGATGATTTCTCCGACTTCACCAATAGGGACTTCTCGTCCATTTGGATCGATAAGTTTCAGTTCAATTTCTGGTAACGGAACCCCGACTGATCCAACTTGTTTTTCGATATCGTTTGGATAACAGCTAATCATCACGGTACTTTCCGTCTGCCCGTAACCTTCGCCGATTTCAACCCCCAATAGCGTTTTCACTTTTTCAATGATTTCTACTGGAAGGCTGGCACCGCCAGAACCAGCAATTCTCAGCTGGGAAAAATCCAATTCACTTATCCGTGGTGAATGAACAAACATCGTATACATCGTAGGAACACCTAGAAATACCGATATATTTTCATCAGCCAATTTTTGCAAGATCGCATCGGGAATAAATCGCTCCTCTAAATAAATCGTACAGCCCTCTAACACACATTGAAGAAGTCCCTGCAGCTTTGCATACGCATGAAAAAGCGGAAGGACTACGAGGACGCGGTCTTCCTTTGTCAGTTCTAAGATTTCCGCACTTGTTTTGCTCATCCATTCAAGATTTCCATGGGTGATTAAAGCACCTTTCGGCTTACCAGTAGTTCCGGACGTATAAATAATTTGCGCATGATCATCCTTATTCTTCGGTTCAAGGTAGAAATCCTCTGCTACTCCACGCACTTCGTCCCAAGGAATAACGGTATCCTCCGGTTGGAGCGAGAAGACCTTCTCTACCATTGATAACGAGGGACGAGATTTAAGCACCTCTCCTAATCCAATTTCATCAACCACTACCGCCACCGCATCTGCATCATTGAGAATATAGGTAATTTCATTTTCTTTAAATAGTGGATTGATTGGGATGACAGTTACTCCAAGTGATAATAAGGCAAAATAGGCTATCACATAATCCGGCTTATTGCCCATAATTAACCCAACATGTGAATGGTTTTTTATCCCATACTTTCTTAATCCGACTGCTTTCTCTTGAACTCTACTAGCTAATTCTTTATAAGTAATACTTTCATTTCTAAAAACCACCGCACGATGACTTGGAGCACCATTAGCTGTATTTAGCAAAATTTGACTAATATTCAAATCCTATTCCCCCGTCCTATATGAATCTATTTTTCAAGTGCTACATAATTGGTATACGGATTAAATGTATGCGCTTGCAAATTCTTATATGATAGGCTATCTAAATTAATGGTAGATGGTGCTGTACCTGCTTAGCTTCTCAACTCTTCCTTTCGAAGCATTCTTCTAACGACTTTACCAACTGCACTTTTTGGTAAGCTATCAATAAATTCAACAGACCTTGGTTTTTTATAGGATGCTAATAGGTCCTTACAATGTTCAATGATTTCGTCTTCACTCAAAGAATATCCCTCTTTTAGGACAACAAATGCCTTTACACTTTCAACCCACTTTTCATCTGGTACTCCAACAACAGCCGCCTCCAGAACAGCAGGATGCTTGTACAGGACTTCTTCCACTTCACGCGGGTAAATATTAAAGCCACCGCTGATGATCATATCTGACTTGCGATCTACTAAATACAAGTAACCCTCTTGATCGATGTAGCCCATATCCCTTGTAAAAATCCACTTTCCTTTTATCGTCTCACCTGTCAATATTTCTTCTTTCCAGTAGCCTGACATTGCTTGATTAGAAGACACAACGATCTCACCAATCTCCCCTTGCTCCACCTCTACCCCATCTTCATCGACAATTTTTACATCTGTAGTAATCGTTGGGCGCCCGCATGACAACAGTCTGTCATAGTATTCAGGGTTTTTTATTGCTAAAATATGATCTTCTACTGAAAGGGTAGAGAGAATGAGAGGAACCTCAGTCTGTCCAAAATATTGAATAAATTTAGGTCCCCATAATTCAATGCCTCTTTTTAATGCTTCCCTAGGCATAGGTGAAGCACCATAGATAACACTACGGACAGAATCAAATGAATACTTCTCCACTTCTGGATGGGATAAAAGCATGACAATCATAGTTGGGACTAAGTTGAGAGTAGTTGGTTTAATCGTTTCGACGGCTTGTAGAAATTCTTGAGGGTGAAAGGTTGGTAGAATTGCGTTTGCTGCACCTCTTATCCAATGTGGCAGGACTAGTATCCCTGAGGCATGTGTTAAGGGTGCAGCATGCATCATAATATCTCCTTTTTCGATCGTAAGTGTTGATAGGATGTTTGCTGCCATAGCTGCCCACGATCCCTGGGTATGAATGGCAGCTTTCAACTTCCCTGTTGTACCCGAAGTATATTGGAGCGTTGCGTAATCTTCTTCCAATAGATGAACAATTGGATCGTCATCTGTAACCGCTTTCATTTCTGCGGAAATTGGTATGATCCAGTCGTATTTTACAGTTCCATCCACCTGGCAAAATAAAGAGTCCTTTGTGAGCCTTTTTCTTAAGCTAGCAACACGATCAGCAAATTCTGCTGTGAATAAAATCGCCTTTGAATCCGTTTCAACAATCATATGAAACTGTTCTTCTTCGGAAAGTCTTGTGTTTAATGGGACACGAACCAATCCTGACTTTAACATGGCAAAGTCTATTTCCACACTATGTATGGAATTTGCTAACAAAAATGAAATCCGATCACCTTTTTCCAGTCCTAATTTATAAAGTGCGTTGGCTAAGCGGTTAGAATTTTTATGAACTTCTGTAAAGGTTAGTTTCTCATTCTTGTAAATAACTGCGGTTTGATTCGTATAATACTTGGCCCCTCGTTTAATCAATTCAGCAGCAATCATTTTATTACCCCTTTCGATTGATAAAATTTGTTAATCCTTCTCTCGTTTCCTCACTTTTTGTATGAGGCATTCCTAACTGACATTCAATACGTAATGCTTCTTCCAATGGAAGTCCCCAACCCCTTACAGCCGCTTGTTTATCCGAACGCAGCGACCCTTGTGGATAGGTAGTCATTTGAAAAGCAAGCTCTTTTGCACGTTCTAATAGATTACTAGGTTCGACTACCTCTGTAACCAATCCCCAATCCAATGCCGTTGCAGCGTCAATTTTTCTTCCTGTTAAAATTAAGTCCATGCCGCGTCCCCAACCGACGATCCTTGGAATTCGCTGCGTTCCTCCATCAACTAATGGAACATTCCAGCGTCTTTCTAAGCAGCCAAATTCAGCATCCGCTGCAGCGATACGAATATCACACCAAGCGGCCATTTCCAATCCTCCTGCAAAGCAAAAACCATTAACTGCTGCTATCGTTGGTTTGAAAATATCAGTCATTCTCGTAAATCCTAAATAACCTTTTCCATCATACACAAAGTCTGCATCAAATTGATTTTTTGGGCCTAACGTGTCTATCGCCTTTAAATCTGCACCAGAACTAAACGATGCCCCGCTTCCGGTCAAAATTGCAACCTTAGCATGGTCATCCTCTCGAAAATCCACCCATGCTTCATAGAGCAATTGTGCGGTTTCTCCATCAATACAATTATGTTTATCTGGTCGATTAATTGTAATAATTGTCACTCCATCCTGATGATTGACCACGACTTTTTTACTCATCTTGATGTCCCCTTTCTTTTAAAATCATATATTTGTTTTCCGCATCTTTGATGGCATCCACTAAATCCTTTTCTACCAACTCTAACTCCTTCTGTCGTTTCCTCACCTCCTTTAAATGGTGATAAGCGAGCTTAATTCCCTCTTCATATTGTTTGATTTGGGTAGAATCAATATCATACAGACTAATAAGAGCAGCAGCATCTTGTAGCGAAAAACCGAGATGCTTTCCTCTCAAAATCATTTTTATTCTAGCTCTGTCCCGCTTCGTATAAATCCTATGATTTCCAGCGGTCCGCCTAGGATGAAGCAGTCCTAGTTCCTCGTAGTAACGTATTGTGCGCTGGCTAATTCCAAACTCTTCTACTAAATCAGATATTAAGTATTCTATATATTCTGACTTTTTTACTGGCATTTTTTTCAACTCCTATCAATAATTTTACTTTATAGCTACCAACAACGTCAATTATAATATACAACGGTGCAGTAAAAAATCCTACTTCGAAAAAGTAGGATTTTCATTCACTAGTTACTTCACTTTTTGCGGAATGATTAACATCGGTATTTCCGTTTCATGGAGAACTCCGGAAGAAACGCTTCCCAATACCGTTCCTCGGATTAAACCCATACCACGTGAGCCCATGACGATATACTTTGCATTTAAGTCTCTTGCGAGGTGACATATTTGATAAATTGGATCACCGACCTTCATTAACACGACATAATCGATATCCCGGCCTTCTAGATACTGGACTGCAGGCTCTACGGCCTTTTCAAACAGTTCTGTCTGATACTCTCTAATCATATTTTCTCCGATAAATAATCTCGTATGAATGGTATGGAAGGAAGGTTGAACATTTACCAGATAAAGTTTACTTGGATTCGCTTCAGCTAATTTAACCGCCTCGGCCAATGCCTGAAGGGAATTATCTGACCCATCAATCGCAACTAAAATACGCTCTTTCATTTTTTAAACCCCCTAAGAATTTGTCAAAAATACAACAACAATCATTAGAAATGGCCTGAGAATACTTCTTCCTAATTTAATTGTATCAATATAAACACACGAACATTTTTAAATATTTGAATTATTTGTGAATTTGTTACTATTCTCACATTTAATCAGCAATAAAAGCTCAAATGTGGTTAAATTAAAATAGATAGTATTACCAAATTAATTGAATCTGAAAGGTGAAGATGTCATGTGGTTCACGAAAAGTAATGAGAAAGTCGTTGCTGAGTTAAACACAGATCCTCTTACTGGCCTGACGACGATTGAAGCAGAAAAACGTTTAGCTGCCGTTGGCGCAAATGTATTTACCGAACACAAAAAACCATCTATTTTTATGTTGTTTTTCGAACAAATTAACAGTCCCTTAATCTATATTTTAATTGTCGCTGCTGTTATTTCTGTTGTTGTTGGAGAATATAGCGATGCCGTAATAATCGTTCTTGTTATCCTGCTTAATTCGGTTATCGGTGTCATCCAAGAATCAAAAGCGGAAAAAGCATTAGAGGAATTGAAGAAAATGACCACCCCAAGAGCGATTGTCAAACGCGATGGTGTAATCAAAGAAATTCCCTCAGAACAGCTTGTACCCGGTGATATTGTGATGTTAGATGCAGGAAGGTTTATTCCTGCTGATTTGCGTTTAATTGAAACCGTGAATTTAAAAATTGAGGAATCATCACTGACCGGAGAATCGGTACCTGTAGACAAAAATGCAAACTGGCAAACTGAAAACGAAATATCCACCGCAGACCAATACAATATGGCCTTCATGTCAACCGTATCTACCTATGGCCGTGGCGTTGGGGTTGTAGTTGGTACGGGAATGAAGACAGAAATCGGAAAAATTGCAGGCATGCTTGGTAATCAAAAACGGGAACTGACTCCGCTGCAGCTAAAACTGGCCGAACTAGGAAAAGTCCTTGGCATTGGTGCCGTAATTATCTCAGCTGTTATCTTCTTTATCGGCTTTTTTCAAGGACGCGATGTGCTTGATATGTTTTTAATTGCTGTCAGTCTTGCCGTTGCAGCCATTCCAGAAGGACTTCCCGCAATTGTAACGATTGTCCTCGCGCTTGGTGTTCAACGAATGATTAAGAGGCGTGCAGTCGTGCGAAAGCTTCCTGCCGTTGAAACACTCGGTGCCGTGAGCGTCATTTGTTCTGATAAAACGGGAACTCTTACCCAAAATAAAATGACGGTGACAACCGTCTTTGCCAACGATGTGTATTCTCCCCTAGGTGAAATAGCTAATCACAAGGACAAAGAAAACCTATTTTTTGAAGCAATGGCTTTGTGTAATGATGCCACTGTTACCGATACGGAACAAACCGGTGACCCAACAGAGATTGCTCTTGTTTCAGCTGCAAGGAAAGCGGGTTATGATAAACAAGTCTTGGACCAAAGCTATCCACGAGTTTTCGAAATTCCATTTGATTCCGAGCGTAAAATGATGACTACTGTGCAGCAACAGGAAGGACGGTATTTTGTTACGGTAAAAGGTGCATTAGAAAGCATTCTCCCGTTAACTTCTTCTATCATGAAAAATGGCGTAAAGATTGGCTTCAATCCCGCTGAAAGTGAAAAGGTAAAAGCTCAGGCAGACGCAATGTCCGAAGAAGCGCTAAGAGTACTTGCAATTGCATATAAAGAAATGGATTCTGCTGAGGAATTTACCCAGGATAAACTCGAAAGCAAATTAATTCTCCTCGGTTTAACTGGGATGATTGATCCGCCGCGTGAAGAGGTAAAGGCGTCTATCGCTCAGTGTAAAAGTGCTGGTATCCGCACCGTTATGATAACGGGAGACCATAAAAAAACGGCCTTTGCGATCGCAAAAGAGCTTGGCATTGCAAAGGAGGAGTCTGAAACGCTATCTGGCTTCGAGCTAGATTCACTTAGTGAGTACGAGTTAAATGAAATCGTTAAAAGGATTCGTGTATTTGCCCGCGTTTCTCCCGAGCATAAAGTAAAAATCGTTAAAGCGCTGAGAGCAAATGGGGAAATAACATCGATGACCGGTGATGGTGTCAATGATGCTCCCTCATTACAGCAAGCGGATGTAGGAGTGGCAATGGGATTAAGTGGCACGGATGTAGCGAAGGGTGCTGCCGATATCGTGTTAACGGACGATAATTTTTCTACTATCGTCGCCGCCGTTGAGGAAGGCAGAAATATCTATCAAAATATAAAAAAATCGATTCTCTTTTTATTATCTTGCAATCTTGGGGAGATTATCACGCTTTTCATTGCCATCTTACTTGGTTGGCCTGCCCCGCTCACAGCTATTCACATATTATGGGTAAACCTTATAACCGATACACTCCCGGCGATTTCTCTCGGTCTTGACCCCGATGATCCAGATGTCATGAAAGAACAGCCGCGATCAATTAAAGAGAGCATATTCGCCCATGGTAGTGGTACTTTTACATTAATCAATGGACTGCTCATTGGCTTACTTACACTATTTGCCTTCATTGCCGGCCTCGCCTTTTATACGGGTGCTGCCACACTTTTTGGCATTGATTTTGCCCATATCCCAAAGGATGCCCTAATTCATGCTCAGACTATGGCCTTTATCACCTTGAGTATTTCACAATTATTCCACTCCCTTAACTTAAGGAGTAACCACAAATCCCTCTTTGAAGTTGGCCTTTTTACAAATAAATTTTTATTAGCATCCATCTTCATAGGAATTGGCATTCAGGTTGCTATAGTACACATACCGTTATTCAACGGTATTTTTGAAATTAATGCCTTAACATTGAAAGACTGGTTGTTCATCCTTACTCTTTCACTTTTACCAGTGATTTTTAATGAATTATGGAAAGCAGGCAAAAGAATTTTCCATGTACCACTGGAGAGGAATAGTCAAAAGACAAGCAGTTATTAATCTGTTATAATACTTAAAAAAGGAAGAGACTTGTGAATTTCCCGCACATCTCTTCCTTTTTATTAACTGCGTTTTTTTAATAGGCTTTGGTAGGCGGCAGATGTGCGCACCTCTACTGTTAATGTATCTTTTCCATATATCGTTTGAATTAAAAATGGGACACCTGCGGTATTTTGAAATCTAAAATCAAGTCCTCCATAGGAAACCGTGGCATCCCTTCCAGGCGGCACATAACCAACAGTCAAGGAATGATGATGCCATTCTACATATTCAACAGCTAGTTGATCCACTGCATTAAACAAAGTAGATGAGGTTTGACAAATACCGCCGCCAATCCCCATAACTACTTGTTTGTTCACAATTTCCTGGGCTGGTTGATATCCATGCTCCGCATCACTCGGCCCCACCGTTGTATTAAAAGAGAAAATATCTCCGGTACCCACAATTACATTTTGAATCGCCTGTGCGGAAAGCTCGATGTTTTTATTTCGACCCGTTATGCTTGGATCAAAAGTAGTTGTGAAGCTAGCAACGACCACATCATCTAAAAGAGCAACGTCCTCGGGTTTATAGCCACTTTCCGTTACGTGCAAAGGTAGATAGACATCTCCACCTTTGGCTGAAGCCTCCAACACCTTCGTTACTAATTCAGATTCCTCAAGAATCACTCTTGGTGTTCCTTTGATGACCTGACCATTTGCGTCAATTCGATCAGGAATCATCCTTCGGTCATATCCGGGAGTTGTCTCGGTACCCACCGCTAGCTCTCTTGCCCATTTGGTTATTTCCTGTTTGTATTTTTCATAATCACTACCAAACCCCAGTTGAATGGGATTAATGACCTTAATACTACTTTTTGTGGCAGGATCTAATACATTAACCACAATTGGTTTTTGTTCTTCTTTCTCCTTGTCCTCTTTTGCCGCTTCTTCCTCCGCTTGTTGGTTTTGTTCAAGCTGTTTCTCGAGCTCTGCAACCTTTTTCTCAAGATCCTGTTCCTTTGCTTTGTTTGCAGAACATCCAGCTAGCCCTATCAAACTTCCAATTAATAACAACATGAAAACCCATCTTCGCATTGCCATTCACCTTCTCCTCTTTTCTCCATTTGATGCCGTTCTCTGATGTAAAATACTTTGGATAAAATAAAAAAAGGAATTCACTTCCATCACTTATATTATTTTTCACCCCTATGGAAAATTCCTACTTACTCTAAAAAGGGCGGAATGTGTTATAATGAAATGTAATGTAATTAAATATCCTATTACATGAGAATCTGGCTCCTCCTTTACCGATGTTTACTTACATCGGTCCTCATGAACAACACGATAAAAAATAAGAAAAAGGGTGTTAACCTTGAAATCCACAATAGAAACAGTTTATTTTTTAGAAAATCCTGAGAAAAAAGTGACAAAGTTTGCAACTGGTACCCAACTGCTTTATGACGATATTATTAAAGATGTATTCGGTGTAGCCAGTATTAATGATTTAAACATGATGATCCGATATAACAAAGGTTTTCAGGATAGCATTTGCCACACACATGGGATAGTCGAAAGCAAAATCACACTAGACCGAATCCTTCGTGTAGCTTCAAAACTTGATTTACTTCAACTTAGAAAACAAATGGTTGATGAACATACGGAAGACATGACGAGTGCTCCTGATAATGCCCTCTCGATTCCTCGCCCATTTGATTCAACCATTAAGCTTCGCGAAGGTATCTTTAAATGGGATGACAGTAATTCCTCTTATCATTTGGTTTAGACACTCAAAAGTAAAATAAAATAAAAAAGCATCGGCATGATGCTTTTTTATTTTTATTTTTTTATTCAATCATGAAAATTCGTACCGTCAGTGGTTGCTTTTATTATACCTGCACGGATTACATAATCACCGAAGTGCTCACCATCCTGACGTTCTTTTGCATAGCGGGAAAGAAGTGTTCGTAGCTCACTTAGGATTTCGGTTTCACCAATGTTTTCACGGTACATTTTGTTTAGACGGCTGCCATCAAAGGCGGCACCAAGATACATATTATATTTTCCAGGTGCTTTACCCATAAAGGCTATTTCACCAAGTCCAGGGCGTGCACACCCATTCGGGCATCCCGTCATCCGGATAGTAATTTCTTTGTCCCTAAGACCATTCTCATCCACGATTTCCTCGATTTTATCTAACAAAACTGGCAAATATCGTTCAGCTTCTGCCATCGCCAATCCGCAGGTTGGGAATGCAACGCAAGCCATCGAGCTGCGACGAAGTGCGGTATGTTGCTTACCATCTGTCAGACCGTATTGTTCTAACAGTTCATTAATTTTTTTCTTTTTATGGCTTGTTACATTCGCAATTATTACGTTTTGATTTGCTGTTATCCGAAAATCGCCATTATGAATAGCTGCAATTTCTCGTAATGCCGTTTTTAGCTTATATTCATTTGAATCAGCCACACGGCCATTTTGAATAAAAAGCGTAAAATGCCATTTTCCTTGGATTCCTTTTACCCAACCGTAACGATCATTATTGCTTTCAAAATAAAATGGTCTTGCTTCTGCCAGACGCCAGCCTAGTCGATTCTCTAGTTCTTCCAAAACGGTTTCAAGCCCCAGTCGGTCAACTGTATACTTAAAGCGAGCATTTTTTCGAACAGAGCGATTTCCATAATCACGTTGTATCGTAATAACTTTCTCTGCTAAATCTTGAATTTTATCTGGTGTACAGAAGCCAATTATTTTTGCGAGCTGTGGATATGTCTCTTTGTCACCATGTGCACTTCCCATACCCCCGCCAATTGCCACGTTAAAACCGACTAACTTCCCCTCTTCAATAACCGCAATAAAACCAAGGTCCTGTGAAAAAACATCGATATCATTTGAAGGTGGAACAGCAATGCCGATCTTAAATTTACGCGGCAAATAAAGCGGACCATACATTGGCTCAACTTCATCCACTTCCGGTGTACTCGCCACTTTTTCTTCATCTAACCAAACTTCATGATAGGCTCTTGTCCGTGGCAATAGATAACTACTCAATTGTTTCGCCCACTCGTATACTTCTAAATGTATCTCTGACTGATATGGATTTGAGGTACACAAAACATTCCGATTTACATCCCCGCAGGCTGCAATCGTATCCAAAAGCGATTTATGGATATCTTGAATCGTATTTTTCATATTCCACTTTAAAATTCCATGCATTTGAAATGTTTGGCGTGTGGTTAGTTTTAACGTTCCGTTACCGTTTCTTTCGGCAAGTTCATCCATGACAAGCCATTGGTTCGGTGTCGCTACACCTCCAGGTAAACGAACCCGGAGCATGAACTGATACGCAGGCTCAAGCTTTTGCTTTTGCCGCTCAATCCTAAGGTCCCGGTCATCTTGAAGGTAGCTACCGTGATGCTTCATCAAGCGGTTATCATCATCGGGAATGCCTGCACTGAGAGGTTCCAGCATTACTTCCTTAAGTGTTCCACGTAAATAATTACTTCGCTCTTTTATGTCCTCGACATCACTTGGCGGTCCTTCTGGCGCTTTAAGTATTCGGTTCACCATTATTGCACAAACTCCCTTCATTCAAAAATCAATATACATCACGCTGATAACGTTTTTGCTGCTGCATGTCAGTAAGATATTCTTCCGCTTGTTCACGGCTCAATCCGCCCTCTTTTTCGATGATGGCAAGTAAAGTCGTATGGACATCATGCGCCATATTTTTCTCATCGCCGCAAATGTAAACTGTTGCACCAAGCTGAAGCCACTCGAACAATTCTTTACTTTGTTCTAACATGCGGTGCTGGACATATACTTTCTGATCCGTATCACGAGAAAAAGCCACATCCATTTTTGTAAGTATGCCTTCTTTTAGCCACTTCTGCCATTCTGTCTGGTAAAGAAAATCCGTCACAAAATGCTGGTCGCCAAAGAATAGCCATGACTTTCCTTCCGCTCCCATTTCTTCACGCTCTTGCATAAATGAGCGGAACGGAGCAACTCCTGTTCCCGGTCCAACCATGATAATTGGCGAGTTAGGGTCTGTTGGCAATTTGAAGTTTTCGTTATGTTGAATATATACTGGCACGGTATCTCCCGGCTTAAGTGTATCCGCACAGAATGTAGAGCAAACACCTTTTCGATCTCTTCCGTGTGCCTGAAAACGGACTGCACCGATCGTTAAATGCACTTCTTCCGGATTAGCTGCAAGGCTGCTCGCAATGGAATATAAACGTGCAGGTATTTTTCTGAGAACTGAGACAAATTCTTGCGCTGAGACTCCCCAAGGACCAAAGTCACGGACCAGATCAAGTAAATCACGGCCAGCGATGTACGCTTTTAACTCGGTATCATTTTCAAATGATACAAGGTCTAGCAATCTATTATTCTCCGAAAGTTTCGCCACTTTTTCGAGAAGAGCCTTTGTTAAAATTGTAATCTCAAAATAAGTAGTCAACGCTTCTTTTAATGAAAAAACATCTCCCTGCTTATTAACCGTTACCACTTCTTCCGGGTTCCAATTGATTTCCTCAAGAAGCGCAGCTACAAGTTCTTGATTATTTACTGGATAAATCCCCAGACTATCACCTGGTTCATAGGTGAGTCCCGAACCCTCCAAAGATATTTCTAAATGATGGGTTTCTTTATTAGAGCCGCGCCCATTTAAATTGATATTTTCTAGCACTTCCGCTTGAAAAGGCTTGGTTCTAGAGTATTCTGGTTCAAGCGCTTGAATTGTATGTGCTTGTGGTGCTGTTGTCAGTGCTGGTGCGCCACTTTCTCCCTGACCTTCCCTTAAACTGCCAAGCACTCCCTCTAGCCATTCGACTGCTGGCTCATCATAATCAAGGTCGCAGTCAAAGCGAGGATAAAGTCGTGTACCGCCAAGTTCCTCAAGCCGCGCATCAAATTCCTTTCCTGTCTGACAGAAAAACTCATAGGAGCTGTCCCCCAGTGATAAAACAGAAAAGTTAAGGTCTGTAAGCTTAGGTGCTCGTCTGCCATGAAGAAATTCATGGAAAGAAAGTGCCTTATCAGGCGGATCACCTTCACCATGCGTGCTTACGAGGATTAACAAGTTTTGAACCTTTTTTAAATTATTCGGTTTAAAATCGCTCATGGACATGGCGTTTACTTGAAAGCCGTTCCCCTCAAGTGTCTTTGCCACCTTTTTCGCAAGACCCTGTGCATTACCCGTCTGTGATCCATAAAGAATCGTTACGTCCTTTTTCTGGTTGGAGTTTGGAGAGGACAGATTTTCCGCGTGTACTCGAACTTGTGCTGTTCCTAACACATAGCCGCTCAGCCAAACTTTTTGTGATTCTGTCAAAGTTGAAAGAAGTCGGTTAAGGAGCTCTGTCTGCTCCTGATCAAACGGACTGTTCATTACCTGAAGTTGCAACATATCCACCTCACATTGAATAGTAACTCATCAAACTATACTTTAATGGTATTTTTAACCAATTTCTATCACTTACTACATTTCTACGGATGCTTACTACAAAAATACAGTTACTTACTACATTTCTGCAATCCCTTACTACATAAATCAGACTACTTACAACATTTTTTGGAACTTAATGGAAATTCAAGTTAGTTTCCTAACTCTTACTACAAAATTACAGTCACTTACTACATTTCTACAGCCTCTTACTACATAAATCAGACTACTTACTACATTTAATGGAATTTAAGGAAAAATCCCCACTCTGCCTCTTCTTTAAGTTGTTGCTCTTTCTATCACAATATCTTCAATCACACGGTGTCTGCTCAACGGACCTGTGTGGAGAATCTGCTGACCCTGTTTCTGCCGTTTTCGCACCTCATTTTCAACCTCAGTGCTAAGGAGACCGGAAAATAGTAAGTAAGGTACGACGATTACCCTTCCAGAATCAAAGCAATCTGAGATTGTCTCCAACCCTTTACGGAACCTCGGTTCAGCAGCCGCCAAATAACAAACAGATATGTGCTCTATTTCGAGTCTTTTCTTAATGCCCGTTACAATCATGGCAAAATCTGAATGAATACCTGGGTCACTACTGCCCCTTCCAACAATAAGTAAACGATCCTGGGGTTTTAGTCTGTTAGCGCTACCCCTTACCAACTCAGCAACAGCATCAAGAATTCCTCCCTGGACACCGAAAGGATCCTTTACATTTACTTCGATTTGAGGATACTTTTCCTGCAGCAATGACAGTGCCTGAGGGATATCCTGCTTTATATGTCCCGCTGCCAAAAGGAAGAGCGGGACAACCTCGATTGTTGTCGCACCCCTTTCCACGCACCTTATAAAGCCCTCCTCGATTAAAGGTTCTGTTAACTCAAGAAAACTGATCTCCTGTATAGGAACATCGACCCTCTCCATTACCCGTTCAAAAAAAGATTGAGCCTCCTCGGCACCTTTTTTTGAACGGGTCCCATGGCCAATGTAAAGAATTGCTTTCATACGATGTGCTCCTTTTTTAGCGCTTTATCCGTGGACGACGGGCAAATTGGGTATAATTTCATCCTGAAACCAGTTCAATTTTTTATGAAGATGGACGACATCTCCAATGACAATCATACTAGGATTGGAAATTTCAGCTTCTTTCACCTGTTCTTCAATCGTCTCAAGAGTTCCGACGACGATTTTTTGATCACTTAAAGTTCCCCAATGTATAAGTGCAATCGGCGTTTGTGCTGATTTGCCGCCCTGAATTAATTTTTCCATTATTGTTGAAAGTTGGGATACACCCATATAGACACAAATAGTATCTACGGCATTGGCTAAATGCGACCATCGATGTTCCGCAGCCTCATCTCCTGCCTGATGTCCGGTAATAAAAGCAAAGCTTTTACTCAAGGTACGATGTGTAACAGGAATCCCAGCATAAGCGGAAGCAGCTATTCCAGCTGTAATACCTGGGACAATTTCGAAAGGAACTTTATGTTTAGCACATTCCTCTGCTTCTTCCCCACCACGGCCGAATACAAAAGGGTCTCCTCCTTTTAGACGGACAACCAGTAGTCCCTTTTTAGCGTATTTTACAAGAAAGTGGTTGATTGTTTCCTGTTTCATTGTATGGTATTGCGGCAGCTTCCCGCAGTATACAAGTTGGGCACCTTCCTTTGCATTCAAGAGGAGATCAGGATTTACCAGCCGATCATAAAGGATAACATCCGCTTGTTGCAGGCATCGCAATCCCTTCACCGTGATCAAATCTGGATCCCCAGGACCCGCACCCACTAAATAAACCTTTCCTTTCATGGCTCTACCATCCTTTCTCCTCGTCATTTGGAGTTAAGCAGCCACTTGCATGACTAGCTTTTACTCAAATAAAGTGCTTATCTTTTAAGTATCCAAAAATTTGCTTCACGGCTTCTTCGACCGACAAAAGGTCTGAGCGGAGCGTGATTTCAGGACGATCCGGCGTCTCATACGGCGAATCAATCCCCGTAAAATCTTTAATTTCACCACGGCGCGCCTTGGCATAAAGCTGCTTCGGATCGCGCTGTTCACATTCTTCAAGCGGGCAATCCACAAAAACTTCGATAAACTCCCCTGCTTCAAACAGCTCACGTACCTGGTCCCGATCGGCACGAAATGGAGAAATAAAAGCCGTTGTTACAACAGCACCACTATCAACAAATAGTTTTGCCACTTCGCCAATCCTTCTAATATTTTCCGTTCGGTCATAATCCGAAAATCCCAGGTCTCGGTTGAGACCATGGCGGATATTATCGCCATCTAGTACATATTCATTAATGCCCTGGCGATACAATTCGCCTGAAACAGCATTGGCAATCGTCGACTTTCCAGAACCTGAGAGACCGGTAAACCAAAGTACGCAGCTTCCATGGCCATTTTGAACACGCCGTTCTTCCTTTGAAACAGCTGCTGAATGCCATGTGATATTCGTTGCTTTTGACATTAATACCCCTCCTTAAACCCTTGTCTCTTCTTTCATTCCCTCAATTAGTACTTCAACGACTTCTTTTCTGCTGAAGGTCGATGGCGGTAATGTACCGGCACGCAGCATTTCTCTTACCTTCGTTCCAGACAAGATCACTCGGTCCTCGTTACTATGCGGGCAAGTTTTATCTGAAGCCATTCCTTCGCATTTATTGCAATAAAAACTATGTTCAAAGAACAGTGGCTTGATACCAAGTTCCTCTTCGGAGAAATTGCTAAAAATAAGCTGTGCATCATAGGTTCCGTAGTAATTACCTACTCCAGCATGATCGCGGCCGACAATGAAATGGGTACAGCCAAAGTTTTTCCGGGCGATGGCATGGAAAATTGCCTCTCTCGGACCCGCATAACGCATAGCTGCCGGGTAGACGCCGAGTTGTACCCTCTCCGACGGATAATAATTTTCAAGGAGGACACGATAGCTTTTCAAACGAACTTCAGCAGAGATGTCATCCGACTTTGTCTCTCCAACTAGCGGATTAACGAAAAGGCCATCGACCGTCTCCAGAGCTGCTTTCTGGATGTACTCATGTGCTCGGTGGATTGGATTTCGCGTCTGGAAGCCGACTACTGTTTTCCAGCCCTTCTCGGCAAACAATGCACGAGTTTCCTTCGGTTCAAGCCATACATCTCCAAATACCCCTTTTTCCGGTTTTTTCACTAATGTTACATCACCGGCAACATAAACTGGACCTCTTTCATAAAGTCGTTTTACCCCTGGGTGGGCCAGCTCTTCTGTTTTATATACTTCGAGTGCTTCTTTATCCAAATTTGGTTCATACCATTCTGATACTCTGATGACACCAAATACTTCTTTGTTGAAAACAAGCTTTCGCTCTTCTCCAGCTTTTAGAGTGGCAGCTGTTTCATAGGATACAGGGAGCGTTACAGGAATGGACCATATCGTGTTGTCTGCTAGACGCATGTTGGCGACAACCGATTCATAATCGGCTTTACCGAGGAACCCTGTCAGCGGGCTGAATAGACCGACGCCAATCAGCTCGAGGTCACTCAAAGCGATCGCATCCATTTCAATCTCTTTTTCGAGCTTTGTATAATCATAGTATGGGTCAAATGCTTGGATAAGTTTTCCTCCATGAGGATTAGGTAAAAATGACATTAAAATCAAACCTTTCATTATTGGTATATTAGTTTTTAAGTAAAGAATACAAATTCATCGTCGAATTCATTGGATTTCTCTTTGTAATCAGTGGATTTTACCGACACATTTTTTATCAGAGAAAAATCACCTTTTATTGGTGAAACGCTATCTACAGAAAATCTTACTTTTTTCAGCAAACCACTCCTAGTAAATTACCATCCTAGTTAAATCTGATCCTTTGCTGCATCTTGTGCTAATGTTACGGCAATTTTCTCTCGCTTCATTAGTGACAGCACGCCAAACACGGAAATCAGGACACCTCCCATTGCGATAATTGGGTAGATATTATGTTCAATTAATAATTGGATAAGTGTGTAAGACAACACCATTGATAGCACTGGTGATACGACCCAAACGGTAAGCAACTGAATGACAATGCCCTTTTTTAAAATCGACTTGCCTTGATTGGCAAATCCAATTCCGATAATGGATGATGTTGTAATTTGTGTCAGTGGGACTGGAATTCCAAATAACGAAGCTATAGTCACAATGCTGGCGCCTGTACCCGAAATCACACAGCCTTCCTCCAACTTAAGTGCGGTAATCTTTTTTCCGTTTGTTTCAAGGACTCGGTGCCCCAATACGAGTACACCCAAAGCTACGAATAAACCGCCCCAGAAGATTCCATTTCCTGTTGTGAGAATACTAGCACCAACAAGTGGACCCACCGCATTTGCTACATTGTTCATCCCAGCAGAAAATGCTTCAAACAACCCAAGAAAAACGACAAGAACAGTGAGAACAGGTACTGCCTTCGGCGCGTTCATCCACTTTTTAAGCCGTTTATTTTTTAATAGATAGGCAGCAAGAATTGCAATGACAAAGGCCGCGATTGGTGTAATGAGCCAGAAAAACATAATCCAAATAATTTTCCCAAGGAATAACGACTGGTAAACGATACCGGCACCGATAACCGATCCAACCGCTACTTCACTAGTAGATAACGGAATGCCAAAAATATTGGCTAAAAACAATGATATTGCGGCTGAAGCAAGCACAATCAAGGCGATAGACACGGTGAATGTGCTGTTCGGAACAATCCCACTTCCTATCGTTTTAACTACTTCACCACCGCCAAGCCATGCACCAAAAAATACAGCTATACTACAAAGCAACAGGGCAAGTCGCCTATTGACAACTCCGGAACCGTAGGCGATTCCCATCGAAGCTGCTGCACCACTTGCACCTATATTCATTGCGAAAAAAAATCCAATCGTAATCGCGATTATCGTAAGCAAAAGAAACGGCCTCCTTTAGCGGTCGTGCAACCCACACTCCGTCTTGCTGCTTCCCATCCAGCGTCCTGCACGTGAATCCCCCTCCGTAAGAACAGGTTGCGTACAAGGAAAACAGCCTATGCTTGGATATTGGTGGTCATGTAAGGTATTGTAAGGGAGATCTTTTTCCTTGATATAAGCCCAAACATCCTCCCAAGTCCAATGGATTAGCGGGCAGATTTTGATATTTTCGAACTTTTCATCCCTATTTAAGAACTCAGTGTTTTCCCTTGTCGGTGACTGTTCCCTGCGAAGCCCTGAAATCCATGCTTGTTTTGCTGTTAACGTTTCCCGTAATGGAATCACTTTTCGGATATTGCAGCATTGTCCAGGGTCTCTTTTCCACAAAGCAGATCCGTGCTCCGCTGCTTGTTCATCGAGAGTTAATGCTGGCAGTTTCCGCTCAATCCGTAATTTTGGGAAACGAGCTTCAATCTTGTCAATAACCTCGTAGGTTTCTGGAAAGTGTAAACCTGTATCTAAAAAAACAATATGGGCATCTGGTTTTATTTGCTGAATCAAGTCAATTAATACTATAGCTTCTGCGCCGAAGCTGGACGCATATACAATTTCCTCTTCAGGATAATTGTTGTATGCCCACTCCAAGACGGAACGTGCTCCTTTGAACTCATCCTTTTTAGGAAATGTATTTGAAATTTGATTCCAATTTTGAAAAGTTACTGTAGCAGACATCACTTCAAACCTCCTTCACATATTAAAAAAAGGCGGTCTCCCTTAAGCATTGAAGGAGACCGCCTCTAGTTTGTCTAGTCAGCGACTTTTATTTGATTGAAGACGAATCTTTTCATTTTTCTCAATTTGAATAATTTTTCCATCCTGAACGACTAGAGTGATAGATCCATAGTTTAATGCTTCTAGCATTTTCTCAACATGTGCAAAAACTTGTTCCTTTTCCTCAGCATTCATCTTGATTCGCCCTCCTTTTTTAAAAAGATCCTCCCAGCTAGGGAATCCTGTTATAATTTTTCAGGATTCCATGGGACAACCCTGTCTTTTTGATATGATTGTGTAATTATTAAAATTAATCCTACCATACCCATAGGTTTTATGTAAATGAAAAATTTGATAATTAAATATATTTAATTTGCACATGTCTTTGCTGATATTTTTATCCTTTAAAAAGTAGGTATAAATGCTCAAATTGATCATTGAGGTACAACCTCCACAACATTAAATGAATTATTTTTACAAATAAAGGGAAACTAAGTAGAAAAATGGAGAGTATGTAAATGGAGAAGAAAATAGCGGTTATAGCAGATATTCACGGAAATCATTCTGCACTTAGAGCTGTTCTAAATGAAATTGATTTGGATGATAAAATTGACCATATTTATTGTTTAGGCGATTTAGTCGGAATCGGTTATGAGACAAATGAAGTTTTAGAACTGCTGTTGTCTCGTGACGACATTTCATATGTAATGGGAAATCATGACGAAGCTATTTTAGATATCCTCTCAGGCAGAGAAGTGTACAGCAGGGGTAAGGAAAAGGAGCATCATGAATGGATTGCCACCCGGTTGGACCCTACATTTGTCCCCTTCTTAACTGGAATTCCAGTTACATTAAATGCAGAAATAAATGGCAAAAGGATATTCTTCGTCCATTACCATTTAAATGAAAGTGGTGATTTTTTATCTGTAGATTACGAACCATCAGAAAAAAAATTAGACAATCATTATCGAACATCGAATGCTGACGTTATTTGTTTTGGCCATCATCATGTCATCCACCACTTTAAATCCAAGGAACGTCTGTATCTTAACCCCAGTTCATTAGGTTGTTATCATAAACCACTCGCTTCGTTCGCTATTTTGTCATTCAGCGAGTTGGGAGAAATAAATGTCACCATTAAGGAAATTCCTTATGATAACAAAAAGTTCTTATTAGGGTATCAACAATTAGGTATACCTGATGCAGATTACCTATTAAAATATTTTCATGGAAATCAGCATTTAAAATATCTTTAAAGTAATTCCAAAACTCAAAGTCCAAAAGAAAAAACACCTTCCAGAAAGATAGGTGTTTTCTTTTGATTTGACTTTTATCATTTATCTTTTGATGACCGAAGTATTTTCATCTGGGTCATTTTTCATGGACAAGACACCTTTGGGTTCTAGATAAAAGGTTAATGGGTAATTCTGCTGCTTTGATAAGATATTTCTAAATTGATAGGCTCTTCTTTCCTTGGTATTGAAGGTACTAAACTTGATGTCAATAACGATCTTATGCCCAAAACTTGTACATACCTCCGTTCTGCGCATACCAAGTGCTCGTTTATTTTTAATATGCAAGAGAGAAAACCATTCAGAGTTCTGTTTTTTTAATGATTGGGTCGGAAACAGAATAATCCCCAAATGCGGGTTCAAGCAAATCGTTTTTTTTGATTCTAATAATTCACTATAATTTAAGGCTCTATCAAAATTTGTGAGTTCCCGTCTTAATGCCTCCTCGATTATTTCAACAGGCGTCATATTTACTAGAAATGTATAATATCCTTCGATAACTTTAGAGAAACATTTCCCTCTTTTATCATACTCTTCTGCAAGCATGACAGTCCTTTCATTAATCAAATACCTATTTTTCATCTCCATATTTTTACTCCATTTCAAATTGTTAATCATTGATTTTTTTTTGAAAAAGAGTATACTAACGGTTAGGTTGATATACTCAACTTGGCTAATCCTTGGGTACTGTCTGGCTGGACTTGTTTACCTAAGGATTTTTCTAATTCGTTTCCTTGTTCACATCCTGCTCACCTCCAATATAAAACTAGGTAATTTTTACATATATATTTGAAATACTTATAGTAAACGGGTTCTGTGTGCGGATAGCATAGGTTAACATGGGTTGAGGAATTCTAATTTAATACATGAAGAAGGATCGTGTGGATCATTTAAAACTTACCTTTAAGGGCGAAAAATTTGGTGAGTACATAATATGGATTGAAGTTAAAATTCTGCGAAACTAGTAACAATTTCGCCATCCTACGACATATTATATTGATTTAAAGTTTTATTGTAAATATTTTTTATATTCTATTCGTCCCAGTCACACTTTCTCTTACTACATCTCGGTTAGTATTGGGCCAGCGGTATCTTGACGAACGGAAAGTTTATAAGTATAATTTTTTGCACATATTCTATTTACTCGATATCAGGGTTTTTCCCATGATTACCCAATATATTTCGACCTGTGCTGGGTCCTTTTATTGAATTTCCACCAACCTCTGCTAGTTTCAGCAATATTTATCGGTCAAAATTCATTATTCAAAAAAATTTCATAATTAGCTTTAACCAAGAAAAAACTTACCCGCTAACAGCGGTAAGTTTTTATAATGCCATCTACAATATTTTATTTACATAATGTTTTATTGTAGTTTATCTTTTAAAGTTTCGAAGATTCTTGTTTTGCACGTTGTTAATTCAAATGAAGAATTATCAATTATGCACTTATTTAAATCTAAATGGTTGAATATTCGTCTTTCCAATTCATTCCTTGCTTTTAGAACCTCGACTGTTCCTTCTATTCCTTTAACGCCAAGCTTTTTACCAAATCCTTGATTATTGTAATAATTGATAAATCCTTCTGACCATTCTTTTGGCCGCTCTTTAACTGCTTTCAAAAAAGAGTGCTGTATATCTACTTGATTAACAAAGATTAATATTGGATTTAAAGGCTTTATGATCTCTGCTAATTGATTGACGTAATTATTTACACGATCATCAGCTACTCCATATTTTATCATCCCGATTGTTACTGGATTTTGGATAAAACAGCATTCAAAAATATATGTTTTATCCCCACTAACTACGTTATCACGGAATTTTTCCCACTTTTCGGTGATTAACTCGATATGCAAATCAAGAGGAAGCTCGTATATATCATGATTCCAAAGTTTAGTTAACAACTCGTCAGGAAGAGTTATTTCACCAGATTTTATTTTATAGCGAGGTATTAGAACGCCATTTTTCCTAGTTTCAGCCAAGCTCATTAAAAAAGATTCATATTCTTTATATTGAATGATTAGGTCAGCGAATTCTCCATTTGAAAAATAAGATACCGTATCATAATCCGCTGGGTGTTCCAGATTTCCTTCTAGAAATAATTGGGTATCGATATCCATATCTTTAAGAACATCATTTGTGAGCTGTGCAATGGTTGATTTTCCTGACCCGGGTAATCCTTCAATTAAAATTAATTTTGTATTAACCATGATACTCTCTCCTTGTTACTTATGCTTATTCCTTAACCATAGTTAGAAAGTTAATAGGTCCATTTTTAAATTCGATTTTCCGAACAAAACCAAACTTCTCATATAGATGAATGGCACGATTATTAAATTTCGCGACAGTTAAACGTAGTGGAATACCGAAAAATTCGCCTTGTAAATACAATAGGATAAACTTGAAGAATGTTGCTCCCAATCCATGACCTGTCAATCTTGGATTCATCCCAAGGCCAAGATCCACGAACCCCTCTGAATAAGCGCCATACTGAGACCCAATCGGAACTTGAGCAGAGCTTCCATAACAAAAAAAGCCAACAAATTCTTCATTTTGATCCAAAACAATATAATATGGATTATCCAGTAATTCCTTAAGGGCATCTGGGTTTATTTCATTATTATAAAAATCATAGGGCGGTTCGTATCTCCAATTTAGTATTTGTACCGCAAAGTCTTCATTCATACTTCTAATACTAAGCTCCATCCTTTTTCCCCCACTGTATCTATTATTCAATCTATTATTTTGTAATGACTTTTTATTTTATCATAGGAAACTAGGATATATGGGTTGTCAACGGGAGTAAACAGCTCTATTCCCTCTTGATCATCTGGAGAGAAATATTTTTTCCCCATTTTATTAATACTTCCCCCTTAAGTCCCTGTTTGATACTTCCTTCTTACGAAAAAGGGATTATTTACATTTTATTAGAAATATTTATAATCTACAACAATTCTTTCAAACACTGGGATAAAATGTATACAACTCTTAACAAAAAAATGGATAACCATTTAAAGGTTACCCATTTTTCCTATTATTTGTTGTTCTTCTGTTCTCTTGCTGCCTTTTTTCTTGCCTTTTTACTTTGAGCTAACTCTGCACCAAATTCCGTGTCGCTTGCTTTGGCTCCACCTGTGTGAGGTTGATTCCGATTGTTATTACGATTTGTCACTTTTTCGCCTCCTTCTTTGAACCCAAAAACGCTGTTTGAAAAGGTAAAAAGCACCTTACTTAAGCCACTGTTGAAGTTTCAATGATTGAGACTATGCAAAGAGGATCTCAAATCGGAAAGTTTAATTTCTAATTTGAACAGTAGCACTCTTTTTTATCATGCCTTGTAAACAAATAATTATTCTGCCACTTATATAGTTGTTCTTTTATTATATCCACGTTCCCCATACGGTTGAAGCTGTTCTAACCATTTTTTCTCTAGTTCGCTTTAAAGATCTGATTTAATTCTTTTTGGGACGTGCTATTTTAAGTTGTTTATCTTAACCAATGACTTTTTAAGGACCTCATCCTTCGGTTCCATACCAAAAAATTCAACATGATAGACAATATTATCGATTCTTGCAATGAAAGCTGTCCTGAAGTCTTCTTTACTAATCCATAATTCATCAAATTCGCTACTTTCTTCTAGCCGATAATTTTCATTGTCATCGGAGGATTTATTTTTCAAATCGTGAAGAAATCTTTTAGCAAGCCATTCATTTCTAACTTCATAGCCATAAGACAAAATTGTCGGGCTAAATGTAGGACCCTTGTCCTCACCTGGAACTTCAACCTGTTGAAGTAATTCATACTGTTTTGGGACTAGAATACTAGACTTTACCGTATAATGATCTAATGGACTTCTTCCCTCACCATCGATATTATCTAAGTCCTCCAAAATATCTGAGAGTTGAATAATAGGCAAATCCCCGCTTGGAATTTCAGGAAATCTATCTTTTGATAAAATCATTATTAAATTAGAAAAGACTAATAATGCCCATATAGAAACGATAAAAATACACGAACTCCTAACCATTTTATTTCGTTTGATTTTTTTATGGAAATTCAGTTCATGTTCAAGCGTGCGACCCGATTTTAACTTTTTCTTAAGTTTTGACAAATGGAAGATCCCATTGACCATTGTATAATTAATAGAAAGGAACATGAGTATGTACATGATATAGTCTATGAACTTACCGTTTAGATAATTGTCTACAAAATCAATCAGAAGTGACCATGTTTGCAATACCAGCATAAAGATCGATAAGAGGAGAATAGGTACACCTTTCATGGTAATATCCTTTTTTAAGATTGATAATGTTTCTGCATGTTCCAGTGCGTCAGTATGGATTTCAATTGGATTCTCAGCTTGGGTTTCTCTAAATATCTGCAGGAATCCACGGGAAGCTACGTGCTCCCAGCCTGCCTCCTGATAAAATTCAATTCTATTATCCTCTGATTGATCATTTAATTTAAAGACATCACAGCGATAATTTACCTTCTGCGGCTCACATTTTTCAAACTTCGCCATCAGTCTACCTATACCTATAAGCTTCCATCCTTTTGAAGCTTCATCAGAAAACCAAGCCTCTTGTTCCTTAATATCCCAGACTTCTAGCCACAGAAATTTCTTTTTTATTTTATTTTTCATGAAGATCACCCTCTCCAACTTAATCATGGTTTTCTGACATTTATACACCTTCTATTTTCATCACGCTATATGCATTACATTATATCATTTAACAATATATTACATCTAAAAATTAAAACAAGCACAATCCTTTGGAGAATTGTGCTTGTTTTTTATTTAAGGCTCTTATTCTCCATGCTCAGTCGAAATATACTTCTTTAACTCCGCTGTTATTTCTAACAATAATTTTGTGTATCCCTCATCAAGTTTTTTACCTGATTGTGCCATGACCTGATTCTCTAACGCACTTACCATGTTGAGGGCTTCCTTACTCGTTTGATGTTCCTGGATATTGCTGACCTTTGAAAGTAGGCTATTCAATATGCCTTCATTCATAATTAAACCTTGTGAATAGGCTAATTGCAATTCTTCATCTAGTTGGTCAATCTGAACTCGTGGCAATTTTCCATCTCGCTTAACTGGGATGATTTCATTAATTATTGGTTTCACGTTTCCATCCCAAACAATCTTAATCTCTAATACATGCTTATATCTGGCTGTGTTTATGTTATTAAATGATTGTGATAATGTACCAGCCCTATGCCAACCATTCTCATCCCGTACTGAAACCGCTGCACCAGAAATGGCCGATGGGTCTTGTAACAGAATCACCTGGCTTATCTCAGTATTTTTTGAAAGCTTATAGTTCAAGGATCCTGCCTGCGGTTCTCCTTTTGGTGTATAAAAGGTAGATAATCTTTGATCAATTGCATTGATAGCTTCACTTCCAGCTACACCTTGGGGCTCTACTTTAAGGGCAAGATTTTCCGTACCCGGTTTCTCTAAACCTTCGTTTACGATTATTTCATTTAAAGCCAACCAAGAATTATGAGTTTTTGTTGAAATAATCCTTACATATCTTGCGGATTTCTCATCAACCTCTACCCGTTTATAGCGGTATGGGACCTCATGCTCTGGAAAATTCAAACTTCGATCACTTGGATTGGTGAAGGAATGAATCGTTTCCCAGGTCGAACCATCTATTGATATCTGCAAGTCTCCTTCTCTAAAATAGTCGCCTTCCCCATCATTAATGACCACTGCCACATTTTGCACGTTTACAATTCCACCCATATCAATCTGTACATATTTTCCAGCGTTTTGCATTCCACCAAACCATGTTTTTGCTTCTAATTTTCCATCGAATAAATTATTAACATTCCCACTATAAATACTTTCATAGTTATGACTAATTTTAGGCTCAGAAAACTTTTGAATTTTAATCAAGAGTTTACTTACATTTACAGTGATTTCATCGTCTTCCTTATTCATCAACCTAAGATAGGCTGCATTATCATAAGGACCATCAACTGTTACCTTTTTCCATTCAACTCCGTTTTCGGATGACTCTAGTACCAAATTCGAATCGGTACTTTCAAGGGTTATTCCCACTACATGTTCAATAGAAGGTAATTGAATTCCAATATATTGTTCAGGTTTCAATGTCATACTTTTTAAGCCTGAAAGTTCGATTGTTTCATCTGTAGCGGCAACATCTATTTCCGTTAGCCCAGAAACATTCGTATAAACTTCTGCTTTTCCTTTGTTCGCATTCACTGAGAATTCTCTTATAGCCGTCCATAAATCTGGTTTCCCCCCTGGGATACCGGCATGCGTCAATCTATACCTCACATATCTTGCCTCAAGATCAAGTCCTTTTTCGATTATTTTAAATCCTGATCTTTCTTCGCCAATCGCTGTCCATGTTTCCATATCATTTGAATACTCTAATACACCTCTTTGAAAAATATCATGATCTCCATCCGTTCTTCCTTGAATGATTTCAATATCATGAACGTTGATTGATTTTCCAAAATCAACTCCATACCAGTCACCATTCTTTTGAACGGTCTGGATATAGGTATTGGTACCTAAATCTCCATCTACCATCCGATCTAAACTAGACAAAGAACCATACGAACTCATTGGGATGATATTCGTAAATTCTGGATCAATTGCTAAAGAAATCCTGGTATCTAATATTTTTATCAATTCATTAGCGTACGGTACTAATCTCTTTGTACCCGCTTCTACCGTTACATCAGGATACTTTAATTTCTTAATTGTAAATTTTTCCGATGCTGACATCGAGTTTACAGCTTTTGCAAGACCTTCCCATGTTGAGTTTAAATCATTATTTTGAAGGGCAATCGCTGCTTCAGTTGAACTTTTAGCAGATTTAATGACCAATCCAAGACTGTTAAGCCAGGGCTCAATTTCTTCCACCATGTTTTTATTTAGGCTTTTCTCCTTAAAATCATTTATCGCAAGTGAAACTTTATCGAATTCAGCTATTAATTGATTCCCAACTTCTTGAATGGACTCTCCTTTTGAAAATTTCTTTAAAAACAATTCAAGTGCAGCCTTAATATTCTCTGATTCACCTACTTGAAGCCCATGACCACTTGGGGCAGGGTCACTTAAGTGATAGGCTATTGTATTCAATTCTGAAGCCACCTCTGGCGCAACATATTTGAATGAATCTAACCAACTCTCATCATCATTGAAATCATCACTATTCCAGGTGAAATCCGCCACAGCAAATAAAGCAATTTTCGATAATTCTGCGTGTCCCATAGGATTTGAGACGACCCCCGCAATGTTATGTGTGCCAGGCTGCAGGACTTCTCCTTTACCCAGCATCAATCTTGAATCCTTGTAATCATTAACCGGCCAATTTAGCCACATATACGGATCTCTACCATGCAAATCCTTTGGCCATTGCATATCGGTCGTGTTTACCGAACCTACGACACTCCTACCAGTCCACATGATCTCAACATTTTCTGGGACAGCTGCTAAGGCGCGGAGATAAGGCTTACCGTTTTCACCCGTCCAACCTTGATTATAGAATGGAGGACAATAAATTAACGGTTTTACATCGCCCTTGGCTGCAAGCCAGTTTGCTACATCGGTAATTAATTTTACATGTTTGTCTTTATCCGTTAACGATTGTGCAGTACTGATATCATCCATAAATAAGCCAAATTGACGGACACCCACATCATAAAGTTGATCTAGCTTATTAAGTAATGTTTGCAGTTCATTTTCATAATCATTCCATTTAATCATGTTAAATCCAGGATGAATCGCCCAAATAAATTGAGTTTTTGATTCATGCCCCGCATCTACAAGCTCTTTGATTTTCACTAACTCCTCTGCTGGATATGGTGTTCTCCATGCGGAGTTATGGTACAAGTCATCCTTTGGCGCAAAGATATAAGAATTCATCTTAAACTCTCCGCCGAATTTCATTAAACTTATTCGATCTTCATGTGACCATGGAAAACCGTAAAACCCTTCAATAAATCCACGCCATTTTGAATCAGCAAAGTCTTCATATTTCACTGATTTAATACTTTTTCCAGGAATTTGATTTAAAATCATTTTTAGGGTGGCAAGGGCATAATATGCTGCATCTGTCGTGGATCCAAGTATGGCAATTGTGCCCTTCTCCTCAAGTTCCTTATCAATATTCAAAACATACCCGTCAATTTCATTTAATATGGCTGAATCATATTCAACATTTGTATTAATAAAATTTTCAGCACTACCAGTTGAATCTTTAATACCGATCACGATATTGGTTTTATCTGACACAACTTGATCGGAAAAAGTGCCCTTTATTGATTTTGCTTCCAATATCTTCGTTAAGAAGTCTCTTGTTGATTCATCTACGGTAGGATCAATTACTATATTCACCACATCCGTTATTGTAAAATCTGTTCCCAAATATTTTTCATTTTGGGGTAAAGGGTAAATTTCATAATTATCGGTTTCTGTTGAAGTGCTAGTGACAGTCCCATTGGCGGATGCAATTGTATGTACTGGAGTAAAAATAGAACTTACTAGTAATAATGCAATCGTTAAACCGTATAAACCCTTCTTAGCCATTTGCCTAACTTCCATCAAAAAAATCCCTCCTAATTTAATGATTCTTACCACTTTTTACATGGAATCTCATCCAGATGAAACTACCTCAAATAAAAACGCCTTCCTAACCAAGTGTGAACACTTAATTAATGAGCAATTTTAGGTTGAAAAACCAAAAAGGCATGGGGGTATGAGAAAGGGTTTTAAACCTCCTCCTTACCACCATGCCTGATCGTACCAGTCACATGAGATCCATTATTAATCTTTCAAAGTTAATACTATCACAATGATTATAAAAGCAAAAGTAAATTTCTGATAATTTTGATTTTTAACTTTACTAACCTACTAACCTTACAAAAGTTACTTGATATACTATAGTAATTTTGAAGCCCAGAGTGTGATGCAAATCATCTCGTAAAACCAACTACTACACTCTAAGGAACCAATCCGACAAACTAGAAATCTACTTTCCTTAAAACTGGAAAATCGCTGACAGTGTCCGCCTCAGGTGGACACTGTCCACGAGCGGTGCCTGTCACCCTGTTGTGTCAACCTTGTTGGTGGATGAATTTTCGTTTTTGGATGTAGATAAGTCTTATTGATAGGGCGATGCCTGCCGCGAGCAGTCCGAAGGTTAGGCCAATCCAATAGCCTCTTGCACCAAGGCTGGTATAATTGGCTAATAGGTATCCAACCGGCAGACAAATCATCCAGTAGGCAATTAAGGTCATTACAAAAGAAAGATTAACATCTTTATAGCCTCTTAACGCTGCCTGTGCAGTCACTTGTATGGCATCAGAGATTTGAAAAAATAACGCAAAGATGAGAAAGTTTGCTGTTAGGTTGATAACAGCTGCTTCATTTGAATAAAACCCTGCAACCTGATAGCGGAACAAAACAACTAATAACCCTGTGATGAGTGAGATCAGGATCGCAAGATAGATTCCCAGCCAACTGTAGGTTTTAGCATCTTTGTACCTCCTGGCACCCACTTCATATCCGACTAGCACGGTTTGTGCCATCGAAATACTTATCGGGATCATATAGAGAAAAGACACAATATTTAATGCAGATTGGTAAGAAGCAATTGTTGTAATATTAAACTTGCTTAATAAAATTGTTACAACCGCAAACATACTTGATTCAAAAAATGTTGAAAGCCCCATCGGAACGCCAATTTTTAGAATCTCCTTACACTTTTCAAACGAGAAATCCTTAATATTTGAGAAAATAGAAAACGACGAAAATGGATCACGCGTCACAACCAGAAACACAGTCATACCAGCAATCAGCCAATAGGTAATTGAAGTCGCATACCCTGCACCTGCACCACCTAGTTCAGGAAACCCCCAGTGACCGAAAATTAGTACATAGTTCAAGAAGAAATTAAACGGTAATGATAAAAGCAGTATTACCATGACTATCCGTGTTTTCCCTAAGGCATAGATAAAGGATCGAAGAACGTTAAAAATAAATAACGGTAATATTCCAAAACTTAAACCTACCAAATAATTAAAAGCTGTGTTTTGAACACTTGCAGGCAAATTCATTTTATCCAAAATTGGATTTAACATGAAAGCCCCTAAAACCATCACCAAAATGGTAATCATAAATGCAAGATAAATCCCGTGCCTGACAACAGAGGCTACTTCCCCGCCTTTCTTCTCACCAAATCGTTGTGCTGCAATGGGAGATACGGCAAGAAGAATACCACTTATCCCAGTAAAAATCGGATTCCAAATCGAGGAACCAATCGCCACTCCTGCAAGGTCGGAAGAATTGTATTTTCCCGACATAATAGTATTAAAAAAAATCATTGAAAACATACCAAGCTGTGTAATAAGTATCGGAATCAACAGAACAAAGATTTGCTTTGTCTTTTCCTTCAACGTAAAAGTCTGATTCATAAAATAACTCCTAGAAAATAATTTAATTCCAAAATTTCATTATACTCTACTTTCAATTTATTTACCTTTAAATGCTTTATCTTGCAGAAGATACTTGACCTCAAAAAAGAAACGCAATACCTTTGCTTTAATTTACCCAAATAAAAATAGAGCTGATAAATGTCAGCTCTATTTTCATTGAGGTTAAAGTTTTACTGAAATTCTCTTCTTTTCTTTAAAATAAACCCACTCTTTAAAGCCTATTTCCTTAAGTCTCCCTTGGACGATTTCAAATTCGTCACCGACCCTTTCCGGGTCATGGGCATCCGAACCAAAAGTAACCGTTACTCCGTATTTCCGTGCCATCTCTAAGATATTATCTGCTGGATACCAACCCCCGACGTCCTTTGTCTTACCAGAGGTGTTGATTTCTATTGCTACATCGCATTCTCCAATAACCTTAAGCGTATGTTCGACTACCTCTGATTGAATCGAGGAAAAAGCCGGATAAAATCCCTTCATCGCATCAATATGTCCCAGGATTTGAAACAAACCACTTTTGGCAGATTGTTCAATCAGGGAGTAATATGTTTCTTTTGTTCGAACTTTATCTTGGGTACTAAGTCCATCCCAGCGACCCCTATTAAAAATACTAACACCTTCAACATGATGAACAGAACCAATGATGTAATCAAACGCGTACTTTTCAAAATGAAAACGATAATTTTCAACCTGCTCAGGAAAGAAATCTGCCTCTATTCCAAGCAATACGTCAATTTTCCCGCTATACAATTGTTTCAGGCTTTGTACTTCCTTCACATACTCAGTAAATTGGCTTTTTGCCATGGTGATATGCGGGTAGGGTTGATCTTCTTCACTAGAAAAATAAGGTGTATGATCGGATATTCCAATGATATCCAACCCCCTATCAATTGCTGCTTCAATATAATCACGAATAATCCCTCTTGCGTGTCCACAACGATCATGGTGGGTATGTAAATCAAACGTTGTCATAGGTCATCTCTTCCTTTATGTAAATTCCAAATGCGTTTTAGCCATTGGATTAATCGATTATCATATCAACTACAACGATATACATTAATTCCTATTTTGTACAATTAGTGGAGAAATAAGCATTTATAGCCAAAGGATTAATGAAACTTCAAAATCCCCTTCCAGATGTTAGTCAATTTAAGAAATAGGAATTTTTGTCCATCCCTACCTATTATATAGTTAAGTAGGGAGGTGTTTCTTTTTGAAAAAAGAAGTGGAAGAAGAAAGTAATCAATCAAGTACAAATAATAATAAAAACAGGGTTAGAGTGAATAATAACTTTCAACTAACGATTAACCTTGGAGATTCATTGAATCTGCTTGCTCTCATTGCTGGAATCTATGTAATTAAAAATTTTACAAAAAAGCGTAAAGCTAAAAAAGCAAACATGTAAGGTGAACCCCAACATGTTTGCTTTTTTAAACTTTAAATTTTTCATTTTGTTTATGGATTACTCATCCACAAGATGTAACCAATTTTGTGACCATTTCTCTATTTCTTTCATAATTGGCTGTAATGATAATCCCTTTTCTGTCAAAGAATATTCAATACGGACAGGAGTTTCCGGAAAGACTTCTCGCTTCACAATTCCTTGACTCTCCAAATCCTTTAACCTTTCTGAAAGGACTCTCCCGCTTATTCCGATTGACGATTCAATGGAACAGAACCGTTGTGGGCCGTTAAGCAGTTGATATATAACTAATCCAGACCAGCGCTGACTAAGAATTTTCATTGCATTATTAAATCTAGGGCAAATAATAGATTTATTCAAATTAATCACTCCCATTTCTATTATATACACTTATAACACGGAATCAAATAATTTTCTACAAGTAACTTACTTGACATACCTTAATAATAAAAATATAATTACTTACATAAAGTAACTAACTTACAATCATAAAAAATTCGTTCTTAAACCACTTGGAGGTAATAAATATGAATTTTCATTCTTATCCAAATACTTTTGTTGCAGAAGTAAACTTAAAGGTTGAAAATATTGAACGATCGCTTACATTTTATCAGGAAGTTATCGGGTTTCAAATTTTAGAACGCACCGAGAAAAAAGTTAAACTTACTGCCAATGGAAAAACAGCTTTGTTGTCCATTGAACAACCGGACAATGCGATAGCAAAGCAGCAGAAAACTACAGGATTATACCACTTTGCCCTTCTATTGCCTGAACGCTCGGATCTGGGAAGGGTTTTACAGCATCTAATTAAACGGAACGTTCGCTTAGGAGCGGGTGACCATCTCGTAAGTGAAGCGCTATATCTTGATGATCCAGATGGTAATGGAATTGAAATTTATTCAGACCGACCTTCATCAACCTGGAAATGGAATAACAATGATGTAGAAATGACAACAGACCCTATCGATGCACAAGGGATTCTTGAAGCTGGTAAAGGTGAAGCATGGGGAGGACTTCCAGCAGGTACTGTCATGGGACATATCCATCTACAGGTATCTGAATTACAAAAAATTGAGGAATTTTACGTTAAGGGGCTTGGATTCAATGTTGTTGCTCGCTATGGCCCGCAAGCATTGTTCATCTCTACCGGAAAATACCATCACCACATTGGCTTAAACACCTGGGCAGGCGTTGGTGCTCCCACACCACCTGAAAACAGTGTCGGACTGAACTGGTATTCTCTCGTACTTCCAAGTAAGGAAGCTAGACAAGAGGCTATTGTGCGATTAGAAAAAATTGGAACAAAAGTAACAGAAGAAAATGGTAAATATTTTACCGCAGACCCATCAGGGAATCGAATAAAATTACTTGTTTAAGTTACGCTACAATTGCTTTTAAAAGCATAAAAAAAGACACTCACTACACGTGAGTGTCTCAGATTGTCGACAAAAGGGGTTCGGAATGCTAGCATTCCGAACCCCTTTTTGATTTTTTCTGCTTTTTTCAGTCGATTAAGTTACAGATAGACCTCTTCAAGGTGTCTACTTAGATAATTTCTGGACCTTGCCAAGTCCAGTTGGCCATCTTCTTTAAATTCATGGATGCGAAAGTAAGCATCGCCTGCATTGACAATTTTTTAAGTCCCCTTAACGTTGTCCAACGCATGCCATGCTTTTCTTTTGCATTTGCAATACACGCTCTATCGTTTCTTTGCGTTTCTCATAAATTGGTTTTACATCTATGTGATGGCGGAGATGATCTGCTTCTTCCACATATTCTTGCCAAATATGACGTGTCACCACTTTTTGATGGTCTTTACTTTCGGTACACTGCTCTAAAAAAGGACACTTAGCACAGATGTGTTTTGGTGATTTGTACTCACGATAGCCCTCTTTATTCGTTGTAGAATATTTCAAGACATCGCTTGCCGGGCAAAGGTAACAGTCAAAATGTTCATCATACACATACTCATGTTTTCGGAAGAATCCATCTTTTGTACGTGGGCGTGTATATGGTAAAGCTGGAGTAATTTCGTTTTCTAATAGATAATTCGAAATGGCAGGTGTTTTATAAGCAGCATCTGCCGCAACAGCTTTAGGCTTTCCTACATTCTCAACTACTTGTTCAACTAAAGGCTCTAACATATTACTATCATGTGTATTACCTGTTATCACAATCGTACCGAGGACAAAACCGTTTCGATCAGCGGCCGCATGGAAGGAATAGGCAAACTGTTTTGTCCGTTCGTCTTTGACGTAGTAACCACTTTCCGGATCGGTTGTACTCTCTTTAATTTCTTTCGATTCATTCTTTTCGAACTTATCCGGTGGGAATGGCTTTTTCCCATGGCCCTCTCGATCTTGATTAATCTCCTCTTGAAGACGATCTTGATAAGCCCGAATTTCTTTGCGAACGACTTTCTTTTCGAACTTCCGTTTGTTCGCACTTGCTTTTACATGGGTGGAGTCCACGAAAACATGTTCTGCACTAATCAACTTTTTCTTGGTAGCTGTCTTTAAAATATGATAGAAGATCTGTTCAAACAGGTCTGTATCTTTAAATCTTTTTCCCAAAAGTGGAGAAGTGCGGAACTTTATCATGGAAACCGTAACCCAAGAACCATCGATAGGCCATGTTTGTTTCTACTTCTTCAATCGTCTTTCGCATCGAGCGAATACCGAAGGTATATTGAATGAAGGTTAATTTAATCAAGATAACTGGATCTATACTTGGACGACCTACTTCCGAATACATATCTTTCACTAAGTCATATATAAAAGAGAAATCAATTGCCGACTCAATTTTACGAACCAGATGGTTGGTTGGAACAAGTTGGTCTAAGCAATCATTTCAATTTGATCTCGTTGAATAGAATTATGTTTCGAAAGCATTGTCATCACCTCAAGATTTTATTACTTCTATTTTAAAACAAGGCTCTGTTAAAGGCTATTGTTGATTTTAAAACTATGTTGATTGGAGCGGAAGGCGCGAGACTCCTGCGGGAGTACGGGGCTGTGGGAGACCCCGCAGGCGCATAAGCGCCGAGGAGGCTCCCCGGCACGCCCGCGGAAAGCGAAGCGCCTGGAGCGGAAATCAACAGCCCAATTTAATAGAACCTAAAACAAAAAAAACTGTAGGCAAACCCGTTATTTTGAGTTTGTCTACAGTCTGAGACACTCACTACACGTGAGTGTCTTTTTTGCTACGCTATTTTTTGATTGCTAGAAGATGGTGCTTGATTATGTTTCTTGAAAATTCCAAATGGCTTTCCTATTGGTAACACAACCTGACCAAAATGAGTATTTAAGACAATTGCCGCCGACCCGTAGAATGACAGCAAAGAAATCATTAGTTCAGCGATTGCAGCAAGCATTTGGGTAGCATCGTGGAAAATGCCAAATGTACTTAGTGAAAGTCCTATGAATAAGAAATCAATAAAGACGAAAATAAAGAATAATACTTTATGTGTTTCCATTGCACCAATTGTCATGAAAATGCTAAAAATTAAATAGCCAATAAACGCGACTCCAAGCTGCTTTGGATCAGCATTCGCAGCAAGTTTTTCACCGAAAAACCCTAACTGAATCAGCCACGATGTCCCTACCCCAAACCAAAAAAGCCCGAACGCTCCGAATGCTGTTGTTCCAAATATATTATTATGCTTTGCATCTTGAACGCAAGCAAACAATTGTGCTATTCCACCTAGAAATAATGCCCACGGAATGATAAAAGAAACCCCTTCAGTTAACCCAAGTTTTTGTGAAGATGCGACAAGTGTTACCATAGCTAAACCAAATAGCCCTATGGCAGATGGATCAGCAGTTTGAATTTTAACCTGTGTAGAATTATTTGTTTCCATTTCTTCCTCCCAAAAATAAAACATATTTTTATAAAATACAGGAGAAATAGGGAAGTGTCAACAATAAATGTCACTGGCAAATAATTCCATTTTTAATGGTGCCTGTCACCACTCGTGGACAAATCCGCCCATTTGTCCGTCTCCAGTGGACTCTTTATTAAAACAAGAGACCGCTAATTTTGTTCTGCGGTCTCTTGTTCTTTTAAAGCTTTTCTATTATTTTCTTACTAAGTCCATTAATTCTTTTAGATCATTCGTAAATCCTTTTACAGCCCTGTCCCCTGCCACTGTTACAGGAACACCAAGGAATCCGTACTTCTCTACTTCCTTTTGATATTCCGTGTTAGTCGATATATTCCGGACCTCAAACGGAATTCCCTCTTCTGTTAACACCTTTTTAACCATCGTGCATTCAATACAGTCGTTTGTTGTATAAACCACCACTTGCTTGTTCACTTTTTTTCCCCCTTATTCCATTCATACTTAATCAAAGAATTCCTGTTTACTAAAAATTTCTCCTTCATTATAACAAATATATTAACAACTCTCTTTCAACTACTAGCACGTATTGACATATTATCTTAGAAATTGTCTATTCTTGCGCCTTCCCGAGAAATGAATTCTAATAATTCTGTCTTTTATCGCCTTGAATAAGGAATTGGGTAATCAGTTGGTTTAATTCCCGTGCAGCTTTTGTAGGTATCTGATGCCTTTCCTTTTCAAGAAATTTCAATTGATTGCGTGGGAGCTTTTCGTGCAACAGCTGAGCGTACTGATGAAACGATTTATCTTTTGTACCATAAACCAGTAAGATTGGGAGATTTATCTTTCCAAGCAGATTGGTACAATTATAATGCAAACTATAGTGATAATACTGCTTGATATTTCTTGGGTCACCTTTTACAGCCTCACTGTACATCAGCTTAAATATTTCCTGATTGTCAGCATTCCCCCACGCTATTGCTGAAGCAAGAATAGATAGTGATTTAGGATTTGATAGATTCTTTGCTAAAGAAATCTTTTTTCTTAAATACATATCACTTGCTTCGGACATTCCGCTAATAATGATACCTCCTAAGGCTCTATCGGAATGAGTCAGCATAAATTCACATACAATCGAACCACCCGTTGAATATCCGCATATGAAGGCTTTCTTTATACCAAGATGATCTAACAAGTGTCTAATATCGTCTACAATGAGGGAATAGGTAATTGCTTGCTTAGAATATCGGCTCCGTCCGTGGCCTCTTATATCAAAAGTAATAACTTTAAACGTAGACGATAGTTCTTTCATTTGATACGTGAAATTTGCACTAGTAAGTAATGGCGGATGGATGAATATAATCGGAATTCCGTCTCCTGCAACGGAATAGAATACCCCTGCACCCTCAACTTTTAACATTGGCATTTTCCTGTTCACCTCAACAATCTAATGGTCGTGTTATGTAATAATCTATATTAGTATGTTGCTTTATAAGATAAAAATCCGAATTCTACCCCTCTTCGACAAGTGGCTAGCATTCGGATTTATAACTATCCATTTAATTGAATGAATCATCCTTAACCTTAAAAAAGGAAAAAAGACCCTCAAGAGAGAGTCTTTTTTAATGTATGAGTTTAAAATTATGCTTTGCGAACGTTAGTAGCTTGTGGTCCACGTTGACCTTGTTCTACTTCAAATGTTACTGATTGACCTTCGTCTAAAGATTTGAAACCTTCGCTTTGGATAGCTGAGAAATGTACGAATACGTCGTCTCCAGCTTCTCTTTCGATGAATCCAAAACCTTTTTCTGCATTAAACCATTTTACTTTACCTTGTTCCATTTGTGTTTCCTCCTGTAGTGTGCTCAGCACACAATGTGTTACTATCCTTGCTCAAATCTTCAAGACAGAAAGTTTTATCACTTACCGATCCTTACTAAACAAACAAAAATAATACTTTTTAAATATAACAGAAAAAATGTGGTAAAGCAAGAGCAAAGTGGAAATTCATAGAAGAATTCATCATCTTGAAGTTAGAAAATGTTATTTAAAATGATTAACTCAGTCTTTTAAACTAGCCCGTTGATTGGAGCTCCAGGCACATCGCTTTCCGCGGGCAGTCCGGGAGCCTCCTCGTCGCTTCGCTCCTGCGGGGTCTCCCGTGACTTGCTCTTCCCGCAGGACATTGAATAAGCTTCCTTGAATATGCACCGCACGAAGGAAATGCGGTAGCATTTTCGAGGAGTCTCTCGTGCCTTCCGCTCCAATCAACTGAGTTTGTAAAATCAACATTTACCTTAAACAAAGCCTAAATTAAAGTAATAGAGCAATTGATACTCATATTAATTGTTGCCAGCAATAGCACCGGAAAGGAAGGTTAAAAAAACATGTGTTCCGAGTTTGACGGTTGGCTGGGCTAATGTGTCTTTTAGCGGGTCTAGGCAGACGATGTCCATTGCTTTTACTTTATTATGACGGCCTGCTGTTCGGACTCCTTCTAGCAGTTCAGCGCTTGTCATGCCCCCTGGTGTGGATGCCGGTACCCCTGGAGCATAGGCAATATCTAGTACATCCATATCAACGGTTAAATATATAGTGTCTACCTTTTCAGATAATTCTTCTAAACATTGTAAAACGGTCGCTTCGATGCCTTTCTTTCTTGTTTCACGAAGAGTAAAATAGTTCACCCCTTTTTCATCCGCATATTTCTTTAAGTCCTTGCTATTAAAGAAACCATGCAAACCAATATTGTACATATTAGCAGCTTCGACAATGCCGCTTTCAATCAGATTCCTCATCGGAGTCCCGTTCGATGGCCCATTATCAGACATATCACGTAAATCAAAATGGGTATCAAATTGTAATATTCCAATCTTCTCAGCAGGCTTTTCCTTCTTCAGCCCTTTTACCATCATTGCAGTGATTGAATGATCACCGCCAATCGCGCAAATCTTTGCATCTGGAAAATGGTGGTGCAATAATGCAGATGCTTCCACAATATTCTCTTGGCATTTCCGAATATCGGTAACATGCATTGGAACATCGCCTGCATCAAGTGCAGCCAGTTCAGATAAATCTACATCTTCATCAAGATTATAGGTTGAGAACCCTTTCCATGCTCGCCTAAATGCATCAGGGAATTCAGATGCGCCGGAAGCACTTATCGATGAACGTGAAAGCGGTACTCCGAGGATGACCACATCAGCCTTCTTATACGTTTTAGGGTCAACAGTGGCCGAAGTAATTGGCCGGATCCATTCATGAACCTTCAAGATTTCGCCTTCATCAGGTCTCGACCAAGTAAAACTCGGAGGATTAATTCTTGGAAACAGAAAGCTTTTCAATTAACTGACCTCCCCTGACGACCACCTTTCCATTTTTCACAACGGTATTTGTATGATTCACACCGTAGGAGTATTGGAGCTTCATATAGTTCGACACATTAAATATCGTTACATCTGCCTTTTTACCCACTTCTAAACTGCCGATTTGGTCCCCGCGGTTAATTGCGTGAGCCGCATTAATCGTCGCAGCGGCAATAACCTCAGCAGGGGTCATCCCCATTTTCAAACAGCCTAAATTCATAATGAAAGGCAGAGAAACGGTTGGTGACGAACCCGGATTACAGTCTGTCGATAATGCCACAGGAACACCTAAATCGATCATTTTTCTTGCATTTGCAGACTCAGCCATTAAAAAATAAGCTGTTCCCGGCAGCAGCACCCCGACAACTCCTTGTTCAGCCATCGCTTTCATGCCTTTTTCCGAAGCCCTTAATAAATGGTCTGCTGAAATGGCCCCTACCTTAGAAGCGAGTTCAGCTCCTTCATAGGGTTCGATTTCATCGGCATGGATTTTCGGGGTCAAGCCGTGAACCTTACCTGCTTCAAGAATCCTTTTTGATTGTTCAGGTGTAAACACGCCTTGCTCACAGAATACATCATTAAATTCTGCTAATTCAAGTTCTGCTACTTTAGGTATCATTTCTTCAATTAGTATCTCGACAAATGAATCTGGATTACCTTTGTACTCCTTCGGTACAGCATGGGCACCCATAAAGGTAGAAACAACATCAATGGCATGTTTTTCATTTAACTGTTTTGCCACTTCAAGCTGTTTTAGCTCTGTTTCCCATTCCATCCCATAACCACTTTTTGCTTCAACTGTCGTCACTCCGTGGAGCAGAAATTGATTTAAGCGTTCAAAACTTTCTGTAAATAATTCACTATGGCTAGCTGCCTGCGTACGTGAAGTTGTTGCGTAAATTCCACCGCCGCTATTCATAATTTCCATATAGGTAGCACCTTGAAGTCGCATATTGAATTCATTTTCTCTGCTCCCTGAAAATACCAGATGGGTATGCGGGTCGACTAAGCCTGGGGTTACGAGTTTTCCTGTGGCATCAATCACTTCCGCCTCTCCTAGACGATCTTTATATTTTTCAAAAAGCTCCGCGTCACTCCCAACCTCCTGAATCACACCAGCATCAATCCAAATACTTCCATTCTCTATGATTCCAAGCTCGGACATCGCTTCCTTTACGAGCGGGGATGCTGAAGTGCCTTTTAATGTCACAAGCTGTGATGCATTTCTAATAAAAACAGCTTTACTCATTCGCTTCACCTCTTAATCCTTATTTAGCATAGGCATGATAATACCTTTTTCTTTTGCTGTTTGAATCGCAAGCTCATAGCCTGCATCCGCATGACGAACAACACCCATTCCCGGATCCGTTGTTAAAACTCTCTGCAGGCGCACTTGTGCATCCTTCGTGCCATCAGCAACAATGACCATTCCTGAATGCTGCGAATACCCCATACCTACACCTCCGCCATGATGAAGAGATACCCAACTAGCACCGCCTACCGCATTAATCATTGCATTAAGAATTGGCCAGTCAGAAACGGCATCACTGCCATCCCTCATCGCTTCGGTTTCTCGATTTGGTGATGCAACAGAGCCGGCATCTAGATGATCGCGGCCGATAACGATTGGTGCTGAAAGTTCACCCGAAGCCACCATGTCATTAATGACCTTCCCGAAGCGAGCACGATCACCGTATCCGAGCCAACAAATACGGGCAGGAAGTCCTTGAAAGCTAATTTTTTCCTGCGCCATCTTTACCCATTTACAAAGGTGTTCATCATCCTTAAATTCACGAAGTAAGACTTCATCAATTTTCCGAATATCTTCTGGATCTCCAGATAAAGCTGCCCAACGGAACGGACCTTTTCCCTCGCAAAATAATGGGCGGATATACGCTGGTACAAATCCTGGGAAGTCAAACGCATTTTCTACCCCTTCATCTTTAGCTACCTGACGAATGTTATTGCCATAATCAAAGGTGATCGCACCTTTTTCTTGCATTTTCAGCATTGCCTTTACATGGACGGCCATGCTTTGTTTTGATAGTCTTATATACTTTTCTGGGTCTTCTTTTCTAAGAGCAGCCGCTTCTGCTAAGGAAAAACCAATTGGTACATAGCCATTTAGCGGGTCATGCGCAGATGTTTGATCAGTTAATACATCTGGGTTAAAACCTTTTTCAATCATTTCCGGTAAAATCTCCGCTGCATTGCCAATTAACCCAATTGATAACGCCTTGCCCGCTATCTTAGCTTCTTTAGCAAGGTTAAGTGCCTCCTCTAGATCATTTGTTTTTAAATCCAAGTAGGCGGTTTCAATCCGACGGTCAACTCTTGTTTCATCGACATCAATGGCGATACAAACCCCATCATTCATCGTAACTGATAGCGGCTGTGCTCCACCCATACCGCCAAGTCCAGCTGTTAATGTAATCGTATGTTTCAAAGAGCCATTGAATTCTTGACGAGCAAGCTCTGCAAAGGTTTCATAGGTTCCTTGAACAATACCTTGGCTGCCAATATAAATCCAGCTTCCCGCAGTCATTTGCCCATACATCATCAGACCTTTCTTATCTAACTCATGAAAATGCTCCCAGTTCGCCCATGCTGGAACTAAATTTGAATTAGCTAATAATACTCGAGGTGCATCTTTATGGGATTTAAAAACAGCAACCGGTTTACCTGACTGAATCATAAGTGTTTCATCGTTTTCCAATTCCAGTAGTGTTTTTACAATCGCATCATACGCTTCCCAGTTACGCGCCGCCTTTCCGATTCCGCCATAAACAACCAAATCTTCCGGCCGTTCTGCTACTTCTTGATCAAGGTTATTCATTAGCATCCTTAGTGCGGCTTCTTGAATCCAACCCTTTGCATGTAATTCCGTCCCTTTATAATTAGTAATCACCCTTGGTTTAGCCGTATTCGCTTCCATATGCTCACTCCTTAAATAATTTATCTACATCTAAATTATAAAGGGGAAATATTCTGAAAAACACTGATAAAATAGTAGATATTTTATAGTTTTTTTAGATATTCAATAGTTTTTTGAAATTATTTATCAATAATCTAAAATATTTTTAGGTAAGGGTAATTATTTTTGTATTTGAATATTAAAGTTATAAAAAAACAGACCCTTCGGTTGAAAGATCTGTTTCGAATTAGTAATGGTCTGATATATTCACTCTGAATTCTCTTGGAGAGCTCCCAACAACTTCCTTGAAAATTCTGCTAAAGTAGTTTGAATTCTGGAACCCAACTAATTTCGAAATTTCTTTGATCGGATTCCTCGTTTCGATTAACAACCGTTTTGCTTCCTTTATCCTAATTCCAGTTAACACTTCGACAAAACTTTTTCCGGTCTTAGAAATAAGGATATGACTATAATAAGAAGGATTCCGGTCTACATATCTTGCAACGTCATCCAGCCGAAGTTTATAATTTGAAAAATTAGCTTCCATAAAGGTAATTCCGCGTTCAATCGGATCTTGTTTATTATTTTTCAGGCTCAACTCCGCTGCTGCAAATATCTTTTGGATAAATATTATGAGATTTTGTACTGAACGATATAGGACAGAATCATATAAAATTGAATGGAAGATATATCGGTATTCTTTTTCGCAATGTAAATCCTCATCTAGATTAAAGGTCTTCATGTATCTTCTAATTTGTGCAAGAATGCTTGTAAGTCTAATTCGGACTAATCCTGGTTCCGGATATGGGTCAATTAACTGGAGAAATTGGTCATAAAGCCATTTCTTTATACTTTCTAAATCAAGATTAGACAGCATTTCAATCCATTCCCTTTGTTCAGGAGGAGTAAGGAAAGGATCGATATGTACCCAGTCAGGTGTGTACTCAAACACTACGACCTGTCGATAGCCTCGATAATAAGTAAATTGAAGCATTTTCCTTGTTTCTATGTACTTTTCATGGAGGCTCAAGGTTAAGCTTGTTCCTTTGTGGATAACAATGGCTAGCGGATCAGAGTATTCCTCTTCCCACTTTCTCATCACCTTTTGACACTGCTCCACTATATTAGGATAAGATTCCTCAAATAAAAGGAGAACCAAATCACTTAACGGAAAAATACCGTGGATTTCTTTAAATGGATAATCAGATAAAAAGGAATATAAGATATCTTCCTTTTCCACGCTTTCTGTTTTAAAGGCGGCAATGCTATAATTTTTTGACACAACGGCTTGTTGGATAAATAAGGCCTCATAGGAAATATCCTTATAGGAATGAGAACGCAGACTCCCTTTTGGATGATTCCTCTTACTTAGTCTGCTTGCTGCTTTTTGAAAAGCAGATTTAACCTTGGCTGCAGAAAATGGCTTAATCATAAGATCCAATGCCTGCATATCAATTGACAGCCTTGCTTTTTCAAAGGTTGCTTCGGCACTGGTTAAAAGGAGGACAGGGTCGTAAATTCGCATTAAATCTTTGAAGCTTGACCATGATTCCCTGCTAATCATATCTAATTCTAAAAGAATAATTTCCGGTGATTCCTCTTCAAATAAAACGACAAACTCCTGATAATTGGAAGCTAATAGAATGTTGGTAACAGGGATAGAGGATGTTTTTAACAGCCATTTCAATCCTTCTCGTTCGTTCAAATCGCGATCGGCAATCAGCCATTTACCTTCCATAGTATTGTCCCCAATCTTTTTTAAAAAGTCGCACTTAAAGTATACCTTTTTACGTGATGAAAAACCTTCTTTTTCTGGGAAAGAATCCCTATGAAATTAACTTCGAATTCACCCACTCATAATGAGCATAATAAATTTTGTGACTTGATTAACGAGAGGGGAAATGTTCAAGTGAGATGGCACAAAGATCTTCTAAAAAGGGTACAGGATAGGGAAGGAAAAAAACTGGCATTAGTGGTGGATACATCAACAAAAGAAACAAAAGTAGACTTGATCGCAAGCGTCGTAAAGTTCTTTCAACAGCTTCGCCCTGATACTACATTGGTGCAAGCAGATTTTAAAATTAGAACTACAACCCCGATCACGGACTCAATCGAAATAAAATATTTCACACACGGTAAGTCTTCCTATACATTGGTGATGGAATGGGCGGAGGAAGAAGCAATTGATACCCTATTTTACATCACAGATTTAACCGGATTTTTACCAGAAGAAATGCAGGTTGGCTTTGAGGTAATCTGGCTGGTGCCAACTGATTTTGTTCCAAAGGCACCGTTCGGAAAGGTAATGAAAATCACTTAGATTAAGCCCTCAAAAAAATAATGGCTCTACATAGTAGAGCCACCCCTATTTCTTAAAATGGTATGGTACAGTTGTAATTATTACATCTTTCCTGTACAGCAGAAATGCTTTAATGAGCAATCCTGACTGATTATGAAGAATATTGTGCCAGCCCTTTTTCGGAATAAATTGTGGTATGATTACTGTAACCCGGTAATTTGATTCACTTGCTTTATGATGAACAATATCAACAAATTTACCCAATGGGTGCATAATACTTCTGTAATGGGAATGCAGGGTAACAAGTCTTACATCAGGTTGCCACTTTTTCCACTTTTCTTCAAATTTCTTTTCATCTTCTCGGTCAAATGAAACATAAACCGCTAAAATCTGATCAGAACCCAAAGATTTGGCGTAGTTTAACGAGTTCTCAACAACCTGGGTAATCCCTGCCACAGGTACGATCATTACATTGCCTTCAATTGGTAAAGCAGGCTCATTAGCAATAATTCGTAGCTGTTCTCCTACCGCCTCATAATGTTTTTTAATTCGGTAAAACACAAAGATGATGATTGGTAAAAACACTAAAACAGGCCATACCTGTGCGAACTTAGTTAAAAAGAACATCATCGTGACGATCAAGCTAATCAAAGCACCTGTCGTATTTATTATAAACTTTGATATCCATCCATTAGGCTTTTCACGAATCCATTTTAGCATCATCCCCGATTGCGATAAGGTAAATGGTATGAAGACACCAACAGCATAAAGCGGAATTAGGTGTTCTGTTTGACCTTTAAATACGATAATCAAAAGGATTGAGGCCAAACCAAGAACGATAATTCCATTTGAATACCCTAAACGGTCACCTCTAACCTTGAACATCCTTGGGATAAACTTATCGTTGGCAAGATTAACGGCCAGTAAGGGAAAAGCCGTATAACCCGTATTCGCAGCAAGAATTAAAATCAATGCTGTTGTCCCCTGAATGAAAAAATACATAAAATTTCTCCCAAAAGTTTCTTCAGCAATTTGAGAGACCACCGTTACTGTTTCACTTGGTGTAATCCCATAATAATAGGCTAAAAACACAATTCCTGAAAATAATAATGCGAGTAAACCACCCATCGCCATTAATGTTTTTGCAGCATTATTAGGGGCAGGGTCTTTAAAATTTGGGATGGCGTTAGAAATAGCCTCCACACCGGTTAAAGCTGAACTACCTGATGCAAATGCCTTTAGTAGCAGAAATAATGAGATTCCTGCAATCGGTGTTCCGACAGGAGAATGTAAATTAGCTGGAGCATGCCCACTAAAAATGTTGTAAATCCCCACACCAATTAATACGAATAGAGCTAAAACAAATAAATAAACCGGGTATGCTAAAATAGAAGCAGACTCCGTTACACCTCTTAGGTTCAAGGTTGTAATAAATAGGACAAAAACAATCGCAATAATCACATTATGTTCATGTAGGGTAGGAAAGGCTGATGTAAGCGCATCCGTACCCGCTGACACACTTACTGCAACTGTTAGGATATAGTCTACAAGTAATGAACCACCAGCAATGAGCCCGTAATTCACACCAAGATTTTCCTTTGATACCACATAAGCTCCACCGCCGTGTGGATAGGCAAAGATAATTTGTCTATAAGACAAAATTAGGGCTGTTAATAGAATTAAAACCCCGATTGCGATAGGCAGGGAATACCAAAATGCTGCCGTACTTACGGTAATGAGAACAATTAGAATTTGCTCGGGACCATATGCCACGGATGATAATGCATCAGAAGAAAGGATGGCTAGGGCTTTTGTTTTATTAAGCTTTTGCTCCCCTAATTCTGTTGATTTTAACGGTCTTCCAATTAAAAATCTTTTTATTGATGATACCAAGTGTACACCGCCTAGTTTCTTATAAAATGTATTGTTACCCAGTTTTGACATTAATATCTAGCGAATTAAACAAAAAAATGCCTACAAGTCATAGTTAAAAAGACTTGAAGACATTATTCCTTTTGTCGACAAGCTCCACCTTCCTTCTCAGTTAACGCTTACGAGGTTAGCTGTCGGATTCGGACCATTGAGTAGCCCTACCTGCTAAAAAGGATTCACCCCTTGGATTATTAAAACATCCACAAAAACGGTTCCCCCGCACCATATGGTTTAAGCGATTTAGAAATTTGAAACTGTTGATTATCTTACTCCTGAGTTTTAAAAAAGTAAATAAAAATTTTGGAAATTTTGTATGATTTTATTTTAGACGATAAGACTACATAATAAATGTCATTTAAGAATGGAGAAATAGCATGTCTAAAGAAAAGAATCCGTTATTGTCTGATGAGTTTATTGATGAAATGGTTAAAGAGATTAATCAACTTTATGGTGACCCGTCTGAGGAACAAAACAATGAGGAAAGTATAAATGAGAGTGATTAATACAAAAAGACACTAGCGCAGTGTCTTTTTGTTTACAAATTTTTTAATGTTTCCCATATCTCTAAAGTGAGCTAAGCAGCTAAATTTCTAGTTTTGCTTGGCAATTTTTGAAGGATTGTTTACTTTGTATGGCACTGGAACCTCAACGATGAATTCTTCTGGAACATCTTTTCCTTTTGGCAGCTTTTTCTTTGCAACTTTTCCATCGAATTCAAGTAAATCCCCTGCTACAAGTTCAAATTTTTTCAATGTCTTACTATGGCTGCACCAAGCGAATCCTAGCTCAAGCGGTGGTTCCTGGACAATTTGAACATTTTCAAGAATAACTACTTCATCGTTCTCTTCGTTAAACGGATTGTACGTCATCGCAAACTGTTTAACAGTTGCTGTAAAGTGCACTTTTTCTGCAGGGAGTTCAATTTTCGGTTCCTTTTCTTTTTTCGGTTTTGTAGTCTTTGCCTTTTTTGGTGTCGGTTGTGTTTCCTTGCTGTCGGTTGTCACGGTTACCTCAGTGTCAGGAGTTTCAAGTTTCACCGGTTCTTTCACGGTTACCTCCAGCATACTTTCTTTACCAAAGCTTGATTGCTGCATTTCTTTTAAATAGGCAGGGTGGATGCAACTAAGGTTTCCATCTTGAAATTCGATTACAAGGGTGTTAAACTCTTCCGTTTTCCCGTAAGTTTCATACCCTTTGATGGTTACAACACGCTGGTAGTTTCGTTCTTTAAACAAAAATTCCCGTTTCGCTTCCTTAGCAGACGAAAGTCCCCATTCCTTTACCTTCTCCTTATAATGCTCCACATCGCGAAATCCCTCGAAATCCCCCTTAGGAGGAATATAACGAGTCAAACCACTCTGCTCCAACGACTCATGCTCAATAATCATACACACACATCCTTTTGCAAACTTCAGTGATTTGATTATAACACTTTAATGAGGCGCGATAAATGGGGGCGCATCCAACTGTCCACCCCAGGAGGACAGTTGTACACGAGCGGTGCCTGTCACCAATAATGTCACCAATAAATGACACCAATAAAGCGTCACCCAATAATAATCGCTGGTTTTCCAACGGGGTAGTATTCGATTTTCCTACAGGCTTTTATTTTTTCTTCTTGAAGGCAGTTTCTGCCGTCAAAGATGATTGGCTGTTTCATCTTCTCCAAGATGGCTAGGAGATTGTGCTTTTTGAATATGTCCCATTCTGTGACAAGAAATACCGCGTCTGCACCAGTGATTGCTTCATCGATAGAATTTGCATACTTGATGGTATCACCCATTATTTTCTTTGCGTTCTCGGTTGCTACGGGGTCATATGCGACGGTATCTGCTCCTAGTTTCGATAATGCAATTGCAAGATTAATAGATGGTGCTTCTCTCATATCGTCCGTTTCCGGCTTGAAGGCTAATCCTAGGATTGCAATTTTTTTACCTTGTAAATCTCCAAATCGTTTTACCGCTTTCTTTAAAAGCAGTTCACGCTGGAATTCATTAATCGCAATCGTTTCTTTTAATAGCCCAAAATTCATTCCCATTTGACCTGCTGTATGAAGCAACGCTTTAACATCCTTAGGGAAACAGGATCCTCCATAACCAATCCCGGCTTTCAAGAAAGCTTTACCAATTCTTTTGTCCATTCCCATCCCCTTTGCGACGTCTTCCACATCGGCTCCGACTGCTTCACTTAAATTGGCTATTTCATTGATAAAACTTATCTTTGTTGCCAAGAAGGCGTTGGATGCATACTTGATCATTTCTGCACTTCTTGTTGATGTTACAATAACTGGAACATCCAAGGGACGATACATCGCTTTCACTTTTTCAGCCATTTCTTTATTTTCTGAACCGATAATTATTCGATCTGCCTTCATCGTATCCTGAATGGCTGAGCCTTGTCTTAGGAATTCAGGGTTAGAGATCATATGAATCTTAAACCCTGTATAACTCTCAATCAATTTTTTAATTGAATCATTCGTCCCAACAGGCACAGTGCTCTTGATTACAACAATTGAACCCTGTACCAAATTTGGTGATAGATCCTTTGCGGCCTGTTCTAGGTAGGATAAATCAGCCGCTCCATCATCCGCTTGTGGGGTTCCTACGGCAATGATTATAATCTCCGCCCCTGTTATGCCCTCTGAAAGACTGGTTGTAAATCTCAGTCTTCCTGCTTCCATATTCGAAGCCAGCAGTTTCTCAAGACCTGGTTCATAAATTGGGGATATCCCTTGATTTAACTGCTGTATTTTCTGTTCATTTATATCAATGCATGTGACGCGGTGCCCGATTTCTGATAAACAAACACCAGTTGATAGTCCAACATAGCCTGTACCTAAAACAGCTATTTTCATATCAATCAATCTCTCTTTTAAAAAATTGAGTGTTTTCGGATTTTTGTACTTCCTTTAAATAGTCTTTAACCTGTTCACTTATGTCGTCCCGCTGTAAGGCAAAGTCAATTGTTGCCTTAATAAAACCTATCTTATCGCCAATATCATAGCGTCTTCCCTCAAAGTTATAAGCTAAAACAGCCTGCTGCTTGTTCAATTCATTGATGGCATCTGTCAGCTGTAGCTCATCACCTTGTCCAATAGGAATCCTTGCTAAAATATCAAAAATCTCAGGGCTTAAGACATAACGGCCCATAATTGCAAATCTTGATGGTGCCTCTTCTTTACTAGGCTTCTCTACTAACGAATCGATATGGAAGAGGTTTGATTCGAGCATTGCACCTTTTGGCTTGATAATTCCATACTTACTGACATCTTCCTCTGGGACTCCCTGAACTGCTACAACAGAGCTATTATAATACTCGTATACGTCGATCACTTGCTTTAGACATGGGATGTCAGACATCACGATGTCGTCTCCGAGCATCACTGCAAATGGCTCATTGCCAATCACACTTTTTGCACATAGAATGGCATGTCCAAGACCTTTCGGTTCTTTTTGCCGGACATAAACGATATTCACCAAGTTGGATATTTTCTTCACCTGCTCTAACAATTCATGCTTATTTTTTTTAAAAAGTGTATCTTCAAGCTCATAGGACTTATCAAAATGGTCCTCAATAGACCTTTTTCCTCTGCCGATGATGATAATAATTTCCTCAATCCCCGAAGCCACCGCTTCTTCGACAATGTATTGTATCGTTGGTTTATCAACAATCGGCAGCATTTCCTTTGGCTGTGCTTTCGTTGCTGGTAAAAATCGTGTTCCAAGACCGGCTGCTGGTATAATGGCCTTTCGGATTTTCATATGCTGCCTCCCTTCTTTTACTCCTTTATCCTTTATATGCAAGGGGACAAGTTACTGTCACGTTAGTAACCTAGTAAATGTCATATTACTTTTCCTAAAATAGGTTGAATAGTTAAATGAAAACTCCACTACCTTAGTGGTAACGGAGTCATTTTTCTTTTACCTGTAACTGACGATAGATTTTCTTGATAAATCTATGCATTAACTCCGGAAGAATTTTTTTACGACGTGTCACTAATGCACTGACCAACGCCTTTCTTTCCTCTCTTGTAACTTCCCAATCATCAGGGATGAGTGCAACAATCTCCTCTAATAAATGGATAGGCAGGGTTTGAATAATTTCTATTTGTTCAAAAAAATCTTGCTCGTCTTCAATAAAGCTTGCCATTATTTGATGCGTGGCACTTTTCATGATTTCAGCTGGCAGATTCTCTATTTCAGCAAGATTCCAGTTATAAGAACCGAATATTTCTGCTTGGTCGATAATCCACAAATGATAACCGTTAGGTTCTTCTTCATGAAGAAGAATATTTTTGCGTGTTCGATCCCGATTACTCAGCCAGTAATCAAATACAATAATGGCTGCTAAAGAATGATGGTTAGTCATTTTACCTATAGAGGTTACTTGGTGACCATCAAAACTATCTGGGACATAAACACTCGCAAATTGATATTGCGTAACACTCATTTGGGCGAGTTCAGGAACTTTTGATGAAAACTCTTGAGGAATTTCCACTAATCTAGCGTAAGGGACAGGCAGCCCAAGGTATCTCGCCAAGCAATAAGCAACCCACTCATTTGCCAGAGTTTTTTCAAATCCTTGCTGAAAAAATTTCACCACATAATCTCTGCCATCGCTAAAAGTAATTAGATTTGCGTTTGACTTCCCTTCCAGTGTTTTCTTGAATACAACGGGTTTAATCATGGGCTGTCCACCTCACCCTTTGTACCTTTCGTCATTCCGCCTATTTTTTTCAATAAATCAATATATTCCCTCGCTACTTTTTGAATAGCAAATTTTTCGTGTACACATTCGATTGCTGCCTTTGACATCTGTTGGAAGGATTCAGGGTTGTCCAAGATGCCGTACAACTGCTTTACGGCATCTTCCACATTTTGTCCGCGAAAAAGCAACCCCGTCTCACCGTGCGTGACTAATTCAGTAATTGGCATCATTTTTGACGCAACCACAGGTACACCACATACCATCGACTCGATAAATGTATTTCCGAAGGATTCCGTTTTTGTGGTGGCTAGTGTACACCCTCCTGAATGACGAATTTTTGCATACACATGCGGCATTTGCTGATAAGGGATGAAGGGAAACCATTTAATAATGTCGGTAAGCCCTTCCTCGAGCCACTTGGCTGCAAACTCTTCCCGCTGTATACTTTGAGCACCGCCTATCAGCCAAAATTCAATATCCTCACGTTCGCTTTTGATTATTTTGGCTACTTCCATTAACATTTCCCAGTTTTTTCGTTTGTCCAAACGACCAATCCAACCGATAATTTTTTTATCTTTAGGCAAAATAGGAGCATTTTCAAAATCGATGGTATCTGTCGGTAAGGCATGAAAAAAAGAGGTATCCACACCGTTATAGATGACGTTAATCGGAATATCATCTGTCAATATTGACACTAATCGTTTTTGATACTGAGAGGGAACGATGATTGTTTCTGGTTCAATACCTCTAAAGTTTCTTAAATGGGGTTTTAACTTAATAAGTTCAGGAGTTCGTGCTTCGACAATGACCGGACCCTGATAATTTGCTTTTTGAAGCCATTTAAAGGCCTTCCCGGTGTCAACGACAATGATGGCATCATAATGGTTGTCCCGAATAATCCCAATAATTTCCTGATCATCCTTTGTTAAATAGACGGGAGCAATATCTTGCATAATATGGAGCCCGCCATGATCTGTCGTATATAGAAATTCCGTATCAATTCCATGTTTTTTAAAATAGATCGAGCGATTCCGCCAGCCGGCATTCACGCCGCCAACTGTGAGCAGACGCCAAATGACAAGTACTTTCATATTAATTTCCCCTCGTTTTATTCGGGCTCCTCCCCTTCTTATTTACAATCTAACTTCCTTAGACATGAAGGTTATTTCCGATGATGTTTTCCGTTATTTTTTTTATGGCCCTTGTTACCATGTTTCTTATTTGTATCCCTGTTTTTCCCCTTTCTGTGGTCATGTTCAGGATTTCTCTCACCCTCGTAGCGTTTACCGTGATGGTGGTGTCTTTCTCGATCACCTTCGAAGCGTTTTCCTTTATCATGGATACGATCGCCACTGGAGAGTCTATCTCCTTTATACCTGCTTTCACGTTCAACTGAGTTCCCAGTTGCACCGAGTTCACGCTTATCCCAATATTCATCTATTTTTGTCATAATCGTATCCAAGTCAGCGCCGCGGGCAAGCATTAATTTGACCCATTCTTCTTTGAATACCTTGTGAACCAGTCCTTCAAGCATAACTGCATAATTTTTCTCATCATTTGTTGTCAATAGGATTTTGTTTTTCGAGTTAATTTTCTCGCTCTCACTTGATTGCGACATAAGGATTTCGGTAATTTGGCGGGATATTTCCTCCATGCGAATGTAATGGAGCCATTCCTGATAGACAGCCGGTGCCATTTCTTTCACATGTGATAAAAATATTGCTTTATTTTCTTCTCCTAACGAAGTTAATAGTTTCCGAGGATATGGATAAACACGGTCTCTCCAAACTGTTCGTGCTACATCAATTACCTTCAAGCTGCCATCAGGCTGTAAATAAACTTGCCGCTTATGGTGATCAATCCGTTCATAGCCAATTGCTTTAAACGTAATCAGCATTTCAATCAATTTTGCTGAAAGTGTTCGGGTTAGCGGCTGGGATTGCAAGTATTCCCGCAAATCTACGCCTTTGATAATTTCCATTGCAATATAGAGTGTTCCTTTTCCATAAAGCTTTGGAAATAGATTGGTATGTTGCCCAAGAGATAAGGCATAGTATTCGCGTTCACAATCTTCGGTATTTCCAAATACCTTCACACAAATATCGTCTGACATTTGAAAAACTGCACCTTGGCGCCCCTTGCCCATCATGACTAACGGTGATTTATTGATCACTTCCACGTCAGCGTTAACCATATTACGAACCTGAATTTTCTTCATCCATTTTTCGAGATTTTTACTATTCATATATTCCCTCCTTCCCATTTATTTCTCAAATATACTTTGCGGTGCTTGTCTAATTTTTAATATCATAAAAAATTTTTGCTAGAAAATCACCGCCTACTATAGTTAATTCAACAAGGCCTTAAAGTGTGTAGACGATCGTCTACAAAATAAAAAATGTATGACTGATACAAGCACAATAGAGGAAAAAGTCAGCAAAATCACGATAATCATTATCAACGTTCACAGTTATTTAAAAAACAAATGAAGTTTGTTTAACATTTCTTTCAAAAAAATTCTTCTAGGGAAGTTTTCTATACTATTAAATTAACGGATGTTTAGAAAGGAGCTTTTTATGAATACAGAAGAGAGCAAAATAACAGATGATTCTTCCCTGCTTCATAGCAGGTTGTACATTAATCAATTGATACGGTTTATTTTAGATGAAAAGCCTAATAGAGATTCTTTTGCAGCAATTGTGAATACTTCACAATTTGAATCTCTTTGTGAAATCAGTGAGGCAGCTAGTCTCATTAAAATAGGCATTGAATCCCTTCTCACTTCTGAAAATGAACTGTTGGCGAAGGAAGAATATAATCGGTTGTTTGTAGGTCCAAATATGCTTCCTGCCCCACTTTGGGAATCAGTTTATTTAGGAAGAGAACATCTCTTGTTTGAGGAAGAGACATTAAAGGTAAGAGAGTGTTACCGCCAATACGGCTTGAGCTTCGTCCGTGAGAATAACGAACCTGATGATCACATTGTCATTGAGCTAGAATTTCTTGGTTATCTTATCCAAAAAACACTTGAAACAACTAATGTTGAAACGAAGCAAAAATTATTGGCTGATCAGCAAGCTTTTTTAGATGACCATCTTTTCAAATGGGGTCTTTCCTTTTGTGAACATTTGAACAATGCAACCGCTTTTGAATTGTATCGCGGTGCCGCGCAGCTGTTAGCGGAATATATCCGCTTTGAAATGGACATCATTCCTTTTTTAAAGGAGGCACTAGAAAATGAGTGAAAAAAATATATTTAGTAAAATTGGGGAAAGCAAATTATCACGTAGGTCACTCTTGAAATGGACAGGAATTGCTGCCGTTCCAGTCGTTGCTGGAGGGATCTGGTCAACCAAATACTTAACGAAGAATAAGAATGTGGTGGAAGCGAGTGAAACAATCGTCCCTACCTGCAGCACCTTAGATTGCGGCGGCAAGTGTATGATAAAAGCCCATGTTAAGGGTGGCGTCATCACACGAATCAGTGCACGTACCGATGCGGAGCTTGATGAAGCCAATCCTTATATGAAAGCCTGTGTTAGAGGCAGGTCCTATCGTAAAAACCAGTACCATCCTGACCGTTTAAAATATCCAATGAAGCGTACAGGTAAACGCGGTGAGGGAAAATTTGAACGAATTACCTGGGAGGAAGCAGTTGCTACTATAATAAGTGAAACAAAACGAATCACCGAACAATATGGACCTGCTTCCAGGTATGTCCATCAAGGGACTGCCGTTACAGGCGGAACCGTTGGCGGTGCCCAACTGGCAAGAAGGTTAATGGCCTTATCCGGTGGTTTCCTTAACTATTATCATTCTGTAAGTATGGGAAACACCGCGGCTGCGACTCCTTATACATATGGTACTGCGCAGTCTGGCAGCAGTCTGGATTCGCTAATTGATTCAAAATTGGTTATTTTATGGGGACATAATCCCGCTGAAACTATCTTTGGAAATACAAACCATTATTATAAAAAGTTAAAAGAAGCTGGCATAAAAATTATTGCGATTGACCCAAGATACTCCAATACAGCCATTGCGTTTGCCGATGAATGGATCCCATTATTACCTGGAACAGATAATGCCCTAATGGATGCAATGGCCTATGTGATTGTAAAGGAAAATCTGCATAACAAGGCATTTCTAGATAAGTATGTGGTCGGGTTTGATGAGGAGCATATGCCTGAAGATGTCCCTGCTATTGAATCCTTGGTATCCTATCTTATGGGTAAAAAGGATGGCCAAGAAAAAACACCTGAATGGGCTGAGTCTATTTGCCATGTTCCTGCCAAAAAAATACGTGAGCTTGCACGAGAATATGCAACAGCAAAGCCTGCTGCATTGATTCAAGGCTGGGGTCCACAGCGCCACGCAAGCGGTGAAAGAATTGCCCGTGGCGGAACAATGTTAGCAACGATTACTGGAAATGTTGGCGTATCCGGCGGCTGGGCCTCAGGGTATGGCGGTATTCCAAGAAAATTCCCAGTTGGAATTCCTGTTCCTGAAAACCCAGTAAAGCCTAGTATCTCCATTATGAATTGGACCGATGCGATTACAGATGCGAGTACAATCACACCTGCAGAGGGTCTTGTGGATGGTGACAAGCTTACAACAAATATTAAATTACTTTTTAACCTTGCCGGGAACTACCTGATCAATCAGCAGCCTGACATCAATAAGACGAAAAAAATTCTTGAGGATGAAAGTTTAGTAGAATTTATCGTTGCAAGTGATCACTTTTTAACTCCTAGTGCAAAATATGCTGATATCCTGCTACCAGAAACAACCTTCTTTGAACGCTGGAATATTGGTGAGTCATGGGGTTCAGGTGACTATATCATCCTGTCTGAAAAGGTCGTTGAAAACTATTACGAATCACGTTCCGATTATGACTGGCTTTCAGAAGTGGCGGAAGGGTTAGGTGTCGGACAAGCGTTTACAGAGGGACGTAGCGAGCTTGACTGGATAAAGTATATATTGGATGAAACAAGAAAAGTTGAGCCAAGTACCCCTACTTTCGAGGTTTTCAAAAAGGAACGGATTCATTATTGGCGTTACGATGGACCACGTATAGCGTTTAAGGACCAAATAGACGATCCGGAGAACCACCCATTCGAAACACCATCTGGAAAAATCGAGCTATTTTCTAAGCGATTATATGATATGAATAACAATGAAATCCCTGCCATTCCAACCTATATTCCGGAATGGGAAGGTCCCGAAGATCCACTAACAGCAAAATTCCCGCTGCAGTGTATCACCTGGAAAGGTCGGAACCGTGCTAACTCTACCTTCGCTAACCATCCGTGGCTAAACGAAGTGGCCGAACAGGTATTATGGATAAACCCTAAGGATGCCCAGAAGCGGAACATTAAAAAAGGTGACAAAATCAAGGTTTATAATGATCGCGGTACGCTAATGATTCCTGCAGAAGTCACAACGAGAATTATGCCTGGTGTGGTTGCCATGCAGGCTGGTGCCTGGTACAATCCTGATAAGAATGGAATTGACCAAGGTGGCAATGCGAACGTCCTTACAAGCCAGCGAAAAACACCACTAGCTAAAGGAAACGCACACCAAACCATGCTCGTCGAAGTACAAAAAGCATAAAAAAAAGCTGGTTTCTATTTAATAGAAGCCAGCCTTTTTTTACATAATAATCCAAACTGTCCACTGGAGACGGACAAAAGCGGATAATTGTATTTCTGTGGTGCCTGTCACCACTCACTAGCACCACCTATTTCTTCACTAGCTTACGAACAACAAACGCAGCACCTGCTAAGACGATTAGAGCTGTTAGTAAGACAAGCGGATTTGTGAGTGGGTTGCTTTTTTCTTCTGTTGTTTCTTCTGCCCCATTGACTGTTAGTGGTTCGCTTTCTCCTACGAAGGTTACTGCCATTTGACCATCAACGATGGTTACTATTTCTTTACCAAACAGTTGGTTAAAGTAATCTATGTTTTCTTGAGTATAAGGTAAAATTCCGATTTCAACAGTCGTTTCTAATGGAGCTGTGTGCGTGACACTAATCCCTTTGGCTTCAAGGTCCTGGGCATGATCTTCAAAAATATATTTATCTATCTCAGCCTGTTTAGCAATGATATCCTCATTTATATCTGCAAAAGTTACTGCTGAAGTAACAAAAGATAAACACAAGCCCAAAATCAAAGCGGGAAAAAATTTCATATTATATTCCTCCTAATCAAATGATCGTGCAATTTTCAATGCTTCTGCTGATGAGATGATGCCATTAATGGTGTATTGACTGTCATTAATAAACCAGTTAAGTTCTACAACTAACTGCTCAGGTGTCTCTCTCTTCAAGTACCCCTCTAAACCTTTAATGTCTACCAATTCAGTACCCAAAGGTTTGTTTTGTACATTCGTTCGTTCAACCATCACCGAGTAACTTTCTTCTATAGAAGTAAATGATAAAATGAGTTTATTCACCTGTTCCTTGGTACCATTTAAAACATGAATTCTCTCAAGTTGAAAATCCTCCGGTACATAAGTCGGTAACATTAAATCAACCCCATACAAATCCCTCGCTTCCTCGATAGAATTCAACTCCCAGATTTCCTCCTTAAATGGAGTGGGAAGGATACTTTCATTTCCTTCACTTTGGAACGTGCTGAAATTCGATTCCTGCATCGGATTGGGCTGGTTTTCATTCGAGTCCGATTCCTGGAATAACATTGTCGAAAGGAACACTAAATATATTGCAGCAGCTAGCGCAGAATAAGTAAAAACTCGATATTTCCCAATTCTATTAAAAATACTGTAGAATTGTGATTTTTTGTCGCTCTTTCTGATTTTTTTTCTTACTTCTTTCTTGAGCCCAGCATGGAAATCTAGCGATTTAAACAATGTTTCATCTATCTCTTCATTAAATAGTGTCTTTACATCATCTTTAGGATTGGTCATTTATGGATCCCCTCCTTTTCGAGTTGTTCCCCTAATAATTTCCGAGCTCTATGCAGCCTTCCACGAACGGTCCCTTCTGGAATTCCAGCAGCCGAAGCAATTTCGATCGTAGTAAAATCTAAATAGTAGAATAAAAATAACACTTCACGGTAATGTAACGGCAATGTTAGAACATGCTTTAGAATTTGGGTACTGTTCATTCGTTTCATAACCTCATCTTCAAGATTAGACACTTGCCTATCGTCTTCACTGATAACGTCTGAGGGTATTTCAGTCGATGCTTTTTTGCGAAAATAGTCATGACAAAGATTAATCGTAATCTTAACCAGCCAGGTTTTGACACTGCTTTCCCCGCGAAATTTTGACCAACCGCGAAAAGCACGAATAAATGCTTCCTGGCTAATATCTTCTGCGAGATGTCGATCATTTAGATAAAAATATGCGGTGCGCAATACTAATGAACCGTAACAATCCATCATTTCTTCGATAGCCTGTGAAGGTTCATCAGAGAAGTTTGACGGATTAATTTGGCGGGAAGGCCTTCCCATTTGACCACCTCCACTTTAATAGACTTATCAAATCTCACCCACGCTACACTATTTTAAAATTATTTTATAAAAGAGTTAAAGCCCCAATTAGAGCATCGGCAATATTAATTCAAGGGATCAGGCTTGTTAGTCTTAAGATTCTGTAAATATTTCCTCCTTCTCTCTTTTTTATTGTACAATTAGATGACAGATACATATATTTTCGGAGGTATTCATGAATCGTCTCACGGATCATTTAATTGTAATTTCATTTGATTGTTTATCAGCATTGGATTTACCAATCATCCAATCACTACCGCATTTTCAAACCATCCTCCAGCAGGGCTCAATGGTCGAAAAGGTAGAAACGATTTATCCTTCCGTCACCTATCCCTGTCATGCAACAATTGTGACGGGAAAATACCCCAATAAACACGGGGTGATCAATAATACGCTCCTGCAGCCTGGGAGAACTTCACCTGATTGGAATTGGTTTAGAAGTGCTATCAAAGGAACTACTTTATATGATGAAGTCAAAAAGGCGAATCTCACAACAGCGGCACTGCTTTGGCCCGTTACAGGTAAAGCCAATATTGACTATAACTTACCTGAGATTTTCGCCAATCGACCATGGCAGCATCAAATACTTGTTTCCCTTTTTAGCGGCAGTCCCAGTTATCAATGGGATCTGAATAAACGCTTTGGGTCCTTAAGAAACGGTTTAAATCAGCCCGAATTGGATGATTTTGTGTTGGAATCTACTATCCATACGATAAAAACAAAGAAACCAAATTTACTAATGGTCCACTTTACTGATTTAGACACACAACGCCATTACCATGGTTTCTCATCTAAGGAAGCCACGGAAGCGATTCATCGTCATGATGAACGACTCGGAAGAATCCTTGCATCCCTAGAAGAGAGTGGAATCAATGAAAATTCAACCATTGTTGTTTTAGGTGATCATAGTGCCTTGGATGAATCGGTTGCCCTTCATCCTAATGTTCTTTTTCAAAAACAAAAGCTAATTTCCTTAAATAGATCTGGAAAAATAAATAATTGGAAAGCCTATTGTAAAAGTTGTGATGGATCTGCATATATTTATTTAAAAGATAATCAAGATGCAGCAACATTAGATGAAGTAAAAAAATTATTGGATGAATTGCAAGAGGACCCCGAATCAGGGATTGAGACAGTCCTTACAGGAGAGCAAGCGGCTGAAATGGGTGCAGACGGTGATTGTTCCTTTATGGTTGAAGCAAGGAAAGGGTATTTCTTTTTAGAGGATTATCAAGGAGAATATCAAAAAAAGATTTCCTCTAAAGATGTTGCGTCCAATAAAAAATACACCTTTGCATGCCATGGCTATTCTCCTAATAAAGAAAATTACCAAACCATTTTTATGGCAGCAGGAAAAGGTATTCGCCAGAATGTCCGCATTCCTTATGCTCGGCTTATTGATGAAGGCCCGACTTTAGCAAGGATTTTAGGTGTAGACCTTGGGGATACAGATGGAACAATCATTGAAGAGCTATTAACTATATAAATCAAAATTTAGCAGGAGGGAAATTCATGAGCCGACGATTGTCAAAGCAAGAAAAGAGCTGGGTGTTTTATGATTGGGCGAATTCTGCGTATTCCATTCTGATAACAACAGCCATTTTTCCATTATTCTTTAAAGCGGCTGCAAATGGGGCTGGTCTGGCTGGTTCAACATCAACAGCTTATTTAGGTTATGCGAATTCCTTTGGAACCCTGATTGTTTCGATCTCTGCGCCAATTTTAGGGACGATTGGGGATTTTAAAGGTTATAAAAAAAGATTGTTCACCATTTTTGCTATTCTTGGTATCGTGTTTACGGCACTGCTTGCTGCTGTTCCCAGTAACCAATGGCTTCTGCTTTTAATCTGTTATATTATCACCGTCATTGGATTTGGAGGCGCAAATATTTTCTATGATGCCTTTTTGGTGGATGTAACCAGTGAAGAAAGAATGAATCGGATTTCGTCTCGAGGATTTGCAATGGGCTATATTGGCAGTACGATTCCTTTTATCCTCGGTATTGCACTTATTCTATTATCTGATAAAGGTATACTGCCATTATCTGTCACCGTCGCAAGTCAAATTGCCTTTGCTATTACTGCTCTGTGGTGGGGAATCTTCACGATTCCAATGTTGCGCAATGTAGAACAAGTATACTACGTTGAACGTGTCCCAAATCCAATTGCCAGCAGTTTCAAACGAATGATTCAAACCTTTAAACATATTAAGGCCTATCGTCCTTTATTTTTATTTCTTATTGCCTATTTCTTTTATATTGATGGAGTTCATACGATTATTACGATGTCTACTGCATATGGAACAGACCTTGGTATTACATCAACAAACTTACTGATTATTTTATTTGCAACCCAGGTAATCGCGGCCCCTTTTGCAATTTTATATGGTAAGCTGGCAGATAAATTCTCGGGGAAAAAGATGCTTTTAGTTGGTATTTTTATTTATATTATTATTTGTATTTATGCTTATTTCTTAAAAACGACCTTAGATTTCTGGATTTTGGCCATGCTCGTAGGCTCTTCCCAAGGCGGAATACAGGCACTAAGTCGTTCATATTTTGCGAAACTAGTTCCGAAAGAGCACGCAAACGAGTTCTTTGGTTTCTATAATATTTTTTATAAATTTGCGTCCATCCTTGGACCATTTTTAGTCGGTATTACCGCGCAATTAACAGGCAGTACGAATAGCGGTGTGTTCAGCTTAGTTATCCTGTTTATCATTGGTGGGGCAATTTTGCTTCGTGTACCGGAAACGACTGGAAAAATACAAGTGAACCATTCTATTCCAAAATAAAAAACAAACGCCCGGGATTGTTCCTGGGTGTTTGTTTTTTTTATGCAAAATCATCCTTTTGGAGGATGATTTCTTTTTCAATATGGCTCGCTCTTATTCCAAAGCTAGGTTTCAAATCTCCGATTTCCTCTCCTAGCAGGATTTTTATCGCTAAAAATGGAAAGTTAATTCCTGATAAGCAACTAAAATGCATGCCCCCACTCATCCGCGGGTTGATTTCAAGAAGCTTCGGAACACCATTATTATATTTCACTTGAATATTAAAGATATAGGGTAGTTTGTATTTTTGATGAAACCTATGGGCGAGTTGAATAAGCTGGTGATGGTTAACAAGCTCTCTTACTCTTCCATCCCCTTTCATCCTCGGGATGGCGGCATACAATTTCTCTTCAGAGGCTAAGCAATCAATGCTGAATTCTTCTCCCTCTAAAAATTCCAAAACCATGAGATCAGGGAAGATCTCCTGCTGACTTAGTATTTCGCAAGCATGTTGATAAGGGATTCGATAGCCTATACCCTGGTTAAACAGCTGTGTGATGGTTTCAATATTTTCCTTTATCACTCGAAAACCATTTGCCCCTTCACCAATAACAGGTTTAAAACAAACCGTCTGCCCTTTCCTTCTTAAACACTCGTAAGCTCTCTTAAAATCAGTTAGCTTGTTGACAACATAATAATCAGGAATGGACACGATTGGTTCTCTGTCACTTTCCTTTGATCGTATGGATTCATAAGCAGCCGCCTTGTTGTCCATTGTTTCCATTAATTCAGCGTCCGGACAAACTAAAACTTTCACGCCAATCGCATGAAAATCCTTCAGTCTTTTTGATATTAAAACATTTTCCTTCCGTGGAATAAAAATATCTACCCTGTGCTGCTGACAAAACTCTAAGCAAAAATCAATATATTCATTCCCAGAAATATCTGGTTCTGTGAAGGCAAAATCACAATTCTGTAAATAGAGTGCATCCTTATTTGGATGTGTTCCAAAAATAACGAACCGTCTTCCTTCAGGATTCGCACGAATCAAATCTATATAATGCGAAACCGTCGTAAACCAGCGATTAAACCAAATCCTCATAAATCCTCAACCTATCCTCTTTCATGTTGTGTAAAATTATGACCTTCTTCATTATTCGCTTAAGATTTAAATTTTATACGGTGACAGGCACCACAAAAAGACAAATCCCCTTATTTGTCCACCTCAGGCGGACACTTGAGATAAGTTTTTGTTATTTTGTGTGTGAATTTGTTAGAATGGTGGTAATGAATGGATGGTGAGGGTTATGTGCGGTCGCTTTACTTTGACAGCGACGATTGATGAGCTTTTGGATCGGTTTGATGTGGAGTCTTTTTTGCAGGATGAGGAATATTTTCCTAGTTATAATGTGGCTCCATCCCAATCTGTTATAGCTGTTATTAATAATGGGAAGGAAAATAGGATGGGGTTCTTACGATGGGGGCTTATCCCGCCGTGGGCTAAGGATATGTCAATCGGTTATAAAATGATTAATGCCCGTTCCGAGACACTTACAGAAAAGCCTAGCTTTAAAAATGCCTATCAAAAGAAGCGTTGTATTATCGTTGCTGATAGCTTTTACGAATGGAAACGCATCGATAGTAAAACGAAAATTCCCATGAGGATTAAGCTTAAGTCCGATGATTTGTTTGCCATGGCGGGTCTTTGGGAGAAATGGAAATCACCCGAAGGCAAAGATATTTTTTCTTGCTCCGTTATTACGACAAGTGCAAACGAAATGGTTAAAGATATCCATGACCGAATGCCTGTTATCCTTAATCCTAAGGATGAAAGAACTTGGCTAGATCCTTCTCTGACTGACACCCATTCTCTCAATCAACTATTAAAACCGCTAGACCCCAATTTAATGGATGCCTATGAAGTTAGCTCACTTGTTAACTCGCCCAAGAACAATTCCATCGAGCTTATACAGAGCATCTGTTAAGTTAAAAAAGATGCCTGCCCCAAAGACACGAATCTCCTTGTCAGGGGCAGGCATCTATATTTTTAAACAAGCGCAAGTGTCGCATTAATTTTCATAACAAAGGTCATGATAGCTGTGGTGTCCAGGTAAGAGGATTCCGTCGTAATTCCACTAACCTTTTTTACAATCTGTTTTTCAATGAAGTTCATTTTACTGATAAGAAACTCCCCGCCGAAGATGCCATTTGCTACAGCAATGTCTCTTAGTTCTTTAGGGAAAGCATCTTCGAATTGTTCAATGGCTATTTTGCCATCCCGCCAACAACAGAGAAATAGACCAAGTTTTTTGGTCATTAGAATATCATGGTGTTTGGCGATAAAATGTTTAATCCTTCCTTGAATACTCCCCGCATGGATAGACCCACCAATAATTACGAAGTCGTAATCACCGACATCATAAGAGATTTTATCCCGTTTTAAATCTACAGCAAGAACCTCTCCTTCCATCCACTCACTGATTAACTGGACAGCCTTTTCTGTCGTACCATGTGATGAGCAATAAACTATTAATGTTTTCATTCGTCATCATACCCTCCATGGAAATTATTTTTACTATCTTAAACTAATAAAACCCAGCCGTCAGAGTATTCTCTAGTTGCGGGCTGGGTTCTTGTGCTGTCGTATATCTTAATTATATAGCAATTAATCCTTTGAACTCAGAGGAATATTGGCAATATTTCTACAATTATACATTTTTTGTTTCTGATTTGTGGAAAATACCTTTCCTCTTTCATCTAAACACCTTAATCAGCTAATCTGATTAGTATTCAAGGTAATCCTGGACCATTTTTTGCATACAACCCTGGCCTAGTTGGTGCTCTCCTAATTACTTATGGTATAATGAATTCTTAGTAAACAAGGTAATAACTATTGCCTATAATTAGGAGCGATTCTTATGATAAAAATTGAAATACCAAATCCAGATATTGTGATAACAAAAAAGCTGCAGTTAGGCGAGAAAGTAGAATCCGTAATCAGCAGTGTTTATGGCTTTACAGATTATCACCGGATCCCAAGGGATAAAGGCGGGATGATTCTTTTCTTCAATAAAGAGGAAGATTTATTATTTGTAGGCAAAGCAAGGAAACTAAGACCGAGAGTGAAAAAACATTTTGAGGATACCGTTTCACCGATGAAGAACAATCGAGACGAGATCTATAAGATTGCTGTATTTACAGTAGAGGATCCGATGGAAAGAGAAATTTACGAAACTTACATTCTTAATACACTTCAGTCAAAATACAATATTGACAAGGTTTTCTTTAAATAAACCTTCAACAAAGAGCGGCTATTAATCGATTCCCGCTCTTTTTTATTGCAAAAAAAAGAACATACACTTGTACGTCCTTCGTTATTTCTTCATTAATTTTTGAATGGTTATGAGTACTTCGTCCAATACTTCCATGTCACCTTCTTGAATTCTTTCCACTACACAGGTTTTTAAATGCCCCTCTAGCAAAAGTTTGGCGACACTATTGAGTGCAGCTTGTGTTGCTGAAATCTGGGTAATGATATCATCACAATAGGTATCTTTTTCAATTAATCCCTTAATTCCGCGAATTTGGCCTTCCACTCGATTTAATCGTGTGACGAGGTTATTTTTTACTTTGTCTGAATGGTGACTTTTTCGATGGCTGCACTCTCCAGTGCAACAGGAATCATCCATTATTTCTTCTTCATTTGTAAAAGACATGGAACTCTCCCCCTTTTTTATTATTATATCATACCCCCGTATAGTAGAAGTAATAACATAAAGTGATGTATTTGACATAAAAAAGAACTGAAGATTTTTTTCCGCCAGTTCCTTTTATGTAAAGTGCAGCAACCTGTTTTATTTTCAAAATATTACTACTTTTTAATTTTAAACTTTCCTTCAATAAAGTTTTCTAACATCGGTAAGTTAAACTTCTCTTTACCAATGGTTAAAAATCCCTCTTCCTCCGCCTCGTCAGCTAGCTTCATTGCCGTTATTTCCTTATGCAAACCTTCCATTTTTCGGTCTAAATGTGCAGCCATATCCGCTGCTTCCTTTAATTCGGAAAGCATTTTTTGTGGTACTTCTTTGTTATACTTATAATAAATTTTGTGTTCTAGACTAGCCCAAAAGTCCATAGCAATCGTCCGAATTTGTACCTCCACATATATTATTTCTTCACGGTCTGACATGAATATCGGTATCCCCAAAATCATATGCAAACTTTGATACCCATTTGGCTTTGGATGTTTAATATAATCCTTGTATTCAATAATGGTAATATCCTTTTGGTTCGCGATCATCCTGCTCAATTTATAAATATCATCTTTGAAGGAACAGGTTATTCTCATCCCAGCAATGTCTTTAATATTTTCTTTAATACTTTGTAAATTAAAATCAATGCCTTTTCTTTGCACTTTTTTAAAAATACTCTCTGGTGATTTTATCCGTGATTTTACGTGTTCTATTGGATTATAGTCGTGAATATAATTAAACTCATCTTTAAGAATATTAATTTTTGTCGTCATTTCATCCAGAGCAAACTTATAAGCCATCATAAATCTGGTTAGTTCAATTTTTAAGGTTTTTAGGTTTCTAAAATCAACCAATTGTTCAATCCCCAAGGTGTTACGCCCTTTCTATTTTCCGTTTTTGTCTTCTTTAAGTTTTTTCATCACTTCAGGAGGGAAAATCATCCGACAAATCACTTTCGCTACTTCATGATAATCAGCCTGTTTCCCGCTGTGTGCCTCTTTATTGGGAACATTCTCAGCTATAAGCATCATGGACCATGTAATTGTATCTAAGTCTAAATCTTTCCAAGTAAGATCTTTTTCTCTCGCTTTGATTAAACCCGTAAGTATTTTCGAATGTATATTTCTCCTAGCCGTTGCCAATACATCAGCTAGTTCAGAATCCTTATGCAACAACTCAGGTAGGACACGCTGGAGACCGAGTTCTTTTAACCGATTGTCATGGGTTTCTAATAGTAATGCTAGCAAGCTTTCAGGATCTGAAGTGGCCCAATTAGGCTCCGGTGGCAAAAGGGCATCAATTTGATCCTCTAATAGCGACATCAAAAGCTGTCGTTTATCCGAAAAGTACCGATAAAAGGTACCTGTTGCTACCCCTGCATTGGCGGCGATTTCCTTAGCCGTTGTTTGATCATAGCCTTTTAGAATAAAGAGGGCATGTCCACTTTCAACCAAAGCCTTCCTTTTTTGTTGTGCCCGTTCCTGTATAGGTGTAAATGGAAACTCACCAACAAGTTGGTCTTCACGGTCCGACATTACGTTCACCTCAACCTTATTATAACATAAAACAGATTAATTTGAACCATAGTTCATGTTTCCATTGACAGTCAACACACTACCATGTAATACTTGACCTAGAGTTCATGTTATATCCTTATTCAATTGTTCACACCCCTTTTCAATGAAGAGAATATAACATGAACGGGAAAAATTTATGTTATTCTTAAAAAGCAGGAAAATAAATTGTTTTTAAGAATAATATAGTGAAAACAGAATGCTTTTTACTCGCTTTTTATATTTTTTTTGATATATAATAATTTTAATTACTTTGGAAGGTGTGATTCATATGGCAAATCAGTCTGATGCAAAAAATATCTCTGTCAATTCAACCATTTCATTAAAGGGAATAGTAAAAGCCATTTTTAAAGATACTGTCCACGTGCAAATTGGTGGAAAAATAATTACACTTCCCAAAGCTGAATTCACGTTAGATAAACCAATTAATTAAAATGGTCTCATACCAGAAGAATTCTTTAATAAATTCTTACAACCTGCCGTAAAAATGTGGCGGGTTTTCTTTTGTTTATCCAGCGTAACTAACGATACAACCTCTTAAAGGAAGGATATGGCTAATATTCTACGTATCAACGAGTTATATTTACGAGACTCGATGTCAGACTATCTCACAGCTAGATACACTGAATTTTCGCATTTGTTTTCAAATTACTGGAATGTTAACATGGGTACTGCATTACAATAAGTCGCCCATGCGATTAAAACCGGAGGAGATCCATATCCATTTAAAAATGAATTACACGAGTTTGATGGAAAAAGCCATGCTGAGTGCCCATGGAGTCTGTTATGAGCTTTACAGTAGAAAACATGACGTAAGAATGCAGGTGGAAAAACGAAGAGATTTGGAATATATAGCAAGCCAGAGAATGAGTGCAGACTTAGACAGGAGATTACACTGCTGATATAAAGTGAAGAAAAGAGGAGCCGGAATTTTTGCTGGTTCCCCTTTTTTCAATTAGAATTGCTATTTAAGCAATTAACCTAAGGTCCATTCATTTTAACGAGTATAACGAAAGGTAATGTGGTCTTGTAATCATTCTCATAAGATACGCGGAATCTTTAGACTGCTTTTTCCTCTTTTTATTTAAAAAATTGATAATCTCACTGGAACTCCTTATATCTACACCATGTCCATAAAACCGGTCACCACCAAAATATATAACATTTTCGGCTCGCCACCACGGCTGTTCAGGGTCAAAATCCGGATTATTAAAATGTAATACATCTCCAATCAGAAAATCATCGCCTATGCTTTGATACACGGGGAGGTCTTCATCAAATTGCCAATCCCTTAAATAGAGATTTTGGAAATGTTTATTAAAGATACTGGGACCTACAGTATGAAGGACGGCGATATATAAGACAATGGCGATTGCTGTAGAACATTCAAACGCATAGAGTGATCCATTTTGTAAAATGTCTAATATTGCTATGGAAGGTGAGGCGTTCTCACGTAAAAGAAATCCCCCATTTATTAATCGAGTCCAATATTTTTTGTTACTAAACGAATAGGAAAATGTTGTAAACTTTGCGCCACTTTTATTCAGTTGCTTTGCAGCTTTTATTGTATTAACTCTAAATAATAATTCAAATTTCAATTGATTTACAGAATCGTATGGATAAACAACTTCGTAACTTATCATTTGCTTAACAATTGCCTTTTGTTCAATAACTGTTATCTCCTTTAAGAGTTTCTCAGGTATTACAAATACCCCATCTATTTTGATCATCCTATGCCTCCTTTTAAAAATTGAATTTTTAAACCATATGTAACTTTTACTGATATGATGCTTGAGTCATGAAAGCAAAATGCCAGGTACCTTCAAAAAGGTCCTAGCACTTCATTTGAGTTTATTTCTTTTTGATAAAATGAACAATTACTCCCCCAACTAGGGAGCCGAGGGTGGCCGATCCAAACATCATAAAATAGATAATTTGACCCAAATCCATCATACCCTCAGCTGGTATAAATTTTATTACCACTGCCAAGATAATCGTAATTGAGCCGAAGATAATTGCTGGAACCCAAGCAGCCCACCCGGATTTTATTTTTATCAAAAGGAATGGTATGACCATCCCAATTAGAAATAACCAAAAGAAAAACATTGGCATCACACTCTTTCATGTATTGATGTAGACCCTTTTCTAATTAGACGATTACAGTTTAATAGTGTTTCACTTTTTGGTTATCTTAGGTAGCACATTTGTTAAAAATAAAAAAGCATTTTAAGGTTAGTATTCTCCTTAAAATGCTCAGTAAACTTTACTATTAGTTTTCTATCATTATTACCTTTAGTGCACTTCCTTCTGCGATGCAGCTAGAAACACAAATTCCGCAACCCGTACAATTTTCATTAGAAACTGCAGGAATACCATTTACAATTTGTAATGCTCCTGAGACCGGACATGACCGAACACAATAATCACACATCACATTTTGATAACCCAAACAGCTATCAGATAAGACCTTCACGTATCCTCCGAGATTGGGCTTTGCATCAAAATCAGTGTTGTTTAATGCGTTGGTTGGGCACACATCCATACACTTTTTGCAAAGTGTGCAGGGTGATTTGTTTGGATCAAGGTAGGGTGTTTGCGCCAACTTCGCCCCGCTTTTGATGGGAAACAAACGGATACTTTGTTCTGGACATATTTCCCGACACTTCCCGCATCTTGTACATGAAGTAAGAAACTCCAACTCGTCACACGAACCAGGCGGGCGAAAAAAATTCCGTTCTACTTCTATTTGCGGAGCAATAAAGTTCCCTAAAAAACCAATGGTTGATTCGAAATTTAACGAGAGAAATTCCCTTCTGTTTAATTTCTCAGTCATTATACACCAGCATCCTCACGGTAAAATGGCTCATCCTCAAAGTTTGTATAGGCTAGGCATATGGCAAGTACACCCTCAATTGCTTTAAACGTTTCAGCTGTCCGATAACTTTGATCCACCGTCTCCGTTTCTAACGTAAGGATTACTTTTATGTCTTCATGTACATGGTGTACTTCCACACCATTCAATTGTGCTAGTTTTTTTGCTGCATATTCTGCTTGGCCTGGGATTGTCTCCACGTATATTCCCGAAATTACCAACTTAATCCCTCCTGTTGCAGGGAAGCCCGCCATTATAAAGCTAGCAGGCTATTCCACGTAATTTAATTGTTGAAAGCAGTCTTTGTATCATTTTGTTGGGCATGACATTGTACACAGTTATCCCTAAATACAGTACCTTTTGGATCATTGTCATAAAAGTGGTCTGCTGGCGGTGTTGGTGCCCCTGTTCCCGCCTTGCCATGGCATGCCAGACAACTCTCATGATGAAGCTCAGGATTCCAACGATTCACATGTGTCACATTCTGCATAGGAGGTACATTTAAAAGCCCCATTGTTGCTGCATTTTCCCTTCCATCTTCAGTAAGCTGAACTAGTAAAGGCGGTGTTTGGCTACTACTCTCCGTTGAAGAAGCAGATTGATAGGACTGGTGCAATAGCGTAGATCCTATGGCAACTGATATCACCACTATAAATGCTAAGAGAAAAACAAGTTCTTTTGTCTTCATAAAATTCACACCTCCATTATGCTTTTACAACTTTAACCGCACATTTTTTATAATCAGGCTGTTTGGAAATAGGACAATAACAATCCAACGTTACGAGATTAATAAGTGTTTCTTCGGCAAAAAATGGAACATATATTAGTCCTTTAGGTGGGTTGCCGCGTCCCGCAGTTGTTGCCTTTATCTTTACTTCTCCACGACGTGAAACTACTTTCACCATATCACCCGTTTTAACACCGAGATTCTTGGCATCGTCAGGATGTATTTCACAAAGTGCCTCTGGAAAAGCACGATGAAGCTCTGGAACTCTTCTAGTCATTGACCCGCTATGCCAATGCTCAAGAACACGTCCCGTGCATAACCAGAAAGGATACTCTGTATCAGGAACTTCTGCTGCTTCTTCAAAAGGACGATAAAAAATCGTTGGTTTGTGATCGGTTGATTTATAGAAATCAATGTTCTTATAGTTTCCAGCCGTTCCATGTTCCTCTACACCATATTGATCAAAGCCCTCTTCTTGCTTACCATGGACATATCGCCAGTTTGTTTCAAGCCATTTCCCATTCACGTTCCGAACCGGCCAGCAAATCCCATGCTGTTTAAGGTATTCATCATACGGTGCCATTTGTTTAGCCTTTAACTTTAATTTTGCACCCAGTTCCTGAATCTCACTGCTTTTACTTTCGTGCGGATTTGTAAAGGAACGATACTCCTCCCAAAGGAGTCCATTTACCTTATGTTGGTCCTCTATCATGTCGTTCTTTTCCTTATCCCAAACCATCCCAAATAGAACATCAAAGGCTGGTTTATCACCGATCATTTTACTGTCCAGAACACGTTTGGCCACTTGTACAATTGCCCATAAATCCCATTTTGCCTCACCAGGAGCATCAACACACTTCTCAAATATTGAGGTCCTGCGTTCTGCATTCCCAAATTGTCCTTCCCGTTCCACCCACATAGCAGCTGGAAAAACAACATCAGCCATCTCAGTTGAACGAGTTGGATAGACTTCTGATACGACAATGAAACCATCGATAACGCCCTTGCCATCCGCGTCCTTCCCTCTGAAACGATTAAGCTTTGGCATCGTTTGTGCCCAGTTATTGGACATACTCCATAAAAACTTTACCTTTCCATTTCCTAACTCACGGAACATTTTAACCGTATGAAATCCTGGAGCTTCAATTGGATCTAGATAACCTTTTGGTAGATTCCAAATTAACTCTGAATAGCGGCGGTGCTCTGGGTTCTTAACTACCAAATCTGCTGGTAACCGGTGAGAAAATACGCCTACTTCCCTAGCCGTTCCACAGGCACTAGGCTGACCTGTTAATGAGAACGGACCATTCCCAGGCTGTGAAATCTTTCCTGTAAGCAGATGCAAATTGTATATAAGATTGTTCATCCATGTCCCACGTGTATGTTGGTTTACGCCCATCGTCCAAAGTGATAAAACTTTTTTATTTGGGTCAGCAAATTCCTTTGCGAGCGCCTCGATATCCTTTGCTGGTACACCTGATAGTTCTTCAGCTTTTTCAAGGGTATATTCGGAAACCTTTGTTTTAAATTCTTCAAAGGGGATCGTCCAATCTAAATCGACAACTTTTCCTACCTCAGTGGCTTCATAATTATCATCAAAGGTATGACCAAGGTTTTCAGTCCCTGCTTTAAACTGTGTATGAACATCGACAAATTTCTGGTCATACAGATTGTTTTGAATTAAATAATTTGCAATTGCATTTGCAATGGCTAAATCGGATTGTGGACGAAATACCATAACAACATCGGCTAACTCCGAAGTTCTGGAATGCCTTGTTGTTAGATCATAATGCTTTACCTTACTATCCTTTAGCTTGCGGGCAGTTAGACGCGAGTAGAGTACGGGATGCATTTCGGCCATATTCGCTCCCCATGTTACATAAATATCCGCTTCATCCAGATCACGATAGGATCCCATTGGTTCATCTGACTGGAAGGTTGTCATAAACCCAGTAACAGCACTTGCCATACAAAGACGTGCATTTGGATCGATGTTATTGTTTAACAATCCAGCCTTCCAAAGTTTAACGGAGGCATATCCCTCCATGATGGACTGTTGTCCGGAACCCCAAAAAGCAATCGATTTTGGATCGGCAACATGTGCTTCCTTTAGTTTGCCGGCAACTAAGTCTAAGGCTTCTTCCCATGTGGCTTCCCTAAACCCATCCATCGTGCCTTTTTTAGATTTATCCTCGCGAATAAGCGGTTTCGTTAAGCGATCTTTTCCAAAGAGAATTTTGCCGATATAATATCCTTTAATACAGTTAAGACCTTTATTCGAACGATTATCAGGATCACCCTTTGTGGCAATCACCTTGCCATCCTTTACCCCGACCAGGATACCGCACCCTGTTCCACAAAAACGACAGACAGAGGTTTTCCATTCATCGGGTTCAATACTTGCTGCTTTAGTAATTGTTTTGTCTTGTTCATCTGTTTTTTTACTGCACCCAGCTGCTGCCATTGTCAATGATACTGCTGTTGCTTTAAGCAATGATCTCCGTGTTAATTCCAAGCTAATCTTCCTCCCTTAAAAAAGGTGTTTAGAGTTAAAGAATACACATATTTATCGTAATCTAGCTTTAAGAATAAAAAAATGGTTTCCTTTAACATTTTCAAAATATTCATTTACTTCGTTGTTGAATTGTCACAACTTTGACTTAGTTGTATAAAAGCGTGATTAATAGTAAAAATCGCCCTTAAACAAAAAAGCTAGGCACCTAATTTGCGGGTACCTAGCCAACATTACTTTCCTTTTTTTAAAAATTTTACATATGCACAAATAAAAACCCTCTTGTAAACACAAGAGGGTTAGGGATTAGGAGGCAAAGGACTCCTGTTTCATTAAGTTTACAATCTGTAAAAGCTTAATATGATAGCCATCAATTTCAAGTACTTTAAATTCATAATTACCATATTGAACGCTATCACCTTCGACTACATCCATTTTTTCTGATAAAATCCATCCACCAATGGTATCCATCTCGGATTCATCGATATCTAAGCCAAAAAGATCGTTTATTTCATCAATGAGAACCTTACCATCGACGACGGTTTTATTTTCATTAATTTTATTAATTTCAGGTACTTCATCTGCATCAAATTCATCCCGAATTTCCCCAACAATCTCTTCAAGAATGTCTTCTACGGTAACTAATCCGGCTGTACCGCCGTATTCATCCATTAAGATTGCCATATGAACGCGATCCTTTTGCATTTTTACTAATAAGTCGTGAATCGCAATTGATTCAATTACCTGAATGACCGGGCGGACATATTCGCTAATGGAAGTATCAAGACTTTTACCACTGATGTATTCCGTTAATACCTCTTTCATATTCAGCATACCGACAATGTTATCCTTTTCACCATCAATCACCGGGTATCTCGTGTAATTTTCTTGTTTCACAATTTCTAAACATTCTTGAAGGGTTAGTGATTGATCAAAGGCAACGATTTCTGTCCGAGGTACCATAATTTCTTTTGCAAGGCGATCGTCAAATTCAAATATTTTGTTCACATATTTATATTCAGACTGATTAATTTCTCCACTTTTATAGCTTTCGGATATGATTAATTGCAGTTCTTCTTCTGAATGAGCGTTTTCGTGTTCTGAAGCAGGCTTTATTCCAAAAATCCCTACTAACCCACGTGCTGAGCCGTTTAAAACCTTAATAAAGGGATACATAATTTTGTAAAAAATAATCATTGGTCTTGCCATAAGTAACGTAACAGCTTCTGCTTTTTGAATGGCAACAGTTTTTGGAGCTAATTCCCCGACAACAACGTGAATAAAGGTTACCGAAGAAAAGGCAATAATAAACGATAAAATACTTGCAGCTGACTCAGGCATACTTATTTGATTGAATAATGGGTGAAGTAATCGTTCAACCGTTGGTTCACCCAACCAACCTAAGCCTAATGCGGTAACGGTAATACCTAATTGACAGGCTGATAAGTATTCATCAAGATTTGTGATGATTGTTTTCGCTGCAATAGCGTTTTTGTTTCCCTCGGCAACAAGCTGGTCAATACGCGTGCCGCGGACTTTTACAATAGCAAACTCGTAGGATACGAAAAATGCCGTAAAGGCAATTAACATTGCTATTAAGATCAAGTTAGTTAGTATCAATATTCTCCATACTTACCAAACAGTAAGTATGGAATACACCTCCTGGTTGTTTTCAAGTTTTTCCAAGAATAATTTAGCCCATTAATTGTAGTAGTGTCAGGGCTAATGTCTGGCTTTGTGTGGAAAGTTTAGTAAGCAGCATTTCTTTTTGGTTATTATCTAATTTTTGAAGCATCGGTTCCATCACATTTATTTCCTCTTTTAGGTGCTGCAGGATGGTTCCAATTTGTTCACAATGTTTCTCTAGCTTCTGATTATCTATCAACTGATCACAATTTATTAATTCAATGGATGTTTTAATTTCCTCTAATGGCATATTAAGATTTTTATAGTGTTCAACTAATTCCAACGTCTGAACACATTCTTCCCCGTATAATCGGTAATTAGAATCGGTTCGAGCAGGGTGTAATAAGCCAATTTGGGTGTAATAATCAATCTTTCTTTTAGAAACATTCATTAAAGTTGCTAACTCACCAATTCTATACAACTTCCCAATAGACTCACCCCTTTCTCATACTCTATAAATATACCATAATAGAAACCGTACAGTCAACGTGTTGGTTTTGTAACAGAAGGGTTTGTTAAACCTGTTGATTTCCGCTCCAGGCACTTCGCTTTTTAGCGGGCGTGCCGGGGAGCCTCCTCGGCACTAAAGCGCCTGTGGGGTCTCCCCAGCCCCGTACTCCCGCAGGAGTCTCGCGCCTTCCGCTCCAATCAACAAATTAAGTATGACCTTTTACACAGCCAAAAGAAAGGACCGTTCAAATATAATTATCTGAACGGTCCTTTTTACTATACACCTTTGTTAAAAATATCAGTTAACACTGGAACGATTTGTTTTTTACGGGAAACTACACCCTTTAATGTTGCTATGTTATTTTCAAGGGTAACATTGTAAGCTTTCTCTACTGCATATGCTTTGCTTCCTAAAGCTAATCCGACCGAATCGTTTGTAAGGATATCCGTCACTACAAACAAGAAAAGATCTAAATTCTTTTCTTCTATTACCTTTGAAATTGTTGCTTCCAAGTCTGCTTGAAAAGCTAGAACTTCAGTAGTATCAACTGCATTCACCTGTGCAATTTCCACTTTACTTGTACCCATTTCAAATTCTTTGGCATCAAGAGAAATTAAATCCTCCACTGTTTTGTCACTTAAATCAGCGCCAGCCTTCAGCATTTCTAAACCATAGCTCTCGGCATCAACACCAGCGATTTCTGCTAATTCACGTGCTGCAGCCACATCTTCAGGCGTACAAGTTGGGGACTTAAATAATAAAGAGTCTGAAATGATTGCAGATAGCATTAATCCGGCAATTTCATTTGGAATTTCCTTGCCATTCTCTTTATACATTTTATTTAAAATAGTTGCGGTGCAGCCAACTGGCTCGCAACGGTAATATAATGGATCGCTTGTTTCAAAATTAGCGATTCGGTGGTGGTCAATGACTTCCAACACACGAACATTCGTGATATCATTTGCACTTTGTTGACGTTCATTGTGGTCGACTAAAATGACAGATTGTACCTCTGCAGCAACTGCTTCAACTAAGCGTGGAACCTCTACGTGAAAATGGTCAAGGGCATATTGCGTCTCACCATTAATTTGTCCTAGACGAATCGGTTCTACATCCATTCCAAGTTGCTTTTTTAAATCTGCATATGCAATAGCTGAACAAATTGTATCTGTATCAGGGTTTTTGTGGCCAAAAATAAGTACTTTTTCCATTTTACTACTCCCAATCGTATAAATTTATGTAGGACATCAGATAATGACCCTATCCGAAATTATATAGTAATACGATTGAGGTTTCAAAATAAAATGTATTTGATTATTATTTTCTCATAAATAAAACATGGTGGGAGGTTACAATATTAGCATATGTTATTTAACCGTTTCCATTGTTTCCTCATATGGCCAGGCTGGCAGTGTATTGGTTAACGTTTTGTCTTCTCGATAGCCTAGGACATATTCTGCTTGCATGATCGTGTGTATTTCACGGGTTCCCTCATAAATGACCGGTGCCTTTGCATTTCTTAAATAACGCTCGACGGGATACTCATTGGAAAAACCATACGAACCGTGAATCTGAACAGCATCATTTGCGGCCTCATAGGCATAATCACAGGCACACCATTTTGCTAAGGATGTTTCACGGGTGTTACGCTTGCCTTGATTTTTTAGCCAGCCTGATCGATAAACAAGCAATCGTGCCTGTTGCAGGCCTGCTTCCATTTTTGCAATCATTTGCTGTACCAGTTGGTGTCTGCCGATTTCTTTGCCAAAGGTACTTCTTTCCTGACAATATTTTACGCTTGCCTCTAAACTTGCCATGATTGTTCCACAGGCACCGGCAGCAACCGTGAACCTGCCATTATCTAGAGCAGACATCGCGATTTTGAAGCCTTCGCCTTCTTGACCAACCAGGTTTTCTTTTGGAATCTTGACATTGTCGAAAAATAATTGCCCTGTGTTCCCTGCGCGAATGCCTAATTTTCCTTTAATCGCTTTTGAGGAAAAACCATCCCACTGTCTTTCAACAATGAAAGCGGAAATGCCATGATGTTTTTTATCCTTATCTGTGTATGCAAATACGAGAAAGTTATCTGCCTCGTCACAAAGGGAGATCCATGTTTTAGAGCCATTTAATATGTAGTAGTCATCTTTTTTAACCGCAGTTGTTTGCATGGCCGCAACATCTGAGCCTGCGTTCGGTTCGGTTAGTCCAAAGGCTCCCACCTTTTCACCTTTTGCTTGTGGAATCAGGTATTTTTGTTTTTGCTGCTCGTTGCCCCATTGGAGTAGTGTCATACTGTTGAGTCCGGTGTGAACCGACACCGCTGTCCTAAAGGCTGTGTCTCCCCGCTCCAATTCTTCACAGACGATTGCTAACGCATTATAATCCATTCCACTGCCACCGTATTGCTCAGGTATACATACCCCCATCAAGCCAAGTTCTGCTAATCTAGTTAAAATACTCCGTTCAAAATGCTGTTTTTCATCCCACTCACGAATAAACGACATAATCTCTTTATCAACAAATTGCCTAACCGTTTTTCTTAGTAATTCCTGCTCTTCTGAAAAAGAAAAATCCATCATTGTTCATTCCTCCAAACTATTTGTATTTTTTAAAAAAAATCTGTTTCAAAACACGCCTTTTATGAATATCTATTATTTTATATCAGCGAAACACTCAAATTTCAAAACCCAACCAGCATTACCTAGGCCGGCTGGGTTTAAAAAACTATTTTACTCCGACAGGAACTACTCTTTGGCCAATGGCTACGATTAGCTCTACTGGCATTGGGAAGTTCAAGGCGGCTGGGTCCTTCATAACCGCTGGAATCACCCGTTTAAGATCTTCTTCAGTAATATTGTACTCCTTGAAATCAGTCGGTAGGCCAACATTATGCTGAAGCAATCGAATTTTCTCAACCACTTTTACCAATGCCACTTCTGCTGTATCACCCTTCACATCGACATCCATAGCAGATGCAAGCTCAGCTGCCTTAGGAAGATAAAGCATCGGCACCATCTCCATAACTACTGGCAGGAAGACAGCATTTGCTAAGCCATGCGGAATTCGGAACAACGCACCATATGCATGTGCCAAATTGTGAACTGGAATCGCGTTTAATGCAAAGCTAAACGCGGTGATTCCCATTAGGCTTGCTTGGAGCAAGTCCATTCTTGCATCCAAATTGGAGCCTTCAGCAACTGCGATAGGAAGATTTTTCTCAATCAAACGAATGGCATGTAAGGCATGTGCATCGGTAAGAGCCGTTGCGGTCGGCGACGCTAGTGCTTCAATTGCATGTGTTAATGCATCAAACCCTGTAAAAGCCGTAATCACCGGTGGCAGCCCTACGGTTAAGTCAGGGTCAAGTACCGCCATATCGGGACTAATAAAGGGGTTGATGATATTTGTCTTCATTTGAATATCTTCATTAAAAACTACACAAATTGGCGATACTTCAGACCCCGTTCCAGCAGTAGTTGGAATTGCAATATGTGGAATTGACATATAGGTTGCCTGCGGGAACTGTTCGTATAAAAGTCCGCCAGGGATTGCTTCTTTTATATCCGTTAAACCCTTGTGGAGAGCATACTTAACACCTTTAACGGTATCAAGGACGCTTCCGCCTCCGACAGCCAAAAGGGCATCGCCGCCAACTTCCTTTACATAGCGTACGGCATCATTAATACTCTTGCTCTCCGCATCCTGAGCAATATCCAGATATTGCCCAACAAGCTGAGGACCGCTTCCATGTCCGGTTAAATTAAATATTTCGGCAACCTTTTCGACGACTCCTGCTTTTTCTAAGCCTCTGTCACTCAAAAGGACAATTCTCTTAGCACCAAGACCAGCAAATAAGCTTGGTACCATCGCGCGTGAGTTGGATCCACTGTAAATCCCTGTGCGAAGCATAAACTGTGATAAGGAAGTTTTCATTATCTTTCACCTCTTCATTAGTTTTGGCCAAATAGAATTCCATACCAGTTTTTTCTTTCCAACTCTGGGGACATGGATGTATGAACATGCTTTGTTTGAGTATAGGCATCAAGTGATTGCTTGCCCATTTCTCTGCCGATTCCACTTTGCTTATAACCGCCAAATGGTGCGTCACTTCTGAGCATATGCCAATCGTTAATCCAGACAACACCTGCTTGAAGCTTTCTAGCCACATCATAGGCTTTATTCACATCACGGGTCCAAATACCAGCAGCTAATCCATAAATTGTGTCATTCGCCATCCGAATCGCTTCATCCACATCAGAATAGCGAATCACAGAAAGCACTGGACCAAAAATCTCCTCTTGAGCAATTTTCATATCATTCGTGACATTTGTGAAAATCGTTGGTTCAATATAATGTCCCTCCTCACAACCTGGTACCTTTACTTCCTTTCCACCACATACAAGTGTTGCCCCTTCTAGCTTTCCTGCTTCAATATAAGAAAGAACCGATTCCTTTTGTTTTTTTGAAATGATAGGTCCCACATCTGTAGCAGGGTCTAGTGGATTACCTAGCTTAAGCTTACTTGCAAGTGCCACGAGACCAGCAACCACTTGATCATGCAACTTATCTGGAACAAATAAACGAGTCCCTGACTCACATAGTTGGCCTGAATGTAAGAACACTCCAAATAGACTGCCAGGAAGAGCAATGTTGAGGTCGGCATCCTCTAAAATTATGTTTGGTGACTTTCCACCAAGCTCTAATGTGGTCTTTTTAATTGTATCTGCAGCAAGTCCCATAATTCTTCGACCCACCTCGGTTGATCCTGTGAAGGCTACCTTATCAACCTTCGGATGGCGGACAAGCGCTTCGCCAATTTCAGCCCCAGGACCTGTGACAACGTTAATGACTCCTGGAGGAACAACATTTGAAATTAACTCAGCTAATCTAAGAGTTGATAATGGGGTATAGCTGGCAGGCTTGATCACGACAGTATTTCCCATCGCTAGCGCTGGAGCAATTTTCCAAGTAGCGATAACCATTGGCAAATTCCATGGGGTAATCGCTGCACAAACCCCGATTGGTTCTCGCCAGATAAAGTTGTGTGCGGGTCCTGGGAAGGGCGGGACAGGCAAAGTTTCAGAGAAGGGATAGCCTCGGGTGAAGTTTGCTAGAGTTTGAAACAGGTCAACCATTTGTAAAATATCACTTTGACCAATTCGGCGTACGGTTCCGCCTGAACTAATCGCTTCCAGGTAGGCTAGTTCCTCCGCATGCTCTGCGATTTGATAGGAAATAGCATAAAGTACGTTGGCACGGTCTTTTGGATTCATATCTTTCCAATCGGATTTATCAAAAGCATCTCTTGCTGCTTGTACGGCACGGTCAACATCTGCCACCGTTCCTTTTGCCACTTTTGCCACTAGCTTTCCATCTGCTGGGTTATAGACATCGAAGGTCTCTTGACTACTTGCAGGCTCCCACTTCCCATTTATAAAGAGTGGAAACATTTGGACATCAACTTTTACTGTCATTGAAAGTTCCTCCTTCAAGGAAAAAATTATCCAAGCCTATTAGGGATTGACCAATCTACTATATTTCAAGCAAATCATTTTTATGATGATATTTTTACAAAAACAGGAATTTTTTCATCAAAAAAGATCCCCCTTGGTTTTTAAGAAATGCTTAAGCTTCTACAAGGGGGACGGTACTATGAATGTATCTACTAATCTAGTATGGTTAAATTAATCTACTTTTATTGGTACAATCTTGCCATCTTCAACAGCAGCAACGGATAAATCAAATTCAAATGCACCTGAATCACTAATTTTTTCAACGATATAGATTTTTTTATCGTCTGGCAAATTTTCCATGCCAGCTTGCATGCTGGCACGGATTTTTTCGGCATCATCAACTGAACCCGCCGCCTTCATTGCTTCAACAAACACATGCATACCAATATAATTTAAACCCGCTTCTGATCCAGGATTTTCACCATATTTCGCTTTGTATTTGTCTACAAAGGCAGGGATGGCTGCCTCTGGTGAATGGACAAGCGGCATAACACCAATCGATCCATTAAGTAAGTCATACGTGCCCGTGACTGCCTTCATTTCATCGAACTTCGCCTGATCCATGACGATGAACCCGCCTTTAAACCCAAGCTCTCGCGCTTGTTTTGCTACTTTTGCTGTAGGCTCAGAGGCACCGCCAATAAATAAAACATCTGGCTTCTTTTTTAAGGCATTTGTTAATATCGTGAAGAAATCAGTTTCCTTTGAAAAGTCAATGGCTTCATCATAGACAACCTTACCGCCAGCTTTTTCCCAATGTGGCTTTAAATTCTCGGCCCAATCTTTACCATATTGCGAGGCCGTTGGAAGGAAGGCAATATTTTTTCCATGCTTCTCCATTGCATATTTTGTGAATGGCGCTAAATAACCATCATAGCCCGGAGGAATTCGGACGGTTAATTTGTTTCCAACCTCAATGATTTTCGGTTCACTTGAATAGGCACCAATGATAAATTTATCCATTTGATTAAAAACTTGCAGCGCAAAGATTCCGCCACTATGAGGAGTAAAGATAATCGGCGGCTTATTTTCCTGGACTAGTCTCTTTGCGTTCGCACCAGCCTCATTTGGCAAGTATTTATCATCTAAGGATACGACATTCAATTTATACTTTTTACCATTCACTTCAAACCCGCCTGCTTCATTTACTTCATCAGCGGCCATTTTTACCCCATTTAATGTCCTTTCTCCATAAAACGCAGCTGGTCCGCTTAATGGACCTGTATATCCAATGTTTACTGTGCCAACCTCTTCCGTCTTTTCATCATCTTTCCCTTTATCCTCTTTATCAGATGTATTAGAAGGCGTTGTTGAACCATTGCAGGCAGCCAAGCTGAAAATCAATACGAAAATAACACCAAACATTAAAAACCACTTCATTTTATTCATGTTTTTCCCCCTTGTATTTTTGATAAATTTTCAGACATCCCTATGATGTTTTTGGCCTGCCATCACCCCCTTAAAGACGATTGTTATTACGCACCGATGTATGCCTTTCGTACCTCATCGTTTGCAAATAACTCAGCGGAGGTCCCTTGAAGGACAATCGATCCATTTTCAAAAACATAGCCTTTATCGGCAATTTTTAATGCAGCATTCGCATTTTGCTCTGCCAACAGGATGGTCGTTCCCTCTTTATTAATTTTCTGGATGACTTCAAACATCTGCTCGACAATTAACGGGGCGAGACCAACAGAAGGTTCATCGAGAAGCATCAGCCTTGGTTTCGACATTAAGGCCCTACCAATGGCTAGCATTTGTTGCTGACCGCCGCTTAATGAGCCGGCTGCATCGTTCTTTTTATCATTTAGAATTGGAAAAAGCTCATAGACGTGTTCCATCGAATGTTTGATCTCATCCTTCTTTCGGCGATGAACATAGGCACCCATTTTCAAATTTTCCTGTACTGACATAGCTGAGAAAAGCTTACGTCCTTCTGGGCATTGCCCAATTCCTAATTTAACAATTTGATCTGCAGAACGTTTTTTTATCGACTTTCCATCAAATAAGATTTCTCCTTCCGAAGGCTTACTTAACCCGCTAATTGCGCGAAAGGTCGTACTTTTCCCAGCACCATTTGATCCTAGCAAAACGACAATTTCCCCTTGTTTCACCTCGATATTAATACCGTGAATGGCTGTAAAGTTCCCATATTTGACAGAAACATTATTTAGATTAAGCAATGGCACTTCCCCCCAAATACGCCTTAATGACTGTTTCGTTGTTTCGAATTTCTTCAGGAGTACCTTCTGCAATCTTTTCACCGTAGTTTAGAACCATAATTTTATCTGCAAGCTTCATAATCATTTGCATTTTGTGCTCAATTAAACAAACCGTAATACCTTGAGCTACCATCTTTTTCATTAATTCAGCAAGGCCTTCTGTCTCATCCGGATTGACTCCAGCTGCTGGTTCATCCAGAAAAACAATTTCCGGGTCGGTTGCAAGGGCAAGAGCAAAAGCCGTGCGCTTCTTCTCTTCCTGAGTTAAACTGCCGACAAGTTTATGAGCTACTCCTTTTAGATTAACAAAATCAATTACCTCCATTGCCTTATCTCGACAGCGCTCATCTTCCGTCTTAAGCCTTTTTGTCCTAAGAATCGCATCAACCAAATTAGATTTGGTCCGCAGTCGATGGCCGACAATGACATTGTCCAAGACAGTAGATTGCTCAAATAGATTTGTCGTTTGAAAGGTGCGGGCTACTCCTAGTTCAGCGATTTTATTAGGGGGTAACTTTGTAATATTTTGTCCCTTAAAAATGATCTGCCCTGAACTAGGGGGATGAAACCCGCTAATTAGATTGAAAAAGGTTGATTTTCCCGCACCATTTGGGCCGATAATGGCATTGATTTTCCCTTGCTCAATCGCAAAATCAACATTGTTGACTGCAACTAAACCGCCAAATCTTTTAGTTAAGTTCTTCGTCTCTAAAAAGATCATGCTACCCCTCCTTTACCTGTTTTTCAGGAAGTGCTTCTGTTCTGCTTAATGGGCGCCTATTCCCAGCATTCTTTGCCTGTCGCTTTTGATTCCAGCTTGCTGCAGCACCGACAATTCCCCTTGGATAGAAAATGACAAGTACGGTTAGGACGGGACCAAAGATTAACATCCGATAATCCTGCAGGAATTGCAGTTGCTGTGAGAGCCAAACAATAATGATTGTACCGACAATCGGACCGCTCAAGGTACCAATTCCACCGATAAGTAAATAGGTTAAAAAGTCAAAAACAATAGCAATCGAGCCGATATCGGGCCCAATAAACCGGATAAACGAGGCATATAAAGCACCGGAAAGACCAGCAAAGACAGTTGATAAAACAAACACCGTCAGTTTATTTTTCATCGTTGAGATGCCAATGGTCAGTGCTAAATCTTCACTGTTGCGAATGGCGATATATGATCTGCCTGATAAAGAGTGGACGATGCGATACATAATCAAAACAACTAAAAGCAAGAAAAATAACACTAAATAGTAATGTGCTTCCATTGTTACAAAGGAAAGCGGACCTAGATTAGCCGGTGCAGGGATTCCAATCAGTCCGCGGACACCTTCGGTTAAGCTGTCCCATTTATCAATAATGAGATAAATGATATAACCTACACAAAGAGTATAGATGGCAAAAAAGTGTTCTTTTGTCCGTAAGGAAATGATACCAACAAAGAAACCGATGACAGCTGTTATCACTAGGGATAAAGGCAAGGCAAGCCAAAAATTCATTTCTGCTTTAACAGTCAAAAGTCCTAATGAATAAGCACCAATCGCAAAGAAACCTGCATGTGCTAAAGAAAGATAGCCTGTATAACCCGCGAGCAAATTTAAGCCATAGACACCAATCATCCAAATAAATGATAGCGTCATGACATGTAGGTAGTAATCATTTTGAGTGATATAGGGAAAGGCTAAGGCGAATAGGATTAAAGCTGAAATAATTATCTTTTTGTTCAATATCTTTGCCATTAATGCCCCCCCTTTGAAAAAAGACCGGTCGGCTTAACCGATAAAATGATGACGAGGAGAATAAAGGCAATAATGTCTTTATAGTCGTTTGAAATATAGGTTGCGCCCAAACTCTCACTAAAACCTAATATATACCCGCCCAATATCGCTCCAGGTACACTCCCCATTCCGCCAAGGATAATAATAACAAACGCCTTTAAAATCACGAGCTGCCCCATCCCAGGGAAAACTAGATTAATAGGTGCAGAGAGTGAGGCGGCAAGGGCTGCAAGACCCCCAGAAATCATGAAGGTTAGCATTACAACTTTACTGGTATTAATTCCAACAAGGTTTGCTCCTTCACGATCTTGTGACATCGCGATAATGGTTGAACCAATAAACGTTTTTTTCAAGAAGATATATAAAAGGACCATAACAACAATTGCACCAAAGATGATGAGCAAACGCTGCATTGTAAAGGTTAGGCCAAAGATTTGGACCACCTGTCCATATGGAGTTGGCATACTTTGGTACTCTGCCCCCCATACAAATTGGGCAAATGCTTCTAAAAATAAGAGAATTCCTATCGCAGCAATCATGTCGTGAATCGGAGGTGCCTCCTGGAGAGGGTGGAAGACAAGCCTTTCCATTAAAACACCAATAAGACCAACAACGATGATGGAAACAAAAATAGCGAGCCAATAATGCAAACCGTATTTTGTCATCATCATTAACGTAACGTATCCGCCCATCATGTATAAGGCGCCGTGTGCAAAATTCGAAATATGTAGGATTCCATAAACAAGCGTTAAACCTAAGGCTACAAGAGTGTAAACGCTTCCAATGGTTAGACCATTAAATAATTGCTGAATGAAAATCTCCATACCTCTCCTCCTATAAAATATTTCTTGTATATATGCTTGGGAGCCGGTCAAAATTGTCAGCCCCCAACCTTCTTACATATTTTACTGAACACTATTTTCTGCCTTTTCTTTTTCCTCTTCCTGGAGCTTGCGCCAGAGAATTTTCCCGCTACTTGTCATTGGAAATTGGTTACGAAACTCAATTTGGCGTGGATATTTATAGGCGGCCATATGCTGCTTTGCCCATTCAATAATTTCTTCCTCACTGACTTTCCCATCCATTCCTTCGTTTAATATAACGAATGCTTTGACCGTTTCTCCTCTTCTTTCATCAGGTACACCAACTACACAAGCCTGCTGAATCGCGGGATGTTTATAAAGATACGATTCCACCTCGGTCGGCCAAACTTTGTATCCTGCAGCATTAATCATCCGCTTCACTCGATCCACAATGAAGAAATAGCCATCCTCATCATAGCGCCCGATATCACCTGTTCTGAAAAAACTCTTCCCATCAATTCCGATAAATGAACTTCGATTTTCATCTTCGCGTTTATAATAACCAACCATCACCTGCGGTCCGTTAACAATAATTTCGCCAATCTCGCCCATTCCAAGCTGCTTACCTGTTGCCGGCTCAATAATACGAGCATCGACATCAAAGGAAGGAATCCCTAAACATTGCATCTTTGGTCGATCAGCAGGATTGAAGTGAGTCTGGGCAATCGTTTCTGATAAGCCGTACCCCTCGACAAACCGTAACCCAGAAAGCTTATACAACTTTTCTCCCACTGCTTCCGGCAGAGCGGCTCCCCCTCCAGATATCGAGGTTAGGCTCGAAATATCTTCTACTGTTAGTTTAGGATTTGCCAGGAAATCGATGATCATCGTGGCTATGGTTACCCAATGGGTACAGCCTTGTTTTTTTATCAACCCGACGGCCACATCACGATTCCATCTCGTCATTATCACCATTGTACTACCACTATAGATTGGCATATGCATACTATGAACCATGCCTGTTACATGAAAAAGCGGCAGGGTCATGAGGTGAACGGCGTTCGGGGTTGTCCTTGACCAGTGGTATGCCCCTACTGTATTCGCTTGTACAGTTCGATTCGTATGCATACATCCTTTTGGCAGCCCCGTTGTCCCAGATGTATATGGAAGAACTGCTAAATCATCTCCTTTTGATGTATGTTCACTAGGCCTAAGATTTGCTTGAACCGCATCGTTCCAGTGATAATGGCTGGGCTCAGAAAAAATAAGTCTTTCTTTTTCAACCTCAGTAGGTATCGTCCCCTCAAACTCATTTCCTTTATAATCTGAATAAGCCGCAATTAATAAATTTTCAAGTGAGGTGGTCCCGAGCAACGGTCTGATCTGTCCATATAATTCCTGACCTGTGAGTGCTGTCTTGATTTCACAATCTCTGACATAAAATTCTAACTCGTCTGCCACTAACATTGGGTTGATTGGGACTACTACTGCATTTGCCCTCAAAATTGCATAATAACCAATTACAAACTGCGGTGAATTTTGCATAAAAAGCAAAACCTTTTCCCCAGTATTTACCCCCAGCCTATGCTGTAAATATCCAGCTAAAGCATTTACCTCTTGATCCAATTGTTTATAGGATAGTTTACTTCCATAATAAATAATCGCATCTTGTTCTGGGTACCTCAGGGCACTTACCCTTAGATTGTCATATAAAGAAGTAGCAGGAACGATTAACGATTTGGATATTTTCGGCCAATGTTCGTAATGAAGAGTTAGCATGTTTCTCTCCCCTCTCCTTTAGATTATAGTTTATTGAAAACGCTCTCATTTTTTGAATGATGACAGACTGCTTTCCTTTATGCCATTTAGAATCATATCTAAGTAGATTTTTGCAACTTTTTCTTCACTGACTTCTCCTTCAGTATTAAACCAATAATAACTCCAATTTGTACTCCCAAGGATTCCAAAAGTTATGATATCTGCACGTAAGTTTGCTTTAAATTCTCCTGTTTTAATCCCCTCTTCAATTAACATCTGTGTGTTATAACGAAATAGGTTCCGTTTTTTATGAATATCTTCTAGATTCATTATTGACAAGTGCCTCATTTCCCTAGAGAAAATTCGTGCACTCTGTCTTTGTGTTTTAATATTTTTCATAATCATATAGATAATTTCAAATAGTTTACTAGAAATATTTGTCTTTGGACAACGTAAGATTACTTCCTGTTGCTTAATTAAATCTTTAATATAGGTTAATTGAATATCCTTTAACAATTCCTCTTTACTGGTGAAATAATAGTAAAATGTACCCTTTGTCACACCCATTAACTGAACAATATCGTTAATGGATGTGGATTTAAAACCGTTCTGGTCAAACAACTGGATACTTGTTTCTATTATTTTTTGTCTCATGTTTCTTCACTTCACTCACGTTCAATGATGGTTGCAATTCCCTGTCCGCCACCTATACATGCGGTAATAAGCGCGTATCTGCTACCGGTACGTTTTAACTCGTAAACAGCCTTTGTTGCCAAAATAGCTCCTGTTGCCCCAAGTGGATGTCCATGGGCAATGGCACCGCCATTAACATTTACTTTTTCAAGGTCCATTTCAAGTTCCCGATTACAAGCGAGAACTTGTGCTGCAAAAGCTTCATTAATTTCTATTAGATCCATGTCTTGTAAAGAAATTCCCGATTTTTCTATTACCTTGTTTACAGCTGGAACTGGCCCAATACCCATGATATTCGGATCTACCCCCGCAACAGCATACGCACGAATAACCGCAAGTGGAGTAAGATTTAATTCCTCTGCTTTCTCCCTTGACATAATAACAAGTGCCGAAGCTGCATCATTTAAACCAGAGCTATTTCCAGCAGTAACCGTCCCTCCCTTAAGGAATGCTGGCTGAAGCTTCGACAATGCCTCTAGTGTCGTCTGCGGGCGGGGATGCTCATCTGTCTTAAAAACGATTGGTTCTCCTTTACGAACAGGAATCCTAATAGGAACAATCTGTTCCTCAAAACGGCCTTCTTCCATTGCTATCGCCATACGGCGCTGGCTTTGATAGGCAAATTCGTCCTGTTCTTCTCTTGAAATTTTATATTTTTCTACTAAGTTTTCCGCTGTTATTCCCATCGGCGGATCACCAATTTCCTGTGGAGAGAGTTGTGACTTTCTAAAGCTCGGCGGTGCAGGACTATATGGCTTCTCTGGCCGATCCAACAAATACGGTGCCCGACTCATACTTTCTGTACCACCTGCAATATAGACATCCCCATCATCCGCACGAATCGCCTGTGCTGCAAGATTAATCGCATTAATTCCAGAACCACACTGTCTATCAATCGTTAATCCTGGTAAATCAATCGACAATCCTGTCTGTAAAGCTGTTAATCTAGCAATATTTCCTCCACCTGAGAGTACATTTCCAAAAATAACATCATCAACCATTCCTGGATTTATATTTGCTCGTTTGACTGCCTCTTTTATTACCTCGGCCCCTAAAACATGGGCAGGAACGGACGCTAGCGCACCTCCTTGCCTGCCTATGGCTGTTCTGACAGCTGAAACGATAACGGCATCTCTTTTCATTTTATCTTCACCCCTAAATCTACGAATTTATATAACTACATTGCATTGGCTCCGCCATCAACAACAACTATATCCCCTGTAACAAAGTCAGAAGCTGGTGCTGCTAAAAATAGTGCTACCCCTTTAAGGTCAGAATCAGAGCCGAATTTCCTCAAAGGAGTACCCTCTAGAATTTCACTGCCGCCCTGTTCAAGCAAACCCTTCGACATTTTTGTCGGGAAAAATCCAGGAGCAATTGCATTGACATAAATCCCGCTCGGGCCCCATTTCACGGCTAAATCTTTTGTAAAAGTAACAACCGCACCTTTAGATGCATTGTAACCAATTGCGTTCATATATTTTGGATTACTTCCATTGAGCCCTGCAACAGAAGCAATATTGATAATTTTTCCATACTTCTGCTCGAGCATTACCTTTCCAACTGCTTGTGTCATGATAAAAGTCCCAGTAACATTTACGTCTACAACCTTTTTCCAAGCCTCAAGTGGCATTTCCTCAACTAGTGCTCCCCAGGTAGCCCCACTATTATTAACTAGAATATCAATGCGACCGAATTTCTCTAATGTCTGTTTTACGACATTACTGACATCATCAGGGTTTGTTACATCACATTTTAATGCCAGTGAATCAACGCCGAGTTTCTTTAGCCCCTCGCTAACTTCAACACAGGCATCCAGTTTCCTTGAACAAACGACCACATTGGCACCAGCTTCAGCAAAGCCTTCGGCAATTTGCTGGCCCAGTCCCCTTCCTCCACCAGTAACAATCGCTACTTTACCAGTTAAATCAAATAATTGTGTAATATGCATTTTCTTATTCCTCCCATACATTAACGGTTCGATAACTATTTTTATATTCAGCTACTAAAAAATTTCGATGTCCCCTGTGAAGGAGAAATTACATCCTTATAACATCGCTGGGCACTTAATGAAAGCCTGTACATTTTTTCGGTTTTTCTCAATCTGCGCCTCAAGGTCTCCCTCTGCACACATACTAACTAGTCGGTATGTTGCTAAGGCTATATTATATTAAATTTTCCGAATATTCAACATCTAATTTTTTCGTTAAATTTCTGATTTTATTTTAGTATAATATTTATAATTCTCATGATACGTTATTTTCCTTAAAAATATCCTATCTTTTACCAAACTAAAAAATTAACACCATGCACTCTGTAAATGCGGTATATAAAAGAAAAAAACTGCTCATTCTGATAGAATAAGCAGCAAGTATTTCTAGTTATTTCTATATTAATCTACTTTTATTGAAACAATTTCTCCGTCCTCAACTGCTCCTACGACTAAATTTGCAAGGAAAGCGCCATCCGCAGTGATCTCCGGATAATCAAATATTTCTACTTCTGCAGGTAAATTGTCTAAGCCAACCTGGATATGCTCACGAATTTTTTCTGGATTGTCGACAGATTTTGCCGCCTTCATCGCTTCTACAAATACGTTTAAGGCGATATAGTTTAGCCCTGCTTCATAACTAGGTGTTTCCTTATATTTCGCTTCAAAGTTCTTTAAAAAATTCGGAATCCCCGGAAAGTCTAATTTTGCTAATGGCATTACACCAATAGCACCTTCAAGAACATCGTATGATCCTGTAACTGCTTGCATTTCTTCAAGTTTGGCTTGGTCCATGATAATAAAGCCGCCCTTAAATCCAAGCTCTCTTGCCTGCTTCGCTACTTTAGCCGTGGGTTCTGAAGCACCACCGATAAATAAAACATCCGGTTTGTCCTTTAATGCATTGGTTACAACAGTAAAGAAATCCGTTTCTTTCGTAAAATCAATCGAAGAATCGTAGACTACCTTACCGCCTTGTTTTTCCCAATAAGTTTTAAGAGAAGCTGACCAGTCTTTACCATATTGAGTAGCGGTTGGAAGGAAGGCAATTTTCTTTCCAAAACGGTCCATCGTATAATCTGAGAAAGGCTTAATATATCCGTCATATCCAGGTGCAATTCTTACTGACAGCTTATTACTGGTTTCAGTAACCTTTGGTTCACTCGTATAAGCAGCAATTAAGAATTTTTCTTGTTGATTAAAAACTTGCATGGCTAATGCACCACCGCTATGAGGAGTGAATATTATCGGTGTTTTGTTCTGCTGAATCAGTCTCTTGGCATTTGCACCTGTTTCATTCGGCAGATATTTATCATCAAGTGAAACAATATTTAATTTATATATTTTTCCATCAACTTCGAAACCGCCTGCTTCATTGATTTCATCTGCTGCCATTTGGACACCATTTAAGGTACGCTCTCCATAGAATGCAGCTGGTCCGCTAAGTGGACCACTGAAGCCAATATCTACAGTACCTGCTTCTTCTGTGCCCGTATTTTCTGTTACTTTTTCTTCATTTGTATTCTTATTCGAATCCGTTGTCGTCTCTTCTGCCCCTCCGCACGCTGCTAAGCTAAACAAGATTGCAAGAAAAATACCCAATAGAAATACATTGCCTATTTTCATCGTTCTTCCCCCAAATAGTTATTATTTTTACAAACAACTCTTATGTATTTCCTTCATCACCTCCACAAAAGTTTACGCACCAATATAGGCTTTTCTCACCCGATCATTCGAAAATAGCTCTTGGGATGTACCTTCTAAAACGATTGAGCCGTTTTCAAACACATAGCCTTTATCAGCAATTTTTAGTGCAGCATTTGCATTTTGCTCTGCTAAAAGAATCGTTGTTCCTTCTTTATTAATCTGTTGGATCACTTCAAACATTCTTTCGACAATTAGTGGTGCCAGACCTACGGACGGTTCATCAAGCATCATTAACTTTGGTTTTGACATAAAAGCTCTTCCAATTGCCAGCATTTGCTGTTGACCGCCACTTAATGACCCTGCAGGATCATTTCTTTTTTCATACAAAATAGGAAACAATTCATAAACATGTTTAAGAGATTGTTTAATTTGTACCTTCTTCTTTCTATGGACATACCCCCCCATCATTAAATTTTCATATACCGTCATATCAGAAAATAATTTCCGACCTTCAGCGCATTGGACAATTCCTAATTGAACAATTTGGTCAGGAGATATTTTCTCAATTGATTTCCCTTCAAAGAGAATATCGCCGCCAAAGGGCTTATTTAACCCGCTAATCGCACGGAAGGTTGTGCTCTTTCCGGCACCATTGGCACCTAATAACACAACAATATCTCCTTCATTAACGATAATTGATACATCGTGAATCGCCGTTAAGCTTCCATATTTAATTGAGACATTCCGAAGATTTAACAAGTGAGTTCCCTCCTAAATAGGCCTTGATAACAGTTTCATTATTTCTAATTTCATAGGGTGTACCCTCAGCGATTTTTTCACCATAATTAAGAACCATGATCTTATCAGCTATCTTCATAATCATTTGCATTTTATGCTCAATCAAACACACTGTTATACCCCTGGCAATCATTTTTCTCATTAGCAGCGCTAACCCTTCCGTTTCATCTGGGTTAACTCCGGCTGCCGGTTCATCAAGAAAAATAATTTCTGGGTTTGTCGCAAGGGCAAGTGCAAAAGCGACTCTTTTTTTCTCCTCTTGTGATACTCCTGCTACTGTTTTATAGGCAACGCTGGTTAATCCGACGAAGTCTAATACCTCAAGCGCCTTTTCAAGGCATTGTTTTTCCTCTTTTATTAATCGCTTGGTTCTCAAGATTGCATCAATGAGATTGGATTTTGTCCGTAAGCGATGTCCGATTATGACGTTATCAAGCACAGTTGATTGTTCAAACAAATTTGTCGTTTGAAAAGTACGACCTATTCCCAATCCCGCTATTTTGTTTGCAGGAAGCCTGGTAATATCGCACCCTTTAAAAATAACTTGGCCTGAACTTGGAGGATGAAACCCGCTAATCAAATTAAAAAATGTTGATTTCCCTGCACCGTTCGGTCCAATAATCGCGTTAATCTTTCCCTTTTCGATGGAAAAGTCAACTTTGTTTACGGCTATATTTCCTCCGAATTGCTTTGTTAAGGTCTTCGTTTCCAGGAACATTTGCTAACCCTCCTTCACCTGTTTTTTCATAGCAGCAGTATTACTCCCCTTTTCTAGTTCATTTTTCCTTAAATGCCGGCTAGCAGTGTTGGCTTTCCTTGCTTTGATTTTCATCTTCCACTCAATGGCTCCACCTACTAACCCTCCGGGGTAGAAAATAATCAGCAAGGTTAGAACAGGACCAAAAATCATCATTCGATAATCCTGTAAAAATTGCAGCTGTTGTGAAAGCCAAACAATGATTAAGGTTCCAACAATTGGACCGGATAGTGTACCAATACCACCCACTAATAAGAAGGTTAATAAGTCAAAGGTAATCGAGATATAGCCAATATCAGGTCCAATAAACCGAATAAATGAAGCATATAAGGCACCGGATAAACCAGCAAAAAAGGTGGATAGTACAAAGACCGTTAGTTTATTTTTCATTGTTGAGATTCCAATCGTTAACGCCAAATCTTCACTGTTTCGAATGGCAATATAAGTTCTGCCTGTGAGGGAATGCACAATTCTGTACATCATTAAAATAACAAATAACAGGAAGAACAAAACAAGATAATAGTGTGATTCCGGTTTTTCAAACGATAGGGGCCCAATATTTGACGGTGCGGGTATTCCTATTAAGCCGCGAACACCTTCCGTTAAGCTCTCCCACTTATCAATCACTAAGTAAATTATGTATCCGACACATAATGTATAAATTGCAAAGAAGGCATCCTTTGTTCTTAATGCAACGAGACCAATTAAAGTGCCAATTACACAGGTAATAAACAACGATAGTAATAAAGCAAGCCAGAAATTCACCTGTGCTTTTGTCGTTAAAAGCCCGAGTGAATATGCTCCGATTGCAAAAAAACCTGCATGTGCCAAGGATAGGTATCCGGCATAACCTGCCAATAAATTTAAGCCATACACCCCGATCATCCAAATAAATGAGAGTGTCATAACATGTATGTAATAATCATTTTGAGAAATAACGGGAAAGAGTATCGCAAAGGCAATCAGCAAAGGAATCAGGTATTTTGATTTTAGTAATGTTGCCATTAACGCCCCCCCTTTACAAATAAACCTGTTGGTTTTACGGAAAGAATGATAACTAACAAGACAAAAGCAATAATATCCTTATAATCATTCGAAATATATGTTGCACCCAAACTCTCTGTAAATCCTAAAATATAACCACCAAGAATCGCTCCCGGAACACTCCCCATCCCGCCTAAAATGATGATAACGAACGCTTTAAGGATTACCAGGTTACCCATTCCCGGAAAAACGAGATTAATAGGTGCTGATAATGACGCTGCAATAGTGGCCAGACCACCTGAGATGAAAAAAGTAAGCATGGCTACTTTATTCGTATTAATCCCCACCAAATTTGCCCCCTCACGGTTTTGAGACATAGCAATAATAGTGGCTCCAATATAGGTCTTTTTCAGAAAAAGGTTTAATAATATCATAACTACGATTGCTCCGCTAATAATTAGAATTCTTTGTACCGTAAAGGTTAAGCCAAATACCTCAACCACCTGTCCATAAGGACTTGGCATTGTGTGATACTCTGCCCCCCATACATACTGAGCAAACGCTTCAAGAAATAACATAATACCGATTGCGGCAATCTTATCGTGAATGGGAGGCGCACCCTTTAACGGGTGAAACACAAGCCTCTCCATTAAAATGCCCAGCAATCCTACGACTAGGATTGAGACGACAATTGCCAGCCAATAATGGATCCCCGCTTTCGTCATCATGGTTAAGGTAATATATCCGCCAATCATATAGAGAGCCCCATGAGCAAAATTCGGAATGTGCAAAATCCCATAAACAAGAGTTAATCCCAATGCCACCAGACTGTAAACGCTCCCAACAGTCAATCCATTAAATAACTGCTGAACCAATATCTCCACTTTTTGTCCTCCTTTCGATTTAATTTTGATTATTATTCTCTTTAATACTTTAACACTGTCGAAACGTGTTCAACCTTACTAACTAGAAAGTATGAAACTACAAAACAATAATATCCAAAACTACGTGTTTATTCACTTTATTTTCATCGACACTATTTTTATTTGGTTCTATAACAAAGACTGTCAAAACAAGAATTATGTCGTTTTTTCGACTTTAAAATTATTTTAAAATAATTTAATATTAACTCACTTTCTTATTCCTTGCATATTTAGACAGCAAAAAAAGGGATAACTCGTCGTAAAATGCCGACTCATTGTCCCTTTTGTCTATATGTACTAGTAAGTTTGTTTGTCACACGCCTGTCACAAACGACAAAATTTATTTTTCTTTCAAAAACCTTATATTCTCTCAACCATTATGGCCATTCCCTGGCCTCCACCAACACAAAGGGTGGCAATCCCCCTTGTTTTCTGTCGCCGGGCTAGTTCATAGATTAATGTTGTTAAGATTTTTGCCCCTGTTGCTCCCAGGGGATGTCCAAGTGCGATGGCACCCCCGTTGACATTAACCTTTTCACTATCTAGATTTAATTCACGAATTACCGCAAGTGCCTGCGAAGCAAACGCTTCATTTAATTCAAATAAATCAATGTCATCGAGTGTAAGATCTGTTCGCTCAAGTAACTTTTTCACCGCAGGAACAGGACCGATCCCCATCACTTCTGGTGATACTCCAACTGCTGCCCAATCCACGATTCTCGCCATCGGTCTTATTCCTAATTCATTAGCATGGCTAGCAGAAGTTAACACGATAGCAGCCGCTCCATCATTTCGTCCACAGGCATTTCCGGCTGTTACGGTGCCGTTATCTTTAAAAACGGGGCGAAGTTTAGATAGGCCAGCGATCGTTGTTTCGGGTCTTGGATGTTCATCTTCTGTAAAAAGAAATGAACTCCGTTTCTCTTTTACTTCAATCGGGACAATTTCATCAGCAAAGCGTTTATTTTCAATTGCCCTAGCAGCACAACGCTGACTTTCCAGGGCAAAAATATCTTGATCTTCACGTGAAATCCCATACCTTTCAGCAACATTTTCGGCCGTGATCCCCATACCGAGCTGACTTCCATAACCCCCTTGCGGCTGCTGCCCAACTTCAGTGTTGGAATCGACAAGCTTCAGATTATCCCCGCCAAAACGTGAGTTTCGTAAATATATAGGGGCATTGCTCATGCTTTCTGTTCCCCCGGCAACGACTATATTTGACTGCCTGCTAATAATTTGCTGGGCTCCAGAGGCAACAGCTTGCAACCCTGATGCGCACAGTCTGTTGACAGTGAACGCAGGTGCTGTCTCAGGTACACCTGCCATTAATGCCGCCACACGAGCAACATTGGATGATTGTGTGGATTGTCTGACTTCCCCTAAAATCACTTCATCTACTTGACCAGCTGTAATCCCAGCCCTTTTGATCGCTTCCTTAATCACTAATTCCGCAAGCTGCCCTGAATTAAAACCCTTTAAGGCCCCACCATATCTCCCCACTGGTGTCCGTACAGCACTTAATATGACAATATCGCTCACAAGCATCTTCCCCTTAATGTATAATGGCTCTTTTCGTAAAGATTGTTGTAAAAACCCAAAAGCCGGTTTTTACGTTTAAATAGCTATTTGGCACTTCAATTATAGTTTGCAGCTCTTTTCTCTAAAGAAATTAGCTTTATAAAATGAAAATAGCTTTAAATACAATTATTCCGATCTATAAAGCAACAAAGTTTGAGAAAAGAGCCTAAATAATGAATCGTTTTAGCTGTACTCAAGGTCCAATTGTGAGGCATGTCTTTATCGAATTCAAAGTTCATCGCTCAACACCTTGGGTTCTTTTTTTGTCCTGATAGATTAATAAATGGTAAATGGTTTCAAGGACTGGTGTATCGACATTTACTTGTTTTCCTGCTTTCACAATATATCCGCAGATTGATTCAAGCTCCATGGCTTTTCCGTTCAGCTTATCCTGAAGCATGGAGGTTTGATGATTTCTCGCAAACTGTCCCTGTTTGATAATCGTTTCGTGAAAATTTTCTTCAATCTCAAACCCTAATTTTCTGGCAACGGCCATAGCCTCTTTACAGATTCGAATAGCTATAGGTTTTAAAGCATCATCATCAAAAATCGTCCCGATATTCGATTCAATAATTGCAGTTAGGGGATTAAATGTGACATTCCAGAGCAATTTTTTCCATTTAATCACAAGTATATTACTAGATGGGAAGGTTACAATGTTTGAGTTATTAAATAGGGTTGAAATATGAGTTACTTTTTCTACTAAACTTGGATCAAGTGCACCAAGGACTAGCCTTGGTGGAACACCAATTTGTTTAACCACGCCAATGTCTTCTACACTTGCTTGAAGGTAAGTAGCGGCAGATAATATTCTATGGCGACCGAGAATCGCAGCGAGAATCTCTTCATTGTCAACACCATTTTGGAGCGTAAGAATTAAGCAATCCTTCTTCAAGTATGGGAGTATGTTGGTGGCGACTTCAGTAGTAGCTGTCGACTTCACACAAAACAGCAGAAGGTCTATATCTGAAAATGACTGATAACTGTTTGAAAAAATACCGTCTATCGTAATTTTCCCTGCTTCACTTTCAATCGTTAACCCTTTTTTATGAAAGGTTTTAAGGTTGTCACCTCGTACGAAAAAAACTACTTCATTTCCAGATTCCTTTAATAGACCTCCAAAATAGCCACCAACAGCACCTGTACCTGCTACACCTATCTTCATTTAGTATCCTCCAGGTGAAATTTATGTAGTGCTGAAAAGATCATTGTAATCTTTTCAGACAATGTTTATTAATCTAATAGGTCTGGTTGTTCTTTTACAATCCGATTCCATAATGGTTGAAACTGGAACCAACCAGCTTCGGTTGTACCAACTGTTTCATACGTAGAACGGGCATTTTCAGCATCAATTAGTATTGGTTTCCCTACGGACTCTGCGAGCAATTGGGCTTGACATGACCGTTCCATCGTAATAAACCACCAGGCAGCCTCATCCACGGATTTACCAACTGTGAGTAATCCATGATTTCGTAAAATACAGGCCTTTCGCATTCCAAGGGCTTGACCAATCCGCTTGCCTTCCTCAATGTCTAATACCACGCCTGTAAAATCATCGAATAACGAATGATCGTTATAAAATGCACAGGCATCTTGGGTTATTGGAGCAAGTAGTCGACCTAGTGAAGACCAGGACTTTCCATAAATCGAATGTGCATGAGCAGCGGCAATAACATCTGGCCTTGCTGCATGAACCTGTGAATGAATGGCAAAAGCAGCACGATTCACAGGATTGTTCCCTTCAACAACCACACCTTCATGGTTGCAGAGGATTAAGTCAGAAGCTTTTATCTGGCTAAAATGCATGCCAAATGGGTTGACCCAAAAATGATCCTTTTTCTCTGGGTCCCTTGCCGTGATATGGCCTGCAACCCCTTCATCAAACCCAAATTTGGAAAACAAGCGAAATGCTACAGCTAATTTTTGCTTTAAATGCAGCCTTTCTTCTTCGACATTTGCAAATACAGGGGGCGTGAAGCTTAATGTCATTTTTGTAGTCATTAGAGAGCGCTTCCTCCTTTTTAAAAAATACTAATATTTATCCTAGTAATAAACCCAGCCGCAAGAAAGAATACTCTTGCGCCCAGGTCTTTTTGTTTCTTTAATGATCAATATTAATATTGGTGATACAAAACCTCGCCCTTTAATACATCAGCACCATTCTGGTTAACGGCCTGGACGTTAAATCTGAGCTTATTTCCATGTGATTCCTTTAAGGTTGCTTTTAAAGTAACGACATCGTTTAAAAACACCATACTTCTAAAACGGATAGAGTAATCTGCTATAAAACCTTCTTCATAGTAGGGTGTAAATAGTTTTGCCAGATTTCCCATTGTCCACATTCCATGTGCGATAATCCCAGGTAATCCTGCTTTTTCTGCTTCGTCATCAATTGTATGAATAGGATTAAAATCTCCTGATGCACCTGAATATTTGATTAAGTCCATCCTAGAGACAGGCTCTAATTGGATATCATTAAGTGATTCACCTACTTGTAATTGCTCCAGCGTCATCAATTCGTCAACACCTTCCTTACAGCTTCGGTAATAATGGCTGTTTGCTTTGAAGTGAATATCGTATTGCCATCTAAGTCTTCGCCATAGCTTTGAACAGCAAGGATTCCCATCGTACCTTGGTTCCCTTTCTTCTCCACATAACTTTCAACAACAGAGTAGCAATTAATTTCTTCTCCAACCAATAATGGTCTTTCATAGTGATAGGTTTGCTCACCATGAATTAAGCCTTTAGGGGGCAGGTTTAAGCCCTCAATCTCTCCATAGTCAAAAACACGAGGAAAAGTCGGTGGTGCAATATTTCTTTTGTATCTTGATAATCTCCCTGTTTCTTCGTCAAAGTAAATCGGGTGAAGGTCGCCAATTGCTTCAGCAAATTTCTTAACGGCCCCTCTTTCGACAACGTTTCTTACTTTTGTGGATTGTTTGCCAATTTGATCTTTATACAATGGTATTTCGCCTCACTTTTATTAGTTTTTCGAGTTGATAAACTTGGCTGTTGATTTCCGCTCCAGGCACTTCGCTTTTGAGCGGGCGTGTCGGTGAGCCTCCTCGGCGCTAAAGCGCCTGTGGGGTCTCACCCTGACCTGCTAGTCACGCAGGACATTGATTATGCTTCCTTGAATTTGCACCGCACGAAGGAAATGCGGTAGCATTTTCGAGGAGTCCTTCGTGCCTTCTGCTCCAATCAACAGAGTTTATTATCAACAATGTCCTTAATAAAACTTAGTTTTTTGGACCTCCAGCAACGTATATAACCTGACCATTAACAAAGGACGATTTTTCGTCTGCAAAAAAGGCAACTACATTTGCAATATCTGCAGGTTTCCCGCTTCTTCCTACTGGGATTTGCGAAACACTTGCTTGAATCAGCTGTTCAAAAGGAACACCGATTCTAGCTGCTGTTTCTTTCGTCATTTCTGTCTCAATAAAGCCAGGAGCAACGGAATTTGCAGTTATTCCATATCTGCCAAGTTCAATTGCAAGTGTTTTTGTAAAGCCTTGTAATCCTGCCTTTGCCGCCGCATAATTGGCTTGGCCGCGATTACCGAGAGCAGAAGTAGAAGAGATATTAATAATCCGGCCGTATTTATTTTCAACCATATATTTTTGTACAGCTCGGGCTGCATTAAACGAACCTTTTAAATGCACATCCATTACCGTTTGCCAATCGGAATCTGTCATTTTGAATAATAAATTGTCACGAATGACCCCCGCATTATTAACTAGAATATCAATCGACCCAAATGCTTCATATACCTCTTTGACTGCGCCTTCCACCTGCTCAACATTTGTTACATTAGCAACCTTCGAAATGACCTCATAACCTTTTTCTTTTAATTCACTCGTTGTTACAGCTAACGCCTCTTCATTCAAGTCGATAAAAGCGACCTTGGCACCTTCTTCGGCCAACAACTCGACAATTCCTTTTCCTATTCCGCGACTGCCACCAGTTACAAATGCTACTCTTCCCGAAAATTTGCCTGCCATTTTTTATTCCTCCTGAACAATTTTAGTAAACTATCAAATCCATAGTTAGCGCTTACAAAATATCTACTAAACGTATTGTCCTATTTTCACATGTCCCTTTAAAAGGTTTCGAGCTATAATCATCCGTTGAATTTCATCTGTGCCATCGTAAATCCTCCAGAGTCTTGCTTCACGATACCAGCGCTCGATTGGTAATTCCCTAGTATAGCCCATACCACCATGAATTTGGAGGACACGGTCAACCACTCGATTTCCCATATTAGCCCCATATAGTTTGGCCATGGAAGCAAGGTGGCGATTATCTTCTCCATTATCAAGGGTAAACGCAGCATTTAGCACTAACCATTTTGCTGCTTCAATCTCAACTGCAGAATCAGCAATTTGCCACTGGATTGCCTGTCTTTCGGCAATTGGTTTTCCAAAAGTAACCCGTTCCTTTGCATAATCAACAGCCATTTGCAGTAAACGCTCAGCAGCACCAACAGCTCTCGCGCCAACGACCCACCTTGCAAAACCAATCCATTCCAGTCCAAGATTATAACCCTTGTGCAATTCACCAAGAATGTTGTCTTCTGGAACGCGGACATTTTCAAATACTAAACCGGCAGGCCCCCATTCTCCCATCGTATGTATATACTCTGATTTCCACCCCATATCCCGGTCAACAATAAAACAGGTTACCCCTTCTCGTCCTTGCGTTGATTGATGAAGTCCTTTATCTGTAATAGCAATGGCCATGACAAAGTCTGCTTCATTTCCTCCTGTGATGAAGGTCTTTTCACCATTTAATACCCAGTCACTGCCATCTTTAACGGCTGTCATCTTAATATTTCTCGTATCAGATCCAGCACCAGGCTCGGTCATTGCAAAGCAAGACTTTTTCTCACCATTGATGGTAGGAAGCAGATATTTTCTCTTTTGCTCTTCGTTACCATAATAAAGGATATTATCTGCTGACCCGCCAAACGAAAAAGGCACAAATGTTTTAGAAACTTCCATTAATACGATTGCCATCATCATCTGGCCAAGGTCTGCCCCACCATACTCCTCTGGTGTATTGATACCCCAGAAACCAGCTTCCTTTGCCTTTAACTGCAACTCTTTTAGTTTTTCAACAGATAGACTGGGTTTTCCTTCCCTCTCATTTCTAAGGACTTCATTTTCTAGCGGAATTAATTCTTTTTCTACAAATCTTCTAATTGTTTTTTGCACCATTTGTTGCTCGTCTGTTAAACGCAAATGCATACCAATCACTCCATTCTTTACCAAGATTTTAGTCAACTTTTTGCCACTAAATAATTATATGCAGGTTTCACCAGAGTCATACCTACCGGTTGGTATGTTACTATTATTCTATTCTGAACTTTCAGATTAAACAAGATGTTTTTAAAATATTTACCTTTATGTCCTCTTTTTTTCTGACAATACTCTTTTTTTCCTATTTACAGTATTGCGATATTCCAATATCGCGCCAAGTCTTGTACTATAGTATAGAGATTTATTATTATTTACATTAACACACTTTGAAAACTAACAGACTGGCAGGAGTTATACATGAAGAAATCGAAACTTTTATTCCTCTACTTCATTGGAAGTTTTATTTGGATATATGCTAGCAATTATTTACTTACACATTTTATACCATCATCTTTTGATTATTATTTTGAACGATTGAAAGAGATTTTTTATATTATTGTGACGGGTGGAATCTTTTATTTTTTCATCCTCAATAAAGAAGAATTGGATACGACAAAAGAGGAAGAAAAAAGGTTATCTACCTTAATTAACTCAATGGTAGACTTTGTTAATTTTAAAGATGGTGACGGCCGTTGGATTCAAGCCAATGAATTTGGCCTTAAACTATTTCAGCTTGAAGATGTAGATTACCGTGGTAAAAAGGATTCTGAACTAGCACAGTATTCAAAGTTTTACTCGAAAGAACTTATTTTCTGCGAAACATCTGATGAAGAAACATGGTTAAGCGGGACGGTGACACGCTGTGAAGAAATCCTTCCGCTTCCCGATGGAACCTTCAAAACCTTTGACACTGTCAAAGTACCGCTTTTTCATAAAGATGGAAGCAGAGAAGGATTAGTAATTATTGGACGTGATGTAACAGAAGCAAGAGAAATGGAAGAACGTCTTCGGAAAACAGAAAAACTTTCTGTTGTCGGCGAACTTTCTGCGAGTGTAGCACATGAAATACGAAATCCACTAACTTCCTTAAAGGGTTTTGTTCAGCTATTGCAAAGGGAGGATTCGAAACACCAATCTTATTATCAAATCATGTTAGATGAATTGAACCGTATCAATCACATTGTTAGTGAGCTTTTACTTTTAGCCAAACCACAGCATATTAAATTTTCCAAAATGTCCATTCAAAAAGTATTAAACGATGTTGTTTCATTATTAAACGTGGAAGCCAGCCTATATAACGTCCAAATAAAGGAAAATATCCCTGAGGAAATTTTATTTCTAGAATGCGAACCGAATCAATTGAAGCAATTGTTTATTAACCTTATTAAAAATTCAATTGAAGCGACAACAAGCGGGGGTACCATTACCATTACTGTCGACCAAGTTGAAAACAATCAACTTTCCATTACTATCAAGGATAATGGTTGTGGAATTTCAAAGGATCGATTGGAAAGATTAGGTGAGCCTTTTTATTCTTCAAAGGAAAAAGGGACTGGTTTGGGTTTAACAGTCAGCTATAAAATTGTCCAATCACACCGAGGCACTATTCAATTTGACAGTGAAGTTGACGAAGGAACTACAGTACAAATTCTCTTTCCCCTAACACAAACGAACAAATAAAGTTCAGATAGCACCGATTGAAAAATAAACTGTCTTAGCCATAGCGGCAAAGGCAGTTTTTTCATGGTTACCCATATAATTGCTTATCTTAGGGAGAGCTAATCTCTTTCTTTTTATTTCGAAAAAAAGCAATTACAAGTAATAGACAAGGGATAAAAATTTGAAGGGGCCAATGTAAATATATGGTTACCACCTCTAACCCTTCTCTGATATGTTCTGTATAATTTGCTGCAATAGTTATCGATGCAAACAAAATCATCAATCCAATTGGAAACCCAATTTTCCGATGATCTTTAATACCGAAGATATCTGTTGCCCCAGCAACGGCTGCATAATAATACAAGGTAATTTTAAAGAAACAGCCAATGACTAAATACAGCATGAAGGTGACATCCAACCGTTCAATAAAATCTGCTAGTTCAATTTTGCTGATAGTGGCTAACAATGGATAAGGTGAGCGTGAAAACAGTTCTCCTCCAAGAGTTGCAACATTTATCGCTGATGTGAAGGCAATATTTATCCCGCTTAATATGATTCCAAACAAACATACTCTTTTTACCTTTCGCGGTTCGTTAATTAATGGAAGAAACATCGTAAAGACGAGCATTTCTCCAAATGGAAACGTAAGGGTCTGACCAAGCACTAGTTTGATTATTGGTTTCCAGCCATTTTCAAGCACTGGCCTTAGGTACTCTAAATGGACTAATCCCGAAAAAGTAATTAACAGTATACCAGCGATAGCTAGCAGATAAACGATAATAAAGAAGATTTCCCCCGTCCTGGCAATCACTTCAAAGCCCTTTTGCACTCCATAAATTATTGTTAGAATCATTAAGGAATTAATAATAAATAGTGGTGTTTCAGTGTAAATGGTCGCCGTTAACAACTCGCCGAAGTCCCTCAAAACCCTTGCAGCGCAATAAATAAAGTAGATAATATAGATGAAGCTTAAAACACGACCCATCCACTTCCCCAGAATTTTTTGCGCATAACCTGTTAATGGAAGGTCTGGATAAAACCTAAACAGACGATAATAGACCAAAAAGAGGAGCACACCTCCTGCCATTCCCATTAATATTCCTATCCAGGCATCTTGTTTTGCATTCATCCCAAGACCTACCAGGATTGCACTACCCATTTCAAACAAAACGACTAGGACAAACAGTTGGTATGCATTAATTTTCACCATAACATTGTTTCACACTTTCTACGTATAGGGTTATTTATCTAAATCTGACCAAAATGGATTAGTACGAACACCCGAACGACGGTAATAGGAGTCAACCTTGACCTCTACTTGAAGTTCTGCAAATTCCTCGTCCCATTGGTGTTCTATACGCTTCCAAAGCTTTGGGTCTGCCCTGTGAACTTTTTCTCCAAATCCAAAGATATCGCTTTTTTGTTTTTGCGCAGCTTTAATTGCGTTTTCAACTTGATTTTTTATTTTCGCTGCTGTTTTTTTCTCCATATTCTCAATGGTTTTAGGATCCATTACATCCAATGCCGTATTAGCTTCACTAAGATTTCCTTCCTCTTTTATATCCACACGAATAACAGGCTTCCCATTTTTAATTGTTGCTGTAACCCCTGTTTTGGTGCGAATGGGAATGATGGTAATCGCATCTTTCTTCTCCTTCCAATCGATATTAATAACTGTACTTTTCGCTTTATTCATAACCCAAACCGCTCCTCGTGCCTTGTCCTGATCTAGCCATCCAGATAATTTCCCGTCCTTAAAGATAGCCAGTCCATCAGCAACAACAGAAGCAGAAGGTTTAGTTGATTCTAAGTTTGAGGCTGAACTCCCCTTTTCTGAATGCCCTTTAATTTTAAAGCCGCTAACAACAGGTTCTTTGCCGCTGCTAACAATTCCACTTATAAAATCATCAATCGAAACTTCAATATTTTCACCCAACATTGATTCTGTTCCTTTAAGTAGTTTCGTTATTCTTTCAACTGGTAGCTTATCAATATTTGATAAAGTGGTTAATATGTCTTCTGCCTTTGTTTTTCTAGAAATCAATACCTGTGTGGTAGTTCTAAATTCCGGGTCACGATCAAATCCATCTAATAGGTTGTATACCCCTTCTTTTGCCACTACATCATTGATCACAAGTAAGTTCGTATGTGCATAATAAAGCTGGCGTGAAACAGATTTTGTCACTTCCCTAGCAGCCTCTGTTATTGTGTTTCCTGGTGCTTTGAAAACAAGAATTGGTAACCCTTTAGCTCCTCCATCTTGTCCTGAAGATACATTTCCAGGGATAACAATTTGAAAGGTAACATCATACCTATTATCATCCGTTCCCTCGTCAATCCCAATTGCCATGACAAACGCCATATCCGTCATTTCCTTTTGATTCCAGCATCCACTAAGTAGGAGAGTGGAAAAAAGAAACAAGACAATAAATTCTTTCTTCATCATTGATCACCTTTTGTTGGACTCTGGTTGTGATAAATCGATTCTTTAGGCGGGTCTGGCTTTTGATTCTGACCTTGTCTTATGAGATTATCTTTAGCAGTCATTGGTGGTCTATTTTTCATTGCCCAAATCGGAAAGCGAATAAATATATCTTGTTGGTTTTTCAAATTTAATGGTGCTATTGGAGACATGTAGGGAATTCCAAATGATCTTAATGCGCACAAATGCAGCGTCATAAACATTAATCCTAACATAATTCCATAAATGCCTGTAAAAGTTGCCAACCCCATGAAAATAAAGCGTATTAACCTTGCAGCAATCGCCATCGCAAAGGTTGGCGTGGAAAAGTTTGCAATCGCTGTGATTGATACGACGATTACCATAACTGGAGAAACGAAGCCCGCCTGAACTGCAGCTTGGCCAATAACGAGGGCTCCAACGATTGAAACAGCCTGGCCAACTGCACGCGGCAGTCTTAATCCAGCTTCCCTTAATATCTCAAAGGTAACCTCCATAACTAATGCTTCAACAAAGGCTGGGAAGGGTACATTTTCCCGTTGAGATGCAATGGCAATTGCCATGGTTGTTGGAATCATCTCTTGATGAAAGGTTGTAACAGCAATATAAGCGGCTGGTCCAACAATCGAAATGAAAAAGGCTAATATCCTTAATAAACGAATACTTGTAGAAATATCAAAGCGGGAATAGTAATCATCAGGTGCATGGAAAAACTGGATAAACACTGCAGGCGCTGTGAGGACAAATGGGGTTCCATCCACTAAAATGGCCACTTTGCCCTCTAGGAGATCAGACGTTACAACATCTGGCCTTTCTGAATGATAGATTGTGGGAAAGGTTGACCACGTTTGATCTTCAATTAATTGCTCTATATAACCTGATTCAAGGATTCCATCTGTATCTATCCGCTTTAATCTTTTTTTTATTTCTGTTACGATTTCTTCATTTGCGATTCCTTTAATATACATAATACCTATATCTGTTTGAGTTACCGCACCAATTTTCATAGACTCCAGCCAAAGATTCGGACTTTTTATTCTTCTTCGGATTAAAGCAGTATTTGTCCGGATCGTTTCTGTAAATGAATCCTTTGGACCCCGTATGGCTAATTGCGTCGAGGGTTCACTAACAGCACGTTTTTCCCAACCCTTTGTCTCACAGCTTATTGCTTTATTAAAACCATCTAAAAAGATAACCGTATCTCCCGATAGTATTGAATCATATACTTGATTCCAATTAGTTATTGTTTTAATACTTCCAATGGCAACGGTTTGTTCGATCATGTACTGAAAGAAGTCAAACGGTTCAGCTCCGACTTCCCTTTCCATTGAATTTTCTAAAATGAAGTCACTGATCATTTGACTGTCCGCTAATCCATCGACATAAAGAGTTGCACCTGAATGCTTTCTAACTTTAATCTCCCTAATAACAATATCCGAACTGGTGCCAAACTCTTCCTTAACTCTTGATATGTTTTGTTTGTAATCCCTGTGTATCGGCAAGTTTTCGGGTTTTTCAGGATCTTGTTGTTGACGAAGATTATCCGGCTTTCTCTTCTTTTTCTTCTTTAACATCTTTGACAATATAGACACTGGGATCACCACACTCACAAGGAATTAAATTGGTTTTTCCAATAATGGTTATGATATCCAAGAGAGAGTAGTTTATCCAACAGTATATTAGATTTATTACTTGGCACAATAAAGATACTTACCATACTGAGGGTGTTGTGGTTGAAAATATTAATTGTGTCTACTTTATTAGCCGTTTCCTTGGTTTCCCTGATTGTTCTGATCGATTTGATAATGGGGCATAATTTTTCTGGTGTTATTAAAAAAGGCCTTAACCCGTTTCAGGTGATGGAGCCTGGTGAATACGTAATCGTCTTTCTTTTTGTCTTTTATATTGTAATAAAAACCGTTTATTCTACAGTGAAAAAGAAATATACGGAAAACTCCAATCAAAATGAATCTAATAGTTGAATTGAAAAAGCCCGCTAAAAAAGCGAGCTTTTCGTCAGTATTCTATTGTTGAAAGTTTCTCTCGGCAATCTTTTTAACAAAGAAATAGCCACGGATGACTTTCCGAATTCTTTTTCTTCTTAAGACTTTCTTAGGTCCAAAAACATAGCGATTCCAGAAATAATAAATTGCTTCCTCAATCACAATAAATAATCCATAAGAAATAGCAAAAATCCAAATCCAATCCCACATTCCAAGATCCCCTTTCTCAGCGGATAATTTATCCTATTCGAAAGAATAATCGAGAATGACAATAGGTGTAATTTGATATATTGTTATATTCTCTGTCAAATACCCAATATTTGTTAAACTTAGTGTAATTATACCACTCTATCAAACTCAGTTAAAGTCAGATGAATTCGTTACTAAAAACAATTGAGCATTTTCCCTTTAATTTGGATCTTTGTAGGTTAATGCCCTTTCACTGTCACGCATACCTTTAGTTGTTGGATCCTGCACGAGACCCATCATCGAAAGTAAAATAAACAAGGCATTAACAAACGTTAAAATGGATTGTTGAATGGCATCTGAAAGTTGAAATTCAATTAATCCCATCGTATTTAATCCTGCCAAAAGCATTTGTGTGACAATCATTAGCTGTGATATAAACGCAATTACCCAATTGCGGTTTTTAAAGCGTACTTTCCAGTTAATCATCTTCCCACCCCTTACATATATTTTTATTATCATATGCTCGAACTTATAAATGGTTGTCCGCTTCTATACATGATAATTGGTTTTTATCGGTAAGATATTTATAATAGATACATCGGAAACATTTTTGAAAGTTAGGAGATATAATGGAAAAGTTAAAACAATTTTGGGAACTGTTTATTCGCTTTTGGAAAAAGAAACATCTGACACAAATTTTCTTGTTAATCATTCTTGTTGTCATTCTTACGACCATTGTCTATTTTGGATGGCTGGCATCACGAGCAAATGTCGAGTCATTGAAGAAAGGCCTAGAACAGTCAACAGTCATTTATGATAAAAACGAATCGGTTGCTAGCAATATTGCAACGAATCGGACAAAAGGTATAAAAATAGAGGAAATTCCTAATTATATCCCGGATGCAGTGGTTGCAATCGAAGATGAACGGTTTTATGATCATGGCGGCTTTGATATAAAAGGAATCACAAGGGCATTTTTTAGCAACATATTTGCAGGAAGGATTACCGGCGGCGGAAGTACGCTAACACAGCAGCTCGCCAAGAATGCACTTCTGTCTCCTGAACAAACCTATAAGCGGAAAGCCGAAGAGTTATTCTTAGCTGTAAAGATTGAAAAGGTTTATAAAAAAGATGAAATTCTACAAATGTACTTAAATCAGGTTTATTTTGGCAGTGGTGCATGGGGAATTGGTAATGCATCAAAAAGATATTTTAATAAACCAATCAATGAAATTACTATCAGTGAGGCAGCATTGCTAGCGGGTCTTTTACAGTCGCCAAATTACCTGGATCCATATAAAAACTACGATTTGGCGATGGATCGAAGAAATGTCGTCTTGAGTAAGATGAACGAACTCAAGATGATAACAGCTGAACAATATGATGTGGCGAAAAAGGAAAAAATTGAATTACAAAAAGGAAGCGGCAGTGAAATCAAACGAGAATATCCGTATTATGTCGATGCCGTATTAAATGAAGCTATTTCTAAATATGGATTAACACAGGAAGAAATTTTAACTAGAGGATATAGAATCTATACAGCATTGGATCAAAATCTGCAAAAAGGGCTAGAAAAAGTATATAGTAATCCTTCTTTATTCCCTGCAGGAAAGGGAGACAAGCTTGTACAAAGCGGCTCTGTACTTATGGACCCTGAAACGGGTGGAGTGCTTGCACTTGTTGGCGGTCGGGGTGAACACGTCTTCCGAGGTTTTAACCGTGCCACTCAACTTAAAGCACAGCCCGGGTCAACGATGAAGCCACTTGCTGTTTACACACCAGCACTTGAAGAAGGATATGACTATTCTTCCGAGCTTGTGGATGAGCCAACGGCCTTTGGAAATTACAAACCTGAGAATTTCTTAAAAACCTATCAAGGTAAGGTTTCGATGGCTAAAGCCATTGAGGAATCATTGAATATCCCAGCGGTTTGGCTGCTAAATGAAATCGGTCTGGAAAAGGGATTAGATTCAGTAAGACGATTCGGTATTCCAGTGGAAAAAGAGGATAAGAACTTAGCGATTGCATTAGGTGGAATGAGTAGAGGTATTTCCCCATTGCAATTAGCCAATGCCTATACCACTTTTCCGAATGGTGGAATACGGAATGACAGCCACTTGATTCAAAAAATTGTCGGACCCACTGGAAATATCATCGCGGAACGGAAAGCAAAATCAACAAAGGTTACAACAAGGACCGTTGCGAATGAAATGACTGCGATGCTGCTAAATGTTGTCGAGACAGGAACAGGAAAAAATGCAAATATACCAGGTGTACAAATTGCTGCAAAAACAGGAACCACCCAGCTCCCCTTTGAAGATATTAATGGAACTAAGGATCAATGGATGGTCGGTTATACACCTAACTTAGTTGGTGCCGTTTGGATTGGATTTGACAAAATAGACCGTGAGCATTATTTACCCAGCAGCAGTACACGTAATATTGTGCCACTCTTCAAGGAAATGATGAAGGAGTCAATACCACATTTACCAAAAGAAAGCTTTAACGTTGTATCAACAAATGACCAGATCGCGGGTAATGGGGATGCGCAAACTAGAAAAGAAATGAAAGAACAAGCTGAGAAAATCAGCAAGGAACTAAGTGAAAATGCCGAAAAAATCGGAGAAACCATCAAAGAAAAAGCGCCAGTTTGGAAAGAGGGTTTAGATAAAGTCCTCTATTCAATTGGAAAAACTGTTAACTCCATTGTGGAAAAAGTAAAAGGATTGGGTGAGTAGGTCGGGTGGCTTAATTACGGTTGGCCGATCGACCGAAGCCCGGAAGAAAAAGGGGTTTCGGGCGATAAGGATGGGCTTCATCGACCGAAACCCGGGAAAGGAAGCCGGTGCGGTAACTAGGTTCATAGTGACCGAACTCCACGAGAGGAAGCGAGAGCGGTAGCTAAGAAAGGCTCTTAGTGACCGAACTGCGGAAAAGGAAGCCGGAGCGGGAACTAAGGGAGGTTCTTAGTGACCGAACTACGGAAAAGGAAGCTGGAGCGGTATCTAAGAGGGGTTCATAGTGACCGAACCCCGGAAAAGGAAGCCGGAGTGGTAACTATGAGAGGTTCATAGTTACCCAACTACGGAAAAGGAAGCTGGAGCGGTATCTAAGAGAGGTTCTTAGTGACCGAACTCCACGAGAGGAAGCGAGAGCGGTAGCTAAGAAAGGCTCTTAGTGACCGAACCCCGGAAAAGGAAGCCGGAGTGGTAACTATGAGAGGTTCTTAGTGACCGAACTCCACGAGAGGAAGCGAGAGCGGTAGCTAAGAAAGGCTCTTAGTGACCGAACTACGGAAAAGTAAGCCGGAGTGGTAACTATGAGAGGTTCTTAGTTACCCAACTACGGAAAAGGAAGCTGGAGCGGTATCTAAGAATAGTTTTTAGTTACCGAACTACGGAAAAAGAAGCCGGTGCGGTAACTAAGTGAGGTTCGTAGTGACCGAACTACGGAAAATGGAGCAAGAGCGGTAACTAAGAGAGGTTCGTAGTGACCTAACTCCACGAAAGGCAGTAAAGGCTGTTATTTAGATTCACTAAAAGGGACATTATCATTCATAATAGCAATATTTTACTCGCCCAATCGCTTTAAAATTTTTCTTCAGTATCCTTCTAATCATCTTTTTCGATCCCACCACCTGACACCACTCATGGACAATATTAGTAGTAATCTTTTTATCTGGAAAAAGTAGCTTCAGTTCTCCCACACTCCGCAACACGGCTGATTCTATAGTTTCAGTGCAACCACAAGTGTCGCAAACTATTGTCCTATCCCCCACAGATATCGAAAAAGAGCTACATTTTTCACAATTAATCCCCTTGCGCTGCTTGCTATATTCATACTTTGGTAACCGGGTATAAGGGGATTCACAAATATGCGCTGATAATAAAGTGTCAGCGAGCTTTTTGTGGCGGGCAGTTAATTTAGGAGGACTCTTATCCAGTTTTTTCATAAAAGCGTTAAGCTGTGTTGGAAAAATAATTGGCTTATTTAAGGGTGCTTGATAGAGAGTAAACTCGGAGTTGACATAAATAACGTTTGATTCAAGTGGGAAAGTGTTTCCTGTTTTTTGAAGAAATTGGCGGAGCAGAGATTCACATCGTTCTAACTGCAGCAGCGGGTCTTTTATTTCACTTCCTGATTTCGTGTAGAGCCTGCCAGATTCATAGTAATAGTCCCCTTCATAATTTTTAACTTCACAAGGATAAAGGATATCAGCTGAGATGATTAAAGTGTCGATTTGAAACAAGGTATGATTAACCTCAAGTAACAAGTCTCTTAAAATTAACACATCACTCTGAAGTTGATCCGTCAAAAGATCAAACTTAACTTCCCCTTCATAGCCCTTCTCAAGGTATAAATACATCTGTTTATCTTCTGATGTTAATTCCATTCGGTTGTTTAAACGCCTTAAAATGATCAATTCCATTGGAACAGTTCGAGGTTTTACGACTTCCATATTCCACTACCTTTCTCTTTTTTTACTACAAATTAATAATACCTAAGTGATTGAAAAAAAGGCATGAACATTTTGTTACAATACCTTCTCGGAATATTGTTTTTTGGGCATCCTAAAATAAATATCGTAGGTTAATAGAATTTTCACTATTTATCGTTGTTACATAATACCTTTAACAACTTTGGAATACTCCTCTTTGAGAGATATATGACCGTATATACAAAAAAACACATCGCTATTTCTTACAATAGCCATGTGCTTAATTATAGGTAACTTTCTATTCATTCTAGCAAACCATATTTTTTTTTGAATCTTGTTAAAGTTTTTATCCAAATGTTCCCGAATAACAAGAGGAAGAACACATTGGAAACGGAGTGCATGGAGTCGAATAGCGCACTTGCCGCAAAGTAAAGCCATACCGTCTCAGCGTTTAACGGAGTTCCCGATTGAGATAAAGATAATAACCCCCAGATATTTGTAATCCAGCCAAATAAAAAGCCCCAGATGATACCAAAAAGAACTTTTCCCCAGACCGATTTCATTAGCTTTGTTTTTCTAAGCAATCCTGCGGTCAACCCAACTAACCCCCAAGCAAGCATTTGCCATGGCGTCCACGGCCCTTGACCAAGGATCATATTTGATGCCAGCGCAGCAACGCTCCCAATAACCAATCCGCTTTCTGCACCAAAAACAAAACCAGACAGCATAATCACAAAGGTTGTTGGCTGGACACTAGGAATACTAGCAAACGGAATCCTGCCGACCGCTGCAATGGACGCAAGAACGGCAAGCAGAACCAATTCCCGCGGTTCGATTTTTCTTTTTTCAAAACGAAACAAAAAAAACAGCATCGAAACCGTAATCAGCCCAAAGCTTAACAATAAATAATGATCGTCCCACAATAAAGTTACCACGAGAAACCCTATTGCTAACATAATCAGGCTAACCGTTACTAAGACTTTACTGGCTCGCATAGCCTGAGAACCTCCTCTACGGTAATCATTGAGGAGTCTGGTATATGGCGAAACAATCTTTGAATCATTGTTGAATAAAAGAAATTTCCTTTAAAAAATAGCTGGGGTATTTCCTCTGAAGTTATGCTTCCATGGAACATCATCCCGCATTTTGTTGCATGTTGGGCAGCGAATTCCACGTCATGTGTAGACATTAGGATGGTCACACCCTCTTCATTTAGCTTTCTAAGAATGAAAGCTAAATTTTCTTTTGAAAGTGGATCCAGTCCCTTAGTCGGCTCATCAAGCAAAAGAATTTCCGGTTTTCTTACTAATAAACAGGCAAGGGCCGCTTTTTGAACTTCCCCACCGCTCAAATCGTAAGGATGGCTCTTTAGTATATGAGAGATTCCAAGTTGGCTTAAAAGCTCGTCTACTAAACCGCCGTTTGGTATTCCCCACTGCTTCAGTGTAGCTTGTAATTCTTTTTCTACGGTATCCTGAAGGAAAAATAACTTTGGATTTTGAGGTAAATAGCCAATCTTTTTCGTCAACTCACCTTTTTTCCAGGACTTGTATGGTTTTTGATTGTAAAATATTTTTCCATTCTCCGGTGTTAACAAACCCGCAATCGACTTTAACAAGGTTGTTTTTCCAGAACCATTTCCGCCTAACAAAGCATAAAACTCTCCTTTGCCAAGGGAAAAGTTAAGTTCTTTCAAAATAAATTCATTTGTCCGATCATAGCGGAAGTAGATATTTTTTGCCCGAATCCATTCACTTCTACTGTTTCCCTCTTTTTGCTTGGAAACTTTGTTAAAATGAAGAGATTGTCCTTCCATCCAATTTCTTCCTTCTTTAACCATTAACGGGACATTTCCGTTTCCATCCATACTAAAAAATAACGTAGGAATGCTAGGCACAAATGCTTGATTAGGCGTATCCCAAATTTGTCTTAAAACCCGCTGTGGTTCCCCGTCAATCAAAATCTGTCCTTTTTCCATCATGACAATTTGATCTGCCAGGGTGAATACTTCCTCCAACCGATGCTCCGCAATAATAATCGTCATTCCAAATTCTTCATTCAATCTTTTAAGCATGTCTAAAAATTCACGTGAACTGACTGGATCCAATTGGGCGGTCGGTTCATCTAGAAGTAGAATATCAGGCTGCATTAAAAGAACAGAAGCAAGATTAATTTGCTGTTTTTTTCCGCCAGATAGTTCGTGTGTTTTCCGGTGTAACAGGGACTCGGCACCAAAGAAGTGAACCATTTCAGCAACACGGCTTCGCATTTCATTCGTGGAAAGACCACTATTTTCTAGACCGAAAACGATTTCATGAAGAACATCATCGGCAACTACCTGGTTTTCGGGATCTTGAAAAACGAAGCCAATCTCTTTTGATAACCCAATCATATCCTGAACAGGACAACCATTTATCCGAATATCACCGGTTAGTGCTCCATGCGGCTGTATTTCTTTTTTTAATAAGCGGAGAAGTGTACTCTTCCCCGAACCTGACGCACCAAAAAGAACAACAAATTGCCCTTTTTCGATAGTAAGCGAAAGGTTTCGAATAGCTGGTTCAGAACAATCCGGATAAGTAAAATTCAAGTTGTTTAATTCGATAACCGCCACCTTAGCATTGCACCTACTTCAACGAATAATGGGAAGCTTAAAAATAACAGGTAAAAAATCAGAGTGCTAGCATCCAATAAGGACAACTGCCATGATTCCATCAATGGATATATGGTTAAATAACCGAAGCCAGAGAATCGTCCATATAAAGTGCCAGCAAAAATAACCAGCAGATAAAAGATCGCTATCGCATCGATTCCTCGAAAACGAAAAAAGTCATATGAAGAACGTTTACCTTGACCATATCCTCGTGCCTTCATTGAGTCTGCGGTTTGAATTGCTTCCTCTAAGGAATAAGTCAGCAGAGTTTGTATATAAAGCATCCCTGTTTGGGCTCTAGTCTTCCATTTTCCAGTACTCACGGATATCCCTTTACTTTGCTGAATCACGGAAATCTCGTCTAATCTCCTCTTCATTAACGGAATAAAACGCAATGTAAGCATCAGAAGAATAGCAAATTGCGGCAGGAATTTGGAAAACAAATATAATAGTTTATTCGGTGTCATAATCACATTGTAAGAGACAAATAAGGCAATGATACCAATGATTGATATGGCATTCATCCCACCATAAGTAACTGCTTCTAATGTCACCCTGTGTTGCCCCAACTCAAACAATACATGCCTTCCCCTTTCGTTAAAAAGAGGATTGATAATCATGATTAATAGGCCCATTGAAATAAATAAAAATAACCAACTCCGAATACCTGCTAGACGGTCATGAACATAGTTGATAGCCAAAATAACGAGAAATCCAATAATTAAGAAGATGGGATGAAGCATTAGAATAATTAGTGCCAAGGCGCCGGCATAAAATAGAAAAGCTACTAACGGATGATATCGCTCAAAACGATTTTCCATCACTGTGTTCCCCAGACATTATTCGGTATAGTAGCATTCAATCCGATCACCATCTTTGACGTTAATCGTCCCAATACTTTTTGAAATACTTACACCATTCAATTCGAAAACCCAGCCACTCTTGGCACCATAATCAAACTCATAATAATTATCGATTCCTTCGACGTATGCTGTAGCCCCGCTTCCACGCGTTTCAATTTGGATACCATGTTGTTTAGTAGCGTTTTTTAAAACATCGAAAGCCGTATCGCCATCTTTAATGCCTATCTTTGACCCTGACAAAATAGTTCCTACATCGTTTGGTCCTACAATCGAAAAAGTAACAGTCGCTGCAGGCTTAGGGTTCTCTGGTTTTGTACTTGGCGGATCAACTGGCTTTGTAACTGGTGGAGTACTCGGTGTTTTGCCTGTTTCCGGCGGTGTACTTGGTGTGGCCGCAGGTTTTTTGGGTGTACTGCTGGAACTTTTTTCTACCGGTGAAGTGTTTAAACTTTCACTATTCGGAGATTTTTCTTGTTCCGCTACTTGTTCACTATCTTTTTCTGGTGTTGAAGGAATAGTAGAATCTGTAGTCTCCTCCTGTCCACCCTTTTTATCCTCGCTGTCAACTTCCAGAGGCTCTTCTTTTTTTACTATTTCACTTGTCTTCTCTTCTTCTTTTCCTGCATTAGCGTTCTCTTCGGCTGTACCACAGCCAATTAAACTAAAAGTTAACAGCAGTACAAAAAGTAAGACAATTGATTTAACTATTCTTTGCATGCTATTCCTCCTTTTGGTTCCCTTCTGTAAAAGGGAACCTGTGGAATTAATTAAGCCTCTCTCTTGCTTTGCTTAAGGTAATATACAATCATTCCAGTTATCAACAACAATAAACCGGCTAAAAGGAGATTGAAGCTATTTGTTGCCGTATTTGGCAATAAGTGTCCCTCCGTTTTCGGTTGGTTTGGTGTTTGTTCTAACACCGGTGTCTCATCTACGGGAGTCTCGGTATCTGGTTGCTGTTCAGCTAACGACAGTTTATACAATGAGCCCTTTCCTTGTGTATATAGCTGATAAGCAACTAAAGCCTGAATACCTTGTGGTGTTGACATCAAATCACTTTCATCGCCCCCCATCCAATCAAAGCCTCCATCAGCATTTTGGAAGGTTAGTAAAAACTGAACTAGGCTGCTGTTATCTTTTGCGAATAGCGCACTATTTGCATCAATTCCTAGAGCAGAAAGCGCGATAATTACTTGGGCAGCTGTTGAGCTATTATCAATCTTGGAAGCTTGAAATTGTTCTGATAAGTATAGAACGGCAGAATCTACTTTTTCTTTCACAACTGCTTGGTCCTTGTATGGAGCTAAAGCTGCCACAATCATTCCCGTTGTGTCGATGTCACTCGTTGTGCTTTCATCCCATGCCCAGCCGCCATCTTGGTTTTGTCTATCTAATAGATAAGATATGACTTTTTCTCTCGTCCAAAGAGCTGTTTCAGGAATTTCAAAGTTCGCGCTATCAAATGCCAAAAGTGCATAAGCGACACCTATTAACCCCTGCTTTGTAACATCCGCTTGATAAATGGATTCAACCAGATTATAACCTTCAATATTTGTAGGATCTCCGCCTGCTGCAAGTATGGCTAAGGTATATCTTTCTGTATCGGTAATCTTTCTAAATTTCCCTTGTTGTTCTTTAATTAATTTCTTGTAATTATTTAAGTAGCTTTCAGGAATTTCCTTGCCTGCCTGTTTCAGGGCTATAAGTGTCCATTCATCTACTTGTTGATTTTGATAATAAGCTACTACCTGATCAATGGCCGTTTTTAGTGTTTCTTGTGAAATAGGAGTAACTGGAGGTTCTGTTTCAGTTTCATCTCCCGACGAGTCATATTGGAACGTAATCTGATCCCCATTGTTAAGAATATAACTTTCAGCGTCTACTTCACTTGGTGCACCATTAATGTATAGCGTCTTGTAATTTAATTTTCCCAGGCCAACTAAAGCTTTTAATAAGTTTAAAGCAGTTGTCTCGCCAACAAAATTTACAGGATAAGCTATCGTTAACAGATCTTCATTATTCTCATCTACAACTTTTACAGAAACACTTGGAGCAGGATCGTTCCAATTAATGTAAGTGAATGTTAGTTGATCTTCATTTTGAACTTTATATTGATCATAATTTACCTGTGAGGATATCCCATTGACATAAAAGGCCCAAAAATGATTCTCTTTTATTTCTGAACCTTTAATACTATTGATAGAGGCTCCCCAATCTGAAGAAGCAACATCAATCTCACCATCCACGGCTTTTATTAGAGCATCTAAAGCATTTTCACCCTCACTAAAAGGTACGGGCAGTTCAAGAACTGTCTCCCCATTTATCACATTAATTGTCACGTTGTCCTCTTGTACGGCAGCACTTACTTGTGGCTGAAATCCGCCGAATGCAAAACTCAATAATAAAATTACAGATAGCAGAAGATTTATTTTCCCCTTTTTCATTCTAAGTCTCTCCCCAATACATTATTTTTACATAAAAAAATCCCCCTAATTAGGAGGAGTTATGTACGTTAAGTAAAAATCGTTACCAACCGGTTTTTGCTTAACACTCTCCTATCCGCGTAGGCTTTTGTGTCAAAAACAGGCAGGTTTCCTGGCTCATGGTCATTGCTCCCTATGTCTTCCCATCGATTACGACAGTGACATTTTATAGGTTGCTCCCATTTACAGTGGCGGGACCGCGTTGGCTTTTTACCAACTTCCCTTTTAAGCTACAGTCATTAACGACTAAGCACCTGTTTTTTAGAACTATTTTTTTATGTTCCTTCTATTATAGTCAATAATCTATTAATTTGTATATGTTTTCGGCTGATTTTCTCCATAAAGAAAGACATACGATAAATGTATGTCCCTCTTCCTTTTCACTTTAAAAAATAACTATTGATCAATACTCCTGCAGAGGTTAGCCATTTCAATTGCTGACGTAGCTGCGTCCCAGCCTTTATTCCCCGCTTTTGTACCTGCCCTTTCAATTGCCTGCTCAATTGAGTCAGTAGTTAACACCCCAAATATCACTGGAATCCCAGTGCTTAAATTTAATGCAGAAACACCTTTTGCGACTTCATTACACACATAATCAAAATGTGGAGTCGACCCGCGAATGACCGTTCCTAATGTGATAACGGCATCATATTTTTTACTATTTGCCATTTTTTGAGCAATTAGCGGAATTTCAAATGCTCCTGGAACCCAGGCAATATCAACATCAGAATCGCTTATTCCATGTCTTTTAAGTGCATCTTGTGCACCGCCTAATAATTTACTTGTAATAAATTCATTAAATCGTCCGACAACGATTCCTACTTTTAGTCCCGTACCAACTAAATTACCTTCAAAAAGATTTCCCATGATGAATCCTCCTATTAATTTACTGTATTTTATTTTGAGAAAGATTTTCTAAACTGTCGTTCTTTTTTTGATATTCAATTAGATCTTTGATGGTAATCATTTTGACATCTAATTCATCCGCAATTTTTCGTAACTGAGGAACTCGCGCCATTGTTCCATCGGTATTCATAATTTCACAGATTACCCCTGCAGGTGCTGCCCCGCATAGTTTTGCTAAATCCGTTGCCGCCTCAGTGTGACCAGTTCTTCTTAACACACCGCCTTTTTTGGCAACCAAAGGAAAGACGTGACCAGGTCTTTTAAAATCAGATGCTTTAGAATCAGGATCAATCATACTTAACACCGTTGCTGAGCGCTCAAAAGCAGAAATTCCAGTGGTTGAAAATTTATGGTCTATACTCACTGTAAAAGCCGTGCCGTGTGTGTCTGTATTATTAGCTACCATTTGGTGGAGGTCTAGCTTTTGAGCGAGCTCCTCCTCAATAGGAACACAGATTAAACCTCTACCATGCGTCGCCATCAAATTAATAACATCCGGTGTTGCTTTTTCAGCTAATGCTATAAAATCACCTTCGTTTTCTCTATCCTCATCATCACAAACGATAACAACCTTGCCTTTCTGTAAATCAATTAACGCCTCTTCAACGGTATTAAACATCCATCAATTCCCCTTTCAAATGCCAATATCTGTTTCAATCTAAGCAAATCCATTTTCCTCCAAAAATTGAGCAGTGACTCCAGTTGAGTCTTTTTTATTTTCTTTACCAGCAGCGAGGCCTGTTAGAAAATGGCCCACATATTTGCCAATCATATCGCTTTCTAAATTAACAATATCACCAGGGCCTTTTAGCCCCAAGATGGTTTCAGATAAAGTATGGGGGATAATTGATATCGTAAAACTTTTTTCACTTACACCAAATACGGTTAAGCTTGTCCCGTCAATTGCAATTGATCCCTTTAAAATAACGTACTTAAGCGTTTCCTGGGCCGCTTCAATTTCATAGTAAACAGCATTTTCTACTTGCTTTTTACTTATAATCAAGCCGGTACCATCGATATGGCCTGAAACGAAATGACCGCCGAATCGGCCGCCAGCAGCCATTGCTCGTTCTAAATTTACTTTAGAACCACGCCTAACCATATTCAAACTTGTTGCTTTTATTGTCTCCGGCATAACATCTACCGAAAAATGATTGCCAGAATAGGAGGTGACTGTTAGACAAATCCCATTGACAGCAATACTATCTCCAAGATGGACATCATTCAAAATGTTCTTAGCTTCAATTGTTAGAACAAAAGATTCCCCAGTACGTTGGATAGTTGATACTATACCAATTTCTTCGATAATTCCGGTAAACATTTTGTTTGTACTCCTTAATTTGGTTCTGCAATGATTCGAATATCATTGCCAACCCTATCAATTTTTTTAATTTCCAGTGACACAACCTCATCCATTTTTAGAATACCTTCTCCGCCGAAGGAGGTTGGCGCCAGCTTGCCGCCTATCAATTTGGGCGCAATGTATGTTATAACCTGTTGGAAGGCACGTTCCTTTAAGAAACTCCCATGGATTTCAGAACCGCCTTCGACATATATAGACGTTACTCCCATTTCACCAATTATCTTTAACATTTCTTGTATTCGAATTTTCTTCTCAGCCATTTTAATTATTTTAATTCCCTTTGCTGTAAAGTCAGCCTCTAGTTTCCCATCAACATCAGGACCAGTGATAATCCACGTTGGTGCTTGCAAATCTGTTACGATAATTGCATGCATGGGGGTTCGTAGCTGGGTATCAAGAATAATTCTAATTGGGTTTTTACCGCCATTCTCAAGTCTAGTTGTCAAGCTGGGATTATCTTTTAACACTGTATTTACACCAACCAAAATGGCATCATGCTGGTGACGGAATTGGTGTACATCATTTCTAGCTTCCTCACCCGTAATCCATTTACTTTCACCTGTAGAAGTTGCAATTTTCCCATCCATACTGATAGCCGATTTTAACGTTACATACGGCAGTCCTGTACTGATATTGTAAAAAAACATTTTATTGAGCTCTCGTGCTTCCTCCTGCTGTAATCCTACTTCTACTTCAATTCCTGCAGCTTTAATTTTTTCGATTCCAATGCCACTTACTTGCGGATTAGGATCAGTCGTTGCAACAAACACCTTTTTTATCCCTGTTTGAATAACTAGATCCGCGCAGGGCGGGGTTTTCCCATGATGACTGCATGGCTCTAGTGTTACATAAAGTGTTGCATTTTTGGCTCTGTCCCCCGCCATTCTTATTGCATGAACCTCTGCATGGGGTTCCCCTGCCTTAAGATGCGCCCCCATACCCACAATCTGATTGTCTTTCACAACTACTGCGCCTACAACGGGGTTAGGTGCTGTTTGACCAAGTGTACCTCCTGCAAGATTCAAAGCTAAATTCATAAAGTAGATATCATTCATTGGCAAAAACTCCTTAAAAGAAAATAAAAAAGACCCTAAAGTGAAAATACACCTTTAGGGTCCTTTAAAAAGCAATAAGAAAATAAGGGGTAAAAAAAGGGTAGACTTATCCCTTTAACTACACCTATTTTTTCCTCTCCCATCCAGACTTTAACTGTCGGCTCCGGAATTTCACCAGATCCACCGTTTAACAAAAATGTTAACCGGGTCACGGACTAAGAAGCTCTTGCTTCATCACCGCCGGTTAGGAATTACACCTGACCCCGAGGAATTATATATATTGTCAATACAAGTATACATGATGATAGCACGAATGTTAATTAACTGCTATAAATATGTTTTGTTTATTTTATTAGTATTAGCAAGTAAGGATGAGGTTACGTATTAAATGAAGAAATTTATTGGAGAAATTATTTACGAAAGTAAAATAATAAGCAATATTTTCTATTAAATTTAATATTTATTGTGAGAATAATTAAAATTAAATGAAAACATGTTTACTTTCAATAAATTGTTTTTTTGATAAAAAATAGATTATACTGTATGTATAGTAGTACATTCTCTGGAGGTAAAATCTATGTCTGAAAACAATCAAAACGAAGCACCAAAGAAGAAAATGAGCTTACAGGAAGCGATGAAACAACAGTTAGAGAACAAGAAAAATAAAGCTGCTGCCGGTAATTCTAACATTAATAATTCCAATTCAACAAAAAAATTGAGAAGCCAACAAACAAAAAAGGTAAGCAACTCCCGCAGAAAAATGGGTGTTTAATGAACGGGAAAAATAGAAACGACATTAAGCCAGGATCTGCTGTTAAAATTGTCCTTAAAGCTGATCAGCGAACAGGAAAACTAACTAGCGGTATTGTAAAAGATATCCTCACTAACTCATTAACACATCCTCATGGGATAAAGGTCCGTTTAGAGGATGGACAAGTTGGCAGAGTGCAGGAAATACAAAATTAAAAATGAATTGCTCCCCACACATAGGGGGGTTCTTTTTTTACGAAAAAACAGACCCCTGTTTAGGAGTCTGTTTTGATTTTTGAAGGGAATTAAGCTTTACGAACGTTAACCGCTTGTGGTCCTCTTTGACCATTTTCGATTTCAAACGTAACTTCTTGACCTTCATCAAGGGTTTTGTACCCTTCGCCTTGAATTGCTGAGAAATGTACAAATACATCATCTCCGCCATCGCGCTCGATAAATCCAAAGCCCTTTTCACCATTAAACCATTTTACTTTACCTGTTTCCATTTTGAATCCTCCTAGCATGTACCTAATACATGAAATTGCAATTTCACTTGCCCGATTATTATACCCTAGAGGAAATAGTTTTAAACACAATCCTCATGTATTAATCATGAGAGATTCTGTTATATTAGTTACCTTTTTTTCTTGGATTATAAAGGGATATCTGTTTATTAAAGTACCCATTTCTGGATTGCAATTGCGACACCATCTTCATTGTTGGAAGCAGTAACCCAGTCCGCAGCTTTTTTGACGATATCCTGGGCATTTTCCATAGCGACACCAAGGCCCGCTTCTTCAATCATAGCCAGATCATTCAGGCTGTCGCCAACTGCCATGACATTTTTCATTTCAATTCCCAGGCGCTCACAAACAATTTGTAGTCCTTTTGCTTTATTTATGCCAGAAGGATTTACTTCTATATTTTTGGGTGTCGAATTAGTTAATTCAAATTCTCCCTTTTCTTGAAGTTCAAAGAAAATTTTTTCCCTTATCGTATCATCTTCAATAGTAAACCCAAACTTTAACCATTCATGCTCGTGAATATCGCCAGGCATTTCACCGTAATAATTATTTTCAGTACTTATTGCCCAAAATCCTGTATTATGTTCTTGGGAAAGACTCCACATCCATTGCATTAAATCAGTCTTAACTATACTTCTTTCAACTAATTCTCTGTTTTCATCCCATATCTCACTTCCATTAACCGTTACTAAATAGGAGGTCAACTCTAGTGAATCCATATGTCTACGAACTTTCCTAATGGAACGTCCGGTACTTAGGACAACAATAACTCCCTTTTCCCTGGCTTCCTTTATTGCCTGGCGGTTTGCAGCAGATATCTCGTGCTTATTGGTTAACAAAGTCCCATCCATATCAAGTGCAATTAGTTTGATTTTTACATCATTTTTGAAATTTTCCATATGTAGTATCAATCTCCCTTCAAACAATACTTAAATAGGATAACACTATATAAGATATTCATCAAAAATGGGTATTAGTTTAATAAAAATATCCCCTTTTTGCGGTTATAGGTAATTTTAGCATGATTTGAAAAAAAACGCCCAGGTTCTGAAACCCAAACGTCATTTAATACTATGATTAATGGTGGTGATGTACACCCTTTGAAGGATTCATAATAAGCCATTCTTCTTTCGGTACCTGGAAGTATTGGATCCATACTCCATCTAAATATTCATTATCTTTTTCAAGAATGATATCAATATCCTTGTCGGATTGTACGACTACATCGTTTTCTGTTGGTGTATCAAGCATCAAATCATAATGTGCATGGTCACCATGGATATTTGTTACGTACACACGGAAAAGCTTCCCCTGTGCTTCTTCTCCCTCCATCATTTTTTTCAATGCTTTTGCTGCATTGCGATTAATTTTAACTTTCATATTTGTCTCTCCTATTCCTATGTATTCCTATTCATTATCCCATGATTATTTAAAAATAGACATTGTTTCGTTTCGCGCAATCTCACTTTCCTGCATCTATATAGATTTGATTTCTGATTCAGGTAATATCTTTTTTGCTTCGATAAGCAAGATATGATGACCGACAATTTCCTTCACTGTAAAGAGGTAGCCATCTTCTTCAATCGAGTCACCTTCATTTGCATCAAAGTTTTGGGTTAGAAACCAGCCACCGATTGTATCAATCTCTTCTTCTGATAAATTTGTACCTAGAGTATCGTTGACTTCTCCGACTAATACTCTTGCATGAAATAAATAGTGATCTGGATTTTGTTTACGTATTTCAGCTATTTCATCTGTATCAAATTCATCGCGGATGTCCCCGACAATTTCCTCAAGGATATCCTCTACCGTCACTAAACCTGAGGTTCCCCCATATTCATCTAATAAGATTGCCATATGTGACCTTTCCTTTTGCATTTTCACTAATAAATCATGGATTGCGATAGATTCAATTACACGGATAACAGGCTTCAAAATTTGTTGTAATGCCGTATCTTTGAGAAACTCTTCCTTTGAAATATTGGCAGTAAGAATTTCTTTAATATTTATCATTCCTAAGATATTATCTTTATTTCCATCGACAACAGGATACCGTGTATATTTTTCTTTTTTGATGACTTGCCTAACCGTTTCAACACTATCATTAATATCTAAAGTAACCATTTCCGTTCTAGGAACCATAACTTCTTTTGCTATTCTTTCATCAAATTCAAAAATATTATTAACATATTTTAATTCATTTTTATTAATTTCCCCACTTTTATAGCTTTCTGACAGCAGGATGCGAAGTTCTTCTTCTGATAGGGCTAATTCTTGTTCTGAAGCTGGCTTTAACCCAAAAATACCTACTAACATACGTGCTGATCCATTTAACACCCAAATAAACGGATACATTAATTTATAAAACCAAATAATTGGTTTTGCAAACAAAAGTGTAATCTGTTCTGCTTTTTGGATGGCCACAGTTTTAGGTGCCAATTCACCAATCACAACATGTATAAAGGTAACAATTGCAAAAGCAATACCAAACGTTAGAATATGGGTTACTGATTCATTTAACTTTAAGTGGATAAAAAGCGGGTGCAGCAATTTTTCGACAGTCGGTTCTCCTAACCACCCAAGTCCTAATGCAGTGACGGTAATGCCAAGCTGGCAGGCAGATAAATATTCATCTAGGTGTGAAACTACTTGCTTTGCAGCCAGTGCTCCCTTCTTACCTTCAGATATTAATTGATCTATCCTTGAAGGTCTTACTTTTACTATTGCAAATTCTGTTGATACGAAAAAGGCTGTAAATGCAATTAATAAGACAATTAAAAAAATATTAGTAATTATCAATATATAGCCTTACTTTTGTAAGGCATACACCTCCATAGAACGGATTTATATTTTAATAATACCCAATTATCGTCTTTTTAACTTAAAAGCAGCGGCAACTCATCAGAGTGCCGCTGCTAATTATTCGATTTAGTTCATTATGAGACTTTAGGTTCAACTTGTTTCTTTGTATCTGTCGCTTCATCTTTTGATAAAAACCAGCCTGCTGCTGCTATTCCTACTAGCACAAGATAAAAGGTAACCTTCCATCCAGTGGAGTGGGCGAATTCCGGGTTTAATATGGCGAGTGAAGGATGGGAAAGTGTGTAAACAGCAAGCTTAACACCCACCCAGCCAACGATGGCAAAGGCAGCAACTTCTAGACCAGGTCTTCTTTCAAGAAGGGTTACGAATTGATTTGCAGCGAACCGCATAATAATAAGGCCGATTATTCCTCCAGCAAAGATAACTAAAAACTTACCGCCGTCAAGACCGCCGATATTTGGTAGCGGTGTATCCGGCAGAACCACGGCAAGCGCGACTGCTGCTAGAATCGAATCAACCGCGAAGGCGATATCAGCCAATTCCACTTTAAATACTGTCATCCAAAATCCGCTCTTCTTGACTGTTTTGTCTTCCAATTTCTCTTTCCCATTACTCTTAACAACCTTTCTAAAGATATGATTGATTGCCATAAATAACAGGTAAAGTGCGCCAATCGCTTGAACCTGCCAAACATCGACAAGAAAGGAAATGACAAATAGTGAAAGAAAACGAAACACAAATGCACCAGCTAATCCATAAAATAATGCCTTTTTACGTTCCTCTTCAGGCAGGTGTTTTACCATAATTGCAAGTACCAATGCATTGTCAGCAGCCAATAATCCTTCCAAGGCCACTAGTACAATTAATACCCAACCGTATTCCAGCAATAGAGAAAAGTCCATCAATAAATCCTCCTGTAGTTCGAATTTTTTTAAAATATCCCTTGCTGCAAATAAAAAGGCCTTTACCCAGAACGGTAAAGGTCTTAAAAACACAGAAAAGACCTTTACCGTATGCAGTAAAGGTCTTGCTAACAACGTAATGTTGCCAATAAAGCCGGAGATTTTGATGTCTCGGAATGACGACTTTATTGTCTTAGCTACTCCCCTTTAAAAAGGAAATATTTTATTACTAATAATATAGTATAAATGTGGTTAATACGTCAATCCTTTTTTTATTCTTTCTTTTCTTCCTCTGTGAACATATCTCCTGGAATTTGAACAATTGAATTATTTGCACCGCTTACTTTAGGCATGATTCCATCCCAACGTTTAATCCAGTTATCCTGGATAATCGCTGGAGTCATCGATTCGGATAATAAGTTGTTAGCCTTTGCTTGGGCTTCTGCCCTAATACGCGTTTGTTCAGCGTCGGCCTCGGCCTCTACAATCGCAACATTCTTCTTACCTTCCGCCTCAATTTTAGCGTTAATCGCTTCTTGTTCTTTATTCTTTTGCTCACGCTTTAAAAACTCTTGCTGGTTTTGGGCATCGGCAATTTTTTGTAAGGATAGGAGGGTTTCCTCATCAGGCCTTACATCTGATAGAGAGAAGTTTTCAATGATGATGCCATCAACCTCAAGTCGTTCCTTTAATAGCTTTTGCATTTCTTTTGTTATTTCTGCCCGATTCTCAGCATATACACCCAATACGGAATATAGAGTCGAAACTTCCTGCATTACAGATTTTATTTGCGTTTTTAAATAGCCTGCTTGAATTTCTTCATGTGTTTGCCGACGAAACTTAGTGAAAATATGCGGAAGTTTTTCTGGTTCCATTTTATAAGAATAAACGACGTCGACGTTCACTGACTTACCATCATAAGTATTTATATTGAAGGAACCATCACTTGTAGAACCGCCATCTGTCCCCTTTGTTAAGTATACTGTTTCTGTTGAAACTGGGTACTGTGTTACTTGCTCCCATGGCATAACGATTTGCAGTCCTTGATCTAATACTTCATCTTTTATCCCGCCGTTTAAACTATAAACAACTCCCTTGTATCCTGGTTCTATTTTCTCCGTCATCGTAATGACACCCAAAATAAGGATTGCAACAACAAAAACAGCAATAATAATACTAATAATTTGTTTCTTCGATAAACCTGTTGGACGATTATTATTTGTCTCAAAAGGTGTAGTCATATACATTTCCCCCCTTTAATATTTTAAGAATAGTACACTCAGAATGATTCAGACTTTCCGATTTGTTTAGGTACACTTGCTTATACGAACAACGAATGGAAAAGTTTCAATAAAAAAGACTTACTAGTCATTTTAGAAAATAGATTAAAAGTCACAATATATATATAATAAAATTGATAAGGTAATACTTTACATTTTTACAAATTTATACGTAATATTATAAATAATTGTCATTATTTACGCGGGCATACTAAAGTAGTTTAAACTTGTGTATATGTAAAGGGCGGGTGAACAGTTTGGAGAAAAAAAAGAAAAAAAAATCTCATTTTCCGTTTCGTTTGAATCTGTTATTTTTTAGTATCTTTATATTATTTTCAGTCTTGGTCTTGCGACTTGGTTTTGTTCAAATTGTTTATGGTGAGAATTTCAAACGGGAATTGGAGCGAACAGAAGACCTTACCATCCAAAACCCAGTCCCACGCGGGAAAATGCTCGATCGGAACCTCAAGGTAATTGTCGATAATGTACCGAAGAGTGCGATTACATACACGAATATGGGCGCAAACCAAAAAGAGATGCTAGAAACAGCTGAAAAATTAGCAAAACTTATTGAGAAAGATACAAAAAAAGTGACAAGTAGAGATAAAAAGGATCATTGGATGATTAAGTATCCTAAGCTAGCCGATGCCAAAATCACAAAAGCAGAACTGGACCTTTTCAAAGATAAAGAATTAACGGACAAGGATTTATACCAATTAAAGTTAGACCGGATTACAGAAAAGGATTTGTCGCAATTAACACCTGAGGATTTGGAAATACGTGCAATCTTCCAGGAGTTTAACAGCGGCTATAAATTCACACAACAGATTGTTAAAAATGAAAATGTCACTGACCAGGAATATGCCAGGGTTAGTGAAAACCTACAATCCCTTCCAGGAGTTGATACAACAACCGATTGGGAGAGGTCTTATGCATTTGATCAAACTCTTAAATCTATCTTGGGAAATGTGACGAAATCAGATGAAGGACTTCCTGCTGAACGACTTGACCATTTTTTGTCTTTAGGCTACAACCGCAATGACCGCGTTGGTAAAAGTCAACTTGAATTACAATATGAGGATGTCCTCCATGGGCACAAATCAAAAGTAAAAACGATTACCGATAAAACTGGAAATGTGATTGAAACAGAAGTTGTTTCCGATGGGAAAAGAGGAAAAGATCTTGTTTTAACAGTGGATATGGAACTGCAGATTGCTGTTGAAAAAATTATTGAAGAAGAACTATGGGGATTAAAAAAGTTACCTAGAACCGATTTACTGGATCGTGCTTATGTCGTTTTAATGAACCCTAACAATGGTGAAGTGTTAGCGATGGCTGGAAAAAGAATTGTTAAAGATGAAAAAACCGGTAAATTAGAAATGCATGATGATGCCCTTGGAACCATCACTACCACTTATAATGTTGGTTCCACCGTTAAGGGGGCAACGATATTAACCGGTTATAAAACAGGGGCAATTTCACCTGGAACGATAATTGATGACCGTCCGATACAAGTTAAAGGCAGTCCCGAAAAAAAATCATATGCCTATTTAGGTGTACTTACCGATCTAGATGCCTTAAAGAAATCTTCTAACGTCTATATGTTTCACACGGCAATTAGAATTGGTAAAGCACATTACCAATACATGCAACCACTAAACCTGGCGCCAAATTCCTTTGAAATTGTGCGGAACTCATTTGCTAGCTTCGGCCTCGGGACTAGAACTGGAATTGATCTTCCAAATGAGTCCATTGGCTTAAAAGGAACAAGTAAACTTCCAGGACATTTAATGGATCTTGTCATTGGACAATATGATACCTATTCTGCTATGCAGCTGGCTCAATATACTTCTACCCTTGCGAATGGCGGGAATCGAATGAAGGCTCATTTGGTAAAAGAAATTCGTGAACCTGCAGATGTTACTTCAGATGAAACTGGTCCAATTTTTCAAGAAATTAAGCCTACAGTCCTTAATACGATTGACGCAAAACCTGAATGGATTGAACGGGTCCAATTAGGCTTTAAGAAGGTCTATCAAGAACCTGGCGGTACTGCCTATAGACAATTTCTTGGTGTTAATTACTTACCCGCTGGAAAAACAGGTACTGCCCAAGCCTTTTACGATGGGCCAGATCGGTGGAAATTTGGCAAGGAGCCTCCTTCCGTTATGAACTCAACCTTATTGACTTACGCACCAACTACAAGTCCTGAAGTCGCTATGGCCTTGATTGTCCCTTGGGCATACCGAGGAACCGTTGATAATGGAGCAAACTTCAAGATTGGGCGTAGGGTCATGGATAAGTATTTTGAACTAAAAAATATGAAATAAAGTAAGAGGTTCCGCTTTGTGCGGAACCTCTTTACTTAGTTTATCGGTAAAACATAGAACAAAATACAAAAGAAAAGAGATGCACTGCCAGCAATTACAAATAAGTGCCAAACAGCATGGTGAAACCGAAAGCCGCGCCATACATAGAAAACAGCTCCAAACGTGTAAAGAAGGCCACCGATGATTAAGTACATCAGCCCTTCAGGAGCAAGATTGTTTACTAGCGGTTTCCAGGCAAACACAATCATCCAACCCATAACAACATAGAGAAGCGTAGATGTGAGAAGATACTTTTTTGCAAAAAAACATTTAAAAACGGTACCTGCAATCGCCAAGCCCCAAACGATTCCAAAAAGTGACCAGCCTAATGGCCCTTTGATAACTACTAGTAAAAATGGGGTGTACGTTCCAGCAATATAAAAGTATATTGAGGAATGGTCAAAGATTTCAAAGATGTCTTTTGCTTTCCCTTCTGGAAAGCTATGAACCAATGTAGAGGACATATATAAGATAAACATCGAAGCACCATAAATCGTAAAACTCACAATATGCCAAGCATTTCCATAAAGGACAGAAAAAACGATGAGAATAACTAAGGCAGCGATACTTAACACCGCACCAATCCCATGCGTAATCGAATTCGCAATCTCCTCTTCCTTAGAAAAAATATGTGTATTTGCCATTATAAAAGACTCCTTCTATATATCTGCTAAAAGCGCTCAAACTGTCCACCCCAGAAAGACAAATGTCCACGAGTGGTGCCTGTCACCACTAACTTCGCGGCGCCCATAGCATTATGGAAACACCAATGAGACATATCATTGCACCTAGCCAATCGTATAAATCCGGTGCTTTTTTGTCTATTCCCCATCCCCAGAGTACTGCTAATATGATAAACACACCACCATAGGCGGCATATACTCTGCCAAATGAGGGGAAGCTTTGTAGGGTTGGGATAATTCCATAAAAGACAAGTATAAAACTCCCGATAATCCCATACCAAAATGGCTTATCCTCCCGTAGCCATAACCACACTAGATATCCTCCGCCGATCTCCGCAAGACCAGCCAAAACAAATAAAACAATTGACTTAAACATCTCATCACTCTTTTTTATATTTTCAAACATCAACTGTCCACCCCAGAAAGACAAATGTCCACGAGTGGTGCCTGTCACCACATCTAAGGTAATCCTCTACTAGTGTACACCATTTTAAAGATTTGTTAAAATTTTTCCCATGTAGTATTCCCACTCTCAAAACTTCCTAAACTATTAAAGATTCATTCATAGTTTGTTCATATTTTTCCGTTATGCTTGTTTTAGGTTCAGAAAACGAACCTCCTTCTCCCCCCTTAATTTATATAGATTTCTCAAAAGCCCGGCGGTTAGCCGGGTATTTTTTTGTTTAAGATTCTCTATTTATAAGACTTTACTAGAAAAAAATAGACCACCTACAAACTATGCTAGGCAGCCAATTACCGAATCCACATTATTATATTTTCCTTTCCATAAAAATTTCCGGGTCATCTATGGCATGAAAACCATATTGTTCATATAAACCATGGGCATCGTAGGTACATAACATCATTTTCCGGACATCCTTTAGCTCTGATTGCTCTGTGACCGTTTCCATCATCCATTTCGACAAACCTCTTCCCCGATATTCCGGGAGAACAAAAACATCCATAATCCAGGCAAACCTTACAAAATCGGTTACTGCCCGTACAAAACCAATCTGTTTCGCGTACCCTAATTTAGGATTACCCTCATACATACCAAAACAGATAGAAGATTTTTCAATAGATTTCTCTACTTTTTCCATCGATATTCCTTTTGCCCAGTAAGAATCAATACTCAAGAACTTGTGAATGACGTGTGCATCAAGATTTTCCTTATCTGTACTTAGTGTAAAACCGTCTTTTTCCCATGTAGACATATTTCACTCACCTTCCAATATTTATTTGCCCTAAACAATGGATCATCTGAAGTATACTTCACAAATTCCCTGTCAATAACAGTATCAATAACCCAAAATCGAGGTGCTAAATGAAGGGAATTTATTTTATTAATGATCGAATTAGCTTAAACGGGCTATCAAAAGAAGAAAGCATTGCATATCAAAAGCAAACTATATTAGAGCATAACCAAATTAATAAGATTCAAGTCGCAAAACCAAATCTATACCAGCTACATGAGTATTATACGAATCTGCATGCACTTTTATATGACTTAAAAAAGGAAAAACAGGAACTTGATTGTTTTGTCATTTTTTCATCACAAATTATAGAAGATTATATCTATACTTATCCTGCTAGGTGGCTGATATTAAAAAGCTTTTTTAAGGAAATTATCACAGTTGCAGAACAACCAGACCTTCAAGTTAAAAAGGTTGTTTAATCTAGATATCCCTTGCCATTCTCCGATACATAATGACAAAATTAATCAAGAAAATTATGAGTATATATCCGCCATATAAGCCGAATGAAAATAGCTTATTACTGCTAAAGCTTGCCCCTGCATAGGAAAGGATTAAGATATTTGGGATCTTGCCAATCGAGGAAGCGATAAAAAAAGTATGCACCTTCACCTTACTCAATCCGCACACAATATTAACCACTGGTGCTGGAATAATTGGAATCAATCTGCAAGTTAAAATTGCCAAAAAGGAATTTTGGTTTAGAAATGCCTCATATTCCTGCACTTTTGGATAGTTCATTAATTTTTGCTGTGCGTAATCACGGAATCCATACCTGCTTAAATAGAAAAATCCCATCGTTCCCACCATAGCCCCTGTTAAGGAAACGATCATTCCTTGTGTTGCTCCAAAAACGCTGCCAATCGCTCCTGCCAGCACTGGAAAGGGAATGATAGGAAAAAATACGCAAATGGAGACAAGCAGCATACTAATCAATATTGATAAAGAGCCACCGGCATTGACTAAAGAAAGTAATTCATCCTTTTGGATATATCCAACAGCAATAATAATAAACAAAATACATAGACTTGCTACTTTTTTTACCATTCATTTTCTCCTAAGATTCGACCTTTTATTGATTAGGGAATCAGATAGCATCAGTTTTCCTTCTTCTTTTACACTGTCAACACTAACTTTTACATTATGACATTTTCTGATTTTCATTCTATATTAAACTTCAAAAATGGTTAATTATTCTAATTTAAGTATAAAGGTTCATTCTGCTTTCATAAACTACTAATTTTTTGATTTTTAAATAATTACCAATTTTTATGTTTATAAGGAGTTTTCCATTTTCCAAAACACAGGTACTTTACCATCTAAACACCTTGGAAATCTTGAATTGATAGTGTTTCCTTACTAGCGAATGTAGAAATATTGTAACAAACAAATCATCCACGAACGATTGACCAACTTATAATAAACCTATAGAAACATTTTTTATAGTTTTAAAAATATAAATGAAATCATGGTGATGACAATGCAAGGAATAAGTAAAGGACATCCTCATGCTATGGGACATCCACAAAGTATGGGTCACCCACATGGAATGAGCAAGGGTATTGATTATGACGTAAACCCTTTTATAGTAATCTGGGAAGTAACTAGAGCTTGCCAACTGAAATGCGTTCACTGCCGTGCTGATGCACAGCTAACTCCAGACCCTCGTGAACTAACACATGAAGAGGGAATTAATCTAATCGATCAAATTTATGAAATGGATAATCCGATGCTTGTCTTCTCAGGCGGGGATTGTATGATGAGGGAAGACCTTTTTGAGCTTGCTGATTATGCAGTTAAAAAAGGGATGCGCGTTAGCATGACCCCTAGTGCAACTCCAAATGTTACAAAAGAAAAAATGCAACGTGCAAAGGAAGTTGGTCTTTCACGTTGGGGCTTAAGTCTTGATGCGCCTACAGCAGAAATTCACGACAAATTCCGTGGAGTGCCTGGTTCATTCGACGTAACAGTTGAAAAAATTAAGTACTTAAAGGAATTGGGAATGCCTTTACAAATTAATACAGTAATTTCACGTTATAATTATGACCACCTTGAAGAAATGTCAAAGCTTGTAGAAGAACTTGGTGCCGTCATGTGGTATATTTTCTTGCTAGTTCCGACTGGAAGAGGTCAAATGGACGCTTGTATTACACCAGCTGAGCACGAAAAAGTTTTCCGTTGGTTATATCAATTAAGTAAAACTGCTCCATATGACATCAAGACAACAGCAGCACAGCATTACCGCCGTGTGGTTTTACAAGAGAAAGCTCGAGATCATGTCATTGAAAAAGGCGAAATTCATTATGAAGATACCATTACTACAGATTTTGCTTCAATGCATGATGGGTTAAAGCGTGCACCAAAGGGTGTTAATGATGGAAATGGCTTTGCATTTGTTAACCATATTGGTGATGTAATGCCAAGCGGCTTACTTCCAATCGTTGGCGGTAACATTCGCGATACCCCACTTGCAGAAATTTATCGTGAAGCAAAAGTATTTAAAGAGCTTCGCCAGCCTGATAACTATAAAGGTAAATGCGGTGTCTGCGAATATAATAAAATTTGCGGCGGTTCCCGTTCAAGAACCTATGCGGTTACTGGTGACTATATGGAGAGCGAACCATTCTGTGTATACATTCCACAATCAATGAGAAAGAAAGCAGAAGCACCAACCGTATAGAAAGAGTGAAATGGCATTCCGACAATAGGAATGCCATTTTTCATTCACCCAATTTTATTATTAGTAAGACCAGACTGGCATGCAATGTCTTGTATTGTAGACATTATTTTGTAAAATCTCACCTAAAAGGGTATGATTATGATGAAAATGGAATAAAGAATGAAAGAAAAAGGTGTTAGTATGATTAGAACCATAGCAGTAAATAAACATTATCAATTGGTCAAGGACTTGCCACTAATTGAGTTAGTCAAAGGCAATTATCTTTGGTACTGGATTGATTTTCATCAACCATCTGAAAATGAAATTGAGCTCTTAAGCAACCCACTTGATTTCCACCCTCTTGCGATTGAGGATTGTATTTTTACGTTACAGCGTCCTAAGCTTGACTATTATCAAGACTATACATTTTTTGTTACCCAGGCACTGAATCAAATGACCAAACAAAGAGAAGAAATAAATTTTTTCCTAGCTGATACGTTTATTGTTACCTTCCACAGTAAACCCTCGATTGAGATTGATGAGGTATGGAAACGATTGAGTCTCTCAACTACTATTGATAAGTGGAATCCCCCTTTAGTTTTCTACCATGCACTCGATAAAATGGTCGACAACTACTTCCCACTCGTGTATCAAATGGAGGATACATTAAATGAGATTGACCAGAATTCAAAACGAAGAACAATGGAAGCATTGCTTGAGGTGTTGTTTGATACAAGGCAAGACCTCCTCTCACTAAGGCACGCAATTACCCCGATGAGAGATCTCGTTTATAGAATTATTAATTCTCAACGACTAACAGGTACAAAGGATAGAATAGAATATTATTCAGATATCCATGACCATTTATTAAAACTAACAGAAATGATTGAAGCCAATCGTGAATTAACCATGGATATTCGTGATAGCTACATTTCTATAAATTCACATCAAACAAATCATGTGATGAAGGTCTTAACGGTCATAACCACTATCTTCATGCCCCTCACCTTTATCGCAGGAATTTATGGAATGAACTTTCAAAACATGCCTGAACTATACTTAAAATACGGCTATTTTATGATTCTTTTTCTTATGATACTAGTTGGGTTAGGAATGTCCTTGTGGTTTAAGAAAAAAGGTTGGTTTAAATGAGAAAAGACTGGAAATCTGCCAGTCTTTTTTGTTATTCCCAATTTTCATAAGTAACAGATCCACCAGTTAAGTCAATTGTATTTCGCTCGCCCTTATAATAGGTCTTTCCGTCTTTTTCAAAAATCAAATTTTCATAGGTAAAGACCTCTTGCCCATTTGGAAGATGGATAACAACTTTTGACCCTAAGTTTTCGGCTGGTGCTTCAATTTTTATCGTACTTTGATAGTAATGACGGAACAGTAAGAGTCCCACTGTTAGAATAATACACGTTAAAATGAAAAAAAATGGACCCTTCCAAGAAAATGGCTTCGGCTTATCGTGATAAAGTTCAATTCTGGTCATTTTTCTCCCCCTGTTAATAGGCAAATTGCTCATTCCCTTTTTCCTTGTTTAAGAAATTAATCATCACTAAGAAGCCTATGCGGGAACCATAAGAAAATTGACACTTTTTGCTACGAGGTTTTTGTAAATAGTTGTATACTAAGTTTATGGTTTATTTAGAAAGGGGATTTGGTTTTGACTAACAAGAATCTTGACGAAACGATGAATTTACTAGTGGATTTGGTATCGATACCGAGTCCATCAGGTAATACAAATGAAGTGATTACTTATGTAGAGAATTTTCTTGCTGATTTACAAGTGAAGACAAGAAGAAACCGTAAAGGCGGATTAATTGCAACGTTAGAGGGTAGGGATACAAACCACCATCGGCTACTGACAGCACATGTGGATACACTTGGAGCGATGGTTAAGGAGATTAAATCAAACGGGCGCCTTCGGCTCGATTTAATTGGCGGCTTTAAATTCAACTCCATTGAAGGTGAGTACTGTCAAATCGAAACCAGCAGTGGAAAGAAATTTACTGGTACGATTCTTATGCACCAAACCTCTGTCCATGTATACAAAGATGCAGGAAAAGCCGAACGTAATCAGGCAAATATGGAAGTGCGAATTGATGAAAAAGTACATAATGCAGAAGATGTGAAAGCATTAGGTATTGAGGTCGGAGATTTTGTTTCCTTTGACCCGCGGGTGGAAGTAACGCCCAGCGGTTTTATAAAATCACGCCATTTAGATGATAAAGCCAGCGTTGCGATCTTACTTCAATTAATTAAGCAGATCAAAACCGATAAAGTCGAATTGCCTTACACCACACATTTTTTAATTTCTAATAATGAAGAGATTGGTTATGGCGGAAATTCAAATATTACTCCTGAAACGGTTGAATATTTAGCTGTTGATATGGGTGCTATGGGGGATGGACAGTCCACTGACGAGTATACCGTGTCGATTTGTGTAAAGGACGGAACTGGTCCCTATCATTATGAACTTCGGAAGAAGTTAGTTCGTCTTGCTGAAGAAAACAATATCCAATATAAGCTTGATATCTATCCATTCTATGGATCTGATGCATCAGCAGCAATCCGCTCTGGTCATGACATCGTTCATGGACTAATTGGCCCTGGGATCGATTCTTCACACGCCTTTGAGAGAACTCATAAGGACTCAATTGAAAATACAGGTAAACTTTTGTATTATTACGTCCAATCTAAACTAGTCTTATAATCATTATGAAAAAAAGCAAGATGCAATCGCATCTTGCTTTTTACCTTTTGTTTTTACCTTTTAGATTTATTTGCAAACGACTGAAACTGGTGAATTAATTTACTGCGTGCCTTGTCATTTCTAAGTAAATACGCAGCACCTAAAGCTACGGTTGTTATCATTAGATTTCTTCTGGCCATCCGAAAAACCTCCTTGAAATTCTGTACACTATATTGTACCCAGGGTTTACTCTTTTAATTGATTTAATTCCCTTCTAGAAAAGTATCTGTATTGGACTAGCCTGTTGATTGGAGCTCCAGGCACTTCGCTTTCCGCTCCAATCAACAGAGTTTAATTAACTATGAGTATTAAATAGCAAAAAACGCCAATCACTATTGAATTGACGTTTTTATTACTAGTTACTTATTCATCATTTCTTTCATTTTTTCGTTATGTTGTTTGGATTGTTCTAGCAATTGATTTAAAAGAGCTGCAGCTTGCTTTTTATCCTTTGCAGCTACTGCATTATTTAATTCATGGTAGGTTTTAAAGTGACCGAAATCTTTCCCACCATGTGCTTGTTTAACAAACTCTTCCTTTGTTAACTTTCCCTCTTCAAATTGCTTTTTTAGATCCTGTATTTTGGACATTTTTTCTTGCTTCCACTTCTCGCGTTTTTCTGCGAATTCAGGACTCAACCATTGATTACGAAGAGCTTTTTTCTCTTCCAGCACCTTGGTCCATTCAGCCTTTTTATCCGGTGTATATTGGTCCACCCATGATAAGAGATTCTTTTCCCTTTCTTTTATTTTAGCCTGCCAATCCTTTTGCATGTGTTCCTGCTGTTCACAGTCACATTCCTTATCCTCTCCCTGCTTAACCTTGTCCGACATCTCTGCATTAGCAGAATTAAAGCCTGGGACAGTAAGAAACAGTGCAAGTGCGAATACCAGCTTTCTTAGTTTCATTACATCTCACCTTTCCAAATAATTATTCTTGAAAAATTAACCAGTAATAAATTGGCACGAATTTATCATTCCCTGTTTACTTAAAAAAATTTACCATTTCGACATATTTATAGGAAAAAACCACTTGTTAATTTTACCGAAATCCATTAATCTATGAATATAGAAGATATGTGAAATACTTCACAATGGAAAGAGAGCTTTTTGCTCTATATTTTTTCGAAATGTATGTGAAGTATTTCACATTATAAATGTAGATAAATTTCATTTTTTGAAATAGGGAGAGGATTATTATGAGGAAACCAAAGATTGTTATTTTAGGCGCAGGATACGGTGGCATCATCACAGGGAAGAAATTAGAGAAATTACTTAAATCTGGTGAAGCTGACGTTACAATAATTAATAAACATGATTATCATTATATTACAACACAACTACATAGAACAGGTGCAGGTACTGCATCCGATCGTCAAATCGCCATGTCTATTCCAGAACTTATCAATCCTGAAAAGACGAATTTTAAAATGGGTACCGTTTCATCTGTTGATATCAACAGCAAGGAAGTACATCTCGAGGGCGGCGAAACAGTAGAATACGATTACTTGTTGATTGCTTTAGGATTTGATATTGAAACCTTTGGTATTCCTGGTATTAAGGAACATGCCTTTGCCATTCGTAGCTTTAGAAGTACAAAAGCCATTTATAATCAAATTATTAGACAATTAAACCTATATAAAGAAGATCAAGATCCTTCACGTCTTACTTTCGTCGTTGCCGGCGGCGGTTTTACCGGAGTTGAAATGTTAGGTGAATTAGCGGAAGGTTTACCGAAACTTTGTGAAAAATATGATGTTCCATTTGAAAAAGTAAGGATTGTTGCAGTTGAAGCTGCTGCATCCGTAATTCCATTCTTCCCTAAGGAATCCATTGAATATACTACTGGAGTATTAAAGAAATTTAATATTGAAATGCACATGGCAACTAAGATATTGGAGTGCACACCAGAAATGGTTAAACTTGAAAACAATATTGAGCTACCAACTCGTACTTTAATTTGGTCTTGTGGTGTGAAGGGTAATCCGATTGTACAAAACTGTGGATTACCAATTGTAAAAGGCAAAGTACCTGTTGATTCAAACCTTCTTGTTAAAGGTATGAAAGATATCTTCTGTATCGGAGATTGTTCATTATTCATGAAGGATGAAAAAAATGCTCTTCCTCCAACGGCACAAGTTGCTCTTCAAGAAGCAGATGTTTGTGCGAAAAATATTGTTGCTACACTAAGAGGTGACAGCTTAAAAGTATTTGAATACCACCATAAAGGATCTGTTGCTTCTATTGGTCTTTTTGCTGCGGTAGGTAAAGTTGGCAACTTCCGGCTGTCAGGATTATTTGGAGCATTTATGAAACAAGTGATTGAGGCCCGCTACTTATTAAACCTTGGTGGACCATCATTAATCATAAAACAACATTTTGGAGTAAGTAAAGAACCAATGAAAATGACTGCCAACCAAAAATAACGTTAATAAGTGATTCCCAGGGCTGCTGGATTCCCTCCCATACGGCCCTTTAATTAGAATAATCCCAATTATTTACCATCGCCTTAATTTCCCCCAATTTTAAGGCAAAATAACCTCCCATCTTTTCGACGGGAGGTTTTTCTTTATTAATAAACATCTTTTCTGGTAAATACAAAAAAGGAAACGAATAGTGCCACTGCCCACCAGACTAAAAGCACCAACATCGAAAAAGAAAGTGTCATCCCTTCAATGGGAGGCGGAGCACCTGTCATATAGTTGGTTAAACGTAAATTCACCATAAAAAAGTATTTTGCAGACTCCCAAGAGGAGACCATATTATTTAATATCGCGCCAGAGATCAATGCAGCTAACATTACACCCATTCCAGCTGCCGTGCTGCGGATCAAAACTGACAACATAAAAGCTAAAGTCCCCACTACAATCGCAACAAACCATACTAGTCCAAAATCCATTAATAAAAACTGCCACTGGTCAATAAGCTTTACATTTGCTGTATTTAATCCAGCATCGGTTACATTAAATCCTGTTAAAACAGGAGCACCCCATCCTTTATATCCAAAAACTAACCCGGAAATTAGATAGGAAAGGATCCCCGCCATTGCTACAATCAAAGAAACCGCTAATCCAAGAGTGAAATATTTACTTAAAAGTACTTTCCACCTCCTGACAGGTCTTGTCAAAAGTAGCTTAATAGAGCCTTGACTATGCTCAGAAGATACAATGTCACTTGCAATAACCATAACCATTAATGGAATAAACATTTCAATTGAATTTTCCAAAAACATTCTCATAAATGTAGGAGCACCAGGCTCCGACGGGTTAATATCATGATCAAGATAATATTGGTTTTGCTGCAAAGAAATTTGTATCTGTTTTCTCCATTCATCTGAAATTCGACTGCTCCCTAAACGATTTTGTTGATCGATAATTCGCCCTTGAAGCATTGTTCGCCAATCGTCTGTTCCTAATTTCTCTCTTTGCGTTTCCGTTTCTTTAAATTGTGCATAGGTAAATAATGCGACAAGTACTGCAATAATAATCCCGATAATAATCAGGCGTTTTTTTGCCATTAGCTTCATCATTTCATTTTCAATTAATTTATTCAATTGAGTCACCCCCTGTTAGTTCAAGGAATAATTCTTCGAGAACCGGGAGCTTTCGATGCATCTCTGTAACTGAGACACCTGAATTCACTAGCAGTTTGTTCCATTCTGGGGTTTTAACTTCATCAAATTCTGTTAAAATTGCGCCGTCATCTTTTTCTTCTATAGCTGTTACCGAACTTAATAATTTCTTACCAACTTCAAACGGATGAAAGCGCCAAACGACTCTTTCGCGGTTAGACAATAAATGATCAACGGAATCCGTTCGTATAATTTCGCCTCTTGAAATAATCGCTACTCGGTCACATAACAATTGTATTTCACTAAGCAAGTGGCTTGATACAAGAACACTTAAACCTTCATCTAAGGCGAGAAAACGAATAAATTCCCGCATTTCGCGAATTCCAGCTGGGTCCAATCCATTTGTTGGCTCATCTAGGATCAGTACCTTTGGTCTACCTAAAAGCGCTTGGGCAATACCAAGGCGCTGTCTCATTCCAAGAGAATAAGTTTTTACCTTATCATGAATTCTCTCCGTAAGCCCTACTAGTTTGGTAACTTCGTTCATTCGTCCCTCGTCGACACCTTCCAACATTCTCGAAAAATGAAGCAAATTATCGTAGCCTGACAAGTACGGATACAATTCTGGGTTTTCAACAATACAGCCAAGATTCTTCATCGCTCCCTCAAAATCCGAAACGATATTCGATCCTCCAATATGGATGGTCCCCGATGTGGGCTTTATCAAGCCGACCAGCATGCGGATAGTTGTCGTTTTTCCCGCCCCGTTTGGCCCTAAAAAACCAAACACTTCTCCTTCTTTTAGTTCAAAGCTTATCCCCTTAATGATTTCTTTTCTTCCAATTACCTTTCTTAAATTATGTACAGATAAAGTAGTTTTTTCCATGCGCTTTGGCTCCTTACCATGTAAGCAATGAGGCTACTCGTTCAGCAATTAAACGATACCCCTCCGTATTGGGATGAAATTTATCCGAGTAAAGATAGTCATTAACCTGCAGTTCAAAAAGGTCAAAGGTTGGCACAAACACAATTTTCGGAAATGCTGCACTCACTTCTGCACTTTGATAATTCCAATGACGGACCACTTTTGACATTTCTGCCCCCTGTTCTAAATCACTAAAGGGATTATATAGTCCGATTAAAAAAACTGTTGCATTATTATTAGCGCCCCGTATTTGCTGTAGGATACTCGTTATATTTTCTAGGTATTTTTTTTCAATTTCCACTATTTCTTCAGTATTAAAATCCTCTAAGCCCTGCCCACCTCTGAACAAATCATTGCCGCCAATTGTAACAAGGATAAGGTCAGCTGTCTGAATTTGTCTTTGTACCTCCGTTTGCTGAACTTGTTTTTTAAGTTGATTAGAACGTTGGCCGACAATCCCAAGGTTTGTTAGCTGTACCTCTTGCTTTGATTTTTTCTTTATTTCATCCATTAGGATACCGACATAGCCCTTCCCCGTTTCATCCCCTGTTCCCCTCGTTAAAGAATCACCCAATGTCACAATGGATAATCCCTTATTCTTTTCCACATTACTAATAGTTGATTTTTGGGGAATCTTGTCCGGTTTTCCCGCATAATACTCACCCACAGCCCAACCCAGTCCTGCAAGCCAGAGGAGACTAAAAAGTGTAGCAATAATGGTTACGGACCGTATGACGTTCTTATTCAAAAAACTCATCCTTTCTGGCTAATTCTACCTTTTATTTAAACATAAATTTCCACCAAAACAAACTTTCTAAAGTAGAAAGTCGAGTGGTATTGAAAAGTTCATTAAATATTAACAATTACTTTCATTTTTATATTCAACTTCTTGACTGCAAACTATCACACTAGTAAAGTGTTATATAGTTATCAAAACTACATAACAAAATAAATTGGGTAAATAATAGTACTAATTAGATGTTCCCGCAGGAGGAAATGGGTGAAATGAATCAGTCAAAAATAGCTTGGATAACAGATACAACCGCTTCACTTAGCAAGGAATTTATCGAAAAACATAATATTCATGTCATACCGTTGCAAGTTGTAATCAATCAGGAATCATTTAAAGAAACGGTTGATATTTCGCAAGAGGAATTTTATGAACGAATGAAAAATGAAACGGGCACCTTTCAAACCTCACAGCCTTCAATCGGTGATTTTGTTGACCTTTATAAAAAGTTAAGAGAAGAATATGATGTTGGAATTGCCATCCATGCTTCGAGTATCCTGTCAGGTACCTTCCAGACTTCAAAAATGGGTGCAGAAATGGCGGAATTTAAACTTTTGGCGGTGGATTCACAAACTGGTTCTTATCCGCTTACTTTCATGATGAAAAAAGGGTTGAAACTAGTTGAACAGGGTATTGATATTATAGAGGTTGTAAGTGAATTAGAAGCCATTACTGAACGTACGAAACTATTTTTAGTCCCATCCAATTTGGACCAGCTTCACAAGAGCGGAAGAGTTACTGGCGGACAGAAAATTTTAGCTTCATTATTGAATATTAAGCCCATCTTAGCAATAGAAGATGGAACAGCAAAAATAAAAGATAAAGTAAGATCAGAAAAGAAGGCCTTTTCATGGCTTATAGACAAGTTAATAGAGGACAAGGGTAATCATACCGTTAATAAAGTAGCGATTTTGCATGCGCATGATGAAGAAAAAGCAAAGAAATTAGAGCAATTAGTAAATGAAGCAATCCCAGGATTAGAAACAGAACTATTAATGCTGATTACTGTGGCGGGAGTACATACAGGAGTAGGTACAGTAGGACTTTCGTGGGTGAACGAGTAAAGGACTGAGATTTCTCAGTCCTTTTTTTCTATAAGGCTCTGTTAAACTTGGCTGTTGATTTGCGCTCCAGGTGCTATGCTTTCCGCGGGCTCACCCGTGAGCCTCCTTACAGCTTCGCACCTGCGGGGTCTCACTCAGCTCGTGCATCCCGCAGGAGTCAAGCACCGTTCGCTCCAATCAACAGGTTCAAAATTCAACAGTATCCATTAACAGAGCCTACTATAAAATCCCCTTAGCCTTAGCTTCTTTCAACCATGATGGGAATTCATCTAGTAGTTGATTATATAAATCTTCATCTGTAGTCTTTTCGATATCTTTAATATGGAAAAAGTTCGCATTATCAATAAACCGACCTTCCATTGTGTCCAATTTTTCCAGGACTTCAAAGTTGGAATCACCAATTCCAACGAACTGCCAAAAGATTGGTTTAGTGGATGATGCTACGACTGGTTTCTTAATTGTTCTTTTGCAGCCTCCATCGTTTATAAAAACAATAAAAGCAGGCTCTTGGGAGGGTTGTTCTACCGTATATTTCTGGATAACATCTTCCATCACAGGTGGTTCATCATTTCTTCCAAATTTATGGATTAAATCGTTGTTCATAATGTACTCGTCCACATAATTTAAAAAGTCACTTTCCGTCACTGATTTCAAACGAGAAAATTCATTGTCGTATACCCAAACATCCAAGGCTCCATCATCATCAAACTGGCTAGCAACAGCAAGAATCCTCTCAACCACTTTTTGAACCGTTCCATTTTTATATAATTTACGCATTGATCCGGAAATATCTAATACCAAGCCTACTCTTGCAATGACATTTGTAAGGTTCTTTTTTTCTAAAATAACTCCAGCCGTCTTTTTCATAAGATTAATGGTTGTCAATTTAAATTCCCCCTTCAAACTCTATTATCAACCATAATAATACTAAAATTCAATAATTTGGAACAAAGTAAATGAATTTTATTCTACTCTTGCAAATAAGGTACCGAACTAGGTTCGGTACCTTATTTTTAGTTATCTAGCAATATTTAAACTAAAACTGGCTCACTTTTTTCTGTCACTTCTAAACTACCCTTTGGTCCAAAGAACTCAAAGTTAATCCTGTCAGCAGTAACTCCTAATTCTAGTAATGCTTGGTTCATTCCTTTCATGAATGGAACTGGACCGCAGAAATAAAAGTCTGCATCAGTATAAGGGACATTTTTTTCAAGCCAATCACGTGTTACATAGCCTTCTACATCAAAAAGTTTGTTATTCCTGTCTTCTTCTGTAGGTGAATCATAAAAGAAAAATGTATTAACATTTTCTAGTTCAGAAATTCTTTCTACTTCATCTCTTAATGCATGTACATTTCCATTTGCTGTTGCATGAATGAAGGTCACTTTTCTCTCTGGCTGAATCTCTGCCACCGTTTTTAACATACTCATCATCGGTGTAACCCCAACACCACCACTTAACAATACTACAGGCGTATTTTTCTCCGTATCTAAAACAAAGTCACCGGCTGGAGCACTCACTTTGAGTATATCTCCTTCTTTTACACTGTTGTGGAGGTAATTTGATACCATGCCGTCAGGGTTTTCCGTACCTGCTTCACGCTTTACGCTAATCCGGTAATAATCCTTCCCAGACGCATCTGAAAGACTATATTGGCGAATGTGGGTGTACTCCTCACCCTCGATTTCAAGTTTAATGCTGATATATTGGCCAGGAAGAAATTGAGCAATTCCTTGTTTATCTTCCGGTTTTAAGTAGAAAGAGGTAATAACGTCACTTTCATTTACTTTACGTTCAACAATGAAATGACGGAAACCATCCCATCCACCTTGCTGATTGGCAGCCCCTTCATACATTTGGGCTTCCACACCAATAAATGCATCTGCAATTAGCTTATAGGCTTTTTCCCATGCCTGAATAATTTCATTAGTAGCTGCGTCGCCCAAAACATCTTTAATCGCTAACAGAAGATGTTCACCAACAATTGGATAATGTTCCGGTTTAATGCCTAAGCTTCTATGCTTATGGGCAATTTGTTTTACCACTGGAAGGATAGCTTCCAGATTATCGATATACATCGCAGCAGCGTACACCGTTCCTGCAAGTGCTTTTTGCTGTCTGCCCTGTTTTTGGTTTGCGTGATTAAAGATATTTAATAGTTCCGGGTGGTTTGCAAACATGAGCTGATAAAATCGTGTCGTAATCGTTTCACCGTATTTTTCTAATACTGGTACTGTTGATTTAATAATGTCAATGGTACTTCGATCTAACAAAATAATCACTCCTTATGTAGTTATCACTATGCGTGTAGTGATTATTATATATAATAAATCACACTAAGTTAGTGATTTAGATCACACTATAATTAATTCGAAAGAATCAGAAAAACAGAGCACATACCGATGCTCTGTTTATATCCCAATTAGTTTGTTTTCGTTTTTTAATAAGCTTTTGCCCAAAAAACCATCTGATTAGCTGCTTTTCCACAGCAAACGCATTTGTCAGCTACCAGGTCTTGTTCAAAAGGGATGCAGCGTGAGGTTGCCGTGGTTTCCTCTTTGATTTTTTCCTCACAGGCTAAATCACCGCACCACATCGCTTTAATAAATCCTGGTTTCGCCTCAAGCGTAGTTTTTAACTCATCAAGAGTTAGAGCTACTGATGTTCTCTTTTCTCTATGCTTTAATGCTTTGTTATATAAATTGGTTTGAATTTCGTCAAGTAGGCCCACAAGTTTACTTTCTAGTTGATCCAGTGGTACAAAAACTTTTTCTCCTGTGTCACGTCTAGCCAATACCACTTGATTATTTTCAATATCTTTCGGTCCCACTTCTAAACGAACTGGAATCCCCTTCATTTCGTATTCATTGAATTTCCAGCCTGGTTTTTTATCGCTGGCATCAATCCCTACTCGGACAACCTTTGAAAGCGAATCTTTCAATTCATAAGCAAAATCAAGAACACCTTCTTTATGCTGCGCAATTGGCACAATCATCACTTGAGTTGGTGCAGCCTTTGGCGGAATGACAAGACCGCGATCGTCGCCGTGCACCATAATTAATGCCCCGATAATTCTCGTTGTGAAACCCCATGAGGTTTGATGGACATATTGAAGCTTGCCTTCTTTGTCGGTGTATTGTATTCCAAATGCTTCTGCAAATCCAGTACCAAAGTGATGGGAAGTTCCTGATTGTAAGGCTTTTCCATCATGCATTAAGCTTTCGATAGTAAAAGTGGCTTTTGCACCGGCAAATTTTTCTTTTTCAGTTTTTTGCCCTTTCACAACTGGTATGGCAAGAATCTCCTCACAAATAGCTGCATATACATTTAGCATTTTAATGGTTTCTTCCATAGCCTCTTCGTCATTTGCATGGGCAGTATGACCTTCCTGCCATAAAAATTCTAAGGTCCTTAAAAATGGCCTCGTTGTTTTTTCCCAGCGGACCACGTTTGCCCATTGGTTATATAGCTTTGGTAAATCCCGATAGGAATGAATAATATTTTTATAGTGCTCACAAAATAGAACCTCCGAAGTAGGACGAACCACCAATCGTTCTGCAAGCTCCTCTGTACCGCCATGTGTGACCCAGGCTACCTCTGGTGCGAATCCCTCAACATGGTCTTTTTCTTTTTGAAGTAAGCTCTCTGGAATAAATAATGGCATATAAACGTTTTCATGCCCTGTTTCTTTAATGCGTCGATCTAATTCATTTTTAATATTATCCCAAAGGGCATAACCATAAGGTCGAATTATCATCGAACCGCGGACACTTGAATAATCAATCAAATCTGCTTTTGTGACAACATCTGTATACCACTGGGCGAAGTCCTCGTCCATACTAGTAACGTCTTTTACAAATTCCTTAGCCATTTTGACACCTCATTATTTTTTTTTGAATATAAAAAGGCCTTGGTCCCAAAAAGGGACCAAGACCTGGCGATACCACCCTAGATTCATAAAGCTAGTGCTTTAAACTCTCGATAGGATAACGGATTTTATCCGCATGTATCTTCAAAGGATCCGATACAGAACTCGTGAGGCAGGTTCAAATGACCATCTTAAGAAACCTTCCACCATTGGTTTCCTCTCTTTGTAAGACATCTTCATTTTACTAGTCCCCGTCAACGTTTCAATATTATTTTTAGAAAATTATATATTGGCAGCTAGTGAATGTCAATTTTTTATTTAAAAATAAACTTTATATAGCGCACACAATTAGTTAAAATGAAGGGAGAAGTATATGAGGTGATGAAATGAAAGAGGAAAAGGATGATTTAGATAAGGAAGAAGAAGAGAAACAATTTATTTTGGATTATATGAAAATGCAAAATGAAGCATTAAAGCGGATTTATAAAAATACTCTTGAAAAAGCTGACGAGGACTAATCTTTTCTTTAAAAGACGTTAAACACGTCTTTTTTATATTTTTATAAAACGTTCATAGAATTTACTTATTGTTTTCTAAAGAATGCGATTTTAGTATTTATAATATAGATATATTGTTTATTTAACATTAGAGGAGTTTTTTCACATGACTATTTTAACGATATTTGCAATAGCTATTATGAGCTTACTAACAGGCTATTCTCTGTTCCTATTACACCGAGGTAAAGAAAAGCTAAACTTCTTTTCAGGAACGATAATCAGCATGGCCATTTCGACGATGGTAGGACTACTTTCTGGCTATCTCATTGGCGTCCAAACGGGTGAATTTTTTCTACCTGTTGGAATTGGGATGCTCGTTGGTTTCATTGTTGGTTTCTTAGTTGGACAACCGATTGGGGTAATAGCTATACTAGGCGGGTCAGTATCTGGATTATTGAGTGGCATTGTTGGTGCATTCGTTGGTGCCATCATTCAGTTTGAAAATCCAGCTATCATGCTTGGGATATTACTAATCTTGTTTGTTATTATTCTTGGGCTGGTAATTTTGTTTATTTTTTCAGAAACAAAAGAGAAGTTTTCTCTGAGTATTGAGAAGTTTTCTCCATTAAACATATTTTCAGGCGGATTGATTCTCATAGCCTTGTTCTTATTTTTGTACAGCAGTGATTTTGTAAAAGTTCCAGGTAAGGATGAAGCAACACAGCCCGGGACCCCTGCTGAAACTAGTGGTGCTAGCATTACCGAATTGGACATCACAAAGGACACTGATCCAAAAATCAAGATGACGGTTACGCCAACAGGCTATAGTCCAAATGTTATTCGAGTCAAGAAGGGTGCACCTGTGGAACTTGAAATTACCAATCCAGGAGATAATAGCTGTTTCTCCATCTTTATGATGCCAGACTTTGGACTAAACGATGTCAATCTTAAAGCTGGAACAACAAAATTAGCATTTACACCTGATAAAACAGGTCAATACACTTTCCATTGTGGAATGAATATGTTTAAAGGGACAATAATAGTAGAGTAAATAAAAAACCAAGCACCCGGGTGCTTGGTTTTTTGTTACAAATTAATCGAACGATCAGTTATGCTATCTTTATTTTTTCTATACGGCCACCAGTTTGCTTCGCCGAATGTTTTTACCATAACAGGCACGAACAATGGCAGGATAACAAGTGCGTACAACGATAGTCCAATTAGGAGAATGGTAGCAATTTGAAGCAGTGATAATACACCGGATGGCATCATCGCTGCAAATGTTCCTCCTAAAATGACGGCTGCTGAGATAATAACTGTACCCATCTTCTTCATTGAAATGAGTATCGCTTGTTCAACCGGCATATGTCGGAATTCGTTAAATCGATCCATCAAGAAAATGCTGTAGTCGATTCCAAGTGCGACTAAAATGACAAATGCAAAGAATGGAACCGCCCAGCTAATACCTGAATACCCTAACCAATTAACAAAGATTACCTCCGCAATAGCCATCGATGTAAAGTAGGTTAAGACTAATGAACCTATTAGGTAAAGCGGCATGATGATTGAACGAAACAGGATGATTAATATTATACTAATCCCGATGAGCATAAGAACAACTGTCCGAGAATAGTCAGCCTCAGAAATGGTATCAAGGTCTTTATGCATACTAGACACACCACCTACTGCTACGTCAGCATTCTCGAGCTTTGTATCCTTAACAACACGTTCAACTGTAGCAGTAATTTCGGGAACACTATCAAGTGCTTCTTTGGAATATGGATTTTGGTCAAATACCACGTCAATGGTCATTACTTTACGATCCTCTGACATGTAAGCATCCAATGATTGCTCGAAGTCCTTGCTTTCAAGCACATCCTGCGGAATATAAAAACCTATTTGCTTCATTTGTGATACACCTGATAGGTAATCTTGGGCGGACACTAAGCCATTAGATATTTCATTTAAGCCATCTGTAACCTGTGATAGTTGGTCGCCCGTATCTTTAAAACCATCAAATATCTGCTGTTGACCATCATTCAGTCCACTTAATCCACCTGAAACTTGCGGCAGGGCTTCATTAATTAATCGTCCCTGACCATTTTCCATTTCATATAAACCGGCTTCAATTTTTTTGATTCCGTTAACCAGGTCTCCCATTCCTTTAATAAGTGCTTCCTGACCAGCAAGTGCTTCAGAGAATTTACTATTTGCAAAATTAATACCTTCTTGAGCCTCTTTTAGCTGGGCATTTAATACTTTTAAGTTTTCAGCTATTTCTGCAGTTCCTGCTTGGGAACCTTGGATTGTTAGTTTTATTGCTTGATAGTTTTGGTTTTGCTCGATATCACGATAATCACCTTCAAGATTATCAAAATATTGATTCGTTCCTAATAAGGTGTCATTTAATGAAACAAGACCAATTGCAACATTTTCGTAATGGCCTTTAAGAGTGCCTAATCCAGTAGCAGCTTCATTGTAACCAGCAAGCAATGCTTTGCTTCCTGCTAAAACCTCTGCTGATTTGGACTTGACGACCTCCAAACGTTCTCTTACCTGAGTGGTACCGACTGAACCTTGCCCCAGCCCATCCTCGATTTTGGTAAGTTTTTCAGAAATCGTACCAATTCCCGTTTGCAACTCGTTTGTCCCAAAGATTAATTGGCCAATTCCATCCGTTGCTTGCTGCATTTTCGGTTGATTGGCAGTAAGACCGTCACTAATTTGTTTAATCCCATCATTACCTTGATCAAGTCCATCCTCTAGCGTACCGACTTGATTTGAAATATATAGTTCATCAATCGGCTCTCCAGTCGGACGAGTTACAGAACGGACGGTATCAACTCCATTTATTTTCTCTAACTCTTGACTAATTTTTTCTGTAATCGCAATATACTCCGAGGTGTTCATTTGATCATCGTTTTTAATGACAATGGTTGTTGGCATTGATTCACCAGGACCAAACGCTTCTGAGATAATATCAAAACCTTTGATTGAATCAAAATCATCGCTAATTTCTTCAAGCGAATTGAATGATAAGTCACCATCATAGGTGAATAAAAATGGCACAGAGATGACTGCGACTATGATAAGTGCAATTAATGGACGTGCTAAAGCAAATTTTCCAGCAAACCCCCAAATTTCACTCTCACCATGATCAAGTTTGCCCTTTGATGGCCAAAATAGTTTTTTACCTAGAACCGCCATAAAGAAAGGCACGACTGTAAATAGTGCTAGCAATAGGATGGCAACACCAATTGCGACTGCTGCTGCTGATTGATATAAAACGAAGGTAGAAAAGCCAATCGAAGCGAAGCCGATCATCACCGCTAACCCACTGAAGAATACCGTTTTCCCAGCATTTCGGTAGGTTTCAATTATAGCGTCTGCAACACTATCAGTCTTTGACATTTCCTCTTTAAAACGGCTAAGCAGTAAAATACAGTAATCTGTCCCTATCCCGAAAAGGACGGCTACTAAGAAAATCTGAGTAAACGTTGATAAAGGAAAATTCACTTTATCAACTAGTATCGCAACGATAGATTGGGATGCTAAGTAGCTGAATCCAACTGTAACTAATGGAATGATTGGTGCCACAGCCGATTTAAATACAAGCAATAAAACGATTAAAATAAAAACAACGGTAATTCCTTCGGTTTTCTTTAAGCCTTCTTGTGAGTTGGTAACAAGATCCTCACCAATTAGCCAACTGCCAGTATAATAGTGATCTAATTTGACATGATCAATGGCTTGATACAGATCTTCGGTAATTTCTTTCCCTTCCCGTCCATTGGCGGTAACATTTACTGAAACGAGAATCGTTTTACCATCTTCTGAAACGAGCTGTTCTTTTAATTCACCTTGATTAAAATGAGTTAGAATAGACGTGATTCCAAGCTTACTCTGATTTTTCTCCAATTCGTTGACTGCCTTTTGGGCAACAGCAAAATCATCTTCTGTTAGTTTTTTATGGCTGTGAAAAACAAGGGCGGTTTGGAGATCATTGCCTTTATTTTCACTCGAATTAACATCACTGAGGATTTTTTCAGCAATCGTCGAGGAATACCCGTCTGGAACGCTAATTTGGCCCTTTTCGCGGACCAGGTTTTCCATATTGGGTGCCATAAAAAATAAGCCTGCAATAATCGCAATCCATGCGATCAGGATAAACCATTTACCTTTTAAAATTGCTCTCATATTTTCATTCTCCCATTTCTTCCTTTTTCTTGTTGTCTAATATAAGATCTAATTTTTCATAGGTTTCGATAAAATTTGTAATCTCATCTTCCTCAAACCTAGTGATGATTGAGGCAACTAAATGGTGCACCTTCTCTATTGTTTTATGATGTATTTCAATGCCTTTTTTCGTTAATGTTAAATAAACAACCCTACGATCGTTTTCATCACGTGTCCTTTGTATGAACCCTCTGTCTACCATCCTATTGATGATTGCAGTAATTGCACTTTTATTCACATCAAAAGCTTCTGCCAAGACAGAAGATGTACACTCCCCTAATTGATGAATATATCTTAATATGTAAAGCTGATCATTGGTTAAATCATCCTCAATTTGCTCTTTTATTAAGGAAGCTGCCTTTTTTTGTACTTGAAAAGATACAGATATATAGCGATCAATTAATTGCTGTATAAGCTTTTTATCCATGCTTCATTCCCACCTCTTTTAATTTCTACTAAATATAGTTAAACTGTTGAACTATTCACTTGTTTAACTATATGACATACCATATTTGATGTCAATTAAAAAAGGTTAACAGAGTTAACCTTTTTTTACCTTTTATTCCGGATATAGAATCTCATCAATGATTCCATATTTTTTTGCTTCTTCAGCGCTCATGAAATAATCTCGGTCCGTATCCTTTGCTACCTTTTCAACTGATTGGCCTGTTTTCTCGGCTATGATTTGATTAATATGCTCTCTTAATTTTAATATACGTCGAGCAGATATTTCTATTTCTGTTGCCTGACCACGTGCACCCCCAAGTGGCTGGTGGATCATAATTTCACTATTGGGTAGGGAGTACCTTTTCCCTTTTGTCCCCGCGAGCAGCAGCATCGCCCCAAATGAGGCTGCCATTCCCGTACAAATCGTCCGAACATCAGGCTTAATGTACTGCATTGTATCATAAATCGCAAATCCTGCTGAGGTCGACCCTCCAGGGCTGTTTATATAGAGGGAAATATCTTTATCGGGGGCATCAGATGCTAAAAATAATAACTGGGCCACCACACTATTTGCCACATGGTCATTAATTTCATCACCAATGATAATAATCCGATCTTTTAACAGCCTGGAATATATATCATAGGAACGTTCACCACGTTTAGATTGTTCAATAACATATGGAATCGTACTCATTTAAACTCCTCCTTAAAAGCATATAATTGGCTATGCAGCCATACAGAGAGTGCCTGTAGGAGTGTAAAATTGAAGTGGTTGGATATTCCCACCAATCAACTGAGGAACATCAGCCACACTTTTAATTGAAGGTATGGATTGAATCAGAATGGATGGGTCCTGCTTCTTAAATGATTCATAAAAAAGTTCTTCAAGCTGTACTCGTTCCTCTTCATCCCAGAATATTTCTACAGATGTGAGCTGGTCATTATGTTTTTCTTTTTCAAGACGCTTTTTTGCTCGATGCAGATTGGACTTTACAGCCATTTCTGTTGTCCTAAGCATATCTGCTATTTCTTTTGTCTGATACTGAAATCCTTCTTTTAGGAAAAAAATGACGGCCTGTTTTGGAGTAAATTGCCTTAGCAAAACATCGATCGTTTCAGGAATCATATCTAGTTGATTATCAGCTTTAAATTGAGGATCTCCTTCTAATGTTTCATTTCTCCTTTTGCGAAGAGTATCCATCCAATGGTTATAAGCGATTTTATTTATTAAAGCAGCATTGAGTTTATTTCGATGGTAATAACTTGTGGCTTTAAGAAACGCCTCTTGGGCAATATCGTCCCCATCCCACTTGTTCTGAGTAAGAAAGTGACAATATCTTTGAAGCTTTGGAAAATATTCAATCCAAAAAGGATCATCCTTCACTTTTTTCTGCTTACAATATTCAAAGCTACTCGAGTTAAACTCGGTTGGCATTGCATTCACTCCTTTGGCACTCTCTACCCTCTAAACGTATTAAATAGGGTAAAAAGATACGGGGGTAATTAATTTTTTATTTATTGTATGTTTTTATCTTGGAAAATTTCGACTAATTAATAACTTGGGTTTATTCTCTCGTTATCTGGAAACTATCACCTAAATATTTCTCCTTTACTCATTGATATAATTATGAGATAGGAGTGAAGTATGAAAACAATAAAATATCTATTTGTTCTTACCTTAATAATTAGCCTTGGAATATCCGCGTGGTTTTATTATCCACAATACCAAATAAATAAAATGAAAAAAAGTATAGTTGAAACAAGTTCAAATGGAGTTGCTAATGTTTCTTATATAGATTATTTCCGACACACTAAAGCAACAAAATTATATCATCTTGCTCTAGGGGATTCGATTATTAGGGGCTTCGGTGCCAAACAAAACGAGGACTTTGTCTATCAATTTTCTACTGAATTAGGAAAACAAATTAATAAAGAGATACAAATTCAAAATGAAGGCATAAACGGAATGACCAGTGGTTATTTAAATAAGCTGGTTCAAGAAGGCAAGTTTGACGAGGAAATTAAGAAGTCGGATATTGTAACCATGAATGTTGGTGGTAACGACATTCTCCAGGTTGCCAGCGACGGGAATTTTCAAAGCATACTTAAATCTATTGAGCAATTGAAAGCTAACTATTCAACAAATCTTGATGCAATTGCATCGAGAATAAAAATGTTAAATGCTAACGCCACCATTGTCTTTTTAGAATTATATAATCCATTTTCTTTAACAGATCAAGTTTACCCATTAGCTGATAAATTATTGCCAAAATGGAATTTACTTGTCTATGAGATTGCCAACAATTATTCATCCACTCTTGTTGTTGAAACAACAAAAGTAATTAACGGTGAAAACCTAAACAACCTATCGCAAGACGGCGTTCATCCCAATTCTGAAGGTTATATGGCGATTTCAGAGCAGTTAATTTTTCAATTAACACATCAATATCGAAAAGAAGATGTTTAAACGAATGAGATTTTTCTCCTTCGTTTTTATTTACTATAGATATTCCAACTAATTTAGAGCCATACAATTCCTTATTAGGATTACGTTGTTCCAAATTTTTATATAAAATTTTGAAACTTTTCCCAAAGTACTACGTACAGTAACTAGTGTGTAATGTTGAATTTTAATTTTTACCGCTTGTATTTTTATCTTTTACATAATTAGACTTATAATAGACTTATCGATAAGAAAAATTAGGGGTGGATATTTTGGGTGTTACACTTAGTAAGGGGCAAAAAGTTGATTTAACAAAGGCTTATCCTGGCCTGCAAAATGTTGTAGTTGGACTTGGATGGGATATTAGTAATCAAGGTTCCAATTTTGATTTAGATGCCTCAACCTTTTTATTAGGACAAACGGGTAAAGTTCAAAGTGATCAGGATTTTATTTTTTATAATAATCCTTCTGGCGGAAATGGCTCAATAAATTATAGTGGTGATAACAGAGATGGTTCAGGTGCTCAGGATGATGAACAAATCAAGATTGAATTAAATAGAGTTCCTGCTCATATTCATAGGATTGCTTTCACCATTACTATTCATGATGCTCAAATGAAAGGGCAAAATTTCGGACAAATTTCTAATTCTTATGTGAGAATTTTTAATCAACAAACAAATGAGGAATTAATGAGGTTTAACCTTGGAAGAGATTTCACCGTAGAAACGGCGATTGTTGCTGCTGAGCTTTATCGCCACAACGGTGAATGGAAGTTCAATGCGATTGCTAGCGGTTTTCAGGGTGGACTTGCTGCACTGTGCCGAAATTTCGGAGTAACCGTTGATGACGCACCGGCGGCACCAACACCACCGCCGTTTCAGCAGTCCAACCAACAATATCAAGCACCACAGAATACATTTCAACAGAACCATGTGAACCCTAATCAGTTTAACAATAATCCATATCAGCAAAACCAAAGTCCATATCAGCAAAACCAAAATCCGTACCAGCAAAACCAAAATCCGTACCAAAATAGCCAACCTTCTCAGCCTATCCATCTGCAGCCTGAATCATCCCGTTCACAACCGGCATATGGATATCCAACACAAACATTCCCGTCATCTTCAAACAGGAATAGTACATACGGAGGAGACGAAATGTACTGTCCACGCTGCAACTCGTCGAATGTTAGGACAGGACAAAAGGGATTTGGCTTAGGGAAAGCAGCAATTGGTGGATTAATCCTTGGTCCTGTCGGGCTACTTGGTGGTTTTATCGGAAAAAACCAATTAAAGCTTACGTGTAACAGCTGTGGAAACTCATGGTCACCTAATCAAACTGATTATACCGAATGGGCAAACCAACAGAAACGAAAAGCGCAAGAACTATTTACTCGATACAAGAGCCAAGATGTTTTAGATGCGGTCGTTGCCGCTTGTGCTTTAGTATCGATGGCTGATGGCTACTTAGATGCTTCTGAACGTCAAAAAATGCTAGAGTTTGTCAATTCCAGTGAAGAGTTACGGGTATTTGACAGTAATAAAGTTATCCAAAGATTCAACCATTTCGTATCCAGGATTGAGATCGACCGAATGGTCGGTCGAGCCGAAGCATTCCGCGCGCTTGGTAAAATTAGATCAAAGCCTGAGATCGCACGATTAGTTGCGCGTTATTGTATCGCCATCGGTTATGCGGATGGAAATTTCGATCAAAATGAAATGCAAATGGTCAGTGACATTTGCCGCGAGCTTGGCTTAAACCCTGGAGAATTCCTTTCTTAAGAAAATCGTCTAAGTTGCAAAAACCCGCTAGAGTAAATAGCGGGTTTTTACTTAGTGATTTGTTCATAGTGACCGTTTTCGATTGGAAATTGATAAAGCGGTCACCATAAAACCTCTACGTTTAATTTATTATTCAAAACAATCAAAAGAAGACCAATACGACTTGGTCTTCTCAATATCCAGACAATACTTCTGACTCATTTCTTCCAGACTCGTTTATTTTCAACTCGTTTAGTCAATCCTTTTGAATCCAATCTTTCTAAAAATGGAATCATATATTTACGTGAAAGATCAAGAATGTCTTTGGCATCACCCACCTCAAACTCTTCCCCTGTCCCCAAGCGAAGCTTAGAAACAGCCTCATTAAATATCTCACCATGATAGGCAAACTGTTCATCCAAATGGACGACTAGCCCCTGATCTTCAAGGAAGCGCCTTAAATCAGCCTCTAAACTATCAGGAATCCCGGATGCAGCAAAATACTCCTTATAATAACGAACCTTTCGCCCATCCTTCCTCAAATCCTCCAGCATATTTTCTGTTCGCTTTTGCCAGCTTTTCGGTACATGCGGGACAAAGCTGGCAAGTGAAACAAATTGTTCTTTCCGATTAAAAACTCCATTTGAAATCCCATTTTCGACAACAAAATCAAGAAGTGGTTTAGGGAACCTTTTTTCCATATTTTGAAAAAGCACAGCCTTATTGACCCCAGTTTTCATTGAATACCCTTGATGGAACTCATGGAGTCGATCATAGATGTCTTCCTCTATCGAGTTTATCAACATTTGGAGGGTAAATTCTTTTCCATTATATAAAACAAACTCACTATCTTCTAAAAATTCGTTTAGTGTGAGTTCATCCAAAGCCGTCCGTTTAATTAACTCGTTAAGCGGTAAGCTTTTTGCTTCATATAGTGCAGCGGTAATTCGTTCCTTTGGTGAACCAACTCGTTTCTTCTCCAGTTCATCAATCGTTTGATTACCAAAACGATATTTGTTCCCACGGGGGTCAATCACCCAACCGCCACCGATGGTTTCTTGCGGGCTTGGTCGGCGAAGAATAAAACGGTCTCCGCGTTTCGTCAGAATTTCTTCCTCTAGGCGAAGCTGACATAGGATTTCTCCGTTTTCTTCCTTAAGCTCATTACGGTCAAAGAATACAATCCGTCCCATCACTTCCGCTGTTCCAATATGTAGTTTGACTGGCATCCTTTGCTTAACAAGATGATCGAGGTCATCGACTACATGAATCGCAACATCCAATGTTTTCGTGACATTAAAATGCTCAGATGAAACGAGAACATCCCCTCGTTCAAGATCTTCTTTCGATACACTTGAAAGATTAATAGCCGTCCTTTGTCCTGCATAGGCCTTTTGTGCAGATTTATGATGCACCTGGATTTGGCGGGCTTTTACTTCTAAGCCTTGTGGCATAATAGTTAGTAATTGTCCTTCCTCAACGGAACCTTCATAAACAGTTCCACGAACAACAGTTCCCTGCCCTTTCACTGTAAACACCTGATCAATTGGCAAACGAAATGCTCCCTTAGCATCACGCATTTCTCGCTCTCTTAGGGTCTGAATAATTAATTCTTTTATTTCTTCTATCCCCTTTTTTGAAAGGCTGTCAACTAGAACAAAAGGTGAATCTTCAAATACTGTCCCCGTTAGCTCTTCTAAAATTTCATCTTTCACAAGTTCGGTAAAGTCTTCATCGACACGATCAATTTTTGTAATCGCAATAATTCCATTTTTGACACCTAAAAACTTCAGAATATCAAGATGCTCCCTGGTTTGAGGCATCACACCTTCATCAGCAGCAACCACAAGTACCACCAAGTCAATCCCTGCAACACCTGCAATCATTTGCCTAATAAAACGCTCATGTCCCGGTACATCAATGACAGATATTTGTATTTCTTGGTCTTCATATAATGGAGCAAATCCGAGCTCAATTGAAATTTGTCGCTCTTTTTCTTCTTTTAAACGGTCCGTATCGACATTGGTTAACGCTTTTGTTAATGAAGTTTTCCCATGGTCAATATGTCCCGCCATACCTATTGTAAAATATCTTTTATCCATGTTTACCACCTACTTTTCAGTGCATTCTCTACTACTTTATCTCTATTATACCTATTGTTCAAGCGAACTTTTTATATAAACGAGTAAGCACCCATCGCACCGCAGTATTCCCCATTCAATAAAAAGCGATGAGATAAGCCAACCATATTAAAATAAAATTCAAGTCTATTTCTTAGAGCAGGATTACCGACGAGCGCACTTCCAACAAAAACCGCATTTTTCACTTGATGTATTCTAGCAGCTTGCATCGTCAATAACGCAAGCGTTTCTGCCACCATATTAGCTAGTGCTGCCATTCGGTCAGCATCGGAATGCTGTACTTTTTTCCCTTTAGCAAAGTTAGCTGCGGTCAAATTGCCATTGATTGGCGCCTCGGCTAATTCATAAATATCCTTTACCAGCAAATCAATATTCCCTTTCTCCCCTTCTACGGCAAGTTGTGTAAGCTTATGATATTCGTCTACCGAAGTTAATAAGGACCCGAGACCTGTAAAGGCCCCTCCGCCGATTCCACTTCCGAGAATCCGCTCATACTTATCTCTATTTACTAAATGCCATGATGTACCTGTTCCGATATTTATGAGTAAAAAAGGTTCATTTATCTTTTTGCCTTCTTCTGCTAAAAAAGTTAGTGCTCCTACACAGGTTGCTTGAAACTCTGGGATAATAAGCGCATCTGAAAAATGCTTTTTTTGAATGAACTCCGCTCTTCCGCCAGTTAAAGCGACTTTTAACCCAGGGGATATCATTTTTAACCATGTCATGGCTTGGTCTAACTCAGTTAATTGGTATTTTTTATATTGCATGCGCTTATTATCTTGATAAGCAATTTTGACTAACGAACCACCTGCATCGATTCCAACTTTTATCTGTTGCATTTTCTCTCACTCCTCAAAGGCAATCCATTTTCTTATGTATTAGACTTTTTAACGTTAATTTCCTGCTTCCTTTCACTAATCCTCCACATAATAGGTGTTCACCGGGACAATTCTTATGCTATGTTGAAGAAAAGAAACTTAACAACAAAGGAAGATTCCAAATGAAAAAAATGATTTTGCCGTTTATTTTAGGACTTGCCCTATTAGGCGGGTGCCAGAACAGTGAACAAGAAGGAAAAAACATAGAAAAAGAAGCCACTGAACAAAAACAACAAACGAAAGAAGTAAGTAAAGCAGTCAAAGCTTTTCCTTATCCAAATTTATTATCTGAGAGTGACAAAACCTTCTCCCTTCTAGTTATCGGGGAGCAGAATGAGGAAAATCCAATTGAAAAGAATAAAAAGATTGGCGAAAATGTAAATGATATTTTAAGTTTGCCTACACTCGAAATGGCTCAACAAGCTTATCCTGATCTTAACATTGAGAACGAGCCTGCCTATCTGCTTTTTGACAAAAGCGAATTAATTTATCAAGCGAATAACCTTAAAGACTTAACTACTTACTTAAATAAAGTGGACAAAATTAAATAACTGCATTCAGTTAGTTCCCTAAAAAAGAAACACGATAGCAATTGCTACCGTGTTTCTTTTAAGTACTCCGATATTAAAGCTAGCTATTATTTTTATTTGTTAGATTCTTCCGATCAGGGGCCATTGGTGGTTCTTCTAACCATTTATTTTTAATCATGATATTTGACCCATCCTCAGAATATAATTGAACTTCTAAAGATAGTCTATTATACATTACTCCCAAGTCCATTCTTGGACTTTGGGCTACTGCTGTTCCATAGTACCCCACACTTAAAGAAATCAAGCCCGATGTAAAGAACATCATTATTTTATCTGAAAAGGTATAATCTGTACTTTCTGTCACCTCTGCCGCCAAAGACATCGGCACAGGGAGATTACTCTCCTCTAATTTTGCTGCGAATAATTTAACATGCTTTTTGGCAATTTCGATTCCTTTTACACAGAATTGTTTCACTTTCTTATCCTGTGCTACTTGACTAAATCCTGCCAAGGTAGCTGCTCCTAAAGTATTCCGTTCGATATTAGCGTATAGATTGCCTATTTCTGCTACTATCAATGGTCTTTTTTCCCCAAAAACATCTAACATAAATCCTTGTGTTTCTACAAATTCAATTTCCTCCTTGCTTGGTATGGAAGGAGGACTTGTAAATAGACCTTTCGACAACATTAAATCCTTAGACATCTTAAATAATTGCATCGTTTCAGTAAGACATTCTATATAATAATCTGTGATATCTGCTCTTACCGATGCTGCTACACTAGCAGAATAATTTGTAAGACCAACTTTGGACATCTGGTGAATAAAATTCAAAACAAAACTGTCTGAATATAGCTTAGGTGCGCTTAAATCAACATCCCCATCAACCTTAAACCCATATGGAATTTTATATTTCTCCACTGTAAAAAATACGGTTAATTTTTGTATATGTGTTTGCGACAGTTGTAATGCATATTCAATCACAGGCTTTATTTCGGCATCCTCAGACTTTTCTAAAAAAAATGACAGCATACAAATACTGCCACTATCATTCATGTATTGCGCCCAAAGCTGGGCATATTCAGCCGAAGTTAGCTTAATCTGGCTCACCTTTTCCATAAAATGACCTCCATCACTTATTACCCTATTACCATTTTTTCCAATAAAAAGTATTATATGTGGAAAAAATAAAAAGCTGCCTTTTGGGGCTGTTGATAATAGTTTTTTGTGTTAATTAATTGAATCAATCATCATTGAAAAAACATCCTGGATTTGAAGATGATGGTATTCTTTTAACTTCTCCTGTCTAGTCCAATCTTTTGCTAAAGCAACTATTTCTGGATAATCTTTAGCCATTTCTTCATGAACAGGGATGGCTTTTTTAAAGTCTATCATGCTATCAAAATAGACATTTAATAGTACTGATAAATCCTCAAGAATTGGAATCGGCCCATTTACTTTTATAGGTTTCCTACTCAAATATGGAGTAGTATCCTGTATGTTAGTACTCCCGCCATACCGATCCGTTGCAGCATATTCTAAATTACGAATGCCGCTCATATAAAAAGCGCCAAAACATAATGGACAAGGCTCCAGAGAGGTATATAAAACATATGAAGTTACCTTTTTGTGAATCCGATTATCTAATTTTAACAAGGCATTGATTTCTGCATGTGCTAATTCATTATGTGAAATTACACTATCTGACAATTCCTTGAGCGTTGCACTTTTCCCTCTCGCTACTATGTCTCCCTGTTCATTTAATATAACGGCACCAATTGGCCGCGAGCCTTCTTGAAACGACTCCCACGCTTCCTTAAAACATTCTTGCCATATGTATGGGATATCTGACCACTTCATATTTTCACCTTCCTTGCTATTCTTCAATGAGTAAATTTTTCTAGTTATTGTCCTTTTTTAAGTCGTCTATAATATAGCCATGTCCTGATTGAGTTGGAACCAAAAGATAGGATGGCTACGAACATAATAGCCATGGTCGAAATTTGCAAATTATCAATTTCAATTCTATTATTACTCATCATCCCAATACTGAGCCCTATGTTATATAGATAAACAATAACTAATGGTAGGAAAATACATGAATAAGTTATTGCAATCCGTTTAGCATGTTTTAACTGATGGGCTTTGTCACTGTATATTTGTGGTCTTTTTTCACCCTCTGAATATTCACGGCTCCAAATCGACCATTTTTGCAATGAGCCATAAGAAATAAATGCATTCTTCCAACCGGTATCGCTATGGATGTTAAAGTAGCTTTCATCTGCAATATTCTGATAATCTGCACAAAAACTCACCTTCCGTGGACGACCAACAATAAAATAAAATACTGTTCCCGTTTTGCTAACACGATAAAGATTGTAACCCTGTGCTTCCATTTTTTCGAGCCAGGTTTCCAGTTTATCTGGAGCATACATCCAGCCAAACTTTCTCTTCCTAATCAATTTGCCTAAATGCTTCAACTTCTTTTCTTCATCTTTATTAAGTCTTATTTCCTCAGAAACCATCCTTTGGGGTTTATAATGATCAGAGTTTTCATTGAGCAATTTTTTGTTCGTTTTAGCAATAATGATAATTGAATAGATTGAAAGAACCCAAACCGCTATACCAATACCCATAAATATGTAAGTTACTATCCATAAAGGACTTTCCACAACTTCTATTGATCCATCTTGAAATATAGTAGCCATCATAAGCATAAGATTCATTAAAACAATGATTGTAAGATATATTAAAATTCCACTAAAAATGTACATGTTTATACGATTATGCCTAATAACTCCTTCACGCACCAGGGACCTTTTAATTTGATCTAACGGTCGCTCATTTCTCGTAACAATCCACTTTCCACTCTGAGAAACCTTCAACCATCCCTCATCTAATAATCCTCTGGAAAGTGTATCACCTTGAAGTTTATCGTATGCTATTCGATATGTTATTTTTTTAGGTTCGCCTTGTTGAAAGTAAAAGAAACGTGTTACTCGATTCACTTTTTCTAGAAGATAGCCGCTTTCAGCCATAGACGTAAGCCATTCTTCTGTTTTCTGTACATCGTAGCTCCAAAAGGGTCGAAATACTTTTTTGTTCATAAAAAATCCCCCTCATATGTTAACGCATTCTGGTGTAATTCCTTAAGCCTACTTATCTCATTAATAATTAATTTTTTCCCAATATTAGTAATCTCGTAAACTGTCTTTCTTTCCTCATCGGCAAATACAGTAATGATCCCATCTTTTTGCATTTTTGTTAGTGTTCCATAAACCGTACCCGACCCTAATTGAATTCGTGAATTTGTGATCTCCTCAACATGTTTCACAATTCCATAACCGTGGCGAGGTTTGGTCAAGGAGATAAGAATATAAAACGCCGTTTCGGTCATGGGTATGTACTTTTTGATAACCTTTTCAATATCCAAAATAAATAATCACCCCTCAAGCTAAAATAATCAATACGGATTTTAATAGTATGTCACAAGTAGATATGTCATGACACGACTATATCACGTCGTGACACAATATTCAAGCATCCGCTTTTAGTTCCGTATGCACCGATAATGAGGAACAGCAAAAAGCATCGAAATATCACATTCCGATGCTTTTTTTGAGGTCCGTTAATTTGTAAAAATAAATTCAGTCTTGCTGCCTGTTTGTCCTGCGCTGACTTCCAGTCTGATATCAATTCGTTCTTTTAATTCTGGTACATGGGAGATAATGCCCACTAATCGGCCGCTGCTTTGAATATCCACTAATGCTTCAATCGCTTGTTCTAGTGACTCAGGATCAAGCGTACCAAAGCCTTCATCAATAAACATTGTTTCTAGTGAAACCCCACCTGCGTAATTTTGGACGACATCAGCTAGCCCTAATGCAAGAGAAAGTGCTGCCTTAAAGCTTTCGCCACCAGATAATGTCTTAACATGTCGCTCCTGGCTCGTATATTGGTCATAAACGAGAAGTTCCAGTCCACTTTGTACATTTCCCTTTGAACGATCTGTCTTTCTAAGAAGCTGGAACCGTCCTGAAGTCATTTTTCTTAACCTGATGTTCGCTTCTCGTAAAATATCATCCAAGAAAGCTGCAAGGACATAACGTTCAAATGTGATCCGATAGGTATTATCTCCTTTGGCTATTTTAGAAAGATGGCCTATTAACATATACCTTTCTTCTAATACCTTCATTTGTTCGTTTAAACGTTCAATACGCTGAGAGGTTTCTTCATTGTCACGTTTTTTTACAAACAGATCGGTACGCCGCTGATTTAACTCCTCAATTTCACGAACCTTATTCTCAAGCTCAGCTTTAATCTCAGCAACCTCTGGCTTCTTCACGTCTTTTAATAACTCATTCAATTCCTGTAAACGGTCGGATACAGAGCGTAACTCCTCACGGTAGTTACGAATTTCACTTTCAATTGCTCGAATCTCTGAATCTGTCTTTTTGGATGAATGATAAACGCCATAATTTTCAAAGCCTTGTTCAGAAAGGCGATTTTTAAAGATTTCCCGTTCTACATTTAACTCCTCTTGTTTAGTTAAAAGATGCTTCTCGGAATCTACTAACCTAGCGGATTCTGCAGCCAACTTTTCTTTTACGATTTGTACTTGCTTCCCCGCCTCTTCAAATTGTTTCACCAAGACATCATATTTTTTCTTAGAAGCCGTTAACGTCTTTTCATAGGCTACTTCCGATCGAAGAGCTTCAGGTATATTGGTCATCATCCTTGTCAGATTCGTGTTCTTCTCGGTAAACTGAACAGTTAATTTCGTCACCATATCCGCAAATTTCTGAATGGATTCTTTTAATTTTAGTTTATCTGTCTCTTTTTTCACTATTTCATTCTTTATTCGGTCAAGCTGCTGTGTTTGTTCCTTAAGAACCTTTTGCGTTTTTATGAGGCTTTCAATTTTAGATGAGACCTCTGACTTTGCTGCTGGCAAATCCATTTCGGAAAAATCCGATCGTTGGGAGCAAATATCTTTAACTATATCTTCTAGCGCATCCTTTTGTGTCTTTTCAGTCGATTGACTCTGATAATATATGGATTCAGCCTCCGACTTCACTTTTTCCAAATGTGCTGCCTGTTTCTTTGCTGATTTAAGATCCTCTTCATTTGGGATATTCTCTTCATTGATGAGCGCAGGTGCTGGATGGTGCTCTGAACCACATACTGGACACGCATCACCCGTTTGCAGTCTAGCTGCGATTAGTGACGCCTGTCCATGCATCCATTTTCCCTCTAAATCTTCCACTAGTGCCTTAGCATCCATGTACCTAGAAACTGTATTTTCATATTTTCCCGTATTTAACTTAAGGTCTTGTGATGCCTTTTTATGACGGGAAGAAAATAATTCATACTTTTCCAATTGAGCAAGCTCTGCTTGAAGTCTTTCAACCCTTCGCTCATTTTCTAGGTAGGTTAGTTGCCCTAGTTCAATTTCTGATTTTTGTTGTTGTATATTTTTTATTCTTTCATCTATTAATAAAAGGTTACTTTCAGATATTTGATGCTTCTCTTTGGTATCTCTTAGTGTTGCCTCAACAACCGCTACCTCTTTTTCTAAAACTGCGAACGAATAAACATCTTCTTTCATATTGACAAGTCGATTGATGTTATCAAGCGTCTTTTTCCGCTCAGCTTCACGATCCACTTCCACCTGTAACTGTTGTTGATGTTTGATCAATAATGCATCTAATCGGTCTATTTCAATTTTAATTTCCTTTGCATTAGCGCAAGCCCGATCGACTTCTAGCTTTAAGCGCTGGCAAAGCTCCTCCTGAACAGCAAGAAGTGCAGCTTTCTGTGCCAATTGAACTTGTTTTTCTTTATCAGTAAATAATTCCTTTTGGTGCTCTAGTTCAGCCTTTTGCTGTGTTAACGTTTCTTTCGTTTGTAGCTGTTTCAGAATTCCTTCCGCTTCAAGTAGTTTTCCTTTCAGCAGGTCTTGCTCCTGCTCTTTCTCTTTTAAGGAAAAACCTAGTTTTTCTAACATGTCTGCCATGCCAGCTATTTCTGCTTGGAGTAATGGCATGATAATGGTGTCATTGACACTATCAGCCTCCAAGTATCCTTTTAGTTCTTCATTCGTCACAGAGTAAATTCGGCGAATGGCTTCATTCCGTGCTTGAACCTGATCTTCAACAGACTTTTTCAATTCAGATGCTTCCGTCTTTAGCTTTTCTTCCACCATCTTATAAATTTGTGTATGGAATAATCGTTGTAAAATGACCTCTTTATCCTTACTATCAGACGTTAGGAGCTTTCTGAATTCACCCTGCGGTATCATTAATATCTGCCGAAATTGATTGCTATCAATTAGCATAATTTCTTTAACTTTTTCTTCCACATCATTAATTTTAGCTGCAAGCAGAGTCTTCTCACCATTCTCATCCCAAACATACAAAGCAGCTTTTGCTGGAACTTGGGTATAACCCTCGCCTTTTTCCTTCTTCTTTTGCTGTTGTGGAGAACGGGTAATGGAATACACCTTATTTCGAAGCGAAAAATCAAGCGAGACTTCAGTATTCAAGTCATCTTTTGCAAATTGGCTGCGGAGGTCTGGACCATTTCTATCCTCTCCACTTGCTTTACCGTATATTGCATAGCTGATTGCATCAAAAATGGTCGTTTTGCCTGAGCCAGTTTTGCCGGAAATCACAAACATTGTGCGATTACCTAGGTGCGTGAAGTCAATCGTCTCAACCTCTGCATATGGCCCAAAAGCCTGCATCGTCAGTTTTAATGGTTTCACTTGACAGCCTCCTCTCGCAACACTTTTCCAATTACATCTGCCATAACATCTTTTTTATCAACCGTAAATTCTGATGTAGTCATGTCAGCATAAAATTGTTCAAACAACTCCAGTTCAGACTTTTTCTCCCCTTGGGTTACGTTAAAGAATTGCTTTTTTTTCATGTCCGTTATGTCAATTTTCCGTTCTAGGTGGAGAACATTCGGATATACCTGGCGCAATTTATTAATTGGATCAATGATTTCTCCTTCATCCATTAAGGTAATTTTCAAATAATCATTTAGTTTTTGTTTTTCATAGTATTGAGGATCAAGTAATTCTTCAAGATGTCCCTCTAATTCACGCATATCATGTGTTGGCGAAAGTGAACGGTAGCGATGCGTAAAAATCCCTTTTTCATCCATTTCAATGATAGAAATCGACTTATTTTGCTTTGCTTCGGAAAAAGAATATTTTAAGAGTGAACCGGAGTATTTCACTTTTTCATGCTTTATCGCATCAGGACTATGCAAATGGCCAAGAGCCGTATAGGAAAACGGACTGAATAGTTCTGCCCCTACACAACCAGATCCACCAACTGATAAGATCCGTTCAGAATCTGAGGTTTGACCTCCGAGAACAAAGGCATGCCCCACAAGTACATTAGGTTCGTTTGGATTAAGTGTCTCTTCCATTCTGCCAATCAAAGCCTTCATGGCATCCTGGTGTGAATAGATGGAATCATCTTGAAGGAGCTGACGAACCAAACCTGGTTCAGCAAATGGTACGGTGTAAAAGTTTACCCCATTTATTTGAACTGGCTTAAAGCTGGTCGTGGTTAGCTTTCCTGAAAGATAAAGATGGCTATGCTTGTACCACGAGGTGCCGAATGACAAGCGTTCAGCGCTATCATGGTTTCCAGCAATAGCCACAACTGGTGTTTCTAATTCAACATTTATTTTAAAAAGAATTTTATCCAGCAGTTCAACTGCATCAGTGGGTGGTACGGAACGATCATAAAGGTCACCGGCAATGACAACTGCATCGGGCTTTTCCTCCGCAACGATTTCACAAAATTGCTCAAGTACTTCTTGTTGGTTTTCTGTCATATACATACCATGCACTAACTTACCTAAATGCCAATCGGCAGTATGGATAAACTTCATTAAATTCACCCCATCATTTTTACTCAATGTTACTATTATACCAAAATACCAACTTTAATGAGATTGGAAAACCAAGAAATTACAGGGAATATTTGTTTGTGTGGAATTTATTTCTATTGCTCTGTTAAACTGGGCTGTTGATCTCCGCTCCAGTTGCTTCGCTTTCCGCGGGCGTGCCGGGGAGCCTCCTCGGCGCTGAAGCGCCTGTGGGGTCTCCCCAGCCCCGTACTCCCGCAGGAGTCTCGCACCTTCCGCTTCAATCAACATAGTCATAAAAACAATGGCCTCTAACAGTGCCTTTCTATATAAACTACGCAAAAAACAGTCCGACACATTGGCCGGACTGTTAAACTTAGTTTCAATTGGAATTATTTCTTTGTTACGTTAGCAGCTTGTGGTCCACGAGCTCCTTCAACAACTTCGAAAGAAACTTCTTGACCTTCTTCTAAAGTTTTGAAACCTTCTGTTTGGATTGCAGAATAGTGAACGAATACGTCGTTTCCATCTTCAGCTTCGATGAATCCGAATCCTTTTTCAGAGTTGAACCATTTTACTTTACCGTTTTTCATGTAAAAAAATCCTCCTATTAGCTTATACCATAAGCCATGTGTAAATTCACCAAATTACAACGTGATAGCTTTACTTCACTTCCTTATCCAAACTGCCTATAAAACTATGAATAAGCGTATTTTATAAATCTAATCTCGTGCAACGGCTGATTAAATTTTAACACTTTTTTGGAAATAAGTAAAGATGAAAGCGGTTAAAATACCCACATTTCCCCCTTTTTAATCAAAACTTTTGAATATTTTGATTTTTGTTACTAATAACTTCATTCCTGTCAATTTTGCCAATCTTGCATTTTATATCTTTGATCACATCTTTGATAAGTAATTCCAAGCCAATATAGGTTAAGGACGGGAAGTTTGCAAACAACTTTTTGACTTCCCATTTGAGTTCATTTTCCCCGCAAATACTATGCCGATTGATGCTGTCCACTTCATCCTTAATGATTGCCAATTGTTTCTGTTGTTCATCCTGCGGGAGAAGGGCTAAATCGTCTAGACGACTGAGAAACTCCACAGATTTTTCAATTTTAAGCTTAACTTCATCGTAAACATTTTGGGCAATGATCTTATTTCTAAATTTAAATTCATTTAGTTTTAACGCAGAATCGTAAGTTGATTGGACAATTTGTGCGCGAGTCATTTTGTTTGTTTCATAGCTGAGCATATTTTTCCATGATGGCTGCTTCATCGCCTCACGGAAGTCTTCAAGTTTCGTGCAAAACTTTTTATAGCCATATTTTTCAGGATTTTCAAAAGCAGGACTGCCAGGATCAAGGAAAGGTGAAAGCGGTGCTACAAAGTATGAAATCCGCAAATCCTCCCCGCATTCTTTGTGAATAGTTTCACAAAAGTCGACATTTCTCATGGCACTATCATAATCTTGGTTAGGTATCCCTGTCATGAAAAATAAATCAATTTTAGCACAGCCATGTTTTAATGAATATTGAAGCATTTCTATTACTTTTGCGTTTGTACATGGCAGTTTTCCGTTGTATTTACGGATATCTTCATCGGCAGATTCAAGTGTTAACTCGATACTGTACTTTGGTATTGCCCTATTTAGTCTTTCAAAAAACTTTTCGTCGGCATAGTTAAACAATTCAAATACAAGCTCATTCTTCAACTTCATTCTTGCTAATCCGTCCAGGAATTCATCTACGTAATCCTTTCCACCCTGTCGAATATCATTTAATAAAAAGATCGGAGCGCGAGTAAATCGTTGAATCAATGCAATATCCTCAAGCATCTTTTTAGGAGAGCGCATAACAAGCTTTTTTCGGTTACAGTTTAAGTCATAGGCATCCTTTGATCCACCGCAGATTAAGCAATTATAACTGCACCCTTTTGATGTTAGGATTGCCGTGTTGGGATACTGGAGCCATCCTTTGTATGGGAGCGGGTCTAATAGATTAAAATATTTAAAGACGGAACCGATGATGTACCGGTATCCAGGTAAGTTAAACTCATCTAGACTATCTGGAACATAGGTAATTTCATTGTAAAAATATTGATTGTCCCGTTTCCAAGTAAGATTAGGGATATCAGAAAAACCAGTGGTTTCTTTTTTCTCCAGTTTATTCAAGAGCATAAGGATTAATTTTTCCGTTGTATCGCCGCGCATAACAAAGTCAATACACGGATACTCAATTAGCTCTTTATGGAAATAAGTCGAAGATAGCCCTCCGAACATAACAGGAGTATCCGGGTGATATTTCTTGACGATTTTCGCTAATTCCACGCTTCCGTGTGCATGTGGCAGCCAATGCAGATCAATGCCAAATGCCTTTGCTTTAATATTCTTAATTTTCTTTTCAACATCGAATTTCGGGTTTAAAAGCATTCGATTTGCGATATTTATAATCTTTACCTTTAAACCATAACGCTCTAGATAATCACCAATACTTGTAAGCCCAATAGGGTACATTTCAAAAACAGGTGAGGATGGAACAACATCACTGATTGGACCGGTAAATAGCATTTCCTTTCTAAAATCATAAACAGTCGGTGGATGCAGCAGTACCAAGTCGTATATCATTTGATCACTTCCTATATCCAATATTTAACTCCACCTTTATCGTAATACAAAAATCGAGGGAAAAGTTGGATGAAATATTACAAAAAAAGCATAATTATAAAGAAAATACCGAGGAATTAGCTCCTCGGCATCGCTGATAATTCTTCTTCATCATCTTTAAACTTATCTAAGATTGTAATTGTATCAACAAGGTGATTGTTAAAAATCTGCCTTGCGACAGCTAAAAGCTCAACAATCATCGGATCTTTAAGTGTGTATATAACCCTATTACCCTCTTTTGTACCACTAACAATATTTTTCGCCCGTAAAATCGTTAATTGTTGTGATACAGCAGAACCTTCACTGCCAACAAGAGTTTGAATCTCATTCACATTTTTATCCCCTTCTGCTAGTAGCTCCAAAATGCGGATCCTTAAAGGATGTGCAAGAGCTTTGAAAAATTCTGCTTTAAATTGTTGCATTTCAAGATTCAAACCATTCACTTCCTTTTTCAAATTCTAATAGGTGGCTGAAAGCTTCCTTTTCAGTTCAACAGCCTCCGTTGCAGAAAGGTTTCCACATTCTCTAAAGGCAAAGTGTTTACAGCCAAGGCATTTATTTTTATCGAGATGGTCAAGGGCAAACTGAATCGCATCCCCAGTATGCTCATAAAAATGATCGTGTCCAATCACATCATACAGTCCTGTTTTTAATAAGACACTTTTGGGTTGTTCATTTATTCCTGATATAATTACTATACCATTTTTCGAAAAATGTGAAACAATGCTAGCTAAATTCGCTTCCCCTGTAGTGTCCATGAATGGGACTCTGCTCATTCGTAGTAAAAGAATCTTCGGATGATAATTTATTGTACTCATAATGGACTTTTCAAACGATTGAGCAGCCCCGAAAAACAAGGGACCTTCAATATTAAAAATACTAATTTGCGGACAATCATGGGTGTCTGAAACCATATGTGGCTCGACTTTTCCATACTTATGCATAAAATTAGGCAATGCCTTCGCTGTTATCACAGTATCACTCATCCGCTTCACAAATAAAATTAAAGACATCAGCAAACCAACCTCGACAGCAGTAGTTAAATTAACAAAAACAGTTAATAGAAATGTTACCAATAGGACGAGAGTATCTGCTGATTTTGTTTTTAAGATATGAGCAAATACCTTTCTCTCACTCATGTTCCAAGCAACCACCATTAAAATTGGCGCCATACTTGCCAACGGGATATAGCTGGCGTATGGAGCTAAAAATATTAATACAAGCAAGACAAATACGCCATGAATGATACCTGATAACGGTGAAACTGCTCCATTCTTGATATTCGTAGCTGTCCGGGCTATCGCACCGGTTGCAGGTATCCCGCCAAATAATGGTGTTACCATATTGGCAATCCCCTGACCAATAAGTTCCTTGTTGCTGTTATGGCGGCTATTCGTCATACCATCTGCTACAACGGCGGAAAGCAAAGATTCAATCCCGCCAAGCATCGCAATAACAAACGCAGGCTGTAACAGTGTAATAATCATTTCGAAGCTCACATTAGGGATATGAAGTTGAGGCAATGAGCTAGAAATTTGACCATAGGCACTGCCAATCGTCGCCACTTCACTAGGATAAAACACGGTTGCTATAATGCTTGAAAGTACTAAACCAATCAGCGGTCCAGGAACCCTTGGTGCCATTCTTGGTGTGAAAATAATCGTCAATAAACATATAGCTGCCGTTAAGATACTTAATAGATTAATTGAGTCCAAATGAACAACAATTTCCCGAAGATTTAAAATGAACTCTTCATGCTTCTTCATTCCCGCAAGTCCTAGGAAACTATCTATCTGTCCAGTGAAAATGACAACGGCAATCCCCGTTGTAAAACCAATGGTTACGGGTCTAGGAATATACTTAATTAGTGAACCTAGTTTGAATATCCCCATTAACAGTAACATTACTCCTGCCATGAAGCCTGCAATCAGCAGATTTTCATATCCATACGTCATTACAATTCCAAATAATATCGGAATAAATGCACCCGTCGGACCGCCTATTTGATACTTTGACCCGCCAAATAGGGAAATGAGGATCCCGGCAACAATAGTCGTGTAGATTCCATATTCCGGCTTCACCCCTGAAGCTATGGCGAACGCCATTCCAAGCGGAATCGCAATTACACCGACAATTATTCCAGAGAGGATATCTTTTGGAACACTACTTAAGGAATATTGATGGAATCTTTTATCATTAAACATTTTAACCCTTCTTATCTTTTTATTTTTGTATATCTGATTATTTGAATATAGTACAATATAGATCATTAAGCAAGACATTTGTTTTTAATAAATCACTTGTCTCTACATTCGTTTTATGGTATATTATTTGAGCGATGAGCTGAATTGTGTAAGCCGAGAAACGTTCCTTTTTGGAAGACACATGTGGAGTGTGGTTTTTCGCCTCAATACGCAAAGACGTCTGTTTATTCAGACGTCTTTTTTTATTTGCCTTTTTCCAAAAACTTCTGCGATTTTTATATAATCATATCTAGTCAAACCATAATTTTCCCCTTAACATTCATTTAGTATTATTGGCACTTTTTTCCTAAATCTTATAAAATATAGATAGATAGATTTATAAAAAAATGGAGGGATGGCAGTTGAATAACCACGAAATTGATTATAAGATTTATGGCGATGATATGCAGTTCGTAGAGGTTGAACTCGACCCGCACGAAACGGTTATTGCTGAAGCAGGAAGCTTTATGATGATGGAAGATGACATACATATGGAAACCATTTTTGGTGATGGCTCTGGAAATGGCGGCAGCGGTCTGATGGGTAAACTATTTAGTGCTGGAAAACGGGTTATTACTGGAGAAAGCTTGTTCATGACATCCTTCACTAATCAAGGTAGCGACAAGAAACACGTTTCCTTTGCTTCTCCCTACCCTGGGAAAATCATTCCGATGGATTTAAGTGAACTAAGCGGGAAACTTATTTGTCAAAAGGATGCCTTCCTTGCTGCTGCAAAAGGAGTTTCAGTAGGCATTGAATTCCAGCGAAAAATAGGTGCTGGTTTCTTTGGCGGTGAGGGCTTCATCATGCAAAAGCTTGAAGGTGACGGACTTGCTTTTGTTCATGCTGGTGGAACGATTATAAAAAAAGAACTTCAACCAGGCCAAACTTTAAGGGTCGATACAGGTTGTTTGGTTGCGATGACGAGTAATGTTGGTTATGATATCCAAATGGTTAAAGGCGTCAAGACTGCCCTTTTCGGCGGTGAAGGACTATTCTTTGCTACGTTAAAAGGACCTGGTTCTGTTTGGATTCAATCATTGCCATTTAGCCGACTTGCAAGTCGTGTATTTGCTGCAGCTCCTTCCCGTGGTGGCTCAAAAGACGAAGGCAGTATCGCAAAAGGACTTTTTGAGATGTTTAATGGTGACTGATTTGATTATAAGCTAACACAAAAAACCGGGCTCTTCTTGCCCGGTTTTTTAATGGTGTAGCGACTTATTCAAGAACAAGATTCTTCAATCGCTCATTTGCTTGTTCTCTCTTTAAATTATATGATTGCCACGGTAAATTGTCCTGAAGGGCTTCCTGCTTTCGTTCTATTAAAATCCCCCTTAACCCCGGTAAACTTTGGTCTTTTTCATAAAGGTCAATTAACCCCATGACACCCGAATAGGACATATTATTAAGATGATAAATATCAATTTTCCCACTCTGTTCATAGCGTTCGATATTTTGAGTGACAATGATTTTTTCAAGATCGATGATATTAATCGCCGTGTAATAGAGTAATGAACTAATAAAATAAAAATGGAATAGCGATAATTTTTCAATCCAAATTTTTACTAGGGTATACATAAAGATTACCACAAGAAAAATCATAAACGAATGTGACATGATCCGAATAAATGTAAACCCATACGCTTGTTCGTACATACTTAATCGCAGGAATGCTGAGCATAACATCACTCCGCTCACCAGTACCAAGACTGTTAGCATGATTTGAACAAACTTGCTGACAAAAACCGGAATACGATCAACAAAGTTTAAAACAAAAATAATAATTGATAGATTAATGAGTGTCACAAAGAGTAGTTCGAAAAACCCTTTTCTAGCATACTCAGCATAAGTGAAATCACCTTGTAATGTCCCACTAAAGAAATATTTAAACTGAACCACTGTAAATAACAGATAGACCGTATTAATTAACACCAGAACCGTTATCGCAATAATCGCATCCATCTTAAAAGAGTCGACATTCAAGTCCTGCTTGATCGCTTTAATTTGTTTTTTGAAAAGAACTTGCAGAAGGCCAAAGATTGCAAAGGTATAAAAAAAGACAATGATGATTCTCATTACAGTTTCAGCATTAACTACTTCAAACCATTGAGGGATTCCCCCTATAAGCAGTTCGAATTGCGTATCTGCTGACATGAGCAGCCTTAACACAACAAATAAGACAGGGATGGAAATTAATAGGCCGATAAAAACCTTCTTCCATACCAGATACTTCCTTTCATCCACACCTGATTTAAATACCTTTCCTAATATTGCTGCAAATATAAAATTGTACTTTATTGCTTCAATAAGTCGAGAGAATATATAAGAAATGAAAACAGGTTTATTCCATGGCATGCTTTTTTGACTTGTAATTAACACCAAATGGAATACAACCATTCCTGGAATCACTAAAAAATTTAAGGCAGTTAACATCGTACTGTTGTTTAGAAAAAAACTTACCGATAGAAGCCAAATACAGATAAGGACCAAATATCCAAACCGTTGATGAGAAAATGTAAAACCACGATAACGCCAAAAAAATAAAGTGTAAAACGCCAAAATAACCACGAGATATGATATTCCTATTTCTCCTCGAAAAAATGATTCTTCCACAACAATACCAAGTAATAGGCACAATAGTAAAAAGATCCAATCCGATTTACCAATTTTCCGTTCCATCTTAACCCCTCTTTTATCTAGTTATTCTATATACATAGTTTACCGATGTATATAGGCAAAAAAAGTGCCTATATCGATGCTTTCTTCCCCCATCGATAGCCAATCACACTGATTGGATAAAGGATGATAGTGAAGATGATACAAGCAATAATAAATGTTTTTGTTAATAATGGCGCGAACCATGAATGTGGAATGATTTCAAAAACGGTTAAAACCATAAGCAAAATATTAGGGATAAGCGACAGGAAAAATGTTTTTTTCAGCAAGGTTCTGCCTCCATGACCAAATCCCTTACCGATTTCATAGCCGAGCAATGCCCAGAAGAATAAATATAAAATAGCAATTAATGTAGGGATTGCAGTTAAATGGCTCCAAACAAGCGATACCCATTTCCACTCGTATAAATTATGTACGAGTGTTAATAGACTACCTCCCCCAAAGAAAAAGATATTTAAAAGGATAAATAGCCATTTCATATTACTCGGGGTAACCGAAAGCTCTTCCTGCCACATATCTGAAATCTCTTTTGGGCTGCCAAGCCGAGCCACAATCCTTTCCATAACTGCCTCTTCATTCTCACAATCCAAAGACTCTATCAGGATTTCGTCAATATGTGTTGCATATTCACGGAGAATGTTTTCACTATCTTGATGGGTTCCAAGCCCCTTAGCAAGTTCCTCTAAAAACCTATTCTTCGGCCGTTCCATGTTTCGATCTCCCTATTACTTTGTTCATAACCTTCACAAAATCCTGCCATTCTCTTGTTTTTTCATCTAAGACTTCTTTTCCAGCAAGAGTGATTTTATAATACTTCCGTGCTGGACCTTTTTCTTGTTCCTGCCAATAAAAATTAATATATTCTTGTTTTTCCAGCTTATGAAGTGCAGGGTACAAGGTCCCTTCTTTTACACTTAGATCATTGTCACTGCGTTTCTCTAATTCTTTCACTAATTCATAGCCATACATATCTCTTTCATTTAATAATTGAAGTAAGATTAAGGAAGTACTTCCTTTAACTAATTCCCGATTAAACAACCTTTTCACCTACCTAGATTTATTAGGTACATAGATATTCTATAACATCGATTTTCATTTGTAAATAAAAAATGGTGACGAATTTTTCCATCACCATCTTTCTTCTACTTATTTTTCTTTTGTTGATTAATAAATTGATCCCGTTCTCCGCCATCAGATAATTCTTCTGCAAACTCATGGACAGCTTTTTCATCCAATAACATATCTGACGAACGAATCGTTGCAGCAGGCAAATTATTATTAGGTGCTGCTTGCTCATTCCATTTTCCCAAAATAAATCACCTCTTGCAGTTAGTTTGAGAAATGGGATAACAAAAAATACATGTTAATATTATTGTGAAATAGCATAAATATCCCAATTTTTCCTCATAATAATAAAAAACACAATTTGAGGTGAGAAAAGTGGGCTTGCTTAACTCTTTTAACCAATGGAGAGAAACAAAATACCAAAATCATGTCTCCCAAATGAAAGATCAGGAAAAATGTCCAGATTGTCATGGTAGAGGCTTTACGGTCTATCCGTATAATGAATATGCTTATTTTAACTCATTTGAGTGCCCTGGATGTCAGGGCAGCGGCGCCTATACCGATTGGTATAATTTGAACCAATCACTATAAAAAGAACCCCTTCACCGTCCCAGCATCCGCTTGGTCGATGAGGGGTTTTCCTTACTTTATCTGTTCTGCATGCGTTTGTTGCATCACTTTTACCAGTTCTTCAGGAACCATGCCGAAATATAATGCATGTGACAGCTCCCTGTACGAGATACCTGCACCATCATCCATTACCGCTGGTGACAAGGCTTGAAAAGCATTCAATTCTTTTACATCAGATGGGAGCCCTAACTCTCTTTTTAATTTTTCATGATAATACTCTTCATAGCTTAATTTATTATATGCCTTCCGTAATTGAACAGCGAGTTTTAGAAAGTCATATTTCGCCTTCATTAATTGGTGTTTTAATTTGTTCGTTTCATCATCAAGATCCATTTTGAATGCTTTTTTTAATTCAATTTGTTTTGTAAGTATACTCATTAGGATTGCCTTTTTGTACCGTTCAATTTCCTCTAATCTTTTGCCGGTTTCATTTACTGTATATTCGGCTCGTTCATATTCAGTTTTAGCTTCGTTAAAATCCTCTTCAGTCACTTCTCCTAAGTTAAACGCTTTTTGAAACTCCTTGAATTGTACTTCTATGTCGTTAAATCGTCTTAATGCTTTTTCATGCTGTCTTATAAAGGTTTCCTTGGCGGTGTCATAGCTTTCTTTAATTTCATTTCCTTCATCAATATACTTACGCATCATTTGATTGTACTTATTGTACTCCATCCCTCAATACCCCTTCCTGTTGGTTACAGTTCATTATTAAACACAATATGCATCATAAAGACATTCTGCTATTGTATTTAAATGGGTGACAGTAAGACATGTCCAAAAAAAGATAAAAGATAATTCCAAGGATTTCTTTTAATGGTCAAGTGTAGAATAACTAGCAATGGTTAGGGGGATTCTAAAGGTAAGTTTGTTATATTTTTCTTTGGGGGTACTGAAAATGTCGGTTTATGTTTACCAGACCTTTGTGATAAAACAGGATAAATTCAAGGAAGCTATCGACAATTTAAGAGAAATAAAAAAGTTTAGAAACGAAAATTATAATCATCATGTGGAAATATTGGCACCTATTTCTGGTGAAGATCACACGTATGCTCTTTTATCTACATACGAAGGATTAGCAGAAATGGAACTTCAAAGCAAAAAGATGTTCGATGATGAAGAATACCTGGAACTAATTGGTCCCTTCTTTCTAGAAAATATTAAAGAAGGCAGTATGTACACTCAGATATCTCGAGCCCTAAGTGATAAAAAGGATGATAAAAAAAGCGAGAAAAAATAGGTAAATAAATAGCGAACAGTCCGATGAACTGTTCGCTACTTATGATATTTAATGTGATTGAAAATTATGGGGACCTTTAAATAGTTTCCAGTTTCCTTGATACAATGCCTCTAATACATATCCGATGATCATTTCAGCAGCTCCAACAAATAGAAAAGTGGGTTGTAACCAGCTTTCAAAACCAATCCAGTAAACTTGAGTTGAGATCCAAATAATCATTGCTATTCCGAGTAGCGTGGTGATTTTTCCTGCAAACTTGTGATTCTTAAAGACTAAAAAGGCCCCAATTAAGCTACCAATTCCATTGACAGTAAATAAGGCAATTCCCGGAATTAGAAAGTCTTTAAAAGGAGAGTCTGCCAAAAGTTCTAGAGTCAATCCAGAACCAGCACCATCCGGCTGTGAAATTAGACCAAATCCCTGTAATATTGATGCAAAGCCAACCAACGTCAAAATAACAGCAATTCCGTAAGAAAAAACTTTCCTTTTGTTCATTTCCTCATCTTCCTTCGAATTAGATTAGTATCATCTAGTCGAAACAATTGAAGTATATTGCAACTCTATTATACAATACCGTTAGCTGAAATTTTAAAATAAATAAATAATTTTCTTAGTGACCTAGCCTATTTTTTATTAACGCGGTCCAATTATTAATGATTAAAGTTTCGTGACTTCTATGAGGAATTGCTCATATGTTATAATTAAGGCAGAAATATCTATCCTCCTACTCTACTCCCCTACAAAATTATCTTAGTTTTAAAATCCAATTACCTGTATAATTTCTGCTCCCTATCCTATTAAAAAAAGGGGGAAACTTTATGTCAGAAATTTTACTTATCCTTATTATTCTTATATTCGCATCACTTCTCGTTATGGGATTTGTTTCTCATTACAAGAAAATGGGAGGTAAGTGGGTATTCTTTTCACTTTCTGCTCTCAGTTTGATTTTAGCGGTTTTTATGTTATTTTCCTTAGATGACCATTTCGATGATCCTAGAAAAGGAGATAATGCTGACCCACCAAAGGTAGAAACACCTGCAGGAAACGATTCAGATAATGGACCTGAACCAGGTACAAACAACCCACCTGAAGAAAAGCCTTCTGTTGAAAATCCAGAGGAAGAACCTGACATAGAAGAACCAGCCGACCCTCCCACAACTGAGCCCGAAGAAATTGTCGTTCCCGAAAATGGAACTATCGATTATAAGGTTTTAAAAGGTGATACGCTTTGGTCGATCGCGATGAGGGCTGGTGTGACTGTTGAAAAAATAAAACGTTGGAACAACCTACCATGGGATGTTATTTATGCAGGACAGATATTAAAACTATATGGGAAAAACGTAGAACCACCACCGCCTGCAGATCCGCCTGATCAGGAATATCCACCTGCCACCGCTTCTTCTGTAATTATTTCACATGGAAATCTTCAACATAAGGAAATTGCTTTAACATTTGATGCTGGTAGTGATGCAATTGGCATTGGGATCTTAGATGTTCTTAAAAAACATAATATTAAAGCCACATTCTTTCTAACTGGTAGTTGGGCAGAAAAATTTCCAAACTATGCCAAAAGAATTGCCAATGAGGGACATGAAATTGGGAATCACACCTATTCCCACCCGGATGCAGTAAAAACGAATACCAATATTTTCATCCAGGATATGATTAAAGCAGAAGAAGCAATTAAGAAGACTACGGGTATATCACCACGACCATTTTTCCGTTTTCCTTATGGCTCATCCAATGCTACTGCACTTAAAGCACTTGGAGAATCTGGGTATCCATACAGTATCCACTGGTCTCTCGATACAATAGACTGGCAGCAGCCTTCGATTGAGGTAATTGTTTCACGTATAGAAACAGGTGCGAGCAATGGCGATATTATTCTCATGCATATCGGCGGGATGAATACGGCAGAAGCCGTCGATATGGTTATTCCGATACTAAAGGCCTTGGGTTATGAATTAGTGACCGTTGGGGAACTGCTAGATTTGTAGTACATCCTGCAGAAATGAGAAAAGCCAAACGTCCCAGTGTAAAATAAGAGCGTTTGGCTTTTTTATTAATCCCTATCTAAAAGTGCAGCGCCGGCAATTCCCGGTGCGGTCATTTCATAAATATTTAATATTAAGTCCAGTTCTTCTTCTGTTAATACATCATACTTCAGGCATAATTCACGGACAGATTTCCCGCTAATCGTTGCTTCTCTGGCAATTCGAGCTGCCACCTCATAACCTAAGTGCGGATTTACAGCTGTGATGATTCCAACGCTTTTTTCTACATATTCTTTCAGGCGTTCTTCATTCGCTTCAATCCCGACTAAACAATGATCTGTAAAAGCGCGGAATCCGTTATTCATAATACTGATTGATTGAAGTAAGTTAAATACAAGAACGGGCTCCATAACATTCAATTCCAGCTGGCCTGCTTCAGAAGCAAGGCAGATTGTATGGTCGTTTCCAATCACTTGGAAAGCTATTTGATTAATCAATTCTGGCATTACAGGGTTAACCTTTCCTGGCATGATTGAAGAACCAGGCTGACGAGCTGGGAGCCTAATCTCAGCTAACCCGGCACGCGGACCAGATGCCATTAGTCGCAAATCATTCGCTATTTTTGACATGTTCATCATGCAGACCTTTAACGTGGCAGATACTTCTGTATACGCATCGGTATTCTGGGTTGCATCCACTAAATGTTCGGCATTAACAAGAGGAAAACCAGTAATTTCTGCAAGTTGCTTTACTACATCAATAATATATTTTGGATCTGCATTTAAGCCTGTTCCTACTGCAGTAGCCCCCATATTTACTTCATATAAATGCTCTCGCGATTGTTTAATTCGTTTAATGTCACGTTCAAGTACTCGGGAATACGCTTCAAATTCCTGCCCAAGACGAATCGGAACCGCATCTTGTAAATGAGTCCGCCCCATTTTTATCACATTCTCAAACTGCCCAGCTTTTGCTTTAAACACCTTGTGCATATCTGACATAGTCTCAAGTAATTTTTCCAAAAGCGTTAGTGTGGCAATATGAATAGCTGTTGGGAATACATCATTTGTAGATTGTGACATATTCACATGAGTATTGGGACTTAGTTGGAAGTAATCGCCTTTTTTATGGCCTAACAATTCTAGCCCTCGGTTTGCAATAACTTCATTCATATTCATATTCATTGAGGTCCCTGCCCCGCCTTGGATAGGATCAACAATAAACTGGTCATTCCACTGGCCATCGATAATTTCATCCGTTGCTTGGATTATGACATTTGCTAGTCCGCTGTACAAACGTGATGTATTCATATTAGCAATCGCCGCAGCTTTTTTGACCAATGCTAAAGCTTTAATAAGATCATTATGTATTCGATAGCCTGTTATTGGGAAATTCTCCACAGCTCTAATCGTTTGGATACCATAATAAACATCCTCCGGTATTTCTTTTTCCCCTAAGAAATCCTTTTCAATTCTTTTTTTATCGGCTAACATCCAATCCACCCTTTTCTGGCAAACTATTAAATTACCAATATAATGTATCATAAAAACAACAAAATTACGTTGTAAACTTAATAAAAAGAAATCCCCAGGTGATTCACCTAGGGGCTCATATACTAATGTATATTTCTTTTCTTAAATCGCCCTCCGCGCACTTCAGATATGTCTGCAATAGCTAAGAAGGCAGAAGGATCTATTTCTTCCACGACCGTTGTAAGTTTTGATTCTTCTAGTCTGGTGATGATGCTGAAAATGACCTTTTTGTTATCCCCTGTAAAAGCACCTTCACCCTTGAGGTAAGTTACTCCCCGACCCAAACGCGCATTTATTGCGTCACCAATTTCGTCTGCTGCATCACTAATGATCCAAACGGATTTAGATTCTTCGAGGCCTGCAACTACCACATCAATTGCCTTAGCAGCAATAACATAGGCCAACAAGGAATACATGGCACGATCCCAGCTAAACACAAAACCGGCTGCGCCTAAGATAAACACGTTAATAAACATTATAATTTGCCCAACTGAAAATGGTACTTTTTTGGTTACTACAAGTGCAAGGATTTCGGTACCATCTAAAGCACCACCGCTCCTGATAACAATTCCAACACCAGTACCAAGAATCATCCCTCCAAAAATAGTCGCTAGGAGAATATCATCTGTAAAGGCAGGTACTGGGTGGAAAAGTGTAGTGAAAACAGATAAGACGATAATTCCATATACTGTGGATATCGCAAAGGTCTTTCCCATCTGTTTATAGCCCATATAAACGAAGGGTAAATTTAAAAGGAATAGGAAGATTCCCAGTTCTAAACCGGTTAAATGTGAAAGCATAATCGATATACCCGTTACACCACCATCAATAACATGATTGGGAACTAAGAATATTTCGAGGCCAGTAGCCATGAGGATTGCTCCAATTGTAATTAGGATTGTACGGAGAATTTTTTTACCAAGGGAAAGCTTTCTGTGTTGGATTTTTCCATTCACTAGTTCAGTCACAATATCACGCCTCTTAATTAATTTGCACTCTTGTTATTTCCCCTTTTTGCTATATGAAAAAAACAGTACTATTAATTTTATCATTTTTTTTATTAAATGTGAATTTTGTTTGTCTTAGAAATTCAATTTAACAAATCAAAGTCCTCTGGTTCATTCACATGAACCAGAGGACTTTGGACACTATTCATTTACCTTATCAACTAAAAACTTCGGATTCACATTGATGCCAGCTATTCCTATCTAGTCTAATCTTGAAAATTCTTCCACAAGCTCGCTAAATTTTCTTAATGCATTTTCTATCGGTACTGGTGTCGTTAAATCGACACCTGTCTTTTTCAATAACTCTAGCGGATAATCCGAACTTCCGCTCTTTAAGAACGTTAAGTAAGAATTTAATGTCTCTTTATCTCCTTCGAGTATCTTCGTTGCCAAGTGTATGGCCGAAGCATAACCGGTTGCATATTTGTAGACATAGAATGGTCGATAGAAATGGGGAATTCTTGACCATCCAAATTTGACTTCGTCATCAAACACGACTTCATCCCCGTTGTATTCCCTAAACAACGTTTCATAGGTTTGATTAAACACTTCCACATTCAAAGGTATACCCTTTTCAGCCATTTCATGTGTTTTCATTTCAAAATCAGCAAACATCACTTGCGTAAAAAAGGTGCCTTTAAATTGATCTATGAAATGGTTTAATAGATGTTTCTTCACTTCAAGGTCTTTTTCGTTGGCTAGTAAATAATTAATAAGTAATACTTCATTTACTGTCGAAGCGACTTCCGCCACAAAAATACTATAACGGGCGGAAATTTGCGGTTGGTGCTGCGAGCTTAGTTTACTATGAACCCCGTGACCACACTCATGCGCAAGGGTAAATAAACTGTCTAAATCATCGCGGTGGTTAAGAAGGATAAATGGATGCACACCATAAATACCCAAATTGTAAGCACCCGACCGCTTACCTGGAGTTTCTCGAACATCAATATAGTTTGCCTCTTTAAACTCTTTAAGAATGCTGATATATTCCTCACCCAGAGGTGCCAAGCCCTTTAGCATCGTTTCAAATGCCTCATCATAGGGAATAACTTGTTTAACCCCCTTAACTAGCGGAACACTCATATCATATTGACGCAATTCGTCCAGCTGCAATTTTTCTTTACGTAACTGGGAGTAGCGGTGTAGTGGGGCAATATTTTCCTTTGTTGTCGAGATAAGGTTTTCATAGACTTCCTTTGGCACCATATCACCAAATAATGCTTTTTCTAATACGGAAGGATAGTTACGTATTCTAGACAGAGTCACGTTATTTTTTATTGCTGCAGAAAGTGTAGACGCAATCGAATTCTTTAATTGAACATACGGCTGATAATAAGCCTTATATGCCTCCCTGCGCTTTTCACGGTCTTCATCTTCTATTAACTTTGAGTACATTCCCCTGGTCAACTCAACTTTTTCACCGTTGTCTCCCGTTATCTCACCAAACTTAATATCTGCATTATTCATCATTCCAAATGTTGTGCTTGGTACTGATAGCGCCTCCCCTAATTGTGAAAGCACTTCTTCCTGCTCTTTGCTCAGCACATGGGACTTGTAACGGAAGGTCTCGAATAAATCCTCCTCAAAATATTTTAAGCCATCTTCTTCAGCAATAAATCCTTTTAATGTTTCCGCGCTTAAGCTTAGTAAGTGAGGCATGAAAAATGAAGTAGACGCACTTACTTTCACACTTAAAGCCTTAGCACGATCCAATAAGGAATGTGAATTCGAATCTCTAGTATCCTCATCAACCCTCAGCATGCCATAGGCATACACATGGTTAAATACATAGGATAACTCTTCTTTAAGTTTAAGGAATTGATATAAACGCTTACCATCTTGAATTTCCCCATCATATTTCTTAAGCTCTTCACCCATCTGCTCGATCTTCTGAAGATCCTCTTCCCATTTGCTTATGTCAGAATAAATATCTTCAAGGTTCCACTTTTCGTTCACTGGCACTTCAAGCCTGGAAGTGTATTCTTTCATAGGAACTCTCCTTTGTTTGTACTAATTATTGGGCTACATAAATTACATTTTCCTCTACCTTAATACTTTAAGTATTTACTAAAAGCAAAAAAAATGCCACAAAAGCATCTTTTGCGGCATTTTCTTTGGATATTTTTTTAACAGCATTCACTTTCATTACCCTGTATAACTAACCCGTTATTCATTTCGTCAAATTCAAGTGTCAGGCCTTCAGTGTAAGCCTCGATATTAGGGTCAAACGCTACTTGGATCTCATTAATTGTTATCACTTTATCTTCTGCTTCCGGCTCATCCAGAGCCAGTCCTATTTGTGGCTGACCTCAGCCAAAGCCTGCGAAATAAACGCGAATACCATTTTCATTTTTATCTTTTAGCACTTGAATTAATAAATCACGTGCAGCATCAGTAATTTTCATGCTCTCACTCCTAGTTTATTAAAAGTTGTTTTATCTGAGAGATTCCTTCATTTTCTGAATCTAGCCATGGAATGACAGCCATTCGCTCCGATAATTCATTTCTTACCTTTTCGATCCAAACCTTTTCGGTCATTGCTCTTCCACTTAGGACAGGATCAATTGTATGTGTTGCAAATAAACTTTGATTAATGACCCACCAATGGGGAACAATTCCCGCACGCTTAAGATCCTTCTGAAGTCGATCTGCTTCTAATACGGGTGTTGCTTCTGGAAGCGTAGTAATGACGATTTCAGTTTCACTTTGATTTCGTAACCGTGGCAATAATTCTTGCACATTTTCAGGAATTTGACCAGTAGAACGCTCTAATTCCTTATGATATGAGCTGGCTGCATCCAATAAGAGGAGGGTATGTCCTGTTGGAGCTGTATCGATAACGACTATTTCTTCTTTTGATCTGCCCACAACATGGGCAAAGGCTTGAAAAATAGCAATTTCCTCGGTACATGGTGATTCTAAATCCTCTTTTATATAAGCAATTGCATCCTCATCAAGATCATTCGAGACTTTACTTAATACCTCACTTCGGTATTTTTCCACTTCCACTTTTGGATCAATTCGACTGATAGTGAGATTTCTATAATTTTCTTTTTCATTGAAATAATTGCTCAAATGTGCAGCAGGGTCAGTGGTTGTTAAATGAACCTGGTGCCCTCTTCCACTTAGCCCAATTGCAATCGCCGAGGCAATTGTTGTTTTTCCAACCCCGCCTTTTCCCATGGTAAATATAACCTTTATTCCGCGCTGCTCCAAGTCATCAATCAGCTCATTAAACGGAGGCAAGGGAATTTCTTCATTTACAAATTCTGCTTGTCGCTCTGGTTCTTTTTCCCCGAACAACTTCTCTAAGGAATCAATCCCGGTTAAAGAAAAAGGAACAAGCTGAATTTCATAAATGGGCATTTCGCATAAACCATCAGGAAGAAGTGAGAGAGCCTGTTTTTGTTTTGTGAAAAAAGCTTCTGAAACCTGGTCACCTTTTGTAAATGCTTGAAGAACTCCATTCACTAACAGGATTTGCTGTACCATGCCAATTTCAACTAATTCACGTGAAGCTTTGTCTGCCTCCTGGAGTGAATTTCCATCTGGTCGTGCGACTAAAATTAAAGTAGTTTTTTCCCTATCTGACAGTGCTTTTACCGTTTGTGCATATAGCTCTTTTTTTTCGCCAAGTCCAGATAAGGGACCGAGACAGCTTGCACCATGAGTATTTTCATTTAAATAGTCCGTCCATGCTGTAGGTAATTGTAAAAGTCTTAATGTATGGCCCGTTGGAGCCGTATCAAAAATAATATGGTCATATTTAGCTTGAACCAATGGATTTGCAAGCAAATTGGTAAATTCATCAAAAGCAGCAATTTCAACTGTACAGGCACCCGAAAGCTGCTCTTCCATTGATTGAATCACACTATCAGGAAGCTTTCCTTTATAGGGTCCGACTACTTTTTCTCTATAAGCTCTTGCTGCATCTTCCGGATCTAAGTTACAAGCAAAGAGGCCTGATTTATTTGGCACTGGCTGAATGTTATTTGTAATATCTGTTTCAAATACATCCTGAAGGTTTGATGCGGGGTCAGTTGAGACAATTAACACCTGTTTTCCTTGATTGGCCAAATGAATTGCTAAGGCGCTTGCTGCCGACGTCTTCCCCACCCCCCCCTTTCCTGTAAAAAACATAAACGGAGTTAATGGTAAATTTTCTGGCTTAAACAACGGAAACATCTCGTACACCTCTTTTAAAGCAACTGATTAGCTGATTTTTTTGGTACTAAGTCTGTTTTTTCTAAGTGAAACCAGGCAGCTAATTCTTCGTTTGTAGGATATATTCCTTCTTTCACCACTTCCCCTTCAAGAAAAACCAAGGGCAGCACATCCAGACCCCTTTCATTCAAACGTTGATTCACGGCTGTATTTTCAATAAATGCCTGTGGCTCACTGCCTAAATTATGGCGCGTAATGGAAAACCCTTTCCCTTCAAGGATAAATAATGCAGAAGCTACCCTTGCTAATTCAGGGTCAACTGTAGGTCCGCATACCCCCGTTGAACAACACATGGCTGGATCAAATATTTCTAGTTTCATAGTCTTTTCATCTCCTACTATTTTCAGAATACTAACACCCGCACCTTTGAGTGGGATTACTCTTTTCTATTTGTTCAATCTTGTCTGTTTGATCTGGCACGAATGTTAATACATTTTCAATCAAAGGGTAAAACTCATTATTTATATTTAGAGAATAATAAATCCATTGTCCTTTACGTGCTTCTTTCACCATACCAGCATCCTTCAATTTCCGAAGATGCTGGCTAATAGAAGGCTGACTCATTTCAAAAACCTCAAGCAATTCACAGACACACATTTCCCGTTTCAACAATAGTGCTGCAATCGTCAGCCTTGTTTTGTCACCAAGTAATTTTAATACTTGGGATAGTTGATTCAAGTCTGAATTCTTATTTGTCATGAAGGAACCTCCTCATATATCGTTATTACTTAACAATATTATTATTTGCTAATAAAAGTTCTTACCTTTTATTCCCCTGTTATCCCAAAGCGATGTATACGTTCTCCAATTTCATCCCGTACACGTTGGAAGAAGGCCCATTTTTCTTCTTCGGTACCTTCTGCTTTTGCTGGGTCATCAAAGCCCCAGTGAACTCGTTTTACCTGAGGAGGTGTAACTGGGCATTTATCTGCCGCATCACCACATAACGTGACAACCAGCTCTGCATTGTTTAAAATTTCAGGATCAATAATGTCAGATGTTTGATTTGAGATATTAATTCCAGCTTCTTGCATTGCTTTTACAGCATTGGGGTTAAGTCCATGTGCTTCAATTCCTGCACTACGTACTTCCCACTCTTGACCTAAATGTTTTTTTGCCCAGCCTTCTGCCATTTGGCTACGACATGAATTACCTGTACATAGAAAATAAATGGTTTTTTTAGACATGATTCATTTCTCCTTTTAAATTATTAATAACCAAACATATAGACCCAGTAGTGTGATAACCAGGGTTGGAATCGTTAATATAATACCTGTTTTAAAATAGGTTCCCCAAGAAATCTTAACTCCTTTTTGAGATAGCACATGCAACCATAATAAGGTTGCTAATGAACCAATAGGAGTAATCTTTGGACCTAAATCTGAACCAATCACATTTGCGTAAATTAGAGCTTCGCGGATCACACCGCTTGTATTTGTATCAGCGATAGCAAGCGCATCAATCATTACGGTTGGCATGTTATTCATTATTGAAGAAAGAATGGCTGCAATGAAACCCATTCCCATCGTCGCAGCAAATAGCCCTTGGTCTGCTGTTATTTGAATTAGGTCGCTTAATACATTCGTCAATCCTACATTCCTTAAACCATATACTACAACGTACATACCTATTGAAAAAAATACGATGTTCCATGGAGCACCTTTTACGACAGCACCTATATTAACTGCAGGACTTCTTCTAGCCATGAACAAAAAGAAAATAGCCACTGCCCCTGCTATGATTGAAACAGGAATACCAATAAATTCACTAACAAAATAGCCAACCAGTAAAATCGCTAATACGACCCAGGAGAGACGAAACATTTTTTTATCACGAATCACTTCGTCAGGCATTTTTAATTTTGACAAGTCGTATTGTTTGGGGATACTCTTACGAAAATAAATAAATAAAACCAAGATGCTTGCCCCTAAAGAAAAGAAGTTGGGGATAATCATTCTGGAAGCAAATTCGGCAAAGCCAATCCCGAAAAAGTCTGCAGAAACAATATTAACTAGGTTACTGACAACCAACGGTAGCGAGGTAGTGTCAGCAATAAATCCGCTCGCGATAATAAACGGAAATACCATTTTTTCTTTGAATTTCAAATTCCTTACCATCGCCAACACAATCGGCGTTAAAATAAGTGCCGCCCCATCATTTGCAAAAAAGGCAGCTACCAGTGCTCCTAATACGGAAACATAGACAAACATGAGAATACCATTTCCTTTGGCTGCTCTTGCCATATGAAGGGCTGACCATTCAAAGAACCCAATTTCATCTAAAATAAGTGAAATAATAATAATGGCTATAAATGCAAGGGTCGCGTTCCAAACTATGGATGTTACATCCAATACATCATTAAAATCAACGACTCGAAAGAGTAACGCGAGAATCGCTCCTCCACAAGCAGACCACCCAATTGATAAATTTTTGGGCTGCCAAATAACTAAAATAAGCGTAAATAAAAAAATCAATGATGCGATTATTGTTGAAGCCAATGTCTTACCTCCATTTTAGTAACTTACCTTAATCTTAGTAGCATTTTAAAACAATATTCCATGCAGCAATTTGATTTAACAATATAATTATATACTTATATATTAATCCTCCAATAAATAAAATTCAAGAAGAATAAGGTAAAGCCCGAATAAAAAGAATCAGCAGATTTTATCTGCTGATTCTTTTTATTTATTTTTACTATAAAAACGATCCCTAACCCTTTTCAACCGTGAATGGTACCTTAAAATGTCCAACCTAGCTTTTTCTGCCTCGGGTGCAATCGGCCTTAATTTTTCTAACTCCCAATAATCAACAATTACATCTAAAACTTGGTCAAAGTACTCTAATGGTCCATAATTTGCTTCTTTTGCAATAATTGACATCCGATCATCAAAGTCAGGCATGACAGTACCTGGCATCTGGAAGTTCATGATGACATTGGCCAAATAATAACAGTAATTCGGTTCCAATTGCAGATGAAATTTAATCACATCACGATAAAAGGCATAATGTAATGTTTCATCTTTTGCCAGCCGTCGAAGTAGACTAGCTAGATCTTTATCATGTGGACCCGCTACCTTGGCTACATTATAATAAAACACCATGGTTGCAAGTTCTTGCATAGAGGTATATACCATCGTTTCGAAAGGTGTTTCGTAGTCAGGATTCCAGCCATTCTCTACGGTTTGTTTATGCAATTGGTGGAGACGCATCGGTTCAACATTACGAGTAATTAATAGATAATTTTCAAGTAAGTTCGAATGCTGGTCTTCCTCTGCCGTCCAGGTATGGACAAAATCTTTTATTACCGTTAATGATCCTTTAAAGGTCTGATCCAAGTGAGAAGTAAACCACGGAAGATTTACCTCGGTTAGAAGGGCTGTTTCAACCGCTATAATAACCGATGATGGAAGTGTTATTTGACTCTCATCCCAAGGAACACGCTTGAAATCCATTGCCTTATCCCACGGCAAGAATTCATAGTAGCCCCAATCTATTTTTTCAGACCGCTTTTTATGTTCTTCATATAGTTCAATAAGTTTAGGCTCTAACCGGAAGTCCAAATCATTTGTTAACATAATTACCCCTCATTTGATTAATAAAATTTGTTAATCGACCCTTTGACCGTTCCTCTTTTTACCTAAAGTGCCTATGCTAATCCCCAAAAACATAGAAAAACTGACTCTATTTAGTTTATTAAATACATTAGTATAAGATATTAATACCTGATACTAATGTAAATTATATCACACCAAAGCTATGAGTAACCAAAAGAATGATTATAAACGAAAGTAAAAGGCTGCCTAAGAATGATTTCTTAGGCAGCCTTTTAAATTGCTTACTCTACAGATTCTTCATCTTGAGAGTTAGTGTAGTTCAATTTGGATTTATCAACTGGATTAAAGTTTTCAGGCGTATAGAATCGTAGTAAATCACCGTTTACTACTTTATCTGAGAGTTGTAATTTATGCTCTACAATTTTCTGGTATTCCTTCGCCTCTTCCAATTGATCCTCTTCTACTGCCAATCCTGTTGTGGAATCATAAAATTTACCATTAGCATAAGTAAACTTTGAACTCACAAACTCACCATTTCGGAATGGAACAAGATCATCATGCTGCTCGGATAATATATCTGTACCAAATTGCACATAATCTTTTGTGTCTATTCCTTGCAAGTGAAGAAGTGTTGGAAGAATATCAATTTGACCACTATACTCGTGATTCACGCCACCTTCTATACCCGGCACACGTATAAATAAAGGAACTCGCTGTAGTCCATTACTATCAAAAGATGTAATTTTCTTTCCAAGAACTTTTTCCATTGCAGCATTATGATTTTTAGAAATACCGTAATGATCACCGTACATTATAATAATTGAATTATCGTATAACCCAGATTCCTTCAAGTAATTGAAGAATTGCTCCAATGCTTCGTCTGCATAACGAGCTGTCTGGAAGTACGTATCTACCGATTTATCACCTGTTGTATGCGGCGCAATTGTTGCTTTGTCTTCATCAAGCGGATATGGATAATGATGCGTTACAGTCATAAATTTCGCATAAAATGGCTGTGGTAATGATTCCAATAGCGGGATCGATTCCTCAAAGAACGGCTTGTCCATCAGTCCATATTCTGCTAGGTTTTCAGGGTTCATTTCATAGTAATTTTCATCGAAAAATTTGTTATATCCAAACGATTTATAAATTTCATTACGATTCCAGAAACTGCCTGAATTCCCGTGAAAAACAGCAGACGTATAGCCATGAGACTCTAAAATAGCTGGTGCTGCTTGGTACGTGTTTAAACCTTTTGTTGTAAAAGCAGATCCTTGCGGTAACCCATATAAGGAATTTTCTAAGATAAATTCAGCATCTGCAGTTTTACCTTGCGCAGTTTGATGAAAGAAATTATCAAAATAAAGAGTACTTCCTTCCTTCGTTAAAGAATTTAAAAACGGTGTTACTTCTTCCCCATGTAATTTGTAATCAATTAAGAATTCCTGCATCGATTCAAGATGGAGATAAATGACATTCATTCCTTTTCCAGCACCAAAATAAGCCGGATTTGGCTCTGCATAGTTTGACTTTGTATAATTAATGACTTCTGTTATGTCGTCACTATCTGCCATAACTCTTTGTGCAGATGCTTGTGTACTTTTAACGGCATCATAAATCGTGTAGTTGTACATACCTAAATATTTCACAATATAGTGGCGGTCAAAACCTCTTGTCAATAATTCTGGACGGTCAGCTTCCGCTAGTCCAAGATTTCCACAAGAAATAGCCAATGACAATAAGAATATTGCAGCTACTTTCCTTCGATTAATATCTTTGACCTCCATTTTCACTTTACGTGAAGCGAGTATCGCGATTAATAAAAGAATATCAATAAAGAATAAGAAATCATATGGTTTCAATAAAGAAGATACACTACCACTTACATCCCCAAAGTTTTGAGTCTGTGTAAGCGTCGGTAACGTAATAAAATCATTAAAGAAGCGGTAATATAAAACATTGGCATATAAAAGAAAGGATAAGAGAAAATCAAATACAATTAGCCAGATATATTTTTTTCGACCTTTAAAGAAGAAAGCAAATCCTAAAAATAGTAAAGATGATCCTAAAGGATTTATAAATAATAGAAGTTTCTGGATTGAATTTTCAATTCCTAAGTTAAATTGTGTTATTTGAGCAATATATGTTTTCATCCATAAGAAAAATACTGCTAAAAAGAAAAAGCCAATATATTTATTGAATATACCTTGACCCTTTTGAAGTGAATTATTCATTTGTTGCACCTGCCTTTTGAATGTTATTAATCTATGATATCAATCTTATTTTATTTGATTAAGTAATCTATCATCAATCAATCAATCTTACCATTTAAATATGAACATTCTATTAACAAATTCCGAATAAGAATGAATGTCTCACAAGAACATTACTATACTCCATTTTTTAAAAATGTCAAGGAATGGGAGATAAATTAGAAAATAAAGAGAACTCGCCTTTGGCGAGTTCTCTACTATTACTATGAAGTTAAATCTTTAGGCAGCTTTTTTTGTTTTTTCCTTAAAACGTGCCGCCGATGTACCTTTTATCCGGACGAAACCTCCTGTAATTGCCATCACAACTATAGCAGGAACCAACCAACCAAGACCCTGATTATAAAACGGCAACACTTGTTCATAAAATGAAATAATTGGTGCAAGCCATCCATAATATTCGATTTCAAGTAATTGGCACAACGTTTTAAACCCATCAATTGTGCTAATCATGAATGTCACGGCTGTTGCAGAAATATAAACAACTCGTGCATGGTAGAAAAATACTGACAAGAATGTCAGAAGGATTAAGACAATGGCCAGCGGATAAAGAAACATTAAAACTGGAATCGAGAAGTTGATGATGTTTGATAATCCAAAGTTTGCTATAACAAAGGATGCTAGAGAGAATAACAGCACGAACTTCTTGTAGCTTATCTTTGGAAATATCGTGTGAAAATATTCACCACAGGCAGTAATTAATCCTATACTTGTTGTCAAACAAGCTAAGAGGATAATTATAGAAAGCATTATTGTTCCGAGTGTTCCAAAATAATAAGCTGAAACTTCTCCAAGGACTGGCCCGCCAGTATCAAAAAGTCCAAATGCTTCCGTGCTTGTCGCACCCAAATAGGCAATGCCTACGTATATGATTCCAAGAAAGACTGTTGCGACAATACCTGACTTGGCAGATGCTAACAGAATACCACGAGCAGAGGTTACACCCATCGAGCGAATCGCATTGATGACAATAATCCCAAATACAAGTGAAGCGAGCGCATCCATTGTGTTATAACCCTCGGTAAAACCTTTCATAAATGCACCACTTGCATAAGCCTCCTGTGGACCTTCGAATGAACCAAGTGGTTTTGCAACTACCATAATCAACAAGATAAAAAGAAGAATGATTATGCCTGGTGATAGGATTTTCCCGACCCGATCAACAATTTTAGCTGGATTAAGGGAAAACCAAAGTGTGACGATAAAAAAGATTAAAGTGAAAATGAACAAACCTGCCTGTCCAAAGTTTTCATTTACAAATGGTGCAATTCCGATGTCATAAGCCACTGCACCAGTCCTAGGTGCAGCAAAGAATGGCCCAATTGTTAAATAGAGAAGTGAAGTAAAGAGTAATCCATATACTGGATGAACCCTACTAGAAAGTTCTTGTAAATTCTTACTCCCTGAAATCCCCATTGCTAATATTCCAAGGAATGGCAACCCAATTCCTGTAATTAAAAAGCCGGCAACTGCTATCCAAACGTTCGATCCTGCATTTTGTCCGAGTGATGCTGGGAAAATGAGATTTCCTGCACCGAAAAATAATGCAAACAGCATAACTCCTATAACGAAGTATTTTGAAAAGGGTAGTTTATTTTCCATGTTGATTTTGCCTCCTAGGATGTAAGTTGTAAAAAACAATACTGTTAATAAATTGATAACTTTATAAGGACTAATTTAATATATTAATATATTACTATCCTCCTAGAGAAATTGCAATTAAATTTTTTTGATAATTCCGAAATGATAAATATTAACAGTTAGTTAACTCCAAAACTACACGTAAAATAATCCATGACACCCTCCTCCATAGTTATTATTATTCGATACTGAAGGAATCATGTGTTTCCAATTTTATATTGAATACTGTAGATAAAAAAACTTGTCCTTTTAATAAATAATGGAACATATACATTGAAAGTAATTGTTATTGTCAGGAGGGTTCGTATGTTTTTGATTATTGAAAAAGTAGTATTAGGAATGGCCATGTTAAGATTTTTGTCTGGTGGTATAGAAATAACTGCAGCTATCTTAATGATACGTTTTAATTCGATTGAGAAAGCAATTATGGTTAATAGTTCCCTCGCAATTATAGGCCCACTAATTCTAATTTTAACCACCACCATAGGCGTCTGGGGTATTGTTGAAAATATATCTTTTATTAAATTGTTTTGGATTATATTAGGAGTTAGTTTTATATTAATTGGCGTAAAATCGTAAATTAAAAATGCCTTCCTATTCACATGGAAAATTTCCACTAATAAGAGAGTGTAGCTTTAGCTTCATTCTTTTTTAGTTTTACCAAAAACTGCAACCTTAGGCACCTTTTATATAATTGATTTTAGGAAATGCTAAGTATGTGCTTCATGAAAGGAGGCACTTCTAAATGAATAACATTTCATACTCACTAAGGAGGTTGACAATGGGAATTTTAAGCGGAAACCCTAAGGAAGAGCCTTTACACTATGGTGAAGTCTTTAGTATTTGGGCTTCAGAACTTGCTGGAAATAGCATGATTGCTGGTTATCAGACAGCTTTGAACCATGCAGGTGACGAGGATTTAAAAAAAATATTAGTAGAAGCTATCGAAATCGGTCAACAGCAAAAGAAACAGATTGAAGAGCTTTTAAAGGAGAACGGAATTGCCTTGCCACCAACACCTCCAGAACCGCCAGAAGCTTGTTTGGAGGATATCCCGGTAGGTGCACGAATTATTGACCCTGCGATTGCAGCTGGACTGTCTGCTGATATCGCAGCAGGGTTAGTAGCATGCAGTCAAATTATGGGTACGTCTATACGTGAAGACGTAGCTTTGATGTATGGGCAATTTCATATGCAAAAAGCAGCACTAGGTGCAAAAGTCCTTCGTTTGAACAAAGAAAAGGGTTGGCTCGTCCCTCCTCCCCTGCATATTAATAAACATCATGATTGTTAAAAAAGTTAGAGGATGGTGCCCAGTAGCACCATCCTCTTTTACCTTCCCTTAATTTGATCGAGTCGATAGCCAAGGAGCAATCTCATAGGCAAACTGTCCTGTTAAGCATAAGGAGACATGACCTGCCTCAACAAGCTGATAGGTTTTATCCTCACTTGTAATAAGATCCATGATAGGAAGAACCTGTGATTCTAACACCAATTCATCCCTCGTAGAGGTTAAAACAAGCACACTGCAGTTAATCTTTCTTAAATCAACGTCGTATCCGCCAATCTTCAGTTCACCTTTGACAAGCTTGTTTTCTTTGTATAGTTCATTGAACATTTGTTTGAAACACGCTCCTGAAAAAGTTACAGCATCGCTCATCCATTTGTCCATCCTGCGCCACTTTTCCACATACTCTTTATCATTTGCACGGGTAATCAGGTTTATTTTAGGACCAACATTAAACCCTTGAAGAGCCATAAATATAGCATACAAAAACTCTGATGGAATGACCTCGTATGCATCTGAAAACCTATCAAAATTCAGCGTCCCTTTTTGGATTGCCTTAGTCCATTTATCAGGCATTATTATGTTACTGTAGTCTATTGGAACAGCGGCAAGAACAAGGTTTTTTATTGGTAAGTCGGTAAACGAAGTTAGAATTGCTGAAAGCAATCCACCTATACAATAGCCAACCATGGATACTTCCTTCGCTCTTGAATGTCTTAATGCCCGCTTCACAGCTACCTCTAAGTAATCGATAATGTAATTATCAAAAGTAAGATCTTTGTCCTCTAATCCTGGAGAACCCCAATCAAACATATAAACGTCGTATCCCTGTTTTGTGAGGTTACCAATTACACTGCCTGATTCCGAAATATCTAATATATAAGCTTGATTTAGAAGTGAATAAACTAAAAATATTGGTGTGTCATACTTTTTTTCAGGAGCGGGATGAAACCATAAAACCGATTTATTTTTTTTCCAAACCACTTTTCTTGGAGTAGGTACAATATCAGGCTTTGGTTCACTCAAAACTTTATAGACAGTATTCCAGCGATCTCTTTCGGTTTCTAAATTGAGAATAGGAATATTTCCTAGTGTTTTAACCGCCATCAGTAAGTCTCCTTTCACCCTTATTTGGTTGTGCCAGCACTAGCTAGCACAGGTTCTTCTTTTACTTTTTCCTTTTTCAAAAGCTTTTTCATCGACTCAAACTCTTTTTTAATGTCTGATAATTGAGCAAGTCCCTCTGAAGCCTTTAACCATTCTGAATGGATTTGCTTTGTGTATTCCATCATTTCTATAAGTATCCTCTGATTTTCCTTATTCGCTAATTCGAAACTCTCCTGTAAATTCCAAATTTGCTCCTCGAGGATATCTATCTTTTCTTCCGCCTGGATAGAAAGCTTTGCTACGTTGGCCACATCCGTCTTTGTTGGGAGATTCATATAACTTGCCATCATTTCACGATTTCTTTTTAACATCTCAATATACCTTGAATGGGCATCAATCCCGAACTTGGTCATCTGGATTAGCTGATTGTTATTTATTGATTGAAATAATAATCCATTTAACCCCTTTTCCCACATTTCACTTATTTGTTTAACAGAATCAAGCGGATTCATTTGGTTTTCGTTGGACATTCTCCATCACCCCTGTAAAAATTATGAAAGGACAAGATCATTCATTTTTCTAGTAATCTAACTATATAACGTGTAAGTCCCCTCCTTCAAATGAATGATTACTCATTCATTTTCGTTGTAAAAAAAACCGACTTAATTAGACGGTTAATTTATTTAACTTCCTCTCCTAATTTTACCAGAATATCTTATTTAAAGTAATTTTTTTTTGTCAATTTTTTGAATGTTATGTAATGTACAGAACATGAATTGCGGGAGCCATATAGGTTCCCGCCTTACTAGTCCTAGGTTAGCCTTTTAGATTACTTTATCAATAATAATCTGAAAAATAAGGTGTTTGACGTTCAATCAGATTTTCAAACATCCCTACGGTTTGTTCATCACTGGTAAGTCGACCGATGGAAGCCAAATAGGACGGTCTCTTGTAACCAAGCAACATCGTCGTCAATGTCTGTATATCAATGGTTGAAGTTGGTTGACCCTCACTCTTAATTAGTTTTCCTTGACCCACCGCAGATACTTTGAGGGTAAATATTCCTTGATTCCATTCAAGCATTGGATCATCTAGCGTAAAAGTCAATTCGACTTCTTTTCCTGGTGCTCTAAAAGGGAATTGAGAAATAAACTGTTTGGCATCAACAATACGGGCCATATAATAGGGTGCAATGGTTTCTGTAATATCCCCATCCTCTAACCAAAATGCTAACGGTTCATCTGAATAGATATTCCCTACCACTTTTGACACCATCGAAAAATGAGCACTGATGAAATTCCATAGTCCGATACGCGTTTCTTCATTTATATATACCATCTCTTTAATATGAAGAATATCTTCCGAAATCCAGTACAAGAGATAACCTTGTGGCTTCTGTAATTGATCATAATAAACAGCAGCAGTTAAATCATCCAAATCCCATCTCCAATACTCATCCCATGCTAAATCATTTCGAATCATTGCCACATGCCGCTTACTTGAAAATTCTTTGTAAACCTTTTTAATGTCTGGATGCTCAGTATTTATCCGTTCTACATAACCCGAAACCTTTTTTACCTTCGGCAATTGATAGTCTTTGACTTCAAAGGTCATCTTATCAGAAATGATTTCCCACCCTCTACGACGGTAAAATGGAAATGAATAAGGGTATAAATATGAAATAGATTGTTTTCTTGCTTTCATTTCTGTGAGTGCTTGCCTTATTAGCTTATACATCAGACCAAGATTGGCATACTCCGGGTAGGTACCGACACCTGTTAACCCGCCCATCTCAAATGTTTTTCCAAATATATTTACCTGAAATGGATAAACGGCTACCTGAGAGATCAGTTTTTCTCCATCAAACCATCCCAGCACATCGGCCTTCTCCAAAACAGGCAGTTTAGCCAGAGCTATTTCCCGTTCCTCCCACCCCACCTTTTGCAGGTCTTTTTTTGTTACTTGAAACACATACCGCAGTAGCTCATTGAACTGGCGCCAATGCTTTGTTTCAACTTTCCCCATTTTGAGTCTCTCCAGTCGACTCATATTAATACCTCCAGACTATTTAAGTTCCCTCTCTACTATCATGTCTGTTGTGTAGTACATTTTATGTATACACATCTACTATATCCTTTCTATTTTGTTCAAATAGAAAGATCAATGGACTTTTTTTGGCTAAGGGAAAGGCTAAGGCTCTTTAATGTATGTATTCTAGCTGATAAAATAAATAAATCATTGTAGTTGTTTTTTACATATTCCTCAATAATATTCATCCCGCTGATGAATCTATCAACTAATAATAGAGTGTATTTTTCATCCCAATCAAACTGATTGATTCTCAATAGTTCATCTGCAAGTATTTGAAACTTAAAATCCTCCATGATTAGTTTTACTTGATACAATTTATCTGAATTTAAACTAACGGTTTTTTTATTATGAACAAATTTGATAAAACCATTTATATTTTCAGCTAACATTATGGCTTTTTGCATTTTAAAAATCATCTCTCCATCTCCTCAATCCTTAAAATCTTACACATTACAAGTCTATGTTTTGAGAAGATGTTCTAATACCAACAACAATACAATCTCTTGAAACTATCTAAATTTAGAGACATAATTTTCAGTAAAAAAGCCTGGAAGGTAAGAGAATAAATATCTCTTAAACTTCCAGGCATATTCCAGTATTTTAAAGACCGACTGGACGACCGCCTCCAAAGGCTTCAATGACAGTTGCAGTAATTGCTTCAGATTTAGGTAAACATAAATCCACAATGATATTCGCGATATCTATCGGCTGTAACCAACCTTCTTTATTCGCATTTGGAGCTAAGTCATCCATCATCTTTGTGTCAACAGGACCAGGACATACGGCATTCACCCTAACATTGTAAGGTTTCAATTCTTCACCCAAAGCTTTTGAAAAGCCAATGGCAGCATGCTTCGAAGTAATATAAGCACTTCGGTCAGGCCCACCTTTTGTTCCCCAAATAGAAGAAATATTTATAATGACACCCTCTCTGTTCTCCTTCATTTGAGTAACAACTTCCCGGGCACAAAGAAATAGCCCTTTAACATTAATATCTTGTACAAAGTCCCATTCTTCAACTGATGTTTCATCAAATGGCTTAAGTAACATTGTACCAGCGTTATTGATTAAGATATCAATCGATCCTAATCTTTCTTGGGTCTCTTGGACTGCTCTTTTTATATCTTTTTGGGACCGCACATCCCCCGTAAGGTAGATGGATTCCCCGCCTAGCTCATCCTTAATATAATTGGCAGTTTCCTCAACTTCAGCTTTACTTCGCGAAAAAACAGCAACTTTGACACCATGTTTTGCTAATAGAATACATGTTTCACGTCCAATACCTCTACCGCCTCCAGTTACAAATGCAACCTTCCCTTTTAATTCCATAAATAATCACCCTTTCATTAAGATTAATATATTGTAATCTACCTGCTACTCATTAAGCAGGGGAGCAAATGAAATCATTCGCGCCCCTGCACTTGTTTAAACCTCTAATGTTTCAAGATTACTGATATAATCAACCGCATGTTCACCGGAAATTTTCCCATATACTAGTCCACGTAATACAGAGGTACCACCAGGGTACTTTCCAAAATAGAGACCAACCGTTTCACCCGCAGCGTAAAGTCCTGGAATTGGCTGATCATCTCCTGATAGGACGCGACCTTTAGTGTCTGTAGCAAGTCCACCATTAGTAAATACATTTGAACAAACAATTGGGTAAGCTATAAATGGTGCCTTATCAATGGTTATTGCCCAATTTGACTTTGGAGGTGTAATTCCAACTGCCTTTTTACCATCTTTTTTCTTAGAGTTAAAGTCCCCAGGCTGTACAGCTGCATTGAAGCTTTCGACAGTAGCTACTAACTGATCAGCAGGGACTCCGATTTTTCCAGCCAGCTCTTCAAGTGTATCTGCCACAATGGCTGGTTTATCGGTTTCCAATGCCTGCTCATAATTAGGAATATCATACATTTTTTGATCACTAATCATATAAGCAATGTGATCTGGAAGGTCATAAAAGATTTTACGAGCAACAGCCTCATACTGCTCATCTACTGTTGAGATCCCTTCATCAACAAATCGCTTGCCATTATTATCAACTAATATTGCATAAGGATACGTCATAACAGCAGCTTCTTCTCGCTTACTTCTTGGATCAACAGGCTCTGCGTGAAAAGCATCATATTGACCTGTCCCTTTAGCTCCAACTTCCATTGCCATCCTAATGGCTTCCCCTTTGTTGAATAAACCGCCTTCACAAACGGGTTTAATTTTATGTGCGTCTCTTCCAATATATTGGGCCATCATTTCCGAATTTCCTTGAAAACCTCCCGCAGCAAGAATAACCGCACCCACACTCAAGGTTAGAGATGAACCTCCTTTAACCCGAACATTAAGACCGGTTACTGAACCATCTTCGTCAAGCAATAATTTCCATGCAGTTGCCTCATAAATAATCTCCACACCAAGGGCACTAGCACGACGAGAAAGGTTGTCAATTATTGCACGTCCTCCACCAACTGGTAACAAACGTGGTCTGTTTGATGTTAAGAACATTGTAGGCAAATAGTCAAAATCGACGCCTTTCTCTTGTACCCACCTTAATGTGCTACCAGCATTCTTTGCAAGAGTTTCGATATAGTTTCGATCAGAATAATTGTCGGAAAATGCCATCATATCTTCCACAAAGTTATCAGCTACTTCATCTAGATTTTTCATTCTCATATAGGAAGCCGTCCAACGCGAATTCCCACCTCTATGATCAAAATCAGCACGCTCCAAAATAGCGATTCGAATATCTATTCCATCCTTTTTGGCATTTTCAGCTGCGGATAATGCAGCTGCAGTACCTGCAGCCCCACAACCAATAACGACGATATCATAATCCAATTCTCTACCCATACATTGCCCCTCCTTTAATGAAAGTCATAGAATGATATGTTAATAATATTGAAAATTAACATATTCCAAACTAACCTACTTTTATCCCCAACTTCTTTTTAAGTTCCTCCGAAAGAGCCGGAACCACTGTTTTATAATCAGCTACAACCCCAAGATTCGCACGTTTGAAAATAGGAGCCTCTGAATCATTATTAATAGCAACGACTGTTTTCGCATTCGTAATTCCTGAAAGGTGCTGACTTGCGCCAGAAATTCCAATGGCAATATAGAGATCAGGTGCAACCACTGCACCAGTTTGCCCTACCTGGAAGTTGGACGGAACCCATCCCGCATCACAAGCAGCCCTGGAGGCACCCACTGTCCCGCCGAGGACGTTCGCAAGATCCTTCAAAACTTCAAATCCCTCTGGTCCGCCAAGACCACGCCCACCTGAAACAATAATACGAGCATCCTCAAGCCTAATCCCAGCCAAGGAATTCTCAATTTTTTCCACCAGTTTTGCCACTACTATATCATTCTGATTAGTATAGATTACTGGGATGATTTCTCCACTTCGATTTTCATCAGGAACCGCCTGTTCCTGGCTTTTTACCCGTATACCTACCACGATTTTTTTTCGATTGGATTTGTACTCTCCATAAGCCTTGTCACCATAGATTGGACGAACCCATATGAGTTCCCCATTTTCAGCCTTGAAATCAACAACCTCTGTGATTGCTGAAGCAGAAAGACGTGTTGCTATACGTCCAATTAGGTCCTTACCCTTCCGATCAAACGGGAGGATAAGAATATCGGATCCAGATTGAATAAAAGCAGCACATATTGCATCTAAATAATGCTCTACCTGATAGTCTTCTACTAACGGGGATCCTATGGTATAGGCTTTGCTTGCTCCACAGGCGATTGTCTCCTTTGCGCCTGTTTCAGCTCCCGGTCCAAAAAGAACGGATCCAAGTTCCCCATTAGTAGCTACAGAGATAAGGTTACCAAATGCTAGCGCTTCCCTGGCATAGGAACTAAGACTACCACCTTGTTGATCTGCAAATATCAGCACATTTGCCATGTGTAACTACCTCCTACAAAACCTTCAGTTCTAATAGCCTGCCTGCTAATTCATGGGCAAGCTCCATGCCATCCTCACCAGTCAGAACCTCACAGGCAACATCCCGATTAGGAACATAGACGCGCTCAAGTGACACTGCAGGTTGACACCGTTCAAAATCTAACTCAATATCATCAGCTTCTAATTCCTTAATGGGCTTACTTCTAGATAATCTTATATCCTTCACTTTTGGTAAACGTGGAACATTTTTTTCTGAACTAACAATTGTTAACACAGCAGGTGACGGAACGTCGATAATTGCGTAACCATTCTCTGCTTCACAAGTCACTCTAAAGGCACTATTCTCTATTGCCAATTCCGAAACCAGCGTCACACAAGAGTTTCCTAGCTCTTCTGCGATTACTGGTCCAACTAGTCCTTCCTCAATATCACTTGCTTGATAACCTGTTAAGACCAGGTCAGCACCTCCAAGCGCTATAATTGTCTTTGCGAGGATGTGACCAACTGCCTGCCCATCTAGGTCCTCCCAGTCATCATCCCAAACACGAACTGCCTGGTCAGCTGTGAATGCAAGTGCTCGGCGAAGAACATCTTCCGTTTCTTCGTCGCCAAGACAAAGTGCAGTCACTGTTGCACCTTCCACACTATCTCTGAGTTGAATGGCCGTCTCAAGTGCATTTTCTGCATAAGAGTCCATCACCATATCGGAACTACCATCCTCAGGCCGATTTGTTTTAGGATCAATTTTAAAATATCGCGGTGAAATCTCTGGATCTAAAACCTGTTTTAAGCACACAACGATATGCATTTTGTCTCACCTCTTGAATACGAAGTTATTTTTACCTTTGATATAGTAGGAGATATTAAGATATTGGAGATTTTTTTCCACCTCTGACAGGGAGACCATGGTCATTTTTGGGATCTGGAACAGCTTCTAAACCGTAAATTTCTCGGAGCCTTGCTACTGCCTCTTCAGGTGGTTTTGCATTGTAGTATCCTCTGCGGGTCATATAAACACCTGAATTTTGCCGGAGGTCAACTAAAGACTCACACATTTTAATTCCCGCTGCAAAGGAGTCAACAACAGGAACATCTCCAATACGTGAAACACCATGCGTCGCAAGGAAAACATTCATTGGACCTTCACCAGGAACAATCACGTCTGCACCTTCAGAAATTGCCTTTTCAGCTGCCTTTTTAAAAGAGGCAATGATAGGTTCAGGATCTTCAAATCCAGCCAATACATCGTCAAAGCCAACATCTGTTTGTATAATTGGACCTAATTTACAGCCAAGACCATATCGCTCTGCATTCTGACGAAGCTCATCTGCCAATGGGGCTAAGAAGTTTACTACACCAATATGATCCCCCAACATAGAAGCAAAATGGAAGGAAGCCTGCCCATAACCAACAACAGGTATATCTACCAACGTCCGCGCCTCAAGGAGCCCAACATCAGGAATCGTTCCAATGAACATCGCGTCATATCCTGCACTTTCAGCCATCAATGCTGCACGAACAAATTGCTCACGGTGTAGGTTTTGAAGGTAGGAATAGGTAATAAAATGGCCAGGGTAATTGGTTGGATACGTGTCTTTAGACATTCCATGAAGCACTACCTCTACACCCGGGCGGGCAACACGATCAATATGATTTACAACAGCATCCCGATAAGGAATAACTGATTCAATACTGGTAAGACTTTGGTGCCAGATCTTCATAAAATAACCTCCTAAAATGCCGCGCAAGAAATTCTAACAATCTACTAAGACAAGAAAATGGTCTTAGTAGATTGTAAATATTTACAAAATTTCACTTTCCTTTTTCAAAGCGTCCTGTACTGCTAATCGCCCGTAAATGGCACATTTTCCAAGAGAGGATCCGGTCACATAACCTGCACCATGGAATCCACCAGTTACTTCTCCTGCCGCATATAGTCCAGGAATTGGTTCTTCATACGAGTTTAAAACCTGTCCTTCTGGATTGACAGCAACACCTGCATAAGTTGCTAACATGGCTACTGTTGATTCAAAAGCATAGAATGGTGCTTTTTCAATTGGAGTTGGTTTGCCATAATTATGTGTAAGGGAATTACGGCCAAATTCAGTTTCCGCCCCGCTCTGAATTCCAGAGTTATAGGAACGAATGGTTTCCCCTAATACCCCAATTGGTACGTCAATACAATCAGCTAATTCCTCTATTGTATCTACCTGATATAACAAACGACGTCGTTTGAGTAATTCGAAATCGTAAAGTGGGTCATCAGCAACAGCCTTTTCCATTACTGTCTGGTCCCAAATTTGATAGGAGATTCCCTCAGGCTGCATAAGGGCGGCATTTCCTAACAATTTATAGGAGAGGGATTCTTTGATAAATCGCTTTCCTAATTGATTTACAATAATTCCTCCCTTATAAAAGGCAAGACCTTGGGATTTAACAGCACTGTTGGCACTTGGGTGAAATCCATATGTCCCACTCAAGTAAGGTAAATCCAGCATCCAAGCTCCATGCTCCCAAGCCATCTGTATACCGTCGCCCTGGTTCCCTTCGCCACCAATTCTTAATGCCGCATCCAGTTGAGGTGCGAAAAGTTTAAGAAGTTCTTCACTTTTAGCAAAGCCCCCAGAAGCTATCAGTACCCCTTTTGTGGCCGTAACCGTCTGACTTTCCCCTTCTGACTCATATAGGACGCGATCAATTCGTCCTTCATTATTCTTTACTAGTCTCTTAGCAGGAGCATTAAAACGGATCGTTACATTTGGTAGTTCTTTCACCCGTCGATATAACGACTGAATTCCCTGATGCGGGTCAATCGTATGACCACGAGGAACACTGTGCCCACTTACAGCTTGAAGGGTTCTAAACTCTACTCCATGACCAATAAGCCATTTATACGTTTCAAGTTGGTGTTGACCGTATGTTTTAATAAGTTCCTTCTTATTTACTTTACCGCCAACCTCAATTAGGTCATACATCAAAGACTCCTTAGAGTCTTCAATTCCTGCCTTTTCTTGCATCTCTGTCCCAGCAAAGGCCATATATCCTGAACTAAGCACCGTACTTCCACCAAGCTCATCTTGTTTTTCAAGGAGAAGGACGCTAGCGCCTAGCTCCCCTGCCTCAACGGCGGCACACATTCCAGCGAGTCCTCCACCTAAAATAACCAGTTCATAGGATTCCATCCAATTACCACACCTCTACTCTAGGTTTTCTAACACTGCTAGTCCTGCTTCACATACCTGCATATCATGAGTATAATGGCCACCACTTACTCCGATCCCACCAATAACTTCACCATTGATTCTAATTGGGTAACCCCCACCAAAAATAACAAGTCGTGGAGTATGAACAATCCCATGAAGCAATGGCGGATCATCCTTAAGTCTGTCATACCATTCATGTGTTGCTCTGTTATATGCAGCGGCTGAGAAAGCTTTATTCTGAGCAATATCTAAACTTAAAACAGGTGCTCCATCCATCGCTTGAAATGCCTTTAAGTTTCCAGGCTTATCAACAATTGCAATGCTGAATGGCATCCCTAATTCTTCACCTTTTGCACGAGCAGCTTCTAACACTTTATTTGCTAATTCTAGACTGATATTTTTTGATTCTGTAAAGTTTACCATTATTATTACCACCTTTTTTTATTTTAGATTTAAGTTATATAAATACTCTTTTTCCCATTCTTTTACTTGATTGAGTTTAAAGAGTGATTGCCTTTCTTCCCAAGTACAAATTAAATCATGTATATTTTCTTGTGAACCTTCTTCAATTAGTACTTTTAAAGATTCAGTGATTCCTTTAATTGCTGAGCGAAGAACTGTATTCGCACAAAGCATAATTTTAAATCCTAGCCTTTCAGCCTCTTTTAATGAAATTAGCGGCGTTTTTCCGCCTTCAACCAGGTTGATAATATGCGGAATTCCTTTTATTGAGCTGGTGATTTGCTGCAGTTGTTCGATGGTTGTTGGTGCTTCAACAAAAATCACATCTGCTCCAGCTTCTTTGTACGCATGTGCCCTTTCGATTGCCGCATTCATTCCATTAACAGCTAATGCATCGGTACGTGCGATAATCGCTAATCGATCATCTTGTCTTGTATCTAATGCTGCTTTAATTTTTCCTACCATTTCTTCTTGTGAGATGACGTCTTTCCCACTAAAATGTCCGCATTTTTTTGGAGAAACCTGATCTTCCATTTGAATGGCTGAAACACCAGCCCGTTCAAATTCACGAACGGTACGTATGACATTAATGGCATTTCCAAAACCAGTATCCGCATCGACTACAATCGGAATGGTCGTAACATCCGCCATTCGAGCGACAATATCTGCTACTTCCTTCATCGTTGTTAAACCGACGTCAGCCCATCCAAGCTGGGCATTTGATATCCCTGCACCAGTCGCATAGATAGCTTTAAACCCAGTTTCTTCTATTATTCTAGCTGACATGGCATCATAGGCCCCAGTTAAAATAAAGGACCCAGGCTCTAGAAGTAATGACTGAAACTTTTCTGTTTTTTTCATACCCTGTAATCACCTTTTCTCTATTGATATCTATATTTGAAAGATCCGCTTATCCCCCTCAATTGGATTGATTCAACAAGGAATAATACTGATCGTTTTCATAAAAAGAATAGTTCGTCTCATCACCAATTCGTTGATGCCATCTAATCGTTAGCAACCGTGCACCATTCAGAGGGTTTACATTCGATAAATGGTCAAAGGCAATAATCTCTTTATCATCGGTTACAATCACGTTAATTTCTTGTGATTTGGATTTACCTATTAACGTAACAGCATACTTGCCAGGAGCAGGCAAGGTGTAATAAGGTTTTAGCTTTAATGATGTCCCATCATACTCGCAGCGGATCTCGTAAGGTCTCCCGAGAAAATCTGGTAATTCCTCAATATTCCCATTTAGGAGTCTTTTTCGAATACAACTTGAACTTATTTTTTCCCCTCTGCACTCCACTTTTGAAACCTTTGTGACGTTAAGCTGGCCACCAGAATCAGCTTTTAACCGATCCATATTGCCTTCGCCTTTAAACCCATAGGCGTAGTCAAACCCTGCAACTGCATGAACAACACCTAAGTTGACTAGATATTTTGCAACAAAGTCTTTGGGGGATAGCGATGAAAACGCTCTATCGAATTCGACAATATAGAAAATATCAACTCCTAGTGTTTGGAGCACATTTTCTTTATCCGAAAGCGGCATTAAGTAGTTCATTTGTTTTTGTCCATTTGATAATACGGTCTTTGGATGCGGAAAAAAACTCATGACTGAAACTGGGAGACTCTTTTCCATACCAAGCTGTTTGGCCTGATTAATTACCTCTTGGTGTCCCATATGAAGACCGTCAAAGAAACCTAATGCCATGATGTTCGGCTGTGCCTCTTTTTGCCAGTGTCTTAGATTTTCAGGATTCAAATATATTGTTTTCAAACGAATCCCCCTGTTCCTTTTTTAATTGTTTCTTCATGATAGAATGTTATTTTGCTTCTATTGTAATATTATTCTCAGGTTTATCTTGAACGGAATCGCCCCAATAAGTATTTCCTAGGGACCTTTCTTCCATTGTCCATTTTATCGATTTCCAATCAGGCTCAAAGATTAAATAACCTCCGCTAAATAATTCCACTCGGCAGCCACTGCCTGGGTCCATTACGTATAAATACATTGCTTGAGAAATGCCATGTTTTCCTGGTCCGATAAAATTGATGCCATTTTCTTTCAAAATATCAGCAGCGCGGAGAATATCCTGCATATTATCCGACCAATAGGCGATGTGATGCAGCCGTGCCGGTGTTGGTGCTAGTGGTTTTGAAAGAACAGCAACATCATGTACTAACGGAGTTACGCTCATCCATCCAGCAATTGTTTTATCTTCCTCATCCACTAGATGCTCCCGCATTTTAAAACCTAATTGCTTTTCAAGGAATTCATACGTTACTGCTGCATCTGTTGAGGTGTGAATATTTACATGGTCAAACCTTCTAGGAGATACACCGCGATTATAAGACTTATACGTTTGGTTCTTTAGTACAGACCGCTGCTTTTCATCCACTTCGGGTTTTTCTACATCATAATAGATTTCAAACGTATGCTGACTCGGAAGTTTAAAACGAATAGCTCTTCCTTGTCCCGCCTCCGTTTTGGCTTCAATCCATTTAACCTCGGTACCAACCTTTTCTAACAGCACAGCAAACCCTTCTACATCTTCAGGACGCTTTGTTCTCCAGCCGATATGATCAACATATCCTTCTGCCCCCGGTGTAAGTGAAAGACTGTGATGTTCAAAGTCTCCCCATGCACGTAGGTAAACCGTACCTTCTACTTCCTCTGTTATTTCTAAGCCAATGACATCCCGAAAGAACCAGAGCGATTTTTCAAGATCGGGTGTAACTAATGCCACATGTCCTAATTTAGCAATTTCAGGTACTAACATTTTCTTCTCCCCACCTAGATTAAATATTTTTTGTATTTGAATCCAAGCCACAAAGAACTCGGCCATAATTTTCTTTAGAAGTAATTGGTGAAATCGTCCGATGTGTGTACAACGCCGAGAAGTCTGCACTTATTCGCTGAAGCGGATGACCTTGTGCCACAATCGCTGAACCACTTGCAAGAAGAAGGATATCGATTGCTTCTTTGCAAATCTGCACGCCATAGCCAAGATTTGCTAATGCCTTCACCCTTTCAGGTTGCGGCATATATTCGCCACTTTCCGCCCAAGAATCAAGATTAGCGGCGACTTGATTAAAAAGAAGGGCAGCATTTTCAATTTTAAGTGATGCTTCTGCCACCTGATTATGTGTAGTAGCAGCGTCACTTAAATTTTCAACCCCTAAATTGGCAGCTTTGCGGTTAGGCAAAACCTTCATAAAAAACTCTAGTGCGGCTTGCGCCATCCCAAGTGCCGGAACGGATAAAGACATGGCAAGTGCTGGAAATAGCGCTGTATTATATAGTGGGATATCGCGGAAATGGTCTGATTCAAATTTCCCTTTGATAGAATCCGTAAAAGATACGACTCGATGGTCTGGAACAAAAACGTCTTTCATATAAACGCTATTACTTCCAGTACCACGTAAACCAACTACATGCCAGTCATCCGCAATCTCCACTTGACTCATTGGCAATGTTATTAAGCCTTGGTCAACAACATTCCCTTCCTCATCAACAATAGGCATTCCGAAGTATCCCCAAGAAGCGTGAAGTGAACCCGAGCAAAATGGCCAGTAGCCTTCTTCTATCATGTAACCGCCTTCAACTTTATGCACGTTAATCCTTCTAGGTTCAAATACCCCTGCAAAAACAACATCATCACCTGAACCATAAATTTCTAGATGTGTTTTTTCGGAAAAGGATTCGGAAATCATTAGTTCCCTAATACAACATAGTCCATATATCCAACCCGTTGATCCGCACCCACGCGAAATTTCAGCGACACATTCTGTATACGTTTTCATATTTGCTTGATAACCGCCAAACCTTTTTGAACGGAGTATATGGAATAATCCTGCCTCCTTTAATTCCTTAATGGTTGTTTCTGGTATTCTACCAATCTCGTCTGTTTCTTTTGCCCGTTCACGTAATCTAGGAACAATAGAACTAGCTTTTTTGACTAATTCGGTTGTCGATTCAAGAGTTAACTTTGTCATGATCCCTCTCCACCCTTATAAAAATCTCTTAAAAACTCTAAATATATTTGCTGAACTTATTCCTTTTATTTTAATCTCTTATCTAATATTTTAGAAAATTTAATATATTCTATCTAGAGTAAAAATAAACGAAGTTTTAAATCCTTTTAAATGATTTTTATTGGTTTTTGCGAATATTAAGGTTGTTTATTTTTTCTATTCACAAATAATTATTGAAAAAGGCAAAAAAAACTTGTTAACCATAAAAAAGGTGATCAACAAGTTTTAAGTGATTATTTTAATATCTAATTGCGTTTGATTCTAATCCAGATAACACACGCCCATAGTTTTCCTTCGTAATCGTGGGTGATAACGATCTATGGGAGTAAAGAGTCATGAAATCACGGAATATTCTTTGAAGTGGGTGGCCCTCATATACATAACCAGATCCACTGCCGAGCAATAACAGGTCTAGTGCTTCTTTACACATTTGGTTTGCATAACCAATATCCGCTAAAGTTCTTACCCTTGCTTGTCGATCCATGTATTTTCCGCTCTTTGCCCATTTATCAAGGTCTTCAGCAACCCGGTAATAGTGCATGGAAGCGGTATCAATTTTTAAGGAGGCATCTGCAATAATTGCATGGGTACTGGCTGCATCGCGAATATATTCCACACCGATATGTGCAGCTTTTCGGTTAGGTAATACTTCTTGGAAAAATTCTAATGCATACTTCACTAGACCTAAGCCTGCTAATCCAAGTGATAGAATTAAAGCTGGGAATAGAGCCGTGTTATATAATGGAATATCACGAAGATGCTTTGATTCAAAATTTCCGTCTAACGCTTTAACAAATGACGTACACCGATGATCAGGGATAAAAACATTAGTCATTTTAACGCTATTAGAGCCTGTTCCTCTTAAACCTAACGTGTGCCAATCATCCATAATTTCCATCTCATGGAATGGAAGTGTCATTAACACTTGATCGATAAGGTTTCCATCTTCGCCGATAATCGGCATTCCGAAATATCCCCAGGTTGCGTGTAAGGAACCGGAACAAAACATCCAAAAACCTTCCTCGACTAAGTAGCCGCCCTCTACTTTACGGGCTATACATTTTCTTGGTTCATAAACACCTGCAAACAATACGTTATCCTCATTTTCACCATAAATCTCGAGATGTGTTTTTTCAGAGAAGGATTCTGCGACCATCAATTCCCGAATCGCGCAGAGCGCTAAAATCCAACCTGTGGAACCGCACCCCTTAGATATCTCGACAATCACGTCTGTATACGTTTTCATATCTGTTTCAAAACCACCATATCTTTTAGGTCGAAGCATTTTGAAAAGTCCTGCATCCCTTAGTTCCTTCATTGTAGCCTCAGGAATACGGCGAATTTCGTCTGTTTCTTTTGCTCGGTTCCTTAATTTAGGAATAAGCGCCTTTGCTTTTTCAACGAGCATGTCCATTTTAGCTACTTCTGTCATTCAAAAACATCTCCCTTTTATATAAAAAATGAGTATTTTATTCTTAACTTAATTTTAGAAAATTATGAATTATAATTAAAGATGAAAAACCCTTCAATTTTTCCTCAAATATAAACAATCTTTATTTGTTTTTACAAATTGGCAGTATTCTGTGGAAACAAAAATACAAAATCCCAAAGGTTACCCCCAATGGGATTTTGTTTTTCATTAGATAAGGCCTATTATGCTTTAATTTCCTCTAGCTGTTTTACAAATCTGGCTGCATGTTCACCAGCAATTTTCCCAAAAACGGAACCAGCCATTAAGCCTGCTCCACCTGGATAGTTAAAATAGAAAAGTCCTCCTACTAACTCTCCTGCTGCAAAAAGTCCTGGAATAGACTGTGACAAAATATCTTGGACTTCAGATTGAGTATTTATTTTTAATCCGCCAAATGTAAAGGTAATCCCGCACGTTACCCCGTAAGCTTCGAATGGGCCTTCATCGATTGTATTTGCCCAATTCGACTTTTTAACCTCAAGACCTTCAGTACAACGTCCATCTTTGATATTTGGATTAAATGGAATGTCTTGGGCGACAGAAGCATTGTATCTTTTTACTTCTTCAAGAAAGCCTTCAGGATTTACGCCGTCTAATTTTTCTGCTAATTCTTCCAATGTATTGGCCTTTACCTTGGTTACTTGCTTTACTTTATACTCATCTCGTAATAAACGAGAAACCTTTTGATCAAAAATTTGCCAAGCAAATTGTCCAGTCTGTTCAAGAATGATTTTTCCGTATTTTGCATAAGTATAGTTGCGGAAGTCTGCTCCTTCGTCAACAAACCGTTTTCCTTCTGCATTGACCATAATCCCAAACGGATAACTTAATCTTTGAAATCCTTCTGTAAAATCCGGTAAATAGCGATCCCCGCCAACAGAATGGGCACCAGACCAGTTGCCATATGGCAAGGCACCGATATCCAAAGCCATTTTAATTCCTTCTCCTGTGTTAAAGCGACTGCCCCTAGCATGAGCGAGATCCCACTTCGGACCGAGATAACGAGTTCGCATTTCTTGATTGGCGTGGAACCCTCCAGAAGCTAGGATAACAGATTTTGCATGAACTTCGGTTGTTTTTCCATTATGTTTAAATATAACGCCATGAACCCCATCATCGTCGTGAATGAGTTCCGTTGCCATCGCATTGAACAAAACCTGTACACCTAACTTTTTTGCTTCATTGTGTAATGATTCTACTAAGCCAGGACCTCCGCCAGCGGATTCTACAATCATCCCACCCCAGAATTTAAACTTTCCGTCTACTTTAAAGGCTTGACGACCATAAATAGGGACAAATCTGACCTTGTGGTCTTTCAGCCATTTCATCGTTTCAAAGCTTTTACTTGTTAAAAGCGAAGCCAGCTCAGGATTGGTTCGATAATCCGTTACCCGACACATATCATCGAAAAACTCTTCCTCTGGATAGGTTCCAAAATCAGACATTTCAATCTCCTCTGGAGTTAAATCAGGCATAATCTCTTTTAGGTCCTCTACTCCGTTATAAGCAAAACGAATTGATCCGTGGGTATAGGTTGTGTTTCCACCTTTTTGTGTTTCAGGTGCTTTCTCCAGTACGATTACGTTTGCTCCATTTTCACGAGCCGCAATTGCTGCAGACATTGCAGCATTCCCAGCACCAACGACAACAACATCAGTTTTATAGATCAATTTTTCATTCAATATTTCTACCTACTTTCTATGGAAATTTCAAACGAGTATTAGAGATTGATAACTTTAAATAAAAACGAATAGGATGAATGATAAAAAATCCCTCTTTTTAAGCTGGGTATACTCACCATCTCTTAAGAGGGAAATTTTATCATTAATTTTTATCTATTCATACTCAAATTTTAGAAAATTCCGTCATATGTTTCTAGATTAAAAATTAGTTGAAAACTTTTGGTTTTTCACCATTTTTTATTGGTATCCATTATATTTGAAAATATCCACCTAAGAACCAAACCACCATTTACTGCCTTGCGGAACACATATACTATCAGTTAATGCGGCATTTCCAGTTGCTTTATACCTGTCATCACTGATCTCATCCCAACTGAATGATTCTTCAGAAATAAAAGTATGACCTTAGCCTAAAACGATTAAATCTTACTACCTTCGCTATAAGTGACTTGGTAATAGCATGACAATACCTGGGAAAATATAGACTAATACAATTAGTACAAGAATAGGGATACAAAAAGCTAATGCCCCTTTATAGATATTGCCCAAGCCTAATTCTGGTGATACACCATTTAAGACAAATATGCTCATCCCTATAGGCGGTGAAATTAATGCCAATTCCATTAAAATACACATCACAACACCAAACCAGATAAGGTCATACCCCAATGATTCTATTAATGGCAAAACAATCGGGAACGTAACAAGCATAGCTGCCATTGCATCCATAAATGCGCCTAAAATAATATACATCAACACAATAATAATAAAGATATATACGGGTGCTAAGGTTAAACCCGTTAGAAAATCATTTAGATATGCTGGTAAACCTGATTGAACAATGAAACTATTTAAAAGGAGAGCGGATAATAAAATCCCAAATAAGGTACCCACTGTTTTAAGGGTTTTTTCTAACACTTCGACAATAACTTTAAACGTCAGTTTTCTTTTTATTAAGGCAATAACTGCAGCGCCTAAGGCTCCCATACTTGCAGCTTCAGTTGGTCCAAATAAACCTATGAAAAGTCCCCCAATAACAAAAGTAAACAGGATAACGATAGGCAAAATACTCGATAAGCTTTTAAAGCGGTTTGACCAAGAACTTCCTTGCCCTATATCCGCAGCAGTAGGGTGTATTTTCACATAGATCACTACTGTTATAATATAAAGAAGAGTTAATAATAATCCTGGCAATAAGCCTGCAATTAAAAGTTTCCCAATATGCTGTTGCGCAATTACACCATACAAAACCATAAAGGTACTAGGTGGGATCAATATCCCTAATGATCCGCCTGCTATAATGGAACCACTTGTTAAAGCCTTACTATAATTATTATTTATCATCTCTTTCGAGGCAACCGTTCCTAGAGAAGCTGTTGTTGCAATGCTTGATCCTGAGGAGGCTGCGAACATTGCTCCTGCAGTAACCGTTGCAAGCGCCATTCCACCTCGAACTTTACCAAACCATACTTTGAAAGTATCATATAAACTATTGCTGATTCCAGAAGCATTCATTAATTCCCCCATGAGGACAAACATGGCAATCGTGGTCATCGTATAACTTAAAGAGTTTTTCATAACCGTTACATCAATAACATTTACTAAAACGTTCCAATCTCTCATAAATAATATTCCTAGTATCGCTGGAACAGCCATTGAAATCGCAACTGGCACTCTGATAGTTAGCAAAAGGAACATAACAATAATGAATATTATTCCAATCATAGTACTAGACATCTGGCGTCACTTCTTTCTCGGACAGTGGAGTTTTGAAGCTAATTTGACTAAGCGCAACTAGTCCCCAAACAAAAAATCCAATTGTTACTATGATTTTTAATACCATAAAGGGAAAATCCAATAATAAAGTCGTTTTTGTCTCTTCCATTGAATGTAAAAAGAATATATAAGTGATTACGATGCAGACGAAAACGGTTAGGACGTGCGCAATATTATCAAAAATCAATTGAACTTTAGGTGAATAACGATCAACCAATAAGCCAATGGCGATATGTTCCTTTTTTGATTGTGTATACCCGAACGAGAATATAATGACAACAAAGTGGATAATTTCAGCCAATTCAATAACTCCTAACAACGGACTACCCAATAAACGCGAGATGACCCCAGCCGATATAATAACCATTACTAAGGCTACACAAATCATGCCAATGATTTTCAATGTATTCATCATATAAAACACGCTAGTAGAAAATACTTTCATTTAATCACCCTCAGGTTTTAGATTTTTATATCTATAAGTTTATGAAAAAAGGGATAAGGGCAAATTTATTATTAACTAAGGTGTATAGATTAACTAATCATACACCTTAGTTTTTTTACTCATTATTATTTAAGAAATTCTAAGTCAACACCATGTTCTCTAGAAATTTCAATATAGCGTTCTAGCATTTCCTCACCAGGGTAGCCTTTATCGTTCGCTTTCTTTACCCATTGGTCCCAAACTGGAGCACCATACTTCTGAAATTCCATTAAATCTTTGTTGGAAAATTCAGCCACACTACCACCAGCATCTTTTACCATTTTTGCAATTTCCGGATCCTTCTCCATTATTTTCCTAGCATTTCCTTCAAATAAATCTTCCCATTTTGGATTAAGATCTTCTACAAACATAGTTTGTAAATCCTTGGGCAATGAATTGAAGAAGTCTTCATTCATAATGGCAGTTGCCATAACAAATTTTATTGGTTTATCCACAAAATATGGTGCAACATCAATCAACTGTAGATTAGAATACACATCATGTGTACTAAAAAATGAATCGATTAGCCCTTTATCTAGTGAATTATAAAGTTCTTCAAAAGTTACTTGTGTAGGTGTACCTCCCATGGTCTTAATTAATAATGCTTCAGAATCTGTTGAGCCACGAACAGATTTACCTTTCATATAGTCAATACTGGTAATTGGCGCTGTTGAATAAATATAGTTCGGAGGCGGAGCACCTACACCAACCTTAACGACACCATCCCAAATTTCATTGGCATATTCAGCTGAGAATTCCTGAATAATTTCCGCAGACTTATCTGGGTCACCACCCGCTGTAAATGGTAACTCGCCCACTGTGAGTGGAAACAACTGTGAATCTTCATAATAGAGTGCTAATGCCATACCAACATCAAACAATCCGCTTTGTACGCCTTCTAAAATTTCATTCGATTTAGCAAGGGCTCCGTTATAATGAACCGTTACTTTTACCCTTCCTTCTGTCTTTTCTTCTACATATTTTTCCCATGGTTTCCAAACATTGTTTGGAACGTCAGCATCACTTGCAAACCAGCTATTTACAACTAATTCTATTACGTCACCATCAGATGCTTTCTCATCCGAACCTCCTTCTTTGGAAGAACTCTGATCCGAACCTCCACATGCAGCTAGAGTTAATACTAGTAAACTCACAATTGCCATTAAAAACATTGACCACTTTTTCTTTCCTCTTTTCATACTATTCCTCCTCATAATTTAAACAAAATTTTTAACATTCAAAAACCTAGGAATTATTATTGCATCCTTGTAGGATTTTTTCCTAGAAAGTGCAAATCAAATTAGTATTCAAATTAAACAAAATATGTGTTAGGTTCCATGCCGCATAAAACCCGACCGTAGGTTTCAATTAAGCTAGAAGGAGTAATAAATAAATGTAGATGCATGGTTAAAAAATCACGATAAACTAACTGAAATTGATTCCATTTATACGTAAAGATAGACCCAGATCCTTCAAGCATTAAATCAATGGCTTCCTTACAAAGTTGATTCACATAACCAAAATCTGCCTTCATTTGTACGATTTCCCCAGTAGTCATATGGTGGCCTTGCTCCGAAAAGGCATCCAACCGATCAACTGCCCTATAAAGATGTAGTTCTGCGGAATCGATTTTTAATTGTGCCAAACCTATTTGCCTATGAGTAATCGGTGCCTCACTCATTTTTGTATAGTACGTATTTCCGATACCAGCTTTCATCACTCGTTCCATATGGAAATCCATCGCTGCCTGTGCTAACCCTAATGCAGGTCCAACAATGGATAATGAAAGAGATGGAACAAATGGGGTACTATATAAAGGCACATCCTTTAATGGTTCAATCATATAGTGCCTCGCTCGCGCTAACCGATCTAATGAAACGCGATGTTCTGGAACAAATACATCTTTAACTCGAACGCTATTACTAGCTGAACCCCTTAAGCCCATAACATCCCAATCATCTAATATTTCTAATTCTTCACGAGGCACCACCATTATTGCCATCTCTATTTCACCTTCAACATCAAGTGGGAAACCAAAGTAGCACCAGTCAGCATGTGGACCCCCAGATACGAATGGCCACTGAGCTTCATTTATATAATAACCGCCTTCTACTTTTTTGATATCACACTTTACAGGTTTAAAATTCCCAGCTAATACAACATCATCACCAGTCCCATAAATCTCATCCAATGCTTTTTGACCAAAGACATAAGAAATCATGTAATCTCTAATATTACTTAATGCAACAAACCAACCAACGGATCCGTTTCCACGAGATATCTCCGTCACAACTTCTGCATAGGTTCGCATATTTGTTTGGTATCCTCCAAACATTTTTGGGCGAAGAACCTTTAATAGCCCTGCCTCCTGTAAATCTTTAACAATTTCATTCGGTATCCTACTATTATCATCAATATCTGAACTGTATTCTCTTAACTTTGGAATAAAATCACGTGCCCTGCCTACTAAATCTTTGTTTAATTCTAGTATATTTTTTTGCATAAACTCACTTCTCTTTCCATTTTATTATAATATTCAGAATATTAAACGGTTTAGTGAATCAATATTTTTAACCTGGGTAAAATGGTATTAAATGTTCCCAACTATCTTTCGACTTGTTTTTTTATACGGAGTGGCTTTATAACCTCCAACCTCTAAATCCACTGAAAAAAGACGACCAGCTAACGGTTGTTCAGCCCTTTCTGATTCTGGTAATGGCGCTAATGCGGTCGTAATAAATAATGTCTTTAAATCCTCTCCTCCAAAGCAGCAAGAAGTTACATGGGAAGTAGGGACAATAATCGAATCCACCCATTTTTTACTCAATGGATCAATTTTAGCAATTACTCCATGTTTCGGAGTAACACTTGCTACTGGACCTGCTTTGAACAAGGCTACGAAGAGCATTCCTTCTTTATCTATCGTCATTCCATCAGGAAATCCATCAAGATCCTCGAATGTATAAACAATTTCTTGATTTAAAATTCCTCCTGATTCAGGATCATAATCATATTTATAAATAGATTGGGCCGCTGAATCAACATGATAAAAGATATTTCTATCAGGATCCCAATCTAGACCATTGGAGATGACTAATTGGTCTTTTAGTATCTCTGTGTTTAAGTTTTTATCAATTCTATAAAGGCATGATAATTTATCCGTAAATTCATGAGCTTCGTGGTCCTCTGATTCTTTCACATCTCTAAAACGAATATCGGCCGACCCTGCCCAAATTCTCCCTTCTGGGTCACATTTCCCGTCGTTTAAAAGGATTCTTTCATTTAAACCCTCAGGTTTTAGGAGTGGGGTGATGGTTTCATCCTTTAAATTAAATAAATACAAGCCATCCGTCATTAAAAGAATTAATTCATCCTCAGTATATTTCACCACTCCATTTGCCATTGCCGGTAATTGATACTTAATATGCTGTTCATTTCTCGGATTATAAGATAATAATTGCTTTTGATCTAAATCTACCCAATAAAGACATCCCTTATCATAATCCCATAAGGGACCTTCTCCAAAAATAACTTTAGCCTTTCCTCTTACTACGGGTTCTACCATTGGATTTCACCTCTTTATCTTTTTAAGTGCCCCATTTATAGTGAATAGTTACTTTTTCTCTTTTGATTTCATACTATTACCCCTCCTAAATTCGATAAAACTGCTTTTGCGAATCCTTACAATTAGAAACCTTTTCAAAGTGTTTTCTAGGCATTCCCCCTCTTAACCTACTACACCATGTTCAAAACCAAATAATGACTTCCCGTATGCCTCAATGGAGTCATCATATAAATTAGATCGATGAGCACTTACGGCATGCATGTCTCTAAAAAATAATTCAACGGGGTGTCCTTTATATAAGGCAAAACCACCAAGTACTAATAACACTCTTTGGGCAATCTCTGTACAATTATGAATAATTCTGGCGCGAATGGCAGCGAATTCTGCCCGCTGATCTCCATCATTTGGATTGTAATTTTCTAGCATATCAAAAACACGTGACATTAAACCCTCTGCCTCAAAATAGCGAATATTTAATTCAGCTAATACACCTTGATGACGTGATTCTTTCGCGATTACTCCACGAAGCCTCGTTCGCTTCTCTGTACGTTCTTTGAACTCTTCTATTAGTCGCTCCGCACCTCCAAGTGCGACCATACTAAACCCAGCGATAAATGGAACGAAGAATGGTTTATTAAAAAAGAAATAATTCTCATCATAACCAGTCCCATCAAGCGGGCGCATAACCTTATCAATCTCACTTAAGCGTAAAACCTGCTCTTTAGGAACATAAATATTATCCACCACGACTTGGTTACTTCCAGTACCTCTTAGTCCTAACGTATCCCAATTCTCAATAATTTGAACATCCCTTGTTGGTAGATTAAAAGCGACATGTTCTTTTTGCCCGCTTTCTGGGTATTCCATAAATGCCCCCACCGCTACCCAATCACTATGTAAGACACCGCTTACAAAACTGTAGGTACCAGATAAACGAAAGCCATCCCCATCAACCTCTACTTTTCCAATTGGTGAAAAAATATCAGCAATTAATCCACCTTGATTGATGACTTCTTCTCTGCCTTTTTCAGGCAAATATGCGGCCCAAATATTATGGGTAGTATATAAAAATGTTATCCACCCAGCAGACATATTATATTTTGAAACTTTCCTAATAATCGCAGAGTATTCTCTATAGCTTACTTGGGGACCACCATATTTTTTAGGTAGCAGTAGTTTAGGTATTTGCGTTGCTTTTAAAGCGTTAATCACCTTCTCCGAAACGGTTTGGTTTTTCTCCATCTCTTCTACTTCCGACTCAGCAAGTTTGCCGATTCGCTCAGCATCTAATAACAGTTGCTGAAATTCCGTTAGTGTTTTCTCATTTGTTTGGCTTACCATGGTTTCACCCCTAATTTTTTTACTAATACTTTAAATCAACCATTTTAAATTATGTTTTTAAAGAATGATAGGATTAATGAATGGAAGCTATCTTTCTTCTCAATTTGAGCCCAATGTCCACAATTCGGGAAAACATGGAGCTGTGCATTGGGAATATGTTCTAACAAATAATAGCTAGAATCCACGGAACAAACGCGATCATCCCGACCGTGAACGAGCAGTACATCGTGTTTAATCCGTTCCAGGGCGGTCGGTGGGACTGGTGTCGGCTTTGTTGAAAAGATTGATTCATTGGATTCCCGTGTATCAGGTTTCATTGCAATTTGGTAACGCATATCTGTAATCGAAGCAATTTCTTCTTTTAACGCCTCTCCATCATTCACAAACCAACTCATGATTTGCTGTAAAAATTTCGGTGTTGGCTCTTCATAAAAAGCTCTTGCCCTTGCTAATTCTGCCGAAGGTTTCATGTTTGGTGTACCACCAGGTCCCATTAATACTACTCGTTTAATTCGTTCAGGATGTTCAAACAAAAGTTCCTGAGCAATGGAACAGCCTAATGAATTCCCAACAACATGTGCTTGATCTATCCCTAGTTCATCTAGCAGATTCACGCATTGGTCTACCCAATAACGCATCCAGCCTGAACGTGTATTCGGACGTTCCTCTGGGTGGCCACTATCACCGAAGCCAATTAAGTCTGGTGCTAAACAATCAAATTCAACACTGCATGCACCTAAGGCATACCGCCAGTTTGCCCATGCATTTACCCCTGGACCTGACCCATGCAAGAATAAAATGACTTCTTTATTTCCCTCACCAGAGCGGTTTAAATATGTTTGAAATTCTCCAGTTTTCACCAATTTCTGATTAATATTTCCCATTATTTCTTCCTCCTATTTTGAAAATATTTTATTTTCAGAATTATCAAGTCATTATTGTTTTACAAAATACTGTAAGATAATCCTATTTTAAAAACTTTCCGTGCAGGTTGTTTATATTCCTGTGACGCCTCCATCAGTAACAATGGATGAACCTGTCATAAATGAAGAATCTTCAGATGCTAAGTATAAAACAGATTTTGCTTGTTCTTCAGGAGTTGACATTCTCCCTAAGGGAATTCCTTTTGCCACTTCAGGTGTTCTGGGGTTATCAGCAATCATTTCAGTATAAACAACCCCTGGCAATAAACAATTTACTCTAATCCCCTTATCTGCGTATTCTGCTGCTACAATTTTGGACATATGTGTGATCCCCGCCTTGGTAAAACTATAAAGTGCATGTGTTTTTCTGACATTAATAGCAGCTGCGGAAGTAATATTTACAATGTTGCCAGACCCCCTTTTTTCCATATATGGTAGGACAAGCTGCATTGCTCTAAAGTAAGAATAAGAGTTTAAGCGCACATAGTGATCCCAATCATCCTCTGCTATTTCTGTAAATGGCTTTTGGATAATTCGTCCAGCATTGTTGACAAGAATATCAACTTGTTGAAAAGCCTCTAACGTCTTATTCACCATATTTACTAGGTCATCATCTTTCGTCACATCAGTTTTAACAAATATAGCTTTTCCGCCATTTGAACGGATTGTATTAACAACCTTTTCACCACGGTCTTGTCTTCTTCCCACAATGACTACATTGGCTCCTTCGTTGGCAAATAACTTAGCCGTTTCTTCTCCAATTCCTGAAGTACTGCCGGTAACAATCGCAACTTTATCTTTTAAACGCAGCTTTTCTTGGATCATCTTTTTCTCCTTTTATGTAAAGTCTGACCTTTACTCCATCTTACGTCCTATTAATCTCTTACTAAGAGACATCTTAAGTAAAGGTATGTGTATTTTTGAAGCGCTTTCATTGGGTTGAGGATAGGTAGTAATAAACCACACACAACTAGTGTATTTTATTGCTATTATTCCCCGTATTTTTTGATATGATTGGCAATCGACTCAATCGCCGCAGCCAAACTATTCTTAATATGCATTTTCATCAGACTTTCAGCTTTTGTACTATCTCTTATCGAAATGGCTTCGGTTAATTGTTTATGCTCCATCGCCGCTTCTTTACTCCTCTTGATACTTTCATTCGGCCCAATACGCCTATATCTAGAAATCTTATCATTCATATTCCTTAAAATTTTTACTGCCGTGTGATTGTCGCTAATCTGATACAGGTATGAATGTATTTCACTCCCGTAAGTTACGACATCCTCCCTCAGGTCGTTTTCAGCTGCCTCGATTAAAAGGTTTGTAAACATTTGCAGTTTCTGAATTTCACTTTCTGTTACTTTAATAGTAGCCTCTTTTACTACTAATCCTTCTAATAAACCTCTAATTTTATAGATTTCCTTTGCCTCTTGGATGGAGATGGGCGCCACTTTTAACCGACCATTTGGCTGCCTTATGATTAATTCTTCTAGTTCCAGCCTTTGTAATGCCTCTCTTATTGGTGTTCGGCTTACTCCCAATTCTGAAGCTATTTTTATTTCATTAAACGATTGGGATGGTTTTAAAATGCCTTTAATTATTTGTTTCTTCATTTCGTAATAAACGAAATCCTTTGTGGATAATCGGCGGTTATCCATTGAAGATAATTCCATTTTGTCCCCCGCTTTCATATTTCCAATATAAATAGTAGTTGTAGACTATGCTTATATGATAGGTATTTATATAAAAGTATAATTGAACATATGTATAATTGTATACATTTATTCTTTTCAAACTTATTGTATTTCAAAAGGATACGTTTAGTCAATATAATTAATTAAATTTTGTAAATACTTCGAATATTATAAAACCAAACAAAAAGGACACACTAATTCTAGTACCCTTTCTTTTTATTTTGTCCTATTCCAAACTGCTCTTGAACGGACAAAGGACGTTTTCGAATCAAAAATACGTATATTAAAAATGATGAACTACTACAGACTGCAACAACAATTCCTAATGGAATAGCGGTCTGACTTCCCAAAATCCCTACAATCGGAGCAACACCCCCCCCAATACCAAAAGAAACTACTCCAAGTAAAGCCGACGCACTCCCAGCATTTCCCGTTTGACTGCTCATGGCTAAGGAAGTACAGGTTGGACTGATAAAGCCAATACTTGTCACAACTAAAAAGAAAGCAATCAAAATAGGGAAAATACCTGTACCTATTAATGTAAAACTTAGCAGTGAAATTCCACCTGTTAACAATATGATTAAACCTATTAGTAGAAAGCGGTCTTCCCCAAATCGAGAAGCAAGTCTTCCAGTAATCTGTGAAGCAGTTATCAAACCACACGCATTAATAGCAAACACGATGCTAAATAACTGTGGAGTAACGTTAAATATTTCTTGTAATACAAACGGTGATCCTGCAATGTAGGCGAACATCGCACCACTCGCCAAACCCATTGCTAAAGCATACCCTAAAAATAGCTTATCTTTTATTAAGAACATAATCGCAGTAAAGATATGTCTAAAACCACCACTTGTTTGTTTTTCTTTTGGCAGTGTTTCTTTTAAAAGGAAAAATATTAGAACAAACATTACAACCCCTATTCCAGAAAGTACAAGAAATATTCCCCTCCAGGACACAAAATTTAGTAAGTATCCTCCCGCTATAGGCGCAAATATCGGAGCTATCCCCATGATTAGAACAAGAACGGAGAATATATTTGTCATTTCAGGTCCTGAATACAAATAAATCCCTTACACATGCACGAGCGATTACAATCCCAGCACCACCAGCGACTCCTTGAAACAAACGTAAAGTAATAAGGATCCAAATGGAAGGGGCCAATGCACATAAAATAGATGTAAAAACGTACAGTATTAACGATATGATTAATGGTTTACGACGACCGTGTATATCACTTAAAGGACCAGCAATCACCTGTCCTAATGCCAATCCTAAAAGCCCTGCAGTCAAACTAATCTGAACGAGTGATGCCACTGTTCCAAAATTACTTGTTATATATGGAAAAGCCGGTAAATACATATCTAAATTTAGCGGTCCCAGGGCAGTTAAAGTCCCAAGTAAAAAGATAGTCAAAAATTGACCAAAAGCAATTTTTTTGCCTTTATTCATTTTCTTTATATTTTCCTTTTTCATTTATCATCAAACCTCCTTTCCTCCCTTTCTAGGTATTATTAATAAAATTAAATCTAGTGTACTGTCCCAATTAAAAATACCTCTATCAATTTTTTTGAAAATTGATAGAGGTGCTGCAAATTACTATATTGCTTCGCTGTAAGGGCTTCTTTCATTATGAGGCATTCTTACACTAGTTTGTTCACTAGACGCCCAAGCCCGTCAATTTCACAAACAATTTCATCACCTGGCTTGAGCCAGTTTTTTTGTTCCATACCCATGATAACTCCCTCTGGAGTACCAGAATAAATGACATCACCAGGTTCGAGAGTCATGATTTGTGATAAATCACTTACTATAGTGGCTACAGAAAAAATCATATCTTCAGTATTTGAATCTTGACGGAGTTCTCCGTTCACCCAGCATTTTAGATTAAGATTTTGTGGATTTGGTACTTCATCAGCAGTTACAATATATGGTCCAAGAGGTGCAAATCCATCAATCGCTTTTCCATACATCCATTGATTGCTACGAAATTGAAGTTCACGGACAGAAAGATCATTCCCAGTTGCATAACCAAAAACATAATCTAGGGCATCCTCTGTTGATACCTTCTTGGCTGGTTTGCCAATTACCACTACTAATTCAACCTCGTAATCTACTTCTTTCGCCATATATGGTACGGCTACTTCTTCGCCATGACCAGACAAACTATTTGCGTACTTGGCAAAATAGATTGGATCTTCTGGTATTGCAAGACCAGATTCAATCGCATGTTTTCGATAATTTGCGCCAACACACAAAACCTTTCCTGCATTTGGAATTGCAGCTGCATATCGGATATCTTCATCGTTAATCATCTCTTGGGAATTCTTTTGAATCCTATTTAATGCATCTAATGCATTTTCTCCCTCATTAATAACATCTAAGACTGTCTTAGGTGCAGTGATTCCGGTTTTATCGGAAGCAGCGGATACATCAATAATACCGGCATCCGTTTTAATGCCCAATTTAATTTCATCATTTTGATAGAAAGAAACAAGCTTCAATTTATGCACCATCCTATAGAAAATATTAATTTAGCCTTGCATTTTATATCCTATAGTTTACAAGTTTGCTATTTTATAAGACTTGTTTCGCTACTGTTAGTAGAACTAAATTTCTCTGATTAAGCTTCAATTAATGGTTTATTCAATTCTTTATCGCTAACAGTTTCTCCCCAATAAGTATTGGCTATAGCATGCTCCTCTTCTGTCCACTCGATGGCTTTCCAATCTGGTTCAAAGATTAAGTAAGAACTACTAAACAATTCCACTCGGCAACCGCTTCCCGGGTCAACGACATAAAGATAGATTGCTTGAGATACTCCATGTTTTCCTGGTCCAATGAAGTTAATGCCTGCTTCTTTTAAAATATCTGCCGCACGAAGGAGATCTTGATCGTTATCCAACCAATATGCAATATGGTGGAGTTGATTCGGTGTTTTTGCCTCAGGTCGGTAGATTACTGCTATATCATGCACTAAAGGGGTGACACTCATCCAGCCTGCCATTACTTGTTCATTCTTTGTGTATTTCACATATTCACGTAAATTAAATCCTAATTGTGTACTTAAATATCCAATAATCTCACCAACATCCATGGAAGTTGCAACATTGACATGGTCAATTCTTCTTGGAGAAATACCTCGGTTCCATGACTTATGAGATTGATTTTTCAGAACCGATTTTGTTCTTTCATCTCCACCAGGCTTTTCAACATCATAATAAATCTCAAAGGAGTGTTGGCTAGGTAATTTAAAACGTATCGCCTTTCCTTGTCCAGCCTCTTCTCCGGCTTCTATCCAGCGTACTTCTGTTCCTGCTTTTTCAAGCAATTGCGCAAAACCCTCTACATCCTCTGGTTTCTTTGTTCTCCAGGCAATATGGTCAACGTATCCCCGATCCCCAGCAGTGAGTGAAAGTGTATGATGTTCAAAATCTCCCCAAGCCCGCAAATAGGTAGTCCCATTTTTTTCTTCTGTAATTTCTAATCCAATTACATCTCGGAAAAACCAAAGTGATTTTTCAAGATCTGGTGTGACTAGTGCAACATGACCCAACTTAGCAATTTCTGGTAATATCATTTAGGAATCCCCCTATATTAGTTAAATTTTACCGGCGAAATAATTTTGAATCAAAGTATTGAATTCGTCTTTTTTCTCAATTTGTGTCCAGTGTCCACATCTCCCAAATACATGGAGCTGTGCATTTAGAAGATGTTCTACTAGATAATAACTAGAGTCAACTGAACATACACGGTCATTTAGACCATGGACTAGTAACACTTGATTTTCAATTCGATTAAGAGCAGTTACAGGGACAGGCACAGTGGCAGTCGCGAAAATGGAGTCATTTGAACGTTGAACCTCTGGCCGCATGGCTGTTTCAAAGCGGGTTTCAATTATTCCATCAATGATCGGAGCCATTTTTTCCGGTTCATTGACAAACCAGCTCATAATTTGGTGCAATTTTTTTCTTGACGGATTGTCGTAGAAATTCTTAGCTCGTGCTAGTTCTGCACTTAATTTCGTATTTGGTGTTCCACCCGGTCCCATGAGAACCACCTTATCAAATCGTTCAGGATACTCTAACAACAATTCTAGCGCGATTGAACACCCTAATGAATTCCCGACCACATGGACCTTTTGAAGATTTAGTTCATCAAGTAGTTCAATTACTTGGTTAACCCATTGATCCATCCAGTCTTGTCTGTTTTTTGGAAGGATTTCAGGATGGCTGCTTTGAGCAAATCCAAAAAGGTCTGGAGCTAAACAATCATAATTTTCACTGCATGCTTGTAACGCATAGCGCCAATTGGCAATAGCAGCAACCCCTGGACCCGAACCATGAAGAAATAAAATAGCCTCACTATTCCCCTCACCTGAACGATTTAAATAAGTTTCGTAATTAGCTGTTTTAATGGTTGCCTGAGATATATTAGTCAATTTCTTCTTCTCCTCCTCATTGTTAATCCATCCAAAAAGCAAGAGTATGTATCCCCTTACATTTATTTGCTGATAGATTAATAAAAATAATTCCTTATACTGAAATTTTAGAAAATTTAACCTTTTCTTTCTAGATGAAAAACTAGTTAAGATTAATTTATTTTTCAATAGTTTTTATTGGAAAAAATAAAACCACTGTTATGTGAAATTAGCTTACTGCTATTTTTCAAAAGGCATTTTTAACTGCCTTCAATTTAAATGGATTGAAAAGAGACTCGAATCTATTTAAAATAGTAGAGTCCCTCAAATTTAGTTTGACTTATAACTCTCCATTAAAAAAGTCGGATGTAAGTTTTATAAATCGGTCCTTTTGCTCAATTTGCGCCCAATGTCCACACTGTTTGATGGTATGTAACTGCGAGTCAGGTAAATATTTCATCATATAGAGACTGCTTTCAAGCGGAACGAAACGATCTTCATAGCCGTGAATGAGTAAGAACGGATTTTTCATTCTTTTTAATGCTGATGGTGGCACGATAATATCTGATAAGTGGGCATTCTTAAAGTTTGCTTCATAGGACCTGCGTACCTCAGGTCTGTTAAAGGTTTCCACTCGTTCCGCAACGATTTGATCCAATTCCGCTTCAAGAAAGGTTTCATCAGCTAAAAACCATCTAAATAAATTTTTAAATGCTGCCGGGGATGGGTCACTAGCAAAGTTAGCCAATTTCGCCAACTCCGGTGTCATCTCCGTTAATCCCCCGCCGGCACCTAAGAGAACAATGCGATTAAATCGCTCTGGAGCATTCATTATTAGATTAAGTGAGATCACTCCGCCTAAAGAATTCCCAACTAAGTTAGCTTTATCAACTTCTAAAGTATCCATTAAATCAATGACCTGTTTAACTCTTGCTGACATCCATTTTGCACCGTTTTCCGGAAAAACCTCAGGGTGATCGGTGTTCCCAAAACCTAAAATATCAAGGGCAACAACATGAAATTTTTCACTCACTTGTGGTAAAATCCCTTGCCAATTTGTTTTTGAGCTTGCTCCCGGGCCACTTCCATGCAGGAATATAATCGTTTCATGGCTCTTATCCCCGCCTTCATATATAAAAGTTTGATAATCCCCTGTTTGAACCTTTTTTGTTAGTATTTTTGTCATTTTTATATCCCTCACTAAAAATAATATTTTTCTTGTTTCTAGAGTTAAAGTTTGTTAATTTATTTCACTAAATAAAAAAAGTTTCGATAAATTTAATACCCCTATAAAAATAGGTTTACAACTCTAACTCACCCAAAGCAATAAGAGAATCTAAAATAAGAAGAAGTTGGTAGCTTTGAGAAGGATCACGCAAATCTTTACTGATCATTTTTTCTATTTTATTAACTCGATACGTAAGTCCACTCATCGATAACGATAGGTCATCCATGGTTTGTTGAAGCTTTCCACCATTGGCCAAGAAGACATAAAGTGTTTTTAACATCTCTCTTTTCTTCGAATCTCCAAGATGATATATAGGTCCTAACTCTTGTTTGGCCATTTTCTTAATTCCACTGACGTTCTTTGAATTAATTAATACCCCTACAATTCCCATATCTTTAAAACAAATAATTTTCTTATCTGTTGACATTCTAAGGGCAATAAATGATTCTTCCACATGTTCTAATACTTGATCAATGTCCTCTGCTTTATCACTAATTCCGATTGTATATTGGAAGTTAGGAAAACTTATATTAGTATGTTTAATTATTTTTTCTAATTTTGCTACTACCTGGTCTGTTTCTGGTATTAACATCACAATACGACTATCATGCTGACCAATTAAAGCTTTAAATCCTTGTATATCAATGTATTTAACAATCGTTTCCAAGAATTGGTCGAAATGATTTTTATTATTTTTCTCCAGCTTTCCTTTTTCATTGTAATCTATTGAAGCTATATAAAATGGAGCCTCTAGATCATACCCCATGTAACGTCCACGATTTACGATTTCCTCACGTGATGTATATTGACCGCGCAAGATTTGTTCTAAAAAATAACTCTTCATTTTTTCCACTGCTTCAAAACTGGTTTTTTCATTTAATAGGTATAAAGAGGCAGCATTAGCAACTCTTTCAATAAACATCACATCGGTCTCAGAGATCGTTGATGATTCTTTATAATGAAAAAACGTGCAATACCCAATGATTCTTTTCTGAACAGTTATCGGTGTAATAAGACGGTCTTGAAACCCAGTCTTTAAGCGAATGGTTTCTTTAAATAAAGGAAAAGAATGATTATTTTTATACAGCTTTTGCTTTAAATAATCGACAAGATCTTTGTTTAATTGATTGTAGCCTTCTTCCTTTACCCCTGAAAATACAATCTTTTGAAAGCTCAAGTCCTCTATAGAAATAGGAATATTCAATAATTTGAATGTAGTATTCGCTATATCTTGAAGGGTACTTCCATTTGATAAACTTTCAGTTAACCGATTATGGAATTTGGCTACTTTTTCAATATAATTCCGTTGTTCAAGTAATTGTTCATAGGTATCGTTTAGCTCTTCGATAATATTCATTTCCTCGTAGAGGCTTAATTCGTCTTTGATTTCGTTACCCCAGTCTTCTTTAAATTTCATTTCAAACTGACATTCACTGTCGCCCATACCAATACAACGCGTTTCCTTTACTACAACATTTTGTTTAAGAATGGTCGTCATATAACCACTTGCGTAGCCAGTTAATGTGTGGCAAACAGGGGAATCTGACTTCCCATGATGTCTTAAATGTTCTTTTGCTTCGAAAGAGTCAATCCATTTTCCCTTTGCAGAAATTGACTTAATATTATTTGAATCTCTCATTTCAATCAATCTTTCAGACTGGATATCACCAATATGCCCTGTATTTAAATGGAGAATGGAAGCCTGGTTAATGAGGAAATCAATGGAGGAATTTTCTTTCATTGCTTCTTCTGCATCACTAACACCTAAACTCCAACCATACCGAAGAAGAAAACCTTTTGCTCTTTTTTTACCTAAGTTCTCAACTAAGCCTTTACGCAATAGTCCAAATCCTGCAGAGGTAGTTACAATCTTTTTATTTCTTTCTTCCTTGACACTTTTGTCTTGAGAATCGATTAAATGATTGTTCATAATTTCCTCCTTAAAAGAATTCAGACAATTGAGAGACTCCCTTTATTGAAGAATAAAAGGAGCCTCTCACTTTTGCAAAATCCATTTTGGACCAACCTATTTTATAAATGTGACAGACACTGACCCCAGATGGTCGAATTCTGCCGCGAAAGAATCTCCATCCTCAATCGGAATTGCGGCTGATAGGGCACCTGAGAGAATAACTTCACCTGAATTAAGTGAAATATCAAATTGGCTTAGTGCATTGGCAAGCCAAGCAACGGCTACTAATGGATTGCCCATAACAGCTTCACCAGTTGATGAATCGAACAATTCACCATTTTTATAGACAGACATCCTGATGGAGGGAAGATTAACATCCTTTAATAGAACAGGCTTTCCTCCTAGAATCGCACCTGCTGAGGAACCGTTATCAGCGACTGTATCTTCATATTTAAACTTCCAATCTTTGATACGACTATCAATAATTTCAATGGACGGAACGACATAATCCGTTGCCTCGACTACATCCTCTAGCGTCACATTGGGTCCCTTTAAATCCTTTTTCAAGACAAAAGCAATTTCAAACTCTACTTTCGGTTGAATAAACCGCTCAAGAGAAATAGTCTCGCCATTCTTATACATCATGTCATCAAGTATATGTCCATAGTCTGGTTCATTAACGTTAAACATTTCCTGCATGACCTTGCTAGTCAAGCCAATCTTTTTACCAACGATTACGGCTCCATTATTAACTTTATGGCGAATTTGTTCAAGCTGTATTTGATAAGCATCATCAACAGAAATGGCTTCTGTTGATGATGTAAAAGGATCAATCGTTACTTTCTCAATCTCCGCCGCCATTAAAGAAGAAGCAGCTTTTAGAATATCCATTACAATAGCCCCTTTATATCGAGTTTCTAAGGATTTTCGATTCCTTGTTTATTTTGATGCAACTGTTGCTTCCTCTTGTAAGGAACGGTAACGTCCTTTGTAAAATAGGAGTGGGTCACCATCTTCAAGATTTATTTCCGTTACTTTTCCGATAAACAATGTATGGTCCCCTTCGACGTACTCTGATGAAACCTCACAGGTCACCTGTGCCAAAGCACCAGACACAACCGGTTGTCCGGCTAAACGATCAAAAACAACTCCACGATGTTCTTTCAACTGTCCTGCAAAAATCATTGAAATTTCTTGTTGATTTTCCGCTAATATATTGACTGAGAAAGTTTTACTTTGCTTAATTTTATTTAAAATCCGAGCTTTATCTCCGATAGAAATGACCACAAGCTTTGGGTTAAGTGATACGGACATAAAGGCATTTGCTGTCATGCCGTGGACCTCACCCTCCACCTCTGTTGTAATGACAGTGACTCCTGTTGCAAATGTTCCCATTGCGTTTCTAAATTGACGATCATCCATTTATATATCTCCTCTCGTGATTGTATCTAGCTATTACCAATAATTTATTAAGCTTCTATTGTAGGATTATTCTCTGGTTTGGTGTCCATTTGGTCTCCCCAGAAGGTAAATCCGACATTCATCTCATCTAAAGTCCACTTAATTGGTTCCCAATCTGGTTCAAAAATCAAATAACCATTCGTGAATAACTCAACACGAACCCCACTTCCAGGATCAATCGCATAGATATACATTGCTTGAGAAATACCATGTTTTCCTGGACCTTTAAATTCAATTCCATGTTCAGTTAGAATGTCAGCTGCTCTCAATAAGTCTTGAGCATTATCCAACCAATAAGAAAAATGATGGATTTGGTGTGTTGTTGGCGCAAATGGATCATGACTGATGGCAATATCATGAACCAATGGCGTCACACTCATCCAAGCACCTAAATATGACCCATCTGGGGCCTCAATGTATTCACGCATCTTAAATCCTAATTTTTCATTTAAGAAATCAGAAAGTTCATTTGCATGTAATGATGTAAGGAGATTGACATGGTCAATTCTTCTTGGCGATACCCCACGAGCCCATGATTTATATGTTTGGTTCTTTAATACGGAACGTTTTTCCGGTGCGGCCAATGGCTTTTCGATGTCATAATAAAGTTCAAAACTATGTTCACTTGGCAACTTGAAACGAATCGCTCTTCCTTGACCTGTTTCTTTGCCAGCCTCAATCCATTTTATGTCTGTTCCTGCTTCTTGCAAAATTCGCGCAAACGCTTCCACATCCTCTGGACGCTTAGTTCGCCAAGCAATATGATCCACATGAGACTTTTCTCCAGCAGTTAAAGAAAGAGTGTGGTGTTCGAAATCTCCCCATGCACGCATGTATACGGTACCATTTACTGTTGTTGTTTCTTCTAGACCAACAATTTCTTTAAAAAACCAAAGCGATTTCTCAAGATCTGTTGTTACTAATGCAACGTGTCCTAATTTCGCAATTTCTGGTAAACTCATTTATAAATCCCCCTTAATAATTATTAATCTACTATTTGAACCTTTGGTGATATGGTAATAAATGGTAACTGCAAGGAAAATAATAACCTAACACTTTTCATTTTCCTACTATTAGAGGAAATATGTATTAGGCTCTTGACCACAAAGGACTCTTCCATACGTTTCAATTAAACTTGATGGTGTAATAAACCCATGTAAATGCATCGTTAAGAAGTCTCTATATACGAGCTGGAATGGATTTTTATTGTAAGTAAAGACTGATCCGGCTCCGGCAACCATTAAGTCCATGGCTTCTTTACATAGCTGATTGACATAACCAAAGTCTGCTTTCATTTTAACGACTTCTTCCATCGTCATCGTATGGCCCTTTTCTGAGTATTCATCAAGTTTGTCAACTGCCCGATAGAGATGTAGTTCAGCAGATTCAATTTTTAATTGTGCTTGCGCCGTTTGATGATGAGTAATCGGTGCTTCACTCATCTTGGTATAGCTGGTATTCCCAATCCCTGCCGTTTTGACCCGGTCCATATGGAAATCCATTGCTGCCTGAGCGAGTCCTAAAGCTGGTCCAACAATTGATAAAGTAAGTGATGGGACAAATGGTGTATTATATAAGGGTACTTCTCTTAGAGAATCAATCATATAATAGCGTTGGTTCGCCAAACGGTCTAAGGATACACGATGGTCAGGAACGAATACATCTTTGATTAATACGCTGTTACTTCCTGAACCTTTTAGCCCCATAACAAACCAGTCATCTAAAACCTCTAGTTCTTCACGTGGAACAACCATAATTGCAAATTCCATCCCGCCATTTCCATCATCTACCGGGAATCCAAAATAACACCAATCAGCATGCGGACTTCCTGAAACAAATGGCCATTGAGCCTCTTTCACGTAATACCCGCCGTCTACCTTTTTAATATCGCATTTGATCGGCTTGAAATTCCCTGCAAATACAACTTCCTTACCGGGTACATAGATTTCATCAAGTGCTTTTTGCCCAAATACATAGGAAATCATGTAATCTCGAATATTGCTTAGTGACACAAACCAGCCTGCCGAACCATTCCCTCGAGAAATCTCCGTTACAACTTCTGTAAACGTTCTCATATCTGTCTGAAAGCCGCCAAACATTTTTGGGCGAAGGACCTTTAACAAACCTTCCTTCTGTAATAATGCTACGACCTCATCAGGAAGTGTACTTTTTTCATCTATTTCAAAATTATACTCACGCAATTTTGGGATTAAATTCCTCGCCCTTGCAACCAGTTCTTTGTTCGTTTCCATTACACTTAGTTCCATTCAAAACCCTCCCTTAATTATGTAATTCTTTTAATATATAAAAATAGTAGAGTTTAACCCGGTGATTAGAAACGGTATTGCTAAAATTTTAGGTTGATAACCTCTGCGACCCGGCGCATATGAATTTCTACTAACTTTTTTACAAGAGAATGATCCCGATCCTTCAAAGCAAAGTAAATCAGCCAGTGTTCCGCTTGTGAGCGTTTTCTGCGTCCCTCGATAAAAAGGAGGTCCGGACTTCCAACATAGGTTAAGTAATCCCATAACTGCCTCGTAAGATTCAATGTATAAGAATATCCAGAAGCATCATATATCGTTTTATGAAACTCGATATTAAGGTCTGAATAATCATCAGCTGATATGATTGGGTCATCCATCTTCCTTAGAGTCGCTTCCATATAAACGAAATCTTCATCCTTTAGGTTATATGCTGCCTGTTCAGCCAAAAGCGCATCTAAAGTAGCGCAAATATTGATTCTTTCTAATACATCTTTCCGATCGGGTTTTTTCACAAATACCCCAACCTGCGGAATAATGTTGAGAAATCCTTCTTGCTCTAGTTGTGATAATGCTTTATGTATGGGAGTTCGGCTCATATTCAATTCAACAGCAATTTCGTTTACATTTATCGCTGTATCAGTACTCCATTTTTCTTCCATAATTTGATTTTTTATATATCGGTAAGCTTTTTCCTTTTTCAAATGGTTCCACACCTTTAAGTAATAATCTAAAAAAGCTTTCCTAATGGTACCTTCAGCATTGCATTAACCGTAATTACGCACCACTTAGGGAAACACGCCTTAACAATATAAGGTGATTATAATTCACGGTTAAAAAAGTCTGTTGTTAGTTTAATAAATCGGTCCTTTTGCTCGATTTGCGCCCAATGTCCACATTGTTTAAATGTATGCAATTGAACATCTGGTAGGTATTTCATCACATACAAGCTGCTCTCAAGTGGTACAAATCTATCTTCCTGGCCATGAATAAGGAAGAATGGATTTTTCATTCTTTTTAATGCAGAAGGAGGTACAAGCATATCGGACAAATGAGAGTTTTTAAAATTGGCTGCAAAAGATCTGCGAACCTCTGGCCGATTAAAGTTTTCCATCCGTTCCGCCACAATATTGTCTAATTCTGCTTCAAGGAATGACTCATCATATAAAAACCATCTAAATAAATTTTTGAAATTGGCCTCACTTGGGTCACTTGCAAAATTCGCCAATTTTGCGAGCTCTGGGGTCGGTTCAGTTAACCCCCCGCCAGCCCCCATAAGAACAATACGATCGAATCGTTCTGGAGCATACATCAAGAGATTTAGAGAAATAACTCCACCTAAAGAATTTCCTACTAAATGAGCCTTTTTAACTTCCAACTCATCCATTAGAGCTAAAATTTGATTAACCCTGGTTGACATCCATTTTGCACCATTTTCAGGATATTCCTCTGGATGGTCCGTGTCCCCAAAACCAAAAATGTCCGGAGCAACAACATGGAAGTTTTCGCTAAAGTGAGGCAGAACATACTGCCAGTTTGTTCGTGCACTTACACCCGGGCCGCTTCCATGGAGAAAGATAATTGTTTCTGCTGATTTATCTCCTGCTTCGTGAAAAAAGGTTTGATAATTTCCTGTTTGAATTTTCCGAGTTGAAATTGCTGTCATTTCTTCACCCTACCTTATTTAGAATTTTAAAATACTTTAGTTTTACCAACTAAAATTCTAGCACTCGACTTTCTAACGTTATAATAGTTAAAAAAGCGCTTTCATTTCTCATCTATAATTTTACCCCCCTTATATATATTTTGTCAATTAATTCTAAATATTTTAATAAATTAAACTTAACATAAAAAAAGAGGATGGAACCGAACTCGTTTACCTCCTCTCTTTTTATCTAAATAGTAAAAAGCTAAACTGAAGGTGAAATACTCCATTTTAGCTTTTTACTAAACAATGAAATTAAGTCACCGACTTAAGTGATACTGATTTTATTGTGTTAAGGTAACTTCTAAATCCTTGCTTGGAGCTTTACCTGTACCAAGCGCCCAAATAATCGCTAGAATAATCAACCCAACCGCACTGATTGCTAGTGGAAAACGGCCAATGTCCTGGTTGAAGATGTTTTGAATAACTTGGAAACCAAATGGACCCGCAATACCACCAACACCTTGAGCGGCCACGACTAATCCTACTCCGGCAGAAGCGATAGCCGCAGGAGCAAGCTCAGTTACTCTAGTAAATACTCCTGGAATTCCAATTCCCATTCCAGCACCGCCAATAAGACTTCCAACAAGTATCATTGTTAAGCTTGGCGAAAAATAACAGATCACCATTCCTAGACCCGTAAATCCAATTCCAACAGGTAAATACATTCTTGGCAGTCTATGCTTTATTTTGCCAAATAAAAAGCCTACTAAAAGAGTTCCAAATGTAAATACAGATATGGCCATACCGGCTTCAGTTGCGTTTCCTAGATTATCTCCTTGAATAACAACCGATATATTTGTTACATATCCAAAAATTAAACTAGAATATAAAACCTGACCCAGGCATGTCCAGTAAACAGCTTTTGGCAGTTTAAGCTTCTTACCCTCAGTATTTGTAGCTTGCTGATGCACTTTTTTCTCAGGTTCCGGTAGATAAAGGAAGGTAACCGCAAGAATCCACAATGGAAATAAATAGGTTAAGAAACCATAATGCCATCCATAAGCATCGGCTAACATTCCGCCACCTAATTGGAAGAAAATTGCGCCGATACACGCGATAGTGGATGTTCCAAAACCAATCAAGAAATCTCTTTCTCTACCCTCAAAGAAATCCGTTATGATATCAATCGATAACGGCATCGTAATCCCAACACCAAGTCCTAAAATACCTCTCATTAAAATGATTAACGGCAGGCTATCAATAAAAGTAGGAAGAGTTCCTCCAACTATGAATAGGGTTAATCCTGTAAACAATAAAGTTCTCTTATTAAATTTTTTGGAAAGTTTACCATAAAAAAGTGCTGGCACTATTTGTACTAATCCTGGAAAAGTAGCGACCATCATAACTATTGTCGGATTATATTCTGGATACGCCTTGATAATATCTGCCATGATTGATCCAGCTACACCCGCAGCAACATCCTGGAAAGCAATTATCACTACACAAAACATAAGCATTTTTTTCCCTATACTTCTTTGCATACTTTGGTTCCCCCTAAATTCATTTTCAACTTCTTCTACTATTTTTATTTTTTCTTTTCTCGGGAATAACCTAACCTGTATTTTTGTGGCCATCAAAAGTTACAGTTTTATTCCCTTCTAAAATTTTACCTTTCCATTTCCAATAAATTCGTTCTAGTTGTTTAAAGCGTTTTCATTAACTAATTGTAATTCTAATCGCACAGTAATTCCCTGTCAATATATTCTGAAAGTTTTATTTATTCAAAATTATCTAAAATACAACAAAATAATAGAATACCACTTATTCTCTATTGTTTATGTAAGAACCAATAACCTCTATCCCTTTAAACCGTATCCATTTGTTGGTTCCATCAAATTTTGGTTGAATCCATTTTAGCTATAAAATTACTATTTGGCTGAATTATTTTCCTCTTTTTCTTCTCAATTTTAGGAATACTCGTAATTTATTGATATTTTAAAAATAGCGAATTAAAATTATAGTTAGAGTATAAAGGCACTCCCTTTTTAGCGATAAAAGGTAAACTGAAATTTTAGTTTTTGTTTCCTTTATTTCAATAACGAAAATAGCAGTACTATTTATTCCAAAAGAAAGGGGTTATTACTATGAAAAACGGTTCTGGAAAATCACATAATAAAGTAGCAATAGTTACCGGAAGTACATTGGAATTGGGGAATCCATGGCCAAGTTATTTGCCACTAAAGGAGCCGAGGTTGTTGTAGTTGGCAGACGTAGTGAAAAAGGAGAGCATATTGTTCAATCCATCATTTCTCAAGGCGGTGAAGCCAAGTTTATTCAAACAGATATGACAAAGGATGACCAGGTTGAGAGATTGGTTAATAGCACGATAGACACATATGGACAAATTGATATTCTTATTAACAATGACGGAAAATTGTTGAGAAACCCTTCATTGAATTAACAAAAAGTGACTGGGAGGAATTTGTCACCCTTGATGCCTATTCCTATTTTCTCGCCATGCAGCTTGTGCTCCCACATATGGAAAAACGAAAATCAGGTAATATTGTCAACGTCACTTCCTTGGCTGCCTTAAGTGTTAGGACCACCCTTGCACTCTATAGTTTTGTCAAAGCTGGTGTCACTCACATGTCTAAAGTTGTTGCTTCTGAATATGCCAATAAAGGCATTCGGGTCAATTGCTCATTGCCAGGTGTCGACTATACTGAAATGATCGCAGATAATCCAAATAAGCCTCATATGGAAAGGAAGATTCCAATGGGCCGCATGTCGACATCAGAAGAGCAAGCCAAAACAATTCTATTTTTAACTTCTGATGATTCATCTTATATGACTGGTTCATCAATCGTTTCAGATGGCGGAGTGAGAGGAATTTAATCTAAAGGAGGGAAAATCGTGAACTTCTCATCAATGGGAGCTTTTGATTAGGTTTCAGTCACGACAAAAAGGGTCAGGCCATCAATGCAGTATTACTTTACTCGCTTATGGAGCTGACCCTAAAGATTTTAATGAATTATTATTGGTAATTTGTTTACTCCATCAAAAACTAAATTATGGCTTAACGTTTCCCACAGCACTTCTGGATTGGATACGTTTGCATACATACAACATTCGGTAAATTTCTTCTTAACTGCATCAATATGTGTTTCAGGAAGTATACGTTCTAAATGTCTTTTTGTTCCATGGGCGGTTACTATCTTAATATCTCCTATAGGAATTCCAGGAGTATCAGACTGTGTTTGCTCAATTTTTATACGCTTAGTCAAATTTAAAACCTGAGTATCCATAAGAGCTCCCTCCGTCAGATTATTCAAGTGAACACTCCCATGAACAAATGCAAATGCAACCATAAAAGGAATACTAAATTTAGCATCCTGTAATGTTTTAGGATGACAACGATCCTCAAGTGGTTGACATAACATATTCGCTGTTTCATTTACCCCTATCACAATTTGGTCAACTTCATCATGCCTAAAATGATTTCGAAGTACAAGGGCAGATTTAATAAATGGATGTGAGTAACGACAGCTAGGATAAAGTTTAATAGATGTATCGGAAAACGCCCATGTTTCAGTGTCCAACAATACACTTCGTTGTTTTTCATTTAGGTTCTTCCCAAAATAATTTAGAAAAAGACCCGTCTTTCCATCCAGACAACTTGCAGGTGCGCTCACCCCTTCTCGAGCCAAAAATGCTGCTTGAACACCTCCCATTGATGAAAATGCCGGATAAATGGATCTAGCCTGGGAACCAGTACCCACTCCTGGCTCTTTACCACCAGCTACTTGCATATATGCCAGTCCTAAGGCATGAACTAACTCATTATCGTCTAATCCAAGGACAAGTCCGGCAGTGATTGTGGCACCTAAATAACCAAACAGTTGACTTAAGAACCATTTGGAATCTGTACCAGTACCCCTGGGCTCTATTGCATAGCCAAATCGACACAACAACTCGTTACCAAGTCCAACTGCAGTAATAAGGTCCGTTTTGCTTGTATCCTCAGCGTCAGCAGCTGCTAATGCGGCAGCTAAGGTAACAGGTGTTGGATGGATTCTAGCTAAATCATTGATGTCATCATAGTCTAAAGCATGTGCTAAAGCCGTATTAGCAAATGCAGCATAGGCGGGAGGTAATCGATGCTCACTTCCTATTACTCGACCCGTCCCACCTTTTACACCTATAGAAAGACCCGCTATCGATTTTAAAGCAATAGGTGCTCCTTTATAAGAAGCTAAGGAAATAGCAATCGTATCGCATATATGGAGAATCACCTTTTCACGAATTTCTTCTGGCAATCCTCGTTTCTGTCTTTGACGAATAGCATGCACTATCTCATTGCTTAATGACAAAATAGCTCCTCCTAGTGTAAGTTATTTTACTTTAAAGCTTGCTGAACACGCCAAAAAAAGTGCATCTCTTCCTAAAGAAATGCACACCACTTAGCGAGGGAAGTACCCTTCCGTAAAGAGATTATTAATGATTTGATTATGTTTATTTACTCCTTGCTAATTCCTGTGCCACTGGAATAATCCAGTCTTCCTGTCCCCCTACAGCTCCCATCTCTGCTATTTTAGTTAAAATATCTCTAGGATCTACGCCATATTCTTTCCCAGCTCGTTCTGCAAAAAGTAAGAAAGAAGAATACACACCTGTATAACCAAGTGTTAAGCTCAGTCTATCTATTTGAACAGGTCTTACCATTATCGGTTTCATAACGTATTCAGCAGCATCCATGGTTTTATAGAGATCCATATTATGCTGAATTTTTAGTTTATTCATGACAGCAATAAGTTGCTCGAGCGCAGCATTACCTGCACCAGCTCCCATTCCCGCAAGACTGCCATCTATTCTTGTAGCACCTTCTTCAATGGCTACAATTGAATTAGCTACTCCGAGGGAGAGGTTATTATGTGCGTGGAACCCAATTTCTACATTTAAATTGTCTTTAAAAAGGGAAACTCTGCGACGCACATCATCCATTGTCAAAGCACCAGCGGAATCTACGACATAAACAGTTTGTGCTCCATATGACTCCATTTTCTTTGCTTCCACCAAAAGATTTTCCGGAGTTGTTCTATGTGACATCATAAGAAACCCCACTGTATCCATACCAAGGGAAATGCCAGCTTTTATATGTTGTTCGGATACATCAGCCTCCGTACAATGTGTTGCAACTCTTACAACAGAAGCACCTAGCTCCCTAGCATTCTTTAACTGGTCAATAGTACCAACCCCAGGAAGAAGAAGGACGGCTATTTTTGCATTTTTCGCATTAGCTACTGCTGTGGATATAATATCTGACTCTGTTTCTTTTGATAAACCGAACTGAATAGAACTTCCACCCAAACCATCACCATGTGTCGCTTCAATGATATCTGCTCCAGCTTCATCTATTATCCTAGTTAACTCAGCAATTTGTTCTTTAGAATACTGGTGAGAAACAGCATGCATTCCATCACGAAGTGTTACGTCATTAATAGTAATCTTTTTAGTCATCATCTATTCTCCTTTACAGCAATGGAAGTTGCTATTACCTCTGCAGTGCGAACAGCTGCAGAAGTAATAATATCAAGATTCCCTGAGTATTTTGGTAAGTAATCCCCCAGACCCTCAACCTCAACAAATACTTTTACGATTCCATCTTTAATAACCGGTTCAGACATTAAGTGATAACCAGGCACATATTCTTTTACGGATTCTACCATTTTATAAATAGAATCAATGATTTCATTTTCTCTCCCTACATAATTTCCTTCTAACTTAGCAAACACTGTATTTCTCATTAATATTGGAGGATCAGCCGGATTTAAAACTATTAATGCTTTTGCCTTTTTTGCTCCGCCAATTTCTATTAATGCATGTGCAGTTGTTTCTGTAAACTCGTCAATGTTTTGTCTTGTTCCTGGGCCAGCACTTTTACTAGAAATCGAGGCAATAATTTCCCCATACTCAACAGATACAATATCAGAAATCGCTTTCATTATAGGAACGGTTGCTTGTCCTCCACAAGTAACCATATTTACATTTTCATGAGAATATACTGCTTCCTTATCCAAACTAACTGCCGGCACACAATATGGTCCAACAGCAGCTGGAGTTAGGTCAATGACTTTTTTCCCAAGCTTTTTTAAGATTGCCGCATGTACGTGGTGAGCTTTTGCTGATGTCGCATCAAAGACTATATCTGCAAGCTCAGGTTTTTCTTCCAGCCCTTTAATTCCATAATCAATTGTCTCTATGCCATTTTCTCTTGCTAAAGCCAATCCTCTAGATTGTGGATCCACACCAATCATGACAGTAGGGTTTAGAACATCACTTCTCAATAATTTCTTCATTAAATCCGTTCCTATGTTTCCCGAGCCAATAATCGCAACATTTACCTTTTTATCCACCAATTTTCATCCTCTCTTATTAGATTTTATGGATTGCTTATAGATTCTTCCTATGTATCTTTTGACAGCTCTTTTTACATTGCCTTCCAAACGAATATTCCTTGTCTCCTTTTAAAATATCTTAACATATATTCTGAATTTTAACACTATTCTCAAATAAAAAATGCCACCATCTTTGGTTTATTTTTTCTTGCCTATTTTTTGTGGTTACTGTACAAATTGCTTCAAGTTCTATTTATGGTAACTGTCAAAAAAAATATCTCTCATGATAATTCTTTTAAATTCAATTTTGCAACACGTTCTGGATTCTCTAAGATATAACATAAAATCCCACTTTCCATAAGATAGTGGGATTTTTACGTTAGTCTTCAATTTATCATTGTCTTACTTTACTAGAGCTGCTTCCTCTCCCTGGTAAATCCGAAAGGCTGGAACAATCGTGTCAGAAACAATTTCTTTTCCTTTTTCACGAATAAAGTCCAATTTATAATAGGCATCAAATCTTTGACTAATTTCCGTTTTCACCAATTCAGGTGGAGTAACAACGATGAATTGGAACTTTAGCTTTTCAGCAACGGCAAATATCGGGTCAAGGACGTGTGCCGAGGCAGCTTGTCCGAACGGATTATCACAGACTAAAGGAACCCAGCTATGATCTGTTTCGCTTTTAACGGACAATAACATCATCATCATAACCATTCGAGCTGATAGCTTTTGTCCACCACTTCCATCAGATTTCGTCTTGGAACCTTGATTAATTGTCTGCCAGGTTGAATAATGCTCCCTTTGCGGCTTCCCATACATAAAGGCATTATCCGTTCGCATATTATAGACAAGTAGCTCTGGATATCGACTTCTTAGTGAAACAAATAATATTTGCTCATCACTAATGAGTTGTTTTATTTCTTGGTCTAATGATTGATTATGATCATCAATCCGATCAAATTGTTTGGTAATTTTGTTAATAGCTGCTACAAAATGCTGCTTTAGCAGCGGTTCAATATCTTCAGCTTTTTTAGGTAAGATGTCCTCCTTGAGCTGGACGAGTGGAAAGGATCCTCGTTCATTTTTTAGCTTCATTTTTGCAATCATCGAACGAATGGCCTCTGAAATGCTCATCACTTTCATGCTGGCACGGCTAGACCAGAAGTTTTGAGCCTGTTCTGCTCTTTCTTTGTCGCGTTCTAATTGTTCCAACCCGCTTTGTGAAAAACGCTTCATATTTTTGACGACACTTTGAACATGGGTATAGTGCCTCATATCCATATGGTCTAATGTTGTTAATACTTCATTCTTAAAACGAATTTCCCAATCTTTTCCTTCAATCGTAAGCTTCAAATTACGTAATGATTGCTCAATTTTCGCATGCTTCTCTTTGCCTTCCTCCTGTATCGCTTGATGTTCTTCACACCAGGATAGAATACATGCTCTACCTTGGCTCTTAATCATTTCTAATTCATTATCCGTAAATACTGCCGCTTCTTCCTTTAGGATAACGGATAAAGTTAACAAGTCTCCTTCGTAACCAGTAATATTCGTTTCTGTTTCTTTTTGGCGTTTCTCAGCCTGTTTTACTTCTTCTTTCGTAATTTTCATTTGGTCTTTAATTTCTAGGGCCTTTACATCAAGGTCAAGATCTTCCCATTCTTCAGGCTGTTTTTCATGCTTTGCAATTTTTTTACCTGACTTGTCACGTTGTTCGGTCGCATGCTTTAAGGACGTTTCTGCTACTGTTACAGCCGTACCTTGTTCCCGTTCCTCTTTTTCAGCTGTCTTTGCTTCCTTTTGTGCGGTTTGGATCATATTTTCTAATATACTTATAGGTTCGTCAGGGACGGTAGCTTGATTCCAATCGATACTATGAGTATTGAGTTTTTTCTCTAATTTCGTTTGCTGCTTTTGTTCCGTTTCTATTTTTGCTTGAATAACAAGTAACTCTCTTGCCTGTTCTTCTTTTGATTTTTGGAGCTGCTTTAGCTCTTCAATACTCCCATTAATCTCTTCTAATAAATGTGGTGATAAACGCGGAATTTCTTCACTTTGGTCCGCTTTTTCATCTGCAGGAAAAACCGCTTCTTTAATAAAGAACCTTATCTCCTTTATCGTTTGTTCCGTTGTCAGCTTCCATTCAAAATACGTTTGATTCCACTCGTTTTGAAGGTCAACAATTATTTGGTGCTCTTTACCTATCTCTTGCTGAAGGTCGACATAGGCTTCCTTTTGTTTCACTTTTTCCAGCTTCACCCGTTTATTTTCTTGATACTGCGTTTTTTCGCGTTCAAAATCTTCTAATGTTTCTACATCGTTGGTAAGCTTTTCTATCTTTTGCGTTGTTTTCTCCAGTTGTTCTCTTAACCCTAGTTGTAATTCTTTTTCTTTTTCTTCTAGTGTGGTGATTTCTTGAAATTTTGTTCTCTTAGAAAAAAGTGCATTCTGTTCCTGATTGAGAGCTTTTTCAATATCACTAGAAAGTTGGTTTGATAAAAATCGATCGATTTCTTTTAACATTCGACGTAAGGATGATTCTGTTTTTTCAATTTCAAGCAGAGTATCTTTCTTTTCATCTATTTGCTTAGCAATCTTAATTTTCCAGTTAGTAAATTGATTTTTATCTGTTAACAGCTCTTGCTCCGTTCCATTAATGATCACAAACGATTGCTCGTGATTTTCGCTGTTCATTTCCTCACGTAAGAAAATGGGAACAGGACTTTTAAACATTCTTCCAGAAAGAACCTGCTGATTAATTTTTTGCCATTGCTGCCCATTTACGACCAAACCGTATGGTAAAAGCGGATAAGTAATAATGAGCTTCGCCAATTCTTCTGTTTTTAATGATTGGAGGTATTGAGTTCCATAAAACACATCGATGCCCGTCTTCTCATCAATCCATTCCTTTAGCTCTTTTACATCTTTATTGGCAATCCAGAAGTGCTCATCATTTAAACGGTGGTCGAGCTGCGTTTCCCAAAGTTCTTTTTTTATTTGTTCACCCTGCTGTTTGTTTTGGCCCAGTATCTCTTCTATCTGAATTGCATATTTAGACAAGAGCGAGTGAGTAAAAGGTGCAGTAATATCTGTTACTAATCCGTGAAGCTTATCAAATAGTTTTGCTTCTTTTTGCTTTTGCGCTTCGTTTGCTAGATTTAACTCATTACATTTTTCTTCTGAAAACTTAATAGATTGGACAATCGTCCCCTGGGAAGTGGCAAGTTCTGTTTGCCTCTTTCTAGATTCTTTATCCTTTGCTTGCAGTTCTTCCAGCTTAGCCTTTTTCTCCTCAATTTGTTTAGAAAGCATGAGGGTATAGCCTTTTAAATCATAGGTTAAGCGGTCACCGAATTCTTGGATGAGTGCCGCTTCCTTAGTCTCAAAGGTATGCATTTGGGTATATAGTAAATCAATCTCCGTACTAAGCTTTGCGATGGATTTTGTCTTTTGTTTATCCTTTACGGACAGCTCTGATCCTTTTTTCTTTAAGAATTTTTGATACCCAAGATATGTCCTAACGGCTTCTTGAATTGATAGATAGGACTGCTCCCATTTTTTGATAGCTTCTTGTTTGATTTCATCCATTCTTTGATTCACTTGCTCTAAGCCGCTATTTTGTTCCAATTTCGCTATCTGCTGTGAAAGTGCACGAATTGTTTGTTCGTTCTCATTCCATTCTTTTAACAAAAGTTGAAAGCTCAACTGTTCTTTTCGTTCCTGTTTTTCTATAAGAATCTCTTGTAAGGAAATATGCTTTTTCCTTTCTTCCACTAACTTCCTATCCCAATTAATTACCTCTCTATGAGCGACTGCAAATTCTAAATTGTCTTTTTGATAGCGTAAATCTGCTTGTTTTAAGGTTAATTTCTCAATATCTTTCTCTAAAGTACGCAGCGTTTCCTCTTCCGATTGCTTCAAATACTCTAGCGCACCTAGCAGCTGTCTTCCTACCTTTATACTCACATCAACAATTTCTTTATGTTCGACCCCTTTAGCTAAGTGCTCTTCAAATGGGACAATATCCTCTAAAAACTCTTTATGGGCTTGCTCTCTTTTTAAGAGAATAGGTAAGTCCTTCGCGATACTCGCCTGACTTTTGAAAATCTCCACAAGATCATTCTTTTGATGTTCGGTTCGATGTAATACTTGGCTAACGGTGGGAATGATTCGTTTTTGGAACAGAGAATGATCATCCTCCGCGCCCTCAAAGTATTTCCCAACGCCCCCTTCATCCTTGTTAATCTCCTTCATAATATCCCAGTCTTTACGGTTAATTCCGTATGTATCAAGGATACGATAATGCTTCTTGGTATCTCGGTAAACATCAAAACCATTCCACTTTAAATAGTCCTTCAAGCTTTCAGTTTCAGCGACTTCATCATTTTCAAAAAGCGGAATATGTTCAAGCGACGCCTCTTCTTTCCGTTCAAATTCCCTTGTATAAAAGGTAATATTAGGTAGAATCTTTGCTTCCTGTTCCAATGTCTTACTTTCGTTTCCACTTTCTTCACTCAATGAAATCCTTTGTTCGGCAGAAAACATTCCCCCAGTTATCAGATGCCTGCGGTCTGCACCGTCCAATTCCCATTGAATGAGCACATGAAAGGTATAGGGAATAAATTGCTCTTTATTATTAAAAAAATACTGCTGATAATAACGATTATTTTGTTTTCCCCAAGATGTTCCAGGTTTAAGTATTTGGAAGATTGTTTGCAGGAACACACCTTTCCCACCGCCATTCATCATCGCAATTAAACCATTTGTTGAGGTCTCTTCGTTATGGAAATTAAATGTGGTATCTTTATATTGCTTTTGCATGCCATCATACTTTAGGCCAACAATTCTAATTCGATAGATTTTCGGCATGCTCATCCACCTCTGAAGTCATTAATTTTTTGAATAATTCATAACGATCATAATCATGATACAGGTATTCAATTCGTTCAAAAAGCTCTTGTTTTGGAATCGCCTTGGGAATATCGTCCCGATCGAGGATGACGATCAGCCCTTCCGTCTCTAATAAGCGCATAGCGTTGGCAATTAAACCGATTCTCGTTCGTCTATTGCCTTTTTTAACTCCATAATCCTCTGTGTCAACCTCCATGTATTTCCAGGTTGTCACAACTTCCTTCATATCAATACGTTCATCTTCTCCGAAGGCAGGTCTAGTTTTAAGAATGCTATCCCAATTACTTATCAAGTCGTTAACTTGCCGTTCTAATGCGTAATAGCTTATCCCTTCCCGCTTCGTACGAATCTTTGCAGCCTGGTTGCGATCTATAGTTGCTAAAAAAGACATAATAACAACGCTAACTAGATGAAAGTGTTTTTTCGTTTCGATTTGCCGATGCTTATCTTTCATATGGGTAAAATTCGTAGCAAAGACGGAGCCTGTTGGCTGGACAACTAATTGGATGCGTTTAGGCGATTCAATGATATATGTACCTGATTCGTCTGCTAGTAAAAGAACGGTCTGTCTTACATCCGGATCAAAATAAGTCTGGAAGTGTTCACTATTTTCGTCGATTACTTTATCTTTTAATAAAGTAAAATAGACAGCGGATGCTCTTTTGATCGTTTCTGCATTCATCACTTTTCCTCCTCTACACATATTTTAAATGGGGTAATTTTCATTCTATACCAGTTGAAAGGCTCCGCTCTGTGATCAAACTTTGTAAAGACCTTCAAGCCTTCAAAAGATTGAAATTGCGGATACTCTATCATTAGTTTATTAAGAAGTATTTCTCGCTCATCGCTTAATGTTTCTTCTTTTCGATGTAGCACTTGAATCTTTAGCGGTTTTTTATCAAACATCATCCATAAATCTATCGTTTCAGATTCTTCAAACCATAAATCCTGCACTTCTAATGGTAACTCTACTAAATCTGCTAAAGAAAACTCACCGTATGTTTGCAAATATTGAAAAACATAACTCCATGCCTTAATAACAGAGTCCCAGTTTGTTACTCGCTGACGAGTAATACTTTCTTCTGCTTCCTCTTCAACAACCGTCTTTGTCAGTTGTTTTTCATCAAATTCTTGTTCGCCCCAAATCCAATCGAGCGGCAAAATAAATTCATTCTTTGGTGAAAATAAAGGAGAAAGTACGCTTTCTAGTACCTCAAATCGTTGAACGCCTTCCTTCAGGAACCAATTTTCATAAATATGTTCTCGAAAGGAAACTAGGCTATTTTCCCAAAACAATGAAGGATTTTCCGCCTTTAATTTCATCTCATAGGAAATATTTTGAATGACTAGCTTTGCAAAACGATCATGCAATTGCCTTGTATGGCCAATTTTTTCCTGGAGAACGATCAATTCTTTCTGTATTGAATCATCTTCTTCATTTCTTCGTTTCGTTTTTTCTATCATACTCGTAATGGTTCGGAAGTGATTTTTTTCCTCTTCAAATTGATTTTCTATTTCAGCACGATTGTCGGCTCTTTGCCATTCTTCTTCAATCAATAAGATTTTGGGATTATTGATCATTTCCTTTTGAAAGGTGAATTCTTTTGCCATTAAGCGGTTTACTCGTGAAATGAGGTGATCGAGGTTTCGAGTAGCTTTCCTGAAATTACCGTTTTTAATCAGCTGCATACTATAGAGCTGTTCAATCGTGATTGAAAATTCCTCAGCCATTTCCCTGCTCATAAAAATCATTTCCTGAGCAACATCTGTGAGTTTATAAACAATCGACCCGCCCATTTCTAGATTCGTATATAATTCATCCATTGTGACATATCGAAAGGTTTGTGTTTCCCAGGATTGTCTAATTTCATCGTAATATAAGGCTTCAAACGGTTTACTAAATTCTTCTTTTCCTTGATACAGGAGCCCACTTGTAATCCGTTCCAGTTGCTTATCATCTGCTAACAGCTTCATATGCTTAATAGAATCTTCTACCATATACCTGATATCTGATTTGCGTCTCGTATCATCATCATTTAACTCTCTATAAAAGATGGTGAGGAGCACCTGCATGAGAATCGTTTGGATATGGGGCTTCAACTCCCCTACATCCATTCCTCTCCCGAGCTCAAACAGTGGATTTAATCGTTGCATCCGCTGGGCGAAACCTTCCCATGATTCGTTCACATCCGTCACCTCCAGGTTTCTATTGTTAAGACTTCTTGAGCTATCCGCTTATTTTCTCGCCATAACTGCTGCAATAAAGCTTGTTCTTCTTCCGTAAACCATTGAAAGATTGCATCACGGTATTTGACGTTTTGTGTTTGTCCTTGTTTTTGCTCATTCCTTTGTTCTAGACATTCGAGCATTTTGCGATAAATTTTTATCGCAGGCTGGATACAGGATTCGGGATATTTTTCTATAAGCCTAATGAGGATACCATATCCTTCCGCATCAAGGTCTCCTACGTAATAAAAAAGATAGTTTTTTGGCGGAAACATTCGATAGAAAAAAGAAAAACTTCGTTCAATTTTCATCCCTTCACCATAAATAATCAGTTCAGGTTCATAATCGAGTTTATTTGCTTCCAATAACTTAATGGAAGTATGGAAAAATGATAGATTTTCAACAATCAATATCCGCTGAATATCTTTTATTTCTATCCCTTGTTTGATCCAAAATACAAAAGGCTCTCCGTAGTTCACCATTTTAAGCTGCTCTTCAGATATCCCAATTCTAGTTAAAAACCCTTTTCCATCAGGAAAACTATCACCGTCTAGTAAGAATTTTTCATGACCAAAGAGCTCGAGGCTTCTTTCTTCAACCGACACGATTTCTCGTACCTGACTAGACTTAAGAAACATATATACATTATGAATTCGCATCCATTCGTCTCTCGTTTGCCATTCGGGGTGACGTTCATAAAAGGAAAAGTCAAACTGATCACCTAATTTCATCATCTCTAGACGATCCCATTTGTCTGTCTGAGCCTTTATATTAACCCAGTAATATAAAGGCAAAGATGGGTTTCTTCCATTATACTGATTATTTTGTATCGGAATAAGTTGTCCTTCCGCTTGCAATGTTTCAATGGCACGATGAAACAGCATATAGCCGTCCAGTTCAAAATAATCTTCCAAAAGCTTGCGCAACTGAAGTTCTAAATCATTACTATTTATTTTCTTTTTTTGTTTAGGGTGCTGAATATCAGCAATAAAACCTCTCACCCGTGTTTCAATGATGTCGATAATATTTCACCTACTTAAATCTTCTCAATTTCATAGGATAGACTCCTGCTATCCATTTTGGACATCCTTATATTATAACCTAGTTGTGGTTTTGTTGGTAAGTGGGTTTTTTCACTTAAATGGGGAGCAAGGATGTGATAATATGTTTTCTCTGAAGAAAATTAAAATAGTAAAAGCTGCAGAATATTTATCTCTGCAGCTTAATTTTTTGGTTTCCAAAGTTGTTCAAATATAATCGCTAGAAATGTTCCTACTAATAAACCATTTTTCCCTATATTTTGAATGACATATGGAAGACCGTTAAAAATATCATCCGGTAAAAACATGATTCCTATTCCTACTAGTAAGGATACCCCAATAATGGTAATATTCCTATCATTTAATGGTTGTTTTGTCAGTGAGCGAATGGCGATTCCAAGCATCTCAATTAGTGTAGCTAGAAGGGCTGCACTGGCTACCGGTAAAGGTAGAGAAGCCAATAGACCTACAATCTTTGGAGACAAGGAAATGAATACCATAATCCCACAAGCAAACAGAAAAGGATTAATCCGATATTGTTTTGTTAATCTGACAAAACCAGCTGTAGCTGGTAATGGTACAACAGCAATGGTTGAGAGTACGGCAGAAAAAAGATGAGAAACTCCTCCTATCCACGTTCCCCGATTAAGCTTGTCTCGGAATTGCTCCTTATTATTTGGGATTGCTTCCTCCGCTGCTGAAATAGCGGCAAATGTATTAGAAATCAGTAAAAAGGTAAATAAGATAGCTGTAACCAATACACCCCCAGTTAGTACGGGGAACCCCCACGGGAAAATTTCCGGGGGCTTAATCCAATCAACAGATAGTGAAATGCTTTGATCACCTTTTCTAATAATAGTGAATACAATCCATCCTGCTAAGATTCCTAATAAAATCGCATAGTTTTTTACCCATCCCTTAGCTTTAGAGGAAAGTAAAATAATTAAGAAAAAAATACAAATAGCTAGGAAAAAGCTTACCCCATCCATTTGACCCGTGTTGCTATCTATTGACACCATTCCCCTTATAAAGACTCCACATAATTGAATGGCTAATATAAATAGAAATGTGCCTGTTACAATGGGTGAAAAGAGAAACAGTAAATGACGAACCCACTTTGTTATCCCTAACAGTAGTAATAATAATCCAGAAACGATTAATCCCGCCTCTAGTGTTTGTAATGTCTCCATCATTGTCAAACCTTGTTGAGTTCCAATGCTCGCAAAAATAACAAAAATACTAACCCAAGAACCAGCTGGACCATCTGCTATCGGATATCTATGTCCAAATTTCCCTTGAATAAAAGAACTTAATCCTACAATAAAAAACGTACGTTGCATTAATGAGGAAATGTCTGTTGAAGGGAGCTGAAACACATTGCCAATTACAATTGGCAGCGCAATAGAATTAGCAAGTATATAGATAAACCATTGAAAGGTACTTAAATATTTGTTTTCTGTCTTCATAATTGTTTTCTATACCTTTCGAATTTAAAAAATGTCAATGTCCGACAACCATATTGGAACAGGGCCAGACAGTATAAATTATAACAGAATATGATTTTTTGTTAAGCTTATGAAAGAACTCTATGCTCAATTGGTTATCTTGCCCAAATTTATTCTAGTATATTTAGGCATTATGCATAACATCCTGTTTTTGTTTATCCAAAATAACTACATCAGGATAAAAGTATCTCTTTTTTTAATTAATCGCTTAATCTATCAGGATTAGTTAAAATAGCTCTTAATCCATTATTCTATAAAAACTGATTTATGGAAGTATGCTTGTTTTCATTAATATTTTATTTCAAATGCCTATAAATATCATTGTTCATTCGAACCAAAATGACTTGAAATCATTTGAGCATGTTGTACAATTGAAATGATATGTGAAAACAGAGGATGTGTAAAGATTGTTAACCGTTAAAGACCTTTTTGAAATTAAAGCCATTGATGGATTAAAAATAGTAGCAGGGGAAAAAGGAATTAATAATGAGATAACCATTGTAAATATTATTGAAAATCCTGAGGCATTCGATTGGCTTTCACCAAATGAACTGCTATTATCTACAGGATATATTTTTAAAGACAATGAAGAATTACAAAATCGTATCATCAAGGAGCTTTCTGACATTAACTGTGCCGGACTAGTTATCAAAATGAAAAGATACTTTGATAAACTCCCACAGAACATGATTGACCAAGCAAATAAGCTTGGATTACCTTTACTGGAGTTGCCATTTGAATATACTTTATCAAGAGTCATCTCAATTATTAATGAAAAAGCATCAGGAAGATACGATTTATTAAATAGAAAAACCCTAGACATACATAATTTATTCTTTAGAATTACACTTGAAGGCGGTGGAATTGATCGAATTTTATCAATGTTATCCGAGACCATTAATAATCCGATTATTTTTGTAAATGAGGATTGGAAGCTAGTTGACTATACAGAACATGAAAATAATAAATTCCCACTTTCATATTGTCTTGATTTGGTGAAAAATAGACCTCCGTTCTCAAAAGAATTCATTGAATCTATTCCAAAAAATGTAAGTGAATACAAAAGGACGATTAAACGAAATTATTACTTAGAAGGTATGGAAATAAAATGCAGAATCCTGCCAGTTGCGGCAGCAATCTCTATTTATGGATATATTATTGTATGGCAAACAGTAAGAGAATTAACTGAATTTGACTTCATTATTTTAGAGCAGGCATCGACGAACATTGTACTTGAAAGGATAAAAGCGAAGGAAATAGAGGAAGTGAAATTAAAAATCAGACATGACTTTTTCGATGATTTGCTTACTGGGAAAATAACCTCTAGTGAAACCATTCATTCGCTAAGTGAAATGCACGGACTTCATACGAATTATATGTATTACTGTATTGTGATTAATATAGAAATAGAGGAGTTCCAGCAGTATGAGGATATGGTGGCTAGAAGGGTTAGTTTGGAGAATAAAGCTAGGAAATGTGTGGATCTAATCTATGATTACGCCAAAACAGCAGACGGAGAAGTTACCTGCTTTCACCGAAACAATCGAATCATCATCTTAATTGGACAGCACGAAAACCGACCAGCCGTTTCCGTTTATGAAGCAAAACAATATACTAATAAACTATACAGTATTCTAAAAAAGCAAGTAAGTGATTCCACCTTTTTAATCGGAATTGGCAGACAGTACAGAACGGTTCGTTCTCTTCATAAAAGCTTTTCCGAAGCAAATGAATCAATAAGATTGATGCGAAAATTTGAAGATAGTGGCGGCGTATCCCATTTTGAAGATCATTCTATCTACCACTTTTTAGATTCTAATATTAAGGACATGGAATTAGAAGAATTCTTTATGAAGCGACTCGGAAAAGTTTATGAAAACGATCAGTCACATGGAACAAGCTACATTATTACACTGGAAAATTATTTTCAGAATAACCTTAATATCAGTGAAACAGCAAAAGCGATGTTCTTGCATCGGAACACACTCATTTATAGAATTGAGAAAATCAAAGAAATATTAAATTCTGATTTAAAGAATTCAGAGGAACTGCTTCAAATCCAATTAGCATTAAAGATTTTTAGATTGTTAAACAAGAAACTTCGGATAGATTCATAATCAATAAAGAAGAGGATCACCACCCTTCCGATATAGTCCACCATAAACCAAGATTTTTTCTAATACAACACCTTAAGGGATATCCTGCATGGATATCCCTTTTGTTATTAGCTTATTATTTCTTAGCTTTATATTTTGAAAAATAAGGGAAACTGATTAAAACGGATAAAAAGACAATGATAATTACGGCAACTCTTAAATTAATAAACTAGGTAGACTAAAAATGAATAATAATACTGCTATCAAAAGAGTAAAAAATATCCTGCTCTGTATCGAAATTTGATGCTTCGTTCCACATTTCCTACATACCAGTGGTTTATAATTCCAACGGATTGTCTTTTGTATTTCTTTCCATGAAAATTAACATTTACAAGTTTCACACTTTTGTAAGCCCAATAAAAACACCTCTCTTACTTGGAAATCTCTGCCGGAAATTAATTAATGGCTCCTGACATCATGTTTCCTTTATAAAACACTGCAAACCTTTTGCTGGAATTCATGCTCTCCAAGAAAAAAAACCGACACTTTTTTACTCGGTGCCGACTTTCGAAATATCACATATTATTTCTAACAAACCTCTACATCTCTATTCAGGCTTAAGCCGTTGACAATGTGAGTACCTTGTTTATTATTAATTGCATCTTTTAAACTTTCTGGATTTGTAATAACTACTCTCTTTCCACCATTTCCCAAGAAACTTAGGCTAGCTTCAATTTTTGGCAGCATACTGCCCGGTGGAAAGTGGTTTTCAAGAACATATTGTTTTGTCTCTTCTACTGTAATTTTTTCTAAGGCTAGTTGATTTGGTTTTCCAAAATTAATACATACTCTTGGAACACCAGTTGTAATGATTAATATCTCAGCATTGACTTGTTCCGCTAAAAGACTGGTCGCAAAATCCTTATCAATTACCGCATCAACACCAACATACGCATTATCTCGTGTTTTTACAACTGGAATGCCGCCGCCGCCAACTGAAATCACTACGTAACCAGCATCTACCAAAGAATTGATCGCTTCTTTTTCAACAATATCAATTGGTTTGGGTGATGGAACCACTCTTCGATAACCACGTCCGGAATCTTCTATAAAAATCCACTTAGGATGTTCCATTTTCATCTCTTCCACTTGTTCTAAAGTAAAGAATGAACCAACCGGTTTTGTTGGATTTTCGAAATTCGAATCATTAATGTCAACTTCAACTTGTGTAACGATCGTTGCAACTTTTTTATTTATACCTCTTTTAGTAAATTCATTGGTTAATGCTTGTTGAATTTGGTAGCCAATTCCCCCCTGCGTATCTGCAACGCAATTGACAAGCGGCACAACAGGTATTCCAGCAACTTCATTTGCAATTTCAGACCTTCTAAGTCCAAAGCCAACCTGTGGGCCATTTCCATGAGTCACAACGACATTGTAGCCTTCTTGAACCATATCTGCGATATTTACGGCCGTCTCACTAACAGCTTCATATTGATCTTGAACAGAGTCACGTCCATTTTCTCGGACTAGTGAGTTGCCACCAATAGCTACAATAGCCAATTTCCTCATCCGTTTACCCCCTGTGATTCTAATTGTTTTTTAATAATTCAAGTGATTGGTTCTTATGCAATTGATATAATGGATTGGTTGGGTCGTTTGCAATTGCATTTTCAATTGCCTCAATTGCTGCTTCATGCCTTCTGAGGGACCTCAAACTGTTTGCCTTATGGAAAGAAAAATCATATCTGTTCGGCTGAAGCGCTAATAGCATATCCATTTCGCCTACAGCTTCTTCGTGTCGGCCTAGTTCTCTTAGGTAATTTGATTTATGGTAACGGTAAAAGGTTTCATTAGGGTCTAATTCACATACTTTGTCATATTCCCTTAGCGCCTCTTTAGGTTTCTTCATTAACCTTAAGCAATTTGCGGTATAGAAATACAAATCAAGATCATTCGGATTAATCACTAATGCCTTTTTAAATTCCTCGAGTGCTTCATCATAACGCTTAAGTTCTTGCAGAGAATAGCCCTTGTAGAAATAATAATCTAGATTATTTGGATTTGTCTCGATGGCTTGATTCATTTCTGAAATTACTTCTTCGTACTTATCATCTAAATATAAAGTTTTTGCTTTGTTTATATATTCATTTTGTTCAACATACCTATTAGTAAGAATCTTGACTACTTTCTCATGCCTCAATTCTTTGGCATGCTGTAGCGAAGACTTTCCATCCCTATCTGGTAAATTTACATCTGCACCAGCTTTTACTAGTAATTCAATAATCATGGAGTATAAGCGGCCCCCGTTACCCAAAATTACTGACTCTAAAAGAGCCGACCAGCCTAAATTATTGGCATGATTGACAGGGATACCAGCTTCCAAACATCTTTGTACGGTTTTTAGATAGCCTTTTTCACTGGAAGGTAATAATGCAGTACCGCCAAATCGGTTTACACTGTTTAAATCTGCTCCATAAGGCAGCATCAAGCTTAAAATTTCATGGAAACCATTGGCACCGGAACAAATAAAAGGTGTTAATTGCGTGATGTCTCTTGTGTTGACATCACTTCCAGCTTCTAAAAGTACTTTTACAACTTCGATTTGATTTTTTTGAGTAGCAGCCATTAAAGCAGTACGACCATCTACATCTTTATAACCAACACGCGCCCCTTCTACTAAAAGTTGACGGACAACATCAACATCACCTTGTTCACTAACATTAATCAGTATTTGATTTAATGTTTCTGTCTTCACCATCACATACCCCTCTTTTATAAACATTAATTTACTTGGAATTACAAGTTTTATTTAGAAAGTCTACCTAGTAAAAAAATTCATCCGGCGCTGTTGTTTGCAGCACCGGAGAATTATCAATGTTATTATTTATTATACTTATGGAAAAATTCAAACAAATGATCACAATCTTCTCTTTGCTCTACCTTAACCATGTTGAGTACACTTTCATCTTCACCTGTTAAATACTTGCGTAAGTGCATGTCAGAGAAGCCATGTTTATCCGCATCTTCTCTCGTATTGCAGTAATACACTTTTTTAATTCCTGTCCAAATAATGGCTGACACACACATTGGACAAGGTTCACATGTCGCATAGATGACACAATCAGATAAATCTATCGTGCCAAGTTTTTTACAAGCTTCACGAACCGCAACCATTTCAGCATGTGCAGATGGGTCCGTATCTCTCATCATTGTATTGCTTACTACAGCGATAATTTCATCGCCGCGTACGATTGTTGCACCGAATGGTCCACCAACCTTGTTTGCCATACCGACAAGTGTTGCATCGGCAGCTAATTTCATATAATCCATGTCAAAATTCCTCCTAGTGTTGTTAAATGACCCAGCCTCAATATTTCATTTTTTCACATCAAACCCAAGTGTAGGATCACTACGCTCTTATTCCCCAATAGTTTTCATTTTTACTCAGTAACAGGACCAATATTATCTTTCTTATTTACATAAAGCTTATACGCTAAAACTGCTGCAATTAGGAGATATCCCCAAACGAAAGGCATAGCAGTTACTTGTGCAAGTCCGATAGTGGCTGTGTGAATTGCACCAATAAAAGATAAGGCGGCTGCTAACACTGCAGCTATTATGCCTCCAATAGGCGTGTTACGGATCGTAAATACCGCGATACAACCCCATAGAACACTAGAAATAGGTGCACCATTACCTAGAGCAACCAAGCCATCGTAGAAAAGTCCTGCATTGTTCAGATCAAGCGAAGAAACTTGACCTGCAGCATTCCCCGCAGATGTACCAGCAGCCGAAAGTGCATTATTTACAGCAACAAGTGCCCAGTTAGCAACCCATGGGAAGAAACATACAAAGATTGCCGGAGCTTCAAATTTCGGACTTTCTTTGACAACTTGATGCCCTGTTACAATCGCAATAAACACCAGCATCGGAACAATAGCGGCAATTGGGACAACAGCTAGCAACAGACCCATTAGACTGAAAATCGATAATAGGAATATAGCAACTGAGCTAGCAATTGAATAGCCTAAACCAGCACCAACTTCTTTCCAACCAGCATGACCTACATAAACTGTTACTGGGAATGGGTTACCACAAAGGCCACCTATTGCAGTAGAAAAACCGTTCGCAAGCATAACATCCCGAGTTTTGTATTCATCACCACAGACAGCAGCAGCTTCAACGTTTTCTAAGTTAAAAATGTAGTTTGCTAACCCTAGAGGTACAGCCGTTAATAAATATGGCAAAGCAGCGCTAAAATGGTCGAAAAGTCCATTTAAATGCAACATAGGAGGATTAAATCCAAATGATTTTAGAGCTTCAGTAACATCAGCAGGATTTTGATATCCAGCTATCCAAGCAATTGCCGTTCCAACTACGATTAATAATAAACCCGTAGGTATTTTTTTTAATATTGGATGTTTACTCAACCAGTTCATGAAGATAATGATAAGAGCAACAAATGCAACTATAGGCATTTCAAAAGATTGCAGCATTGGGTTCATACCCAAGAATACAAATGCCAAACCTGCCAAGGCTGCTAGCAATACAGTTCTTGGGACGATCTTTCTAATCGTTTCACCCAGGAATGCACCTAAGAATAAAATGGAAGCCTCAACAAAGCCCCAAATCACAGCGACTGTTGTTGTGAAAACAGCATCCTGTGTTTGATGATATAAAGGAAGCATAATAACAAATACGATAAGAAATATTCCAGGTGAACTAGAACCTGATGGTAATGCGGTAACATCTTTTCTACCTGTTTTCTTAGCTAATTTATAGGCAAAATAAGCAAAAATAATACCAGATAGAAGTACTGCAAATCCAAAACCAGGAACAATTCGTTTAAAAACAAACTCACTTGGCATACCAACTACACCAATTAATAATGAGATCATAACCAAAAAGTCTGTCAAAACGTTAACGAACAAACCGAAGGAAGCGGCAATGTCCCCTTTTTTCCAAAATTGAATTTTTTGATCCATTACATTTCACCTCTAAATATGAATTAGTTTGTTGAATGTGAAAAAATAGTTAGCAATATCTCGTACTCTACTTAATTTTCCTCCTTTTTCGAAGAGAATCTTGTTTTTCTCCGGAGATTTTTATTATTCTAAAAAAGAAACAATAACATTTGGTAACCCTTACATGTTATATTTTAGTCGTTAAGCCTTTCTGGGTCATTGGCTACCAATACCAAAAAAAAAGGATTTCATTTAGGCAAGTTATACAATAACATTTGTACAAAGCATGTCCTAGATTATGGATTAGAAAAACATACAAACAGTGGGATTATTTGTTATGTTGCACAATCCTTTTCATTGCATTATTTGACTATTTTTTTTAGTATTAACTGAAACAATATTTAGATAGGACGTGTAAATAAAATTGAAGAAAACCGTTATTTATAAAGAAGATGTAAATTTCTCACTGAAGGCAGATTTTTATAGAGCTAACCAAGAAAATGCTCCTATTGTCATTTATATTCATGGTGGCGGATTAATTTGGGGTACCAGAGAAGAAATAAGTGAAGAAATGATCAAACTTTACACCAACAATGGATTCTCACTCTTTTCAATTGACTATAGGCTGGCTCCTTCAACAAAACTGCCGGAAATTCTTAAGGATATTGAGGATGCAATTCACTGGATTCAATTAGAAGGACCCAAACAATTTTCAATAGACCCAAAGAAAATTGCAGTTGTAGGAAGTTCCGCCGGTGGTTTTTTAGCTCTTACTACTGGAACATTTACTCATAAGCCTCTTGCAATTGTTTCCTTTTACGGATACGGGGATCTTCTTGGTAACTGGGCAACAAGCCCAAGCAAATATTATTGCCAAAAGGACATTGTTCCTAAGGAACTCGCTAATAAACTAATCACAGATCGAATAATAACTGAGGCAACAGTAGAAGAACGGTTTCTATTTTATGTTTATGCGAGACAGAATGGAGTTTGGATCGAAGAAATTACAGGTGTTAATCCTGTACATAATAAAGAAGCTCTCTATCCATTTTGTCCAAATCGGCATGTAACAAAAGAATATCCACCAACTCTTTTATTACACGGAACGAAGGATACCGATGTTCCATACGAACAGTCAGTATATATGAGGGCTGCTATTATTAAAGAAAAGGTTGAAGCAAAACTTATTACAATTCCTAATGGTGAGCACGTATTTGATAAAAATTTCCAAGATCCCCTTGTTCAATATGCACTAAAACAAGTCATTGATTTTTTAAAAACCCACCTGAATTAAGTAAAAAGCCCAGCATTTTAATCATGCTGGACTTTTTTATTTATTTTATCGAATGTTTTCACTTAGAGCTAGCATTGCTTTTTCAAAGGCTTCGACTGGAGGATAGGTAATTCCTGCACCTATCATTCCGATTCCTGCATCTTTATGGGCAATTGCTGTATTAATAATCGGCATTATACCTGTTTGAATAACCTTACGAACATCAATCCCTGTCGGTATTCCCATGAAATCAAGTACCGGAATTGTTACGTTAGGATTTTCTGTTGTTGTGATTTCCTTCATTTTAGTTGTATAACCAATAGCTTCCTCTGGTGTTCCACCAACTAATGCAACTATTGCTGGAGCTGTTGCCATTGCAAACCCACCGAAACCATATGTTTCTGTAATTGCACTGTCCCCAATATCAAGTCCAGAATCTTCTGGCTTGTAACCTGCAAACATTGGACCTATAACTTTTTGTGCAGGACCAGTAAACCATGTGTTTCCAGGCATTCCGCTAACACGGATACCGAATTCAACACCATTCCGGGCCATGGTTGTAACGACTGTACTATTTTCAATACCGTGAGCAGAATCAAGGGCACATTTCGCCATTGCCATCCAAGTAGGACCAGAGAAGTAATCACTGCTAGCAACGAAATCAAAGACTTCTTTCTTTTGTTCAATTGTATAATCAGTTTGTAAAATATACGAAGTTAAAGCTTGGATTAATAATGTTGTACCCGCAATATTTCGGTTATGACACTCGTCTCCCATATGAAGTGCCTGCGCAAGCATTAAACGTAAGTCAATTCCATTAGGACTTAGTTTCATCGCATCACGTAAAATAGGACCGAAAACATCGCGCATCCATATTAAACGATCAATAACACTTTGATCATTGGCTCCCATTCGAAGGATTTTTGCTAATTGTTCACTTAAGTTTGTATAAGCAATATTGCCATACGTTTTATTTTCAACAATATGCATAAACATTGACGCAGATGTGACACCTGCCATTGAACCTACACAGTTGTGTTCATGACATGGTGAAAAGGTAATCTCCCCAGATGCCGCCAGTTTAGCCGCTTCTTCTACATCCTTAGCTAATCCTTCAAATACGATTGCACCTGTAACGGCACCTTTCATAGGACCATTCATTTTATCCCAAGTAATTGGAGGGCCTGCATGAAGAATCGTTGTTTTTGTCATACCAGGTACGCAATTAATGGCTTGATCATATCCAATTAAAACAGGATGAGAATTAATAATTCTTTCAACTGCCAATTGATTAGCTGCTTCGATTTTTTCCAAGAGTTCTGGACTCTCAAGCTTGTCAAGTGCTGCAATTAATGATGGGTTTCCTCTACCTGGCGGTGTCCATTCTAAATGAATGACTTCAGAGCCTTGTTGCATTAAATCATCTTTAAATGACTCAATTCCTACGTTAATAACATGGGGTTTACTTTTAAATAAATCGCTAATTTTACTCATACCTATTCTCCCTTCACAACGAATTCTCTAGCCAATAATCCTGCATTTTGCATGCTGCTAGCATGTGTTACATCCGCAGCTAATAATTTATTAATTTGCTCTTCATAATTTTGCGGGTCTAAATCTGTTCCAAGAACATATCCAATTACTTCTAAATGTCTTCCTTCTTGTTCCGCCTGTTGTTTCGCTTCTATAATTGCAGGTAGGAAAGCTCCAACTGGATCTTCATGTGCTCCATAACCTATAACAAAGTCCATCACAATAACTCCAACCGATGGATCTTTTGCCTCTTGAATAAATCTTTCAAGACGTGTAGATGGATCAATCATTGGGTGTGGCTTACCTTGTGTATATTCATCATCACCAAAGTCGATGAATGTGTGCTCTTGGCTCGTATAACGATCTTTTAAACGATACTCGGGATTTCTTTGAATATTGCTGTAGACATTATCGAATTTCTCCATAGCCGCATGCATAGCTTCATCGGCCAGAGTTCCGCCGCTGAAAAGTCCACGAACATATTTCTGTTCAGGAGTTAATTTTGTCCGAACTTCTTCAATAAGAGGTATATTTAATGCACGTTTATTTAACTTACTTTCGTCCGCACCTGCCAATAGTACTGCTTTAAGTGCAGCTTCTTTAGACATTTTGGCAAAATGGGCGCCAGCTTCAGTAATTTTTTCTTCATTCCCGCCAACAAACCAAACGACAACTGGTTTTTTACATGTTTTAATTTTCGCTAATACTTTTTCTTCCACACTTGATGCAGGTGGCTTCGAAACAACAACAATGACTTTTGTCTCTTCATCGTCTTCAAGTGCCTGAATACCATCAAGCATCATGATTCCGCCAACCTCTTCTTTTAAATCTCTACCGCCTGTTCCAATCAGTTGAGAAATACCGTAGCCAAATTCGTGAATACGGACACTTACCTCTTGGCTGCCAGTTCCTGATGCCCCAACAATACCAATATTCCCTTTTCTTACTGCGTTTGCGAAGCAAAGGGCTGTATTGCCGATAATCGCTGTTCCACAGTCTGGTCCCATCATGAATAAGCCTTTTTCATGAGCTAATTTTTTTAATTCAATTTCATCTTCTATGCTAACATTGTCGCTAAATATCATGACATGCAAATCATTTTCAAGTGCCTTTTTCGCTTCTCTAGCTGCATAAGCACCATTCACAGCAATAATAGCTAAATTGGCTTCTGGGTTACTTACTGCAGCAGAAGAAATAGTTGAATATTTTAGGTCATTTTTCCCCTTTTTACCAGAATTCTTTTTTGTAAACAAATCATTAATTTTTTTGAAAGCGATTTCGCATAATTCGTCAGTTGCCGCTTTTACGACAATAATTAAATCACTTGCGCCTGCTCCCTCTACTTCAGGTGTCAGTAAACCGACATTTTTCATTACCTCTTTATTCATTTCCGTACCCATTGCAATAATGGCTTGATCAACTTCTTCAATTTGATTCGCTTTAGTGGACAGTGACATTAAAGATACTGAATCGAAATATGTGTTTGGCTTAATCAATGCTTGTACTAACATACTTTTCCTCCTGCTCTAATATTGGCTTCCATTCCGAAAACAATGCCTAAAGCTATATCTGTTCCGGATGTTGAGCCTATGTTTAATAATTTATTTAAAGAGAGAATTAAGTCCTCATCATTCTCAATTAATAATGAATTAACTAAAGAAATAATAGACTCTCTCACTTTTCCAATTGAAGCTTTTTTCAAAGTCATGTAACTAATGTCATTTGTTAAGGTTTTGGCTTTCATCAAAATATCTCTACAAAATGATCGGTAAAGATAAAAAGGGCTGTTTTTCATATTAATAATAGTAAATAACCCTGTTAAAAAATCATCCCCAGAAGGAGTTAACCCTGGCCCAAGACCTACAAGTGAAACCGCGTGTGGCAATGCAGATGATATTCGGTTATTTAATAATTCGTTTAAAAGCAAAAGAGTTCTTTTCTCAAGCATATTCGAGACTTCTGCTTCAAAAGGACTTTGGGGTATTACGTTTTTTTTTATTCCACCGCCCACACCGTGAATGTTAATATATTCCTTCATTTTCATTAAATTTCGTTTCAGGATTACTACATTACTTGGGTAGGTTGGTAAAATACTTTCCCATTTATAGGCTTTATCACTAGAAATAGTTAGCTTTTCCCCAATATACAAGAGATTTTTTTCAACCCGTACCGGATCATTGACTTCGATTTCTAATGGCTTCATATTATCAACATCAATAATTAACGTATTAGGGCCATTATCAAGTTTGCTGCATGCAATCGTATACAAATCTTCATTTTCGAAACACTTAATATTAAAAGTCCGATTAAATGTACTATGCACAACACCAGTAAATAGTGAGTTATTAATTCCCTTTATAAAATCTGCATCACCAGAGATTGTATTTGCCACGAATAACACCCCATAAATCTAGAATCATGCAGTCAAATAACTTTTTAGCAGATCGAACCTCCTTTTGGAAAAGAAAGTTTGTAAGCATTAACAGAAAATTTGTACATGTTTGGACTTAAATTAGTATGCACTACCCATACAAAACACAACTTAGTCTATGGCAGCACTGTACATTTTTAGGAAACTAACTAAAATGCTTACATGTTTATTTTAGTTATAATGCATAACACCGTCATCGTTTAACGAATCCAAAAAACCTTGCATTCAATTGTGCAAATCATACAATGGTTTATGATTAAATTATGACATAGAAATGAATTGTTTTGACAAGGCTCGTAATATAGGATTTAAAAGCTAAAATAAAAGTTGACCACACTTAACACCAAATCCTTTATCATAGAGTTTTTTTGCACAACAAAAAAACCAGTAGAACCTTCCCCACGGTCCTACTGGTTGAAAAGATAGTATTTTGGCTGGAAAATTCGAAAGAAAAAGGAAAAACTTCGTTCTATTTTCATCCCATCACCATAAATAATCAGTTCAGGTTCATTATTATTCAACTTCTACAATGACGTCACCTTCATTTACAAAGTCGCCTTCATTTACTTTTACTTCTTTCACCGTTCCAGCGAATTCAGCTTCAATCGGAATCTCCATTTTCATCGATTCTAAAATCACAACTTCTTGACCCTCTTCTACCTGATCACCCACTTTAATTAAAACCTTCCATACACTGCCTGCCATACTTGCAATGATTTTACTCATGATTATTCCTCCTATTTTTACGATTTTGTTTTTTTGGTTTTTATATACTTGTTAATAAAGTCTGTTGTCGTATCACCTAAATGAAAAGCCAAATGGGCAATTACCTCTTGCAGCATTGGGATATTTGTTTTAATACCTTCAATATGATAATCAGCTAATGCATCTTGCAGACGATTTATAGCCTCTTCACGATTGCAGCCCTTTACAACAAGCTTAGCAATCATTGGATCATAATAAGGAGTCACTACAGATTGACCGTTTATCGCTAATTCATGCCGAATTCCAGGTCCGTTCGGCAAATCTAATTTTGTTATTTTTCCAGGTGAAGGGAAAAATGTTTTGGGATCTTCTGCATAGATTCTAACCTCAATTGCATGCCCCTCACGTTCTACCTCTTCTTGTGAAAAATTCAGAGCTTCACCTGCAGCAATTTGCAATTGTTTTTCAACTAGGTCTATACCTGTAATTTCTTCCGTAATCGGATGCTCCACTTGCAAACGGGTATTCATTTCAAGAAAGTAGAAATTTTGTTCTTCATCAACCAAGAACTCGATTGTTCCTGCATTTTTATACCCAATTGATTTTGAAGCTTTTACTGCAGCCTCCCCCATCTTGGTACGAGTTTCTTCAGATATAAACGATGAAGGAGCTTCCTCTACCACTTTTTGATGACGACGCTGGATCGAACATTCACGTTCCCAAAGGTAAACGACATTTCCAAACCCGTCTGCCAAAATTTGAATCTCAATATGTCTTGGATTTTCAACGAATTTTTCAATATACATGGCTCCATCGCCAAAGAAATCAGTAGCCCGCTTTTGATTCCCCTCAAAAGCTTTTCGGATTTCATCCCCGTTTTGGACCACCTGCATTCCAATTCCGCCACCCCCAGCGGAGGCTTTTAGCATAACGGGATAACCGATGCGATCCGCCGCTTCTACCGCTTCCTCTGCATCTGCCAGAGGATAGGTAATCCCTGGTACGACAGGAACACCTGCGGCCTCCATCGCTTTGCGTGATTCAATCTTACTTCCCATTTTAGAAATAACCTTTGGAGAAGGACCGATGAATATAAGTCCTGCTTCTTCACAACGGCTTGCAAAGCCAGCATTTTCAGAAAGCAGGCCATATCCCGGGTGAATTGCCTCCGCTTTTGAAACTTTAGCCACCTCTAGAATCTTATTAATATTTAAATAGCTTTCTGCTACGCGAGGACCTCCGATTAAATAGGCCTCATCTGCCATTTTCACATGTGGAGCATTCGCATCAGCTTCTGAGTAAACGGCAATCGTTGTAATCCCTAAGGCTTTGCATGTACGGATTACACGTACAGCAATTTCGCCGCGATTAGCAATTAAAACCTTTTTGAACATGCCTTTCCTCCCTTTCTATCTTCTATTAAATAGGTTCAAAACTCGCAGTCTTCAATTCAAGCTTTTACGTTAATGAGATTTGTAACTAGAAAAATTACACTTGGGTTACTTAACATCCAATTTGTTTTGCTATGACCATTCGTTGAACTTCTGATGTTCCTTCACCAATTTCCAAGAGTTTCGCATCACGGAAGAATCGCTCAACTTGATATTCCTTCATATATCCATATCCGCCATGAATTTGAATCGCTTGATCACATGCACGCATGCATATTTCCGAAGCGAATAATTTTGCATAGGCCGCCTCTTTTTTAAATACTCGTCCTTGATCCTTTAACCAAGCTGCTTTGAAAACCATATTCCGGGCTAATTCGATATTCATTGCCATGTCAGCTAATTTAAATTGAATTGCCTGGAAATTGGCTAAGCTTTTTCCAAACTGTTTTCTTTCTTTAGCATATTGAAGAGATTTTTCATATGCTCCTTGAGCAATGCCAACAGCCATGGCACCAATTCCAATTCTTCCGCCATCAAGAGTAGCTAAAAATTGTTTGTAACCGTTTCCAACTTTTCCTAGCAGATTTTCTTTAGGAACTCTTACATTCTCTAGGATAAGTTCTGTGGTATTTGAGGCATGCAGACCCATTTTTTCGTAGTTATCGATTACAGTGAATCCTGAAGCTTTTGTAGGAACAATAAATGCACTGATACCGTTGATTCCTTTTGAACGGTCAGTTACCGCAGTTACTGCAAGGTGATTGGCAAAGCTTGCATTTGTAATAAAACATTTGGAGCCGTTAATGATCCACTCATCTCCATCAAGAACTGCTGTTGTTTGAGTTCCTCCCGCATCGGAGCCTGCATTCGGTTCAGTCAATCCAAATGCTCCGAAGGACTCTCCAGTACAAATTGGTGTTAAGTATTTCTCTTTTTGCTCGTGGGTACCAAATAAATTAAGAGGGGCCCCTCCTAATGAAATATGTGCTGAATAGGTAATTCCTGTTGATGCACATACACGACTAAGTTCTTCAACAACAATTGCAAAGCTGATCGTGTCTGCTTCACCTCCACCATATTGTTCAGGGAAAGGAAGACCCATGATCCCTAACTCTGCTAATTTCGAAAAAAGTTCCTTAGGGAAATCCCCCGTTCGATCGCGTTCATCTGCTCCAGGAGCAACTTCTGCATCAGCAAAATCTCGAATTACACTGCGTATCATCTCTTGTTCTTTCGTTAAATCAAAATTCATTTAGCTACAACACCCTTCTAAAAATTCATTTTATTTTTCAGCAAAAAATTTGAAAATAATAAAATAGCAAACCCCAACTATTCCCTAATAGTTATATTCTGATTATATGAAAATTTAGAAAGTAATGATAGGGGTAGCACGTAATTACATTGGACTCTTTTGAACTATCTTTGCAGTTTAAAATAGAGGATATAAATCTCCTTGAAGCGATTAGCCACCAGGCAGCGGTAGCCTTGGAAAAATTTATACTTTATTATGAAAAGAAAATAATCGTTTAAAGTGAATTGAAGAAATTTTATTAACTTACTTGAATAATAGTTAACCATTATTTTATATTCACTTAGCTAAAAATATCTATCAATATATAATAGATAAAGACACTTAAAAGACCGCGGGGAACATCACACTGATGTGTCCCCCTAAAAGTTAGAGTTTTATATTAAGCAGTTAATTGGCTGGTATGGATAAGGTATTGAACCGGGCTACCACTTAATATATCAATTATTAAATTTCAACTATTTTAATTGCAGCCGGAAAAGGCTCTTACCCATTTGAATCGCCACTTTCTGTTATTCTGAAGTTTGATTTATAGGAAACATACTGCGAACTAATGCCTCTAGCATTATCGGCACTTGAACAAATGCACTATTTATATGAAGTCTTTCCGTTCGCTTATGTGCATCTTTTCCGAAAGGACCGATATTCAATACAGGGGCATTTATCTTTTGTATATCTGCAAAGGGAATGCAGTATGTGTCTCCCCACACTGGTGTATTGCGTTCGTACGTTTTCCAGCCTTGATCTTCGTCCTCGTATAAGACATAGCTGAGATCGGAGATACCATTAAAATAATGGATTTGATTAATTTCTAAATTTAATTGTTCTTTTCCAATTTTCTTCATTAATTTAACTGCTTCAATGACAAGCGGTACGTTTGAAGAATTAACCGCAGGATAAAACGGCGGTGCGAACAACAGGACCATTGTCGGACCGAGTTCTTGACAATGAATCATAAGTAAATCAGCGATTCTAATGGATTTTTCACGGTCGTCCCAGTTTGAGTTATTCATTACCTCAATTTTGAAACCTTCGATGGCTTTCGATCCTAGTTTGTTCATAGCATACTCTAGTAACTCTTCATAGTATAAGACATTTACTTTTCCAATGGGTTCAATGCCTTCCCGCTCACACATTTCAAAATATGCAGTATTGCATGTTCTAGCAGCGTCCCTAGCCACTGCCCCAAATATATCCATTATTTCGCCGGCATTACGCTTCATTAGAAATACATTATAAAGTGCTTCCGCACGGTTTGGTGTCTGTGTGCTATATTCAACCTTCAGATCTTTTTGCCGAAGTGAAACTGGAAGCGGTGTATTTTCTCCGAAATTATTCTCTCGGAATAAAGAATTCCATTCCATTCGTTGAGTTAAAAAAGATGCCATATAATTAGCAGTTAGGCCACTCAAAGGCTCGCCAACATGGGTTTCTTTGCCGTAAAATAAAACAGCAGGCATTATTTTACCAATGGATCCCGAATAAATATAATAATTGGTATCCCCTGGGTTCTGTGAGAATGATGGTTCACTATTTAAAAACAATTTGTATTTCAATTGATGTTCTTCTTGTAATTGGACAAGTTTTGGAATGACGGCACGCATTCCTTCTGAGTCAACCTCTTCATCTGGTACACTAACCAGTAATAAATTGATTGGCCATTTTTCAAAACTCGCTTTTTCAATCAAAGCCATGTGAAGGGCGAGACCCATTTTCATATCCATAGTCCCTCGACCGAATAAATAGTCACCCGACTCGAGGTCAACACGCGAATCAATCGGTAACTCTTTTGTCCAGTTTAATAAAGCAACGGTTAGTTCTTCTGGTTGGCATGCAAGAGGTTCAAGTTCCGCATATTCTTTAGTATCAACCGTATCAAAATGACTAATTAAGACAATTGTCTCTGCCGAATCATTATTTTTATATAAAGCAGTAACGGCATTACGTCCTCGGCCAGTTTCATGAAGTCCTACATTGGAAGGGTTTTTTTGGAAGTATTCCAGTTCCAATAACTTCGATTTTAAATTGTACGCGAATTTGATCTCCCCCTCTGTGAGGGTCCTGCTTTGCCAACCGACAAGCTCGCAAAGCAATGAGCGCAATGTTTCTGGTTTACCCCATTTTAAATCACACAAGTGACATCCTCCTAAACCCGGAAATTCGAAATTTATAAATGAATTCCATGCCTATTGACTAGAACAAGGACCTGATAGTTTACATTTTCTTTTATTACCTTTTGTCTTAGCTGCATAAAAACAGACTTCAAAAACCTTTTAAAGATCATTTATGACAATATAGGCTGCCTTCACCGGTCCGTGGACTCCAACTACTAGGTTTAACTCAATATCCGCTGAATTGCTTGGTCCTGTAATAAAATTGATGCAGGTAGCGATGTAACCTGTTTTTTGATAAAGTTCACGCATTTTTTTTGCTGCTTGAGTCATCCTTGGCACCAGCGAACTTTTGGGGATTAAGGCAATATAGGCAGCTGGCAGAAAGCTAACCGTTCTTCCTTTGTTCTCATTACTAAATAAAACAACGGTTCCTGACTCAGCCAGTGTAATTTCACTGATGGTAATACCGACATTTGCCTTTTCTGCTTTTGTAATGTTCTCTGCCCCTTTCGTATGGTCCCATTCAAAGACATCGATATTTTGAGCTGGCCATTCGGATTTCATTAGCCTGTCGAGACCCCATTGGGAGAATCGCTCATCCCTCCAAGTAACGATTGGACCGCCGCCATATTCAGATATCACATCATTAAGAGTGGAGGATAATTCTTTTAGATCTGTTGTTACAAGTGATGTATGTATTCTTTTACACTGCTCTTGTAAAACTTCTAATAAGTCATCTTGTGTAGCATCCTTCAGCACATTGTCCTGGGGGCGAAATTTCCATTTTGGCCGTTCAACTGGAGTCGTTATCCTGGCTCGTCCTAGCTGGCTGGCAATTTTATTTAAAAATGCTTCACGACTCTCAATAGTTCCTGACATGATTAATCGCCCCCCTTTTCTCTATTCTTAAACCAATCTCTAAATCTCTCTTTATTCGGAGCAGGAAACTCCCGTATTTCAGTCCAAGCTTTTAATGGTCCAGGTCCCTTTGAAATCTTTTCCCCCACTGTAAATGGATTCATGGCAGTTGGAGCGATTTTAGAGCCAATTTGATAAAGAATAGGTGATGCAGCACCTAACCCGAATGCCTTCATCGCTAGTTTTTCTGATATTGGCGCCTTTCCTTCCTTCTCAACAATCACTTCCCGGTGCTTATGAAGCAGGTTATGCAGCGGGATTTTTACCGGACAGACTTCTGTACAAGCCCCGCAAAGCGTAGAAGCATAAGGAAGTTCCTTGAATTCATCATAACCGCCAAGTAATGGTGAAAGGACAGCGCCAATTGGTCCTGAATAGATTGACCCATAGGAATGCCCGCCAACATGGCGATAAACCGGGCATACGTTGACACAGGCCGCACAGCGAATGCATTGTAAGACTGATTGAAATTCTCCGCCAAGTATATTGGAACGGCCGTTATCAACAATGACAAGATGGAATTCCTCGGGGCCATCGACATCTAATTCTTCCCTTGGTCCAGTAAGTACAGTAATATAGCTAGTTAACTTTTGCCCAACGGCACTCCTGGTTAACAGTGATACAAGAACTTCCATTTCTTCAAAGGTAGGGACAATCCTTTCCATACCCATTACAGTAATTTGTGTTTTTGGTAAAGCCGTTACCAAATCAGCATTTCCTTCATTTGTGACCAAACTGAACGATCCAGTTTCGGCAACGGCAAAGTTACAGCCGGTAATGCCAATGTCTGCTGACAGATATTCCTTCCTGAGCATTTCCCGTGCATGCCATGCTAACTCTTCAGGTTTAGATGTTTTGTTATAGCCAAGCCTTTCCGTGAAAACATCACGGATTTGCTCTTTATTTTTATGAAGAGCGGGTACAACGATATGGGAAGGGGGATCATGATCATCCACTTGGAGAATATACTCGCCAAGGTCCGTTTCAATGACCTGACAGCCTTCTTGTTCCAAAGCCGCATTTAGACTAATTTCTTCGGTTACCATCGATTTGGATTTTACTATCTTTTTTGCTTTTTTCTGGCGGACAATTCCGCGAATATATTCATTTGCTTCCTCTTTTGTTTGCGCAAAATAGACATTTCCACCACGCTTTGCGACTTTTTCACTTAGTTGTTCCAAATAGTAATCCAAGTTCTCGAGGACATGCTGGCGGATTTCTTCCCCATGCGAGCGCCATTCTTCCCAGTTCCCAAGTTCCTCTGTTGCAAGGCGTCGTTTAACACCCATACCATCCTGGGCACTGGATACAGCTCCACGCATAAAATCGTCATGAATCCCTTTATCCACTCGTTCCTTAAAGTGCTCATTGCCAATTTTCATTGCCATTCGTTTATTCCTCCATTTTAAAACACATTCCTTTTGAAGGTATCAAAATTATTAACGACTATTTAAAACTTCAGCAATATGTAAAACCTTAATAGGCTTTCCTTTTCGGTCGATTCTTCCGCCGATGTTCATAAGACATCCAGCGTCTGCCCCGATTAGATAATCTGCGCCTGTTTCCTCGATATGACACACCTTTTCATCCACCATCTGCTCTGATATTTGTGCCATTTTAACCGAAAAGGTACCACCGAATCCGCAGCATTGCTCTTTTCCTGGTAACTCTGTATAATTCAGCCCTTTGACATTTTTCAATAGAACCATGGGAGCTTCTGTCACTCCCAGCAATCTTGTCATATGGCATGAGGTATGATAGGTAACATTTCCTTCAAATGTAGCTCCCACATCCTCAACTTTTAGAACATCTACAATGAATTGTGTTAGCTCATAGGTTTTTTCAGCTAACTTCTTTGCTTTAGGTTCCCAAATCGGATCCCCTTTAAAAACATGAGGATATTCGTGAAACATATAGGCACATGAACCTGATGGTGAGACCACAAACTCAGCACCTTGAAAGGTATCAATCATCCGTTTCATCGCTTCTTTGGATTCTTTCGTATACCCGCTATTATATGCTGGCTGCCCGCAGCAAACTTGAGATTTTGGAAAATCAATCTCACAGCCTAGTCTTTCTAGCAATTCAACCGTTGCCTTTCCTACATTACTTTGAAACATATCCACAAGGCATGTCGCAAATAAACTTACTTTCATTCTCCCACCCCCTTTTAGCTACATCTATTGATTATTATAGAAAAAAAGCGATGCCCTTTTTTTCAGCATCGCACCATTTTTAGTTTAAGTTTACTGATTGATCAAAATAACTTTCCGCTTTTTTATTTGATACACAGCTATGCAAAATCATTCCAAGGATGACGATAATAATTCCGCCCCATGATAGTAGCGAAGGAAATGATATAGATAGAAATAGAAGTTCACCAGCTAAAGCAAAAACCACTTCCATTGATTGTGTCGCTTCAACAGCAGCTAACTTTTGCATATTTCCTCTTACCAAATCTGTAGCCATGAAAAATAAGACAGTCGCGATGACCCCAGAAAAAAGTGCCACCAATAAAGATTGAAGACTTTGCCCTCCACTAGGTAATCCAACGGTATAAATTCCATACAAGGAAAGTAAAAACCAGAATGGAAGACTTGCTAAAGTCATTCCTAACACGCGTTGATAAGCGTCTAATCGCCCTTCACATACATCCATCATTTTGCGATTTCCTAAAGGATAGGCAAATGATGCAATCAGAATCGGGACAACTCCCCATAATAGATTCTCAAAGGAAAATTGTTTTGCATGTTCTAACTGCATGAGAACTATACCTAACAAAATGATCATTGACATGAAAAGACCCCTAATGGGAATCTTCCCTTTTACCTGAACTGAACCATTCTTAGTGTGTATCGTCTCAAAAAATAACGGTGCCAGTAATGCACCTGAAATAATCGTAATTTGCCATGTACCAGCGATTAGCCAGCCTGGTGAGTAGGCAGCAGCAAAACATAATGGAGCATAGAATAACCCGAAGCCAATGAAGCTCCATAACATCCATTTACCTGGTTGTTTACTGATTTCTTTTAAGAGTGGCCGTAAATTTTTCCTCATTAAAACAATACACAATAGAAAAGGGACCATAAAGAAATACCGGAGCGATGCACTCCAAATCCAGCTGCCGCCAGATAACTCCATAGATGCATTAAGGACAAATGTAAAAGCAAAAAAGATAGCCGCACAAATACCGATTAAAATTGATTTCAACTAAACTCACCACTAATCAACATACAAATAATTGGTTTAATCATGTCATTTTCCATAAAACCAATATAGCGCATATTCGTTTCTATTACAAATCAATTATTCTAATTTTCCAACAATAACTCTTGAAAGGGGTTGAGATTAAAAAAAGGGGTGTATATCGGGCCTAAAATGACAAAAAGCACCCGAATAATCTTATTCGGAATGCTTTTTTGTGTAATTGAATGAATTCGTTATCCCTTACTGTCACTTAGTTTTGGGCTAGTTATATCTTTTGTAGACTCTTTTTTTGACGATCTTTTGGCATGAATAAATCCTATTACCGGTGCAGCCAACATTCCTCCAAGCATCAATACGACTCCAATATTTGTAAGGCTACTAATATGCTTGGTACCTCCCATATAGATAAAAGGGAAGGATAAAATAGTGACTAGCGCAGCAATGGTTTGATGTCCTATTTTGGTTGAAAAAAATTCTCTCATATTTTAACCCCCTACTAGATAAACTGTGTAGCAATCGTAAGTATTATCCCCATCAAAATAGCAATCGTTATTACAATAGGCATAATCTTTTTTAGGACAAGACCTTCTTGACCCAGGATTCCGGCTGTTGTTGTCCCAAGAATGATCTTACTTGGAGATAAAACAGAACCAAGCGAACCACCTGCAGTATGAGCCCCTAATATTGCTGCTTCATTTAAATGCAACAGCTGGGAAGTCGCTTGTTGGAAGCCGCCGAATAATATATTAGAGGACATATTACTGGCAGTCATAAATGAACCCAGAACTCCAATAGCTGGTGCCAGGAATACATAAGTCTGTCCCATAACTCCGGCAGTTCCCGAGGCTAGTACGGCTGTTTGCCCCGTTCCACCCATGAGTTTAGACATAATAATCAGAGCAATTACTGCGATAGTGGAAGGAATAGATTTTTCAATCGTTTTTCTAAAAATCCGCGTTCCTCCGCCTTTTTGAATTCTCCCTTTACTCTTATAATAGACAAAACCAATTATTGCAGATAGGAGCAGGAATAACCCAGAATTAGTTAATGGCATGATAGGTGAATATAGATCATAAGCATGATTCACCACACCATAGGAAGTCATCGTCTCTGGATAGCTAAAACCTACTTTCCACTTATTCAAAAATGCATTTAAAGGAGATATAAGTAATACAATCAACGTAATTGCAGTTAACGCATAATAAGGTATAAATGCTTGATTCATGGTAAGAGAATCATCAGCATTATTTTCCTCTGCTTGCTTAGTTCCTTCTTGACGAAGCATTAATGGACTATCTTGAATACTCCATGATTCCCTGTACATTTTGAGCTTACCAAGGAAATATATAGCAACAAATGCTAGACATGATGGAATAAATGCTGCTAATGAAGGATTCATTTGTGATAAAACAATTTGTCCTCCACCATGGATTAAGGAAATGACGATCACAGCAGGCATCCCTTTCTTAACTCCTGCCCAGCGGCCATAGATCCAACTAATGATGATGCCTGTAATTAAATTGAGAATCCATATGAATAAAGAAGCCCAAAGAGCCGTTGCAAATATTTGGCCGTCTTGTAAACCTGTTTGCAAGACTAATGCGTCCCAGGCCACTGCCAATGTTCCAAACGTATTTCCCCATGCCTGCCCTAATACAGCGATCACTACGGCCCATAGGGGTCTTACACCAAGTCCAACTAATAATGGAGCGCCAACTGCTATTGGTACACCAAAACCAGTGATTCCTTGTAAAAAGCTGACGAACACCCAGCCAATAGCTAAAATTTGAAGAAGCTCATTTGATGTAAACTTTTTTAATCCATTCCGAATCGCATCAAATGCTTTTGCCTCATAGGTTACTTCATAAATAAGAATGGCAGGCAAAATAATGATGATCACTACAAGTGAAGTCCATATACCTTTTGCACTTTCCAATCCTATTAATTCAAGATTAGACTTATAAAAAACGATGGAAATGATAAATGCCGCCAAAAGTCCGATTGGTGCAGCCTCAGCAGCACCCCACTGGAATTTCACCATTAGCAAAATAAGTAGTACTATAGGGAAAGCAGCCATTATCCACATTAATAAATTTACAGGTAGTTCCATGCCGATTTCCTCCTTTTTCAACGTTTTTAAATGACGGTTACAGCGATTTTTACTCTATCTTCTAAATAGAACCTTACCGTTTGTTTAACACCCATCCATAAATATATATTTTTCATTGTTTCTTTTCAACTAGCACAATGAACAAAAAACCAATATAAAATGGTGCATTATGCACGTTGAAAAACAACATGAAACACTTGAAATTTCATCTGTTGATATTTTCTTCCATAATGTATCCATAAAGTCCTTTTTTTAGTATTCACCTTATATCTGAAAATAACGAAGGAGAGATCACTTCATCATGACCCCTGCTTCGTTATTTTTGTTGCCCCTGCCAAGGAAGTTAATTATATCATATTTAACAGTACCACAAGAGATTTTGTTGCAAGCCCATTTAATCACCGTTTGTCATTGTTGGTGGAATGAATATTAATTTTGACGGTGCAAACCGCTCTTCAACTTTCTGTAGATAGTTAACCATTTTTTAGTCAGCTTTCGAGAAAATAGATTAAAACATTCAGAGTTAAATGATAGAATTAATAGTATTCAAGAGAAGAAAGGGGGGATAATATGAAGAAATTTATCATTTCAGGATTGTTTGCGTTGGGTCTAATCGCTTTTATCATACCAAATGTACAAGCAGCAAGCCTTCAGGGATGGGAAAAAATTAATAGCGATTGGTACTACTACACCTCGAGCAACAGTACCCATAATGGATGGTTATTCGATGGCGGTCACTGGTATTACCTAGATTCTACCGGGAAAATGAGGACTGGTTGGCTTCAAGTGGGAGGTAAATGGTATTATCTCAACGATAATACGGGGGCAATGCGCACCGGCTGGTTACATAGATTTCGGGGAGATGTCTGGTATTATTTTGATAAGTCAGGCGCAATGCAAACAGGTTGGGTTAAGTCCAACAGCAAATGGTATTTCATGGACTCTAACGGTAAAATGAAGGTAGAATGGGTCTATGATGATGATTGGTACTATCTAGATTCATCTGGCGCAATGAAATCAGGATGGTTTTTCGGAAGATCTTGGTCAGGGTACACGACTGGATACTTGTATGCCTATCCAAATGGTAAGGTTGCCTATAACGAAATGGTCAATGATACTTATTTTGTGAATGAAGATCGGGTTTGGATCCCAAGTAAAAATCTTGAAAAGAGTTACAAACCTTTAAAAACGGCGGTAGAAAAGAATGGGGCAAGATTAGCGCATCACTACGGAAGAGGTGTTACAGGGGATAACCCTCCGACGCTTCTCCTAATGATAGTTGATGATGATAATTATCAACATGCTTTCAGTTTTTCCTACACGCCTAGTAAGGAAGCCGACTTTGACTTTACTAGTTTCACAGGCCTTGCCGATAGCAAGTATACAAGCCTTTTTGTCGATAGCGCCATTGCATTGGGATGCCCTTTGGATAAACAAAGTTTAACAAACTTAATCAGTCAAGCTATAAGCCAAGGTGGTACATTTACCGAGGGACCTGTGACGATTACTAACAGGAACCTATCAATACCTCAAATTGCTATCAATTGGTAAATGATCAAATCTGCCCTTCTCTAATTGAGAAGGTTTTTTAATAGAGGTCATCCTAAAGTGGTTTCTGAAAGATTAGGTCATTCAACAATTGGAATCACAATGGACACATCCACTCCAGTAGGATAAGGATTGATACTATGAAATGATTCCCTGTCTAATTAGTTCAGCAATTGCATGTGTACGATGATTTACTCCTAGTTTTTTTAGTGAAGACTTAATATAATCCTTTATAGTAAATTCACTAAGATGCATTAACTGAGCGATTGATTTAGTACTTTCTCCTATTGATAGCATTTGCATTACTTCAACCTCTCTTTTGCTTAACAAACAGGAGTCATTATTTATTATGTAAGGGTCTTCAAATATTTTACCAATTAACTCCCCGTAAAGTGTTAATAAAGGAAGGAGTTTTTCTATTTTCTCACTGCTTTCCGAAAATTGTGTACTAACCGTAAGCCCTACTGCGTTACTACTAAAACAAATAGGTACAATTAATAAAAAAGAGGAGTTAGCTGAAAAAGAATATCTTTGATTATATTTAACGAAATCTTCACCCGTTATGATTATTGCTTTACGTTTCCGAACGGCATTGTATGTTAATGGTACAGTTCTTATATCATCTCTTATATCTCTTATATGGGTTAATCCCTCTTCTATGGTTATTGCCATAATACCTTCCGTTAAAAATCCTAATGGAGAGTATCTAAATAATCCTATATCTAATAGAGGAAATAATTCTAGAAACCCCTCAAGAATTTTAATAATCTGATCTTCATGAGAATTAATTGTCTTTATACTAGCAATATATTTTTCTATATCACTTTTATTCACCATAAAAACTCCTCCTTTCCAGATTATTAAACTCTTGAGTCTAATTAATAATTTGGGAATCTATAAGATAACTATAAGAATTTTTAATTTCTATTTATTAAGTTACAAGACAGTTACTACTTTATTAAAGTTACTTTCTATTATAGGGCTAATTTAGTGAATTGACATCAAAAAAAGCGTTAATTCCTTCTTGGATTAACGCATCCTTTTATTTTATGAGTATAGACAAATTCTTATAAAAGCCTAAGTTTTTCAGTTCCCCACTCAAACGGATTTTCTTTAATGAAAATGGATATTTTTGAAAAACAAGTGATTAACCTTTTATTAACCTTGACCAGTACTCACTCGATGCGGTGGTGCTTCTGTTTTCCATACACTTTGCTTTGCATCTATCTTTTCTGCTAATTTGATCCAGTATTCTGGCTTGCTATCACGATACACCATATTCGTTTTATTTGCCTGACGAAATTCTATAATTTCTATACCTTCAGGACCAGCTGTATAGGAATAAAAGGTATTAGCAGGTACGAAGAATCCATCGCCAGCTCGAAGTGTACGGTTTCCTAGGATTGCCTCGCCAGCTACTACGTAATAGAGACAGTCAGCATCATGTGAATGCACTGGAAGAGTTTGCCCACTCTTGAACCATGCATATACTAATGAGAAACCCGGTCTATTAATCAGCACAGTTGTTGTTGCACCTGTATAAAAACCACTCTCAACACATAATAGAGATCCTTCCTGAGTTGACTCAGACATAACAAGATCAGGCATGAAATCATCTAGAGTTAACTCTGGTGTATCTCTCGCACTGAAAAAGGTTAGCTTTTGTTTACTAGTCTCTGTTTGATTTTCTTCTTTACTCACCTTATCATTTAAAATTTCCATATATCGAATTCCTCCTTCAGAAATTTATAAAGCGTTTTCATTTTTTAAAATTATTAGGATAGTTTTAATATAGTTTTAGGCATTCCTCCTTTCAAGCAGGTAATTTCATCTAAAACACAAAACCCTCTTTACTTAATTTAATATTTTAAATTTTAGTAATCTTCAAAATAAATCATTAATTGAATATTAATATAAAAACTTGTAATTTTCTACCCCCTAAATCCGATGTATTAATACCCCATTAGGGGGGTATTTGATTTTACCAAAAAGTATATTTTCAATTCCCTCTATTTAGCTTCCCAAAAACCTTCAACATACAAAAAAGCTGCCCATCAATTTGAGCAACTCCTTAAACAGTATATTGATTTATTTATAACCAATCGTTTAATATTCTTTATTCTAGGCTGTTATACCAGCCTGCATACTTTCTCTCAAGGTACTTCGCTTCTGTAGGGTCTCCCCATATAACAGCTTTTTTACACTTTATTTTACATATTATGATCCATCGTTGGCATTTCAGAAATGATTGTTGGATCAACCATTCCAGCGATCATTGCTATGTGCGCAAAGATTAGGAACATACCAACAAAGGTCGCATGAACTTTTAGTTTTCCTTCTTGTGATTTGTTTTTATAGATAATATTTAAATCCAAAAGCGCCATTCCAAGCAATGGGATTATTCCTAACAAGTAAAATCCTACTGCAATTACATCGATCCAGCCATGCCATTCTCCCTTTGTTGTTATCGGAATAACTGCATTAAATAATAAGTAAAAGAAAATACCTGTAAAATAAATTCCAACAAAAATAGATGTAATTTTGTTTACCAATCTTAATTTACCATTTAGATTTCTAGTAAACAAAATCGCTAATTCGGTTACAGCAATTGTTTCAGCACAGATAACGGGAATTGCCATAAAAATAATCAGATTCCATGGCTGATTATCAGCTAGTAAGCCCATATAATGTGTCATGTTCATCGTCTTTATCCTCCTAAAATCATCATTATTTTGATACTGATAGATTTTATGATTAAGTTATAAAGAAACGATGAAGAATCTGTGACAAACACATGACATTAACTCTTGGAACTGGGAAGTGTGTGACACTTGATTAGTCGAGAAGGATCAATTCCAGAGCACTCGATAATCCTAGACATTCATGGACATTATGCTTAATTTGAGGGCGCAATTATTTCCGAAGAAAAGACACACGTAGCAAAAAAGGTTAAGAAGTCAGCATTGAGTGGAATCGTTCTGAATGAAATGAGGAAAAAAGGGGATGCTTAGCAACATTCATTGTTAATAATACTTTTTTTTGACAAACAAAAAAGACCGAGGTTATGACGGTCTGTGTACAAAAGAATTCGCTAGAACCCCTAATAGTATTAAATTGGCGGGACTGTGTGGGAATCGAACCCACCAGACCTGGCACGCAGGTCTCAAGCAGTTTTGAAGACTGTGGAGGACACCAGTACCCCATTCAGCCCCGTAGAAAAAGAAAATATTTTAGGTTTGTCGAAAGAAATACCTCTTACGTTTCCCTATCATTTGTAACTATAATACATTTTAATATAGTAATAATCAAGAGAGATGTATCAACTGTCATTTTTTCGACATTATTTTCACTCCCCTCCAATTAATTGTTTTTGCATGCATATTTTTACCTATATTGATACGATTACTTGTCATTAATCCTAAAAACAGACTATAATAAGATGAAAAATAGATTTTTTGTAGGTGAATGGTATGCTTTCAGGTTGGTTTCTATGGTTTATTTTATTTTGGGTAGTTGTCTTGTCCTCTTCCATGGCCATTGGCGGTTTTTTTATGTTTCGCAAATTTTTGAAGAAGCTTCCGAAGGATGACGGTAAGTCAATGATGGATTGGGAGATGCATTATGTGAATGAATCGCGTCATCTCTGGAGTGATCCTGAGAAAGCGCTGCTCGAAGATTTAGTGAGTCCTGTTCCTGAACTTTTCCGTGATGTCGCCAGGCAAAAGATTGCCGGAAAGATCGGTGAAATTGCACTAAAAGAAAATGCTTCTAAAATTACCGAGGATCTTGTTATTCGCGGCTATATTCAAGCAACACCAAAAAGAGACCATAAATTTTTACGAAAAAAACTCTTTGAAAAACAAATTGAAGTTGCTCCTTACGAGCACCTGTTTTAAACCGTCCAAGTAGACGGTTTTTTATTTTACAACAAAAAACACTGGTTCTAAATAGAATCAGTGTTTGAATTTTATGAAGTTTTTGCACCATGAAGCTGTTTATAGAGTTTCTTATAATCTAAATACATCGCTATGCGCCATGGAACAATCATGCTAAAAGCCAGCAGGAAGAACATCCCACTCAGTTCCCCAAAATCAATGGTTGTACTTAAGACTGATTTCAATCCAAGTCTAACAATTAATAATCCTACCAAAATATAAATAAATGCCTTCGACCGTTTTAAATAGATTTCATTATCACGAATCTCAAACTTAGAGGTTTTTATTAGCAAGATAGAAAAAAGCATCCCAAGGGCGACTACCTCTAAGATTTCAAAAAATGATAATCTAAATTGCGGGACGATATACATTAGGGCACCACTTGACATAAAGACAGGCGGCATAATAATTTTTAGTGCATTTGTAGGTTTTTTTGCAGCTTTCATACGGACGAACAAGGCAAAAATACCCATAAAAACTGCTCCTATGGAGGAAACAACAACAAAGTTCATTGGATATCCATCCCCTATTCTAAAGGTTGAGAAGGTCTAAAAATAGACAATAGTCTAGCTCCTAGCGAGTAGTATACTACGCAAGACGACCGCTAGCAATGGATAGCATTAGAATCCGGTAAAACCGCCAAACAATGGAGATAAAATCTTAATAATCTCTGTCATCCAGTCAAAAAAGAGCACAAGTCCCATGATGATCATGATGTAACCGCCGATTTTCACAATTTTTCCGCTGTGTGTACGAATCCATTTCATCTTTCCAACAAAGAACGATAGAATTAAAAACGGGATAGCAAAACCGAGTGAATAAGCTACCATGTATAATACTCCTGAACCAGGATTTGAAGCTGCAAGAAGGATAACAGATGTAAGAATCGGACCTGTACAAGGTGTCCAGCCAGCAGCAAATGCCATACCAATCAGTGTGGAACCAATAAAACCTGAAGGACGATTTTTAAATTCCAGGCGACGATCCTTCATTAGAAATGCAGGATTAAAAATACCAACAATCATTAAACCAAAAATCACAATAAAGATACCGCCAAGCTGACGTATTAAATCTTTGTATTCAAGGAAAAAGCTGCCGATAAAGGAAGTTCCAAATCCAATTGCGATAAAAATTGCAGAAAATCCGATTAAGAAAAAGATCGTATGTAGGAGACTTCTTTTTTGAAGCATGGCATTATCCGTTTTCAATTCTCCAACAGACATTCCAGTAATATACGATAAAAACGCTGGGTAAAGCGGCAAACAGCATGGTGAGATAAAACTTAAAAATCCAGCACCTAAGGCAAGAAATATATTTACATCTGTCATATTAACACTCCCAATGTAGTCGTTACCTCTACATTTTAACAAAACATTAGTCCAAATGATAATGATTAACATGAATATTCTGTGACGCTAGGAAATTATTCAAGACAACTTCAAAAAAATAACATATTTCCAAATAACTAGTCTAAATTTATGGGTATTTTTTTACAAATCTCTTTGAATTTATTCCCATCATAGGTTATACTAGTAAAACATTGGTAGGAAATTTCCTGTCAGTGTATTTATTATTGGAGACACTCCGGAAAGGACCTCGGCTGTGATTAAACAAGACTTAATAGCATTAATAGAAAAAAAACGCGCTGAACTCATTCAAGTCGCGGTCACCAACGGATTAACTTCCACCATCGCCATTCTATACAGTCAGGAACTAGATCATCTTTTAAATGAATATAATAGAAAATATATAAAAAAGGTCCATTCTGCAAGCTAAAAAATGATAGAATCCAAATAAATTGGAAAGAGCCTGGTAAATCATTACCAGGCTCTTTCCAATTTATTTATTAATTAACGACATCTTCCAAACGTTCAACTACACCATTTTGCAAAAGGAACATTTTATGATACAAGCCGCCTAATGCCAGTAGCTCTTGATGTGTCCCTCTTTCAACAATTTCTCCGTTGTGTAAGACAAGTATTAGGTTAGCATCTTGGATGGTTGAGAGACGATGGGCGATTGCTATCGTCGTCCTTCCCTTCCTCATCTTTGCCAGTGCTGTTTGAATCGCCTCTTCTGTTTCTGTATCAATATTAGCTGTAGCTTCATCCAGGACAAGAATTTTTGGATTCGAGGCAATTGTCCTTGCAAAAGCGATTAATTGCCGTTGACCGCTTGAAAAAGTTGATCCTCTTTCAACTACTTTATGGTCATAAGTATCATCCAGCTTTTCAATAAAGGTATGCGCTTGAACAAACCTTGCTGCATCTACTACTTGTTCATCGGACAATTTTTCATTATGCAAACGAATATTGTCTTTGATCGTCCCATAGAATAAGAATGGATCTTGTAAAACAAGCCCCATTTTTTCACGAAGTTCATCCTTAGAAAAATCACGAATCGATTCCCCATCAATCACTATATCCCCGTGTTCATATTCATAGAAACGCATAAGCAGATTAATAATCGAACTTTTTCCGCTGCCTGTATGGCCAACAAGTGCAACTGTTTCCCCTGGATTAGCTGTAAAGGTAATATTTTTTAGAATATCTCTTTGACCGTCATAGGAAAAGGTTAAATTCTTAAATTCAATCTTGCCCTCTTTAATTGCATTTGTTGTTTCTTCTTTTTGAGAAGGAGCCAGTTCATCGGTATCTAACAACCTAAATACCCGGGTACCAGCGACAATGGCTTGCTGATACAAAGAAAGGCGCATCATCATATTGTTTACTGGTTCAAAAAAACGGTCTAAATAATTGATAAAGGCGTATAATACCCCAATCTCAACGGAGGTTTCAAAAGACGTTAGTCCGAAATAATTCAGGACGATAATTAATCCCAAAATGGAGATAAGATCCACTGCTGGTCTTAATAATAAACCGTCAATCTTAATATTTTTCATGCCTGCATTATAATGTTTCTCATTAATATCTTCGAACTCTTTACGGAGTCTTTTTTCTTGGCGAAATACTTGAACGATGCTCATTCCCTGTAGTGATTCACTCAATTTTGCATTTAATTGACTTAGTCTTTCACGCATATCTAAATAAAACTTTGAACTAAGTTTTCGGTAAAGACTCATCACAAATAATATAAGTGGGATCAGAATGATGCAAAACAAAGCAAGTTTGACATCCAATATGAACATCGCAATAAAAATACCTGTGAGTAAAAATCCGCTTTGGATAAATGTTGCCAGGACCGTAACAAACATATCCTTAATGGCTTCGGTATCATTCGTTACCCTCGAAACAATACTTCCAGCAGGTGTCTGATCAAAATACTTTAATCCAAGAGACTGGACCTTTGAAAAAACATCAATCCTGAGTTGTTGAATGATTTTTAAGGCGACTTCCTGGAATTTAACAAGTTGAAAAAACATGACAACTGCTTTCACAATCTGAATACCCATGTACGTGGCACCTAAAATCAATATGGGCTGAAAAGCCATATTTCCAGGGGTCAAATAATCATCAATAAAAATTTTGACTAGAATCGGTCCAACAATGTCCCCTACAGTTGTAAGTAGAAGGAGAACAAATGCTAGCGATAGCGTTTTTTTATGAGGTTTTGTATAAGAAAGAAGGCGAAATAAGACCTTTTTTTGCTCCTTTTCCGTCAGCTCTTGTTTCTTTTCCATGTTAATTTCCTCCATGTTCCACTAAATCTTCAAGCTGCTGGCGTAAATACATTTCTTTGTACCATCCACCTGTGTCCATCAGTTCTTCATGTGTGCCTCTTTCAATCACTTCACCCTCATCGAGAACCAGGATTAAGTTGGCATGTTGAATGGCGCTAAGTCGATGCGAGGTAATTATGGTTGTTTTCCCTTCACGATTCTCCCTTAATGCAGACAGGATTGTTTCCTCTGTTTTCGCGTCAACGGCTGATAATGAATCATCGAGGACTAGAACTTCGGGATTCATTAATAATGATCTAGCGATTGAAATACGCTGTTTCTGACCGCCTGATAGCGATACACCGCGTTCACCTACAACGGTTTCGTATCCGTCAGTAAACTGGAGAATATCGTCATGAATACAAGCGAGTTTAGCTGCTTCATAGATTTCCTCTTTAGGAGTATATGGATTTGTAAAAGCAATATTTTCGCCGACAGTTGCAGAAAATAAAAAATGGTCCTGTGGAACATAACCGATGGCTTCACGTAATTTTTCAAGTTTGTAATCTTGAATTGGTTTCCCCCCAAAAGTAATCACACCATTATTATTTTCAAACTCACGAATTAACAGTTTTAAAAAGGTAGTTTTACCAGCCCCTGTTTTACCGACTATCCCCAACGTCTCTCCCCTATTTAAGTGAAAAGAAATATTTTTTAAAATTGGTGTTTTTTCTCCTGGATAGGTGAATTCAGCAATTTCAAATTGTATATCCCCGCTTGGGACGACATCTAATGCACTATCTTTGTCAGTAATATCTACATTTTCACGCAACAGTGCAGCTACCCGGTCATAGGAAGCCCGACCGCGTTCAACGATATTAAATAACCAGCCAAAGGCAAGCATCGGCCAGATTAATAAGCCTAGATAGGTAGTAAATGAGATTAATTCACCGATGCTTAACTCCCCGGCCATCACATATTTTGCACCAAATGCAATAGCTAAGAAAAAGGATATTCCTACAATGATAGAGATGGTCGGATCATAAAGAGAATCAATTTTAGCCACTACGATGTTTTTCTGTACGACATCTTCTGATTGCTTCCGGAAATCCTCTATATCCTCTTTTTCCTGCCCGAATGTTTTTATTACCTTTATCCCTGAGATGCTTTCCTGAGTTTTATCATTTAATGCTGAAAAAGCCTCCTGTGCCTTATGGAAGGTCCGATGGAGCATTGTTCCAAACCAATTGGTTAGGATTGCCATTATCGGCATCGGAATTAAGCAAATTAACGTTAACTTCCAACTAATTGTAAATCCCATCGCAAGGATAACAAAACCGCCGGTTGAGAGTGAATCCACTAATGTTAAGACTCCTGCCCCAGCCGTTTGCTGAATAGCTGATAAATCATTCGTTGCATGTGCCATGAGATCGCCAATCCGGCGTTTTTGATAAAATGCTGGAGACATATTAGTAAAATGATGATAGAGTTTGTTTCTTAACAGCTTGCTAAGCTTAACAGATGAACCAAAAATCATGATTCTCCAAAAATATCTTAAAATATACATACCGAGTCCAGCACCTGTAATGATGAGCATCCACTCAAGGAGCACTTTTTTTGTCAGTGTCCCATTATGTATTTCGTCGGCAATAATACCTATGACTCTTGGTGGCACTAATTGAAGGAATGCTACGAACAGTAATATGACAATCCCTGAAATGTACGCCTTTTTCTCTTGTTTAAAAAACCATGCTAAATCTAAAAATACTCTCATGTAAACTCCCCCGAAACAGAAAAAATAATACACTGATGACTGTCCAACAATAACCATAAATTATTGCCAGAAATCAATTCGCATTCCGAAATTCATTTTACCAAAGATTTTTAAAATAATAAAGATTAAGATACTTCATATTATTTTATGCCATGAAAAAAAGCACCCACAAAATATGAGTGCTTGTCCATTATTATTTGCCTTGCTGTTTATTCATAGCAGCCATCATTTGATTAATCTTCTTCTGTGATGGTTTTTGTCCCATTTGCATCATCATCATCTTTAACATTTGTTCATTGATTGGCGGATTTTTCTTTAAGTAGCTCATCATGTATCTGCGAGCAATGAAAAATCCTAGTGCTACACCAGCTACTAATGCCAGTATACCAACTAGAATATAATAACCCATTTAAACTTCCTCCTTCATGTTGTCTATCATACAGTTTACTAAATAAAATGGGATTACACAATATCCTTTCAATCAGACTAGACATATTTTCTTTCTTTTATTGGTCTTAGCCACCCAAACCTCTGATGGTCAATATCCAATGCTAAGAAGGAAGATTCACACTTTCTAAGTACTTCAAAGAAAACAGTCTCAGCTTCATAGCTGCCACTTGCCTCAACAGTAATTAAGTCTTGATAAACTTTTAAACTAGACACGCTTAGTTTTCCACTCAGTTCAATAGAGTATGTACCGTGTTCCGCACGAAAACCCTTATTTTTTCCTAGTTGTTTTTGGAGCAGCTGATGGAGCTTTAATACCTCTAGTGTTTTGGTTATATAAGAAATTTGTTTTTTAGTAATAAATTTAAGTTCGCCTTCTGCTTTTTCATGTTCCTTAAATAGCTCAAAAAACATACGCTCTCTTCCGAAGTAATGGGCGGCAAATTCATCTTTTATTAAATAAAGCTGATATTTTCTCACCACTGTTCTCCCCTTCGTTGTAACCCTTTTATTTATTATACAGAAACACTAGTAAAACTTTTGTCTATCCGCGACAAAAACTTTCACTAATATTGTCGAATTCACAAGATTCTTACAAAAATAATTATATATTAACTAAAATTACATTGTCACGAAGGATATTCATCATTTCATCTATTGTTCAAATCTAATTCAACATTTCAAGCCCACAAAAAGGGAACGACAATTTAGTCGTTCCCTTTTAGATAATTAGCTTATTTTTGTAATAGTGCCTTAACGCGAGAAACTACATTATTTACAGTGAATCCAAATTCCTCCATAATCTTTTCACCTGGAGCAGATGCACCGAAATGGTCGATTGCTAATACATCACCATCATCACCAGTGTATTTGTGCCAGCCAAGCGATGAACCCACTTCAATGCCAAGACGTTTCTTAACGCTTTTTGGAATGACAGATTCTTTGTATTCAGCGGATTGCTGTTCAAAGCGATCCCATGAAGGCATGCTTACAACTGAAACGTGGATACCGTCACCCGCTAAAGCTTGTTGTGCCTCAACAGCAAGACTTACTTCAGAACCAGTTGCAAGTAACAACGCGTCTGGTGTTTCTCTTTCTGAAGACGATATGACATATGCACCTTTTGAAACCCCTTCGTAGGCATTTTTGTCAGTATCTTTAATAGTAGGCAAATCTTGACGAGTCAATATTAGCGCTGTTGGCTTGTTTGTTGACTCGATAGCAAGTTTCCAGGCAGCCGCCGTCTCATTCCCATCAGCAGGTCGGATGATAGATAACCCAGACATCGCACGTAATGCAGCTAGCTGTTCGACTGGCTCATGTGTTGGTCCATCTTCACCAACAGCAATGCTGTCATGTGTAAACACATACGTAACTGGTAATCCCATCAAAGCAGCAAGGCGGATTGCTGGACGCAGGTAATCAGAGAATACAAAGAATGTTCCTCCAAATACTTTTACCCCTCCATGAAGGGCAATACCATTCATAGCCGCACCCATTGCAAATTCACGAACACCGAACCAAATATTTCGGCCTTCGTAGGCACCAGGCATAAAATCACCAGTTCCTTTAAGCATGGTTTTGTTCGAACCCGCAAGGTCAGCAGAACCGCCAATCAAGATCGGCAAGTTTTTAGCAATTCCATTTAATGCTTCACCAGAAGATGCACGGCTTGCAAGTCTTTTTCCTTCACTATATACGGGAATATCCTTGTCCCATCCTCCAGGTAGTTCGTTATTCAATGCTTGGGTAAGCTGTGCACCTAATTCAGGAAACTCAGTCTTATATTGTGCAAAAAGATCGTTCCATTCTTTTTCTTTTTTCGTACCATTTTCAACTATAAGCTTTTGGAAGTTATCATATACCTCATTAGGGACATGGAAATCTTCTTCAAATGTCCACTTATAAGCTTCTTTTGTAAGCTTTAACTCATCTGCTCCAAGAGGTGCTCCGTGAACACCAGACGTACCTGCACGATTTGGTGATCCATATCCAATAACTGTTCTTACTTCAATCATCGTTGGTCTCTCAAGATCGTTGCTAGCATCTTCAAGTGCTTTTGAAATTTCTTCAAGATTATTGCCATCCTCCACACGGAGGTATTGCCAACCATATGATAAGAAACGGTCTTTCACACTTTCAGAGAAGGATTTATTTAGATCACCATCAAGTGAAATATCATTTGAATCATATAAAACAACTAAACGTCCTAATTTCAAGTGACCTGCAAGCGACGCTGCCTCTGCAGAAACACCTTCCATTAAGTCGCCATCACCACAAATGCTATATGTAAAATGGTTTACAAGTTCATAATTATCTTTATTGTAAACACTGGCCGTATGACGTTCAGCCATTGCCATACCAACCGCCATGGCAATTCCTTGTCCTAGTGGTCCAGTGGTAGCTTCAACACCTTCTGTATGACCATATTCAGGATGTCCAGGAGTCTTACTTCCCCATTGGCGGAACTGCTTTAAATCTTCCATTGATAGGTTATACCCTGATAAATGGAGCATGCTGTATAATAAGGCAGAACCGTGACCAGCAGATAGTACAAAACGGTCACGGTTAAACCATTTTGGGTTTTTCGGATTGTGATTCATAAAGCGGGTCCATAACGTATATGTCATTGGTGCGGCACCCATTGGCATTCCCGGGTGTCCTGAATTAGCTTTTTCAATCGCATCAATTGAAAGGGTACGAATAGAGGTTACTGACAGTTCATCAATCTTTTCAAACATAATTTATATCACTCCTGATCTCCTAGGATTAAAACTATAACAATTTAATATTATAGTTCAACGGTTGTTTATTCAACAAATAACATGAAAATAAGTAATAAAAGTCATATTGTTTCATATTTTGCCACAGTTAAAGGTGCAATATGTAAAAAAGGAAAACAAAAAATTGTTCTCCTAGGTCTAGTGTAGATTATTCTTTTTTCTAGCCTTTATTTTTTTTGGCGTTACATCATTGCCATTAGGATCAATGAATTTGGTATTTGTTAATGTCTCTAACATACCGCTACGGAAGGTTGTTAAATACTCACTTCTTAATTTTGATTGTTCTTTTGCTTCAGATTCAGTTAAACCAGAAGCTTTTGCCTTGTTGGCTAATTCATTAATTCTCGCCATTTTTTCTTTGGAGAGCATAATAGAACCTCCTTTATTGTAATGACTGTGTTAAACTTGCCTGTTGATTTCCGCTCCAATCAATAGAGTAAAAACAACAATAAGCTTTTACACAGCCTTTTATAAATACTTCATAAGGTCTGATTTTACTAAAAAAATGACCTTCTGACAAGGCAGAGGGTCTAATCTAATTCTTTTTCGAGATATTCTTGGTATCTTCTATGTACTGTTGCTTTTGAGATGTTGTAGCCAAACCCTCTTAGAGTCGCTGCGATTTCTGAGAAAGTTAACCCATTTTTCCTCAGTCGAACAATCTCTTCAATCGGTAGCTCTACTTTATCCCTCCCCGAATGTTCACCAAGATTCTTTAGATTCTTCTCTGGTTTATACCCTTGGCTTACCGCTCTTTTCATGCCACGTTTGATCTTTATATTATGTAGTTTCCTTTGGTATTCCTCAACCATGCTGACAATCTTTAAAACCATTGAATCCGATTCAGATAGCTGCAGTTCTCCGTTATGAGAGATACTAAAGAGTTTGATATTTTCTTTGAGAATACAATGTAAGAGAGCAATTTTAGCATTCCCTCTCCCTAATCTGGTTTCATCTTGGATTAAGACTGCCTGTATGTTATTCAGCTTAATTTGGTCTAATAATTGCAATATCCCATCTCTTTCAAGGTCATATCCGCTAGCTTGCTCTTTAATAATCTCTACCACATCAAATTGATGCTGGTTTGCTAATTGTATTAACTCTTCTTCTTGACGGATAAGGGAGGTTTCCTGAGTTTCTTTGTTCGTACTAACTCGACAATAGATAATTGCTTTCATAATTTGTCATTCTCTCTTTCTACTCATTAATGGCACTTGCTAATTCTGTTGATGACCAGGTTTCTTGATTTACCGGGATAATAAGTTCTTCACCAGGAAAAATTTGGTCCTCCTCTATATCATTATGCAGCATTACCCACTTAACGAATTCCTTGTTTGATAATGGATGTTGATCAGAGAATTGATCGGAAATTTCCCAAAGTGAATCTCCTTCAGAGACAGTTATCATTAAAAAGTCTTCAGCTGGACCTGATGTAAACCTTAAAGATAAGATAAAGGCTAAAAAACAGCTAAAAATTATAAGAAAAATAGCATAAGAGTATTGATTCCATAGTTTTTTCATTATTAAAACCCCTCACTAGAATGTATGTTCGTTTAATTACCTTTATTATAATTCGAACATCTGTTTGTTGTCAACATTTTATTCGAACTTATGTTTGTATTGATAGAACGAACATGCTATAATATAAGCAACAATACATATAGGGCGAGGTGTATCTTATTATGACAAAGATATCAAAGCGGCAGCAGGATATTCTAGAGTTTATTAAAGGGGAAGTTAAGAAGAAGGGTTATCCGCCATCCGTGAGGGAAATTGGAGAAGCAGTTGGACTAGCATCAAGTTCTACGGTTCACGGCCACCTAGCAAGATTAGAAAGCAAAGGACTTATTCGAAGAGATCCAACAAAGCCAAGAGCAATCGAAATATTAGAAGTGGATGAAAATGCAAGTATTCCACGGAACAATGTTGTAAATGTACCAGTGGTTGGTAAAGTTACAGCTGGTATTCCTATAACTGCGGTTGAAAATATCGAGGAATACTTTCCATTACCTGAAAGACTAGCACCAGCCGATGAACAGGTATTTATGCTAGAAATCATGGGTGAGAGTATGATAGAGGCAGGAATTCTTAATGGCGATTATGTAATTGTAAAACAGCAGCACACAGCTAATAACGGAGATATTGTCGTTGCGATGACCGAAGAAGATGAGGCTACCTGTAAAAGATTTTTTAAAGAAAAGGATTTCGTCCGCTTACAACCGGAGAACTCTACAATGGAACCTATTATTTTAAGAAATGTTTCAATCCTAGGTAAAGTTATTGGCGTCTATCGTCATTTACATTAACACAACGAAAAACACCCAGTGCGGATCAATCTACTGGGTGTTTTTCATTTATATGGGGATTTATGACGGTCTTCTTGACTGGTTCCTTGTTAAGTTTTAACCTTTAAGACAGCTCATTAAAGACATTCCTCTTGGTTCCTTGTTGAGTTTTGTCCTTAAGACAGCTCATTAAAGACATTCCACCAGCTTCCTTGTTGAGTTTTGTCCTTAAGACAGCTCATTAAAGACATTCCTCTTGATTCCTTGTTAAGTTTTGTCCTTAAGACAGCTCATTAAAGACATTCCTCTTGGTTGCTTGTTGAGTTTTGTCCTTAAGACAGCTCATTAAAGACATTTCACCAGCTTCCTTTTTGGGTTTTGTCTTTAAGACAGCTCATTAAAGACATTTCACCAGCTTCCTTTTTGGGTTTTGTCCTTAAGACAGCTCATTAAAGACATTTCACCAGCTTCCTTTTTGGGTTTTGTCCTTAAGACAGCACATTAAAGACATTTCACCAGCTTCCTTTTAGGGTTTTGTCTTTAAGAAAGCTCATTAAAGACATTTTACCAGCTTCCTTGTTGAGTTTCGTCCTTAAGGAGGACATCTTGACTCGAGTTCCGATTGGATTTGTCCTTAAGACAGGTTTGGTTAATTCAAGGGCAAGCTTGTCCGAATTGGCCCCCTTTTACAAAAACTAATTCTCAATATTCCGCGTGCATTTTCGGTGCATTGTTTATCTAGGTAAACGAAACGAAAAGATATGGTGCCCACAATTAAAAAAGCCCTGACGCTTAGAGCGACAGGACTTTGACGATATTAATACATTGACATATATTGCTCGCGTTCCCAAGGGTGAACGACTGTGCGGAACATATCCCATTCGATTTCTTTTGCTTCAACAAAGTGTTCAAGGATGTGATCTCCAAGACCAGAAACAATGACTTCATTTGCCTTTAGTTGATCTAATGCTTGGGCAAGTGTTGCAGGAAGATCAATGATCCCTTCTTCCAATCTTTCATCTTTGCTCATTACATAAATATTTCGGTCCACAGCTGAAGGAGGAGTTAGTTTATTCACAATTCCATCCAGACCCGCTTTTAAAAGTACGGCCATTGCAAGATACGGATTCGCTGATGGGTCAACGCTTCTTACTTCTACCCGAGTACTTAAGCCACGTGAAGCAGGAATCCGTACTAATGGCGAACGGTTCATTGCTGACCATGCCACATAGCAAGGTGCTTCGTATCCAGGAACAAGACGCTTATAAGAGTTTACTGTTGGATTCGTTACTGCTGTAAAGCTTGGGGCATGCTTTAGGATACCTGCAATAAATTGACGGGCAGTATCACTCATTCCCAAATCACCTGTTGGCTCAGCAAATGCATTTTTTCCATTGTTGAATAATGAAAGATTCATGTGCATTCCAGATCCATTTACACCGTATAGTGGTTTTGGCATAAAGGTTGCATGCAAGCCGTGTTTTCTTGCGATTGTTTTTACTACTAACTTAAATGTTTGAATTTGGTCACACGCCGTTAGGGCATCTGCATATTTGAAGTCAATCTCATGCTGTCCTGGTGCCACCTCATGGTGAGAAGCCTCAATTTCAAAGCCCATTTCTTCCAATTCCAACACGATATCCCGACGGCAGTTTTCACCTAAATCTGTTGGTGCTAAGTCAAAATATCCTGCATTATCATTCAATTCTAATGTCGGTTCACCCTTAGCATCTAATTTAAATAAGAAGAATTCTGGCTCTGGACCTAGGTTAAAGTGTGTGAAACCAAGTTCTTCCATTTCCTTTAGCACTCTTCTTAAGTTATTACGAGGGTCTCCCGCAAAAGGTTTTCCATCTGGTGTATAAATATCACAAATCAAACGAGCAACTTTTCCTTTTTCCGCTGTCCAAGGAAACACTACCCATGTGTCAAGATCCGGAAAAAGGTACATATCAGATTCTTCAATTCTCACAAATCCCTCGATAGATGAGCCGTCAAACATCATTTTGTTATCAAGCGCTTTTTCTAATTGACTAATTGGAATCTCAACATTTTTGATTGTTCCTAAAATATCAGTAAATTGTAATCGAATAAACTTTACGTTTTCTTCCTGTGCTAGTCTTTTAATATCTTCTCTTGTAAATTTTGCCATTTGTTATTACCTCCAACTATTAATTTAATTGCCTTAATGAAAAAATCTCGACATATCCCCTTGACGTAAGGGAGAACGATTGAATCTGCCTGCTTGTTGTAATTCTTGACGAAGCAGATTTCTTAACTGTTCATCAGTTAATTCTTGTTTAGCCTTTTCGGCCTGATGTTCTTGGATACTTGCCTGTTGTGCTTTGACTAGGAGTAATTGTTTTATCCCTGCCATGTTTACTCCTTGATCAATTAAATCTTTAATTTCTAATAGTCTATCGATATCGTTTAAACTAAATAGTCTTCTGTTTCCATCAGTTCTAGCTGGAGAAATCAATTGGTGCTCTTCATAATAACGAATTTGTCTTGCTGTTAGTTCGGTTAGTTGCATGACAGTTCCAATGGGAAACAGTGGCATGGAACGGCGAATTTCCTTTCCATTCACTTCAATTTCTCCTCCTGTTTGTTAATTTATATTTTTATTATATTTCGTGTAAGAAAAGATGTCAATCCTATGTTAGGTTTTCTAACATGGTTTTTTCAAAAAAGTCTTTGTTTAACTTGGCTGTTGATTTCCGCTCCATTCAACATAGTTTTTAAATCAACAATATCCTTTAACAGAACCAAAAAAAAAGGATAACTCTTTTTTCAGTTATCCTTAGTTATTTTCCCCTAATTTAGTTGTATTAACCCTTTTTCGACTAAGCTGTCAACAGCTATACAAACAGCCATTTTAACGTGGGCATACGTAAGCCCGCCTTGAACATAGGCCACATAAGGAGGTCGAATAGGACCATCTGCAGTCAGTTCGATACTTGCGCCTTGAATAAACGTTCCAGCCGCCATTATTACATCGTCCTCATAGCCAGGCATATAGGCAGGGTAGGCAGTAACATGTGAATTAATCGGTGAAGCATACTGAATCGCTTGGCAAAATGCTACCATCTTGACTCGATCATCAAATTGTACCGATTGAATTAAATCGGTCCGAGGTGAATTCCATTTAGGCGAAGAGTTCATCCCTAATTTTTCTAAAAGTGCTGCAGTAAAGACAGCACCCTTTAATGCTTGACCTACCACATGCGGCGCAAGAAAAAATCCTTGATACATATCTTGAAGACTATATAAGGATGCACCCGCCTCTGCCCCTATACCAGGTGAAGTCAGCCGATAGGAACAAGCTTCAACCCATTGTTTTTTACCAACAATATAGCCGCCAGTTTTTGCGATACCGCCTCCAGGATTTTTAATGAGTGAGCCTGCCATTAAATCGGCACCAACATGGCAAGGCTCTAATTCCTCAACAAATTCTCCATAGCAGTTATCGACGAAAACGACAATATCCTCTTTGATTTCTTTAACAAATGAAATCATTTCCTTAATCTCTGATATGGTAAAGGATGGCCGTGTTGCATACCCTTTCGAGCGCTGGATTCCAATCATTTTTGTATTAGGCTTGATTTGGGCAGCAACTTCCTTCCAATCTATCCCGCCTACATCAGTCAGGGAGACACTTTTATAGGAAATACCAAATTCCTTTAAGGAGCCATTACCATTCCCGCGAATCCCTACAATTTCTTCAAGCGTATCATAGGGTTTCCCTGTGATATAGAGGAGTTCGTCACCAGGCCGAAGGACACCAAATAGTGAAATCGATATCGCATGTGTTCCCGAAATAATTTGTGTTCGGACAAGACCCGCTTCGCCGCCAAACACATCAGCATAAATTGATTCGAGCGTATCCCTGCCGCTATCATCATACCCATATCCCGTAGTCGGGATAAAATGCGAATCGCTTACCCTATGTTTTTGATAGCTTTTTAATACGCGAAACTGGTTCGTTTCAATTCTTTCATCAATTTCCTTATGTACCCCAGCAATTTGGTGTTCTGCTTCTTTTACAATAGGCTGAAGTTTTTCCCCATTTTTTAACTGTTGAAACATGCTGTTACTCCCATCTACTTTTTATATTTCTGTATTTCCCCGCTTATTTGATGATCCAATAGCGTAAAGCCTTTGCATTGATACAGTTCGCTTTCTTCATCAAAACTAAGTTCTCTTAGGATCGTCTCATTCTTCAATTGTGATAGTAGTTTACCTTCGGTTGAAGGGATGCTAACCTGATATGGCTCCATCATTTCGATGATTAAATGTTCCATCTTTCTTTTTAATTCATATCGGTCTTCTTTATCAAAGGCACTGATAAAGGCTGTTGGTGTGTTTGCCGTTGGAACAAAATCCGGTAGGCGAATGTCCTGCTTATTATATACTGTTAGCTGAGGAATATCTTTCACTCCTAGGTCCTCTAGCAGCTTATTTACTGTTTTCTCATGTTGGTAATAGTCCGCATTAGACATATCTACAATATGCAGGAGCAGGTTCGCTTCTTTCACCTCTTCTAATGTCGAGCGGAAGGCAGCAATGAGAGAGGTTGGTAGGTCTTGGATAAATCCTACTGTATCTGTAACCAAGGTTTGATAGCCGCTTGGCAGTATGAGCTTTCGTGTCATTGGGTCAAGTGTAGCGAACAATTGATTTTCTTCGAATGATTCTGCCTCTGTAAGACGGTTGAAGAGAGTCGATTTCCCCGCATTCGTATAACCGACAATTGCTATTTGAAAGGTTTTATTTTTCTTCCTTCTCTCCCTGTAGCGATCTCGATGTTGGACAACAATAGAGAGTTGACCTTTGATTTCATCAATTCGACGGCGAATATGACGACGATCAGATTCTAACTTTGATTCACCTGGACCTCTTGTTCCAATACCTGCACCAAGCCGGGACAATGCAACCCCTTGTCCAGCAAGACGAGGAAGCAGGTATTGAAGCTGTGCCAATTCAACCTGCAGTTTTCCTTCCTTAGACCGTGCTCTTTGTGCAAAAATGTCTAGTATCAGTTGGGTTCGGTCAATAATCCGTGCACTTATTTCTGAAGCGAGATTTCGCTTCTGGCTTGGCGAAAGCTCGTCATTAAAAATAACGATATCAGCTTCCAGTTCTTCAACTAGCGCCTTTAGCTCCTCAACTTTCCCTTTACCAATATAGGTAGCCGAATGGATTCGTTCTCTTTTTTGTACAACTGAGATTAGCACTTCCCCTTTAGCTGTTTCTGTTAAGGAGCTTAACTCCTCCATGGAATACTGGAAACGTCCATCATCTAATCTAGACGTTTGACATCCAACCAGGACGGCTTTTTCTAAGGTTACTTCCTGTTCCAAAAACAACACCCTGCTTTCCTAAAATTTCTTTCCTTATCATACCAAAAAAGAACTCAATACTCTAATTTTCCCTGTATTGCAAATTAAAGTACCATTTTCTGTTGATTATTACCCATCTCGAAAAACCTTCTAAGGCATTGTTTGCTGTTGTTGCAGTACTTCGGATTTTATCTTATTCTCATAATTGGCATCTCCCAGCTAGAAAGTCTATGGGCACATTAAAAATCGGCAGAGACATAACCGCCGATTTTTTTGTTCATTAATCTTCCTCAAAGACCAAATCATTACTTCTTAATGTCATCAATTCATGCCGATCATAGCTATTTAACATGAGGAGACGCATCGCCTGTGCACGTATGGTTTTTTCAATTACGTTACGTACATAACGACCATTCGAAAAACCATTTGGACTAAGAACCGCTTTTACCCATATTAAATGATCTTTTAACTTTTTTTCTGCTTCATGACTCAAGGTATATTCTCGTTCAACAAGCATTCGGCCCGAAATTTCCATCAATTGGCCGATATTGTAGTCTGGGAAATCAATTACTAACGGAAAACGCGAATGAAGCCCAGGATTTAACGTTAGAAAGTGCTCCATTTCCCGTGAGTAACCTGCAAGAATCAAAATAAACTCATGTTGCTTATCCTCCATATGCTTGACAAGTGTATCAATTGCTTCTTTTCCAAAATCCTTTTCCCCACCGCGTCCTAGTGAATAGGCCTCATCAATAAATAAAATACCGCCCTGTGCCTTTTTTACCAAATCTCTTGTTTTCTGTGCCGTGTGGCCGATATACTCGCCAACAAGGTCTGCTCTTTCAGCCTCAATTAAATGGCCTTTGGAAAGAACATTCATTTTTAAGAACAATTTTCCGATCAATCTGGCTACCGTCGTTTTTCCTGTTCCTGGATTGCCTTTAAACATCATATGGAGTGCTTGTTTCTTTGCCTTCAAACCCATCTCTTCCCGTTTTTTATTTACATAAATCCAAGCATAAATTTCTTTTATCATCCGTTTCATTTCTTCCATTCCAACCAATGCCCCGAGTTCGTCTTCAATCTCCCTAAGCGCCGAATGCTCAGGAGATATGACCTTTGGAACAACTTGAGGACCAGGCAGCTCTTTGCTTAATGATTTCTTTTTTTGAGAGTTAAGGACTACGCTTATTTGTCCGTTACTCTTCATCCGAATCGGTTGATCCAAAGCATACACCTCTCATTCTGCCTACAGTATACGTTAAGCAGCTTTAATGGCTGCGGGAATCCTAAATATTTAGTTTTTTAGTAACGGAGAAAAAAAGGGAGGAAATCATCAGGTAGTTACTGTTGTTAAATTCTGCGCTCTCTTAGGGAATACTCCTTCATTTTATATGTATTCATGTTTCCTGTATTTCATTAATTATAAAAAAAAAAGAGCCCAATTTTCTGGGCTCGAATTTTTATATCGCGTCTATTGTGCATCCAAGACTAGCTGTACATTTCTTTGTGGGGCAAAAGTAGAAATGGCGTGCTTAAATACCAATTGCTGCTTTCCTTCTGATTCAAACAGGACAGTAAAATTATCAAACCCTTTAATTTGGCCTCTTAACTGAAATCCATTCAACAAGAATACCGTAACATGGGTGTTATCCTTACGACATTGATTTAAAAATTGGTCCTGAATATTAATAGTGGTTTTCATTTTTATATCCTCCTCATTTATCTCTACTACTATGTATTCGATTTTACTTGTAGCTTTCCTTCAACATAATCCGAAATTTCCTTTATTTTTTTTGAAAAATCCAGGACTTCTGTCATGTCAAACCATTCTACATCCATCTTATTTCGAAACCAAGTTAATTGCCTCTTAGCGTACCGTCTGGAATTTTGTTTTAAATTTTCTACAGCTTCCTCTAAGGTAGCTCTGCCATCCAGAAAGTCATAAATTTCTTTATAGCCAATTGCCTGTATTGATTGGCAATCACGCAAACCCTTTTTATGAAGACCGCTAACTTCTTCTAGAAGTCCTTCGTGCATCATCAGTTGAACACGGGTGTTAATTCGCTCATACAGTTTTAGTCTATCCATCGTTAATCCAATAAGCGCGATATTATACAAAAGGTCTGGCTGCTGTTCTTTTTGGTATTCACTCATCATCTTACCAGTACAATGATAAATTTCAAGTGCTCTGATTACCCTTCTAACATTATTCGGGTGAATTTGTGCTGCACTTTCCGGGTCAACCTTCTTCAATTCCAGATGAAGCGCCTCGTTGCCAATCCCTCTTGCCCGTTCTTCCAGTATTAATCGAAAAGCTTCATCTGCAGGTGCTTCAGAGAAATTGTAATCATAAATGACGGACTGTATATAAAGTCCAGTTCCACCGACAATGATGGGTAGTTTTCCACGTGATGCTATCTCTGCAATTTTCTTCCTGACAAGATGCTGGAATTCAGCAACAGAAAAACTATCTTCTGGCTCTTTTATATCAATTAGATGGTGTGGTATCCCTTCTGTTTCATCGTTAGTTATTTTGGCCGTACCAATATCCATACCTCGATAAATTTGCATGGAATCACCGCTAATGATCTCACCATTAAAACGTTTGGCCATTTCAATACTTAATTTTGTTTTACCTACAGCTGTAGGTCCAATAATGGCTAATAACTTCTGTTTTGACTCCACTTCTTCACACTGCCCTTGATTTCCATTTTTAGGTGAAATAGCTGTCCTTATCCTACTTCAACACCTTTATCGTAACACAAATTTGAAAAGCAGTTGAACATCAAATTAGTATGTTCAAAATAATTCTTTTCTATGCATTTTCTAATAGGAATTTAATTTACAAAAATGATAAACTTTTCCTGCTAATTTACAAAAGAATAACGTTTCATTTACAAACACGCTTTCACCCCCAAATTCATGGTAGGCTTAACCGTAGCATATCATGAATGAATAATTAAGAAAAAGGTGAATGATAAAATGTTATCAGCATTTGAAATAGGAATTGATTTAGGAACAGCAAATATTGTGGTTTATAGTAAAAATAAAGGAATATGCGTCAATGAACCATCCGTTGTCGCGATTGATACAGCAACTAAAAATGTTATCGCCATCGGTACGGAAGCGAAAGAAATGATTGGAAAGACTCCAGAGAAAATTATTGCTGTAAGACCGTTAAAGGACGGGGTTATTGCTGATTATGATCTAACAACAGACTTACTAAAGCATATTATTCGCAAGGCTTCAAAAAACGGCTTGGCATTCCGGAAAGCAAATGTTGTCATCTGTACCCCTTTTAGTTCCACGAGCGTTGAGCGGAGGGCTATTACAGATGCTGTAAGAAATGCTGGCGCAAAGAAAATCCAATTGATTGAAGAACCTGTTGCTGCCGCTATCGGTGCTGGATTACCAGTCGATGAGCCCGTTGCCAATGTTGTTGTTGATATTGGCGGCGGTAACACAGAAGTTGCCATTATTTCCTTTGGAGGGGTGGTTGCCTGTCATTCTGTTAAAATTGGCGGTGACCGTCTTGACGAAGAAATTATCCATCACGTCCGTAAAGAATATAACGTCTTAATTGGTGAGCGAACCGCGGAAAATATTAAGATGGAAATTGGTTTTGCCTTAATCGACCACGAGGAGCTGTTTATGGATGTCCGCGGACGTGACCTTGTGACAGGATTACCTAAAACTATTAAGCTCTCATCCTATGAAGTTAGAAATGCAATGAAAGAATCCTTCACTCATATACTTGAAGCCGTACGTGCCACACTTGAGGATTGTCCTGCCGAACTTAGCGGTGATATCGTTGACCGTGGTGTCATTCTAACGGGTGGCGGTGCCTTAATGAAAGGGATGGAAGAATGGCTTAGCAATGAAATCTCGGTGCCCGTTGTGTTAGCCCCAAACCCTCTTGAATCGGTAGCCATCGGTACAGGAAAAGCTCTTAGCTATATGCATAAAGTCCATGCTCTTGCAAAATAAGTTTGGATCAAATAAAGAGTGCCATAGGCACTCTTTATTTGTTTATATATCGCTTTGCTTTTTTCTCATATTATTGAAGTAAAAAAATACTGGAAGCGGGATGACGATAAAACCTAAGCTTTTTATTATTTGATTCTTAGCACGTTCTCTTTCTCTGCTTTTTTCATCTTTAACTAATTGGTTATAATCTTCACGAATTTCCGCTTCTGTTTTATTTTCGTTATTTTCACCCATTTTCCCATTTTCACTATTCTGTTTATAATCTTGATAGCTCTGATAATATCCTTGTGGACTGACTAAATCGGCAGCAGCCATAAAGATTGAAATTCCTCCGCCAATGACCATCATGAGCGTTGCGAATAAGACTAAATAGGTATATAAATGACGTATCACAGCTTCATCCCCCATTTCCTTGTTTTTTACTGCATAAGCAATGACAAATACAATAAGAATTACCGGTAAAAATAAAATTAATAGACTAAATATAGCCATATATCCACCCCCTCTATCCATGATAGTTTGAGCATTCTTAACTATATTATTTCACTTTTCTGCTTACATTCCAATACCTGAAAGCTTTTTTGGAGAAATAAAAAAGAACACCTCAATATAAAGAGATGCCCTTTGTGTATTACATCACACGTTTAAACATTTTTTCCATTTCATAGGTGGAATAATGTACGATGATTGGTCTGCCATGCGGACAGGTAAATGGATCAGACGCTTTTCTAAGATCATCTAGTAATGCTTGAATCTCATCATTACGGAGATGACGATTCGCCTTAATAGATGCTTTACAGCTCATCATAATTGCTGCTTCCTCACGAAGCTTTTTAATATCAACCTTCTTCATTAAAAGAAGCTGTTCAATCATATCTTCAATGATTTGCTTTTCTTCCCCTTTAGGTAACCATTGGGGGTGGGAACGGACAATATAGCTATTCATCCCAAACTCCTCAAGGAATACCCCAACCTTTTCAAGTTCGCTTATGTTTTCATTAATTTTTAAAAAATCATCAGTCGAATACTCAAAGGTTAATGGAACAAGCATTTCCTGAAGCTCTGAATGAACCTTGCCCACTTTCTCACGAAAATACTCATACTTCAGTCTTTCTTGGGCCGCATGCTGGTCAATGATATAGAGTCCATTTTCATTTTGGGCGAAGATATAGGTCCCATGCATTTGCCCGATCGGGTATAACCTTGGTATACGGCTTTCAGGTTGAATTTCAACTCCTGGTAAATCCGTGTAGGTATTGTCATGAGTATCGTTAGATGACCCCGCTTCAACAGACTGGTAGTAGGCTTCGCTCACTGGAGTATTTAGTTCCCAAGGATGAAAATTTATTCCCTCTGGTTCTACGTTCTCTTGCAGTCTTACGCGGCTCTCTTGAATGGTTGCAGGAACGGGAACGGGACGAGTCCATTCATTCTCTTTATTATCAGGTGTTTGTGTTGTTCCTTCATTAAGAATAAAGGAAGTTTGTTCAGACTTCGACACTTCTTTCTTTTCATATGCGGAAGGAATTAATATCTTCGATTTAAAAGTATTTTTGATGATACTTGTGACAAGTTCATATAATTCCGCTTCTTTACTTATTCGGACTTCCATTTTCGCTGGATGCACATTGACATCCACAAGCATAGGGTCCATATCAATATTTAGCAGTACAAGCGGATATCGACCTATCGGCAGAAGGGTATGATAACCTTCCTGAATTGCTTTTGCCAACGGATAGTTTTTTATAAACCGACCATTAATCATTGTTGATATATAATTCCTTGAAGCCCTTGTTACCTCAGGCATCGAGGCAAAACCAGTAATTTGATAATCGAGTGATTTACCTGAAATCGGTACAAGCTGTTTGGCTATACCCATTCCATAAATGGAAGCAAGTACTTGACGAACATCTCCGTTCCCATTTGTTTGCAAAAGCTTACGCTCATTATGGATCAAGCGGAAGGCGACCTCTGGATGGGATAGAGCCAAACGATTGACGACATCCGTAATATTTCCAAGCTCTGTATGAATCGTCTTCATATACTTTAGACGTGCGGGAGTATTGTAAAATAAATCAGTAATAATAAGGTCTGTTCCACGTCTGCTCGACGCTTTCTCAAATACCTCTACCTTTCCGCCTTCAATGACTACTCGATTTCCTGCGCCCTCACCTGTTGAAGTCTTCATCTCAAGCCTGGATACCGAAGCGATACTCGGCAGAGCTTCGCCGCGAAAACCTAGGGTACGGATCCGAAACAAATCCCTTTCATTTTTAATTTTGGAAGTGGCATGACGCTGAAAAGCGAGTAATACATCCTCTTCCTCAATTCCGTTACCATTATCGGTAATGCGAATTTTTGCTAATCCTGCTTCTTCAACCTCGATTTCTATGACCGTACTGCCCGCATCAATCGCATTTTCAACAAGCTCTTTTACAACAGAAGCTGGTCGCTCGACCACTTCACCCGCAGCAATTTTATTAGAAAGCGCATCATCCAATTGGATTATCTTGCCCATGCAGCGTTCACCTCCAAAATATTAGTGTTTTAACTTTTTCTGCAATTCATATAGCATATTTATTGCTTGTAATGGTGTTAAATCTAAGATATCTAGTTCTTTCATTTTCTCGACTACTCGTTTTTCTTTTGATGAAAGCTCCTGCTTTTTCGGTTCTTTTGGTTCATCGAAAAAGGAGAGCTGTGCTGGTTTTTCTACTTGAGGTTCTTTTACCACCTCAATTTTAGCTGGTACAGTCTGAATATCAGACTGTTCCAGAGCAATTAAGATATCATTCGCCCGGTTTATTAGCTCCTTAGGCAGATTAGCTAGCTGCGCAACATGAATTCCGTAACTCTTATCCGCAGGTCCTTCTTTTATTTTGTGAAGGAAGACAACCTTCCCATTATGTTCAATCGCGCTTACGTGAATATTTTTTAGCTTCATAAGCTCTTTATCCAATACTGTCAGTTCATGATAGTGGGTTGAAAATAGTGTTTTCGCACCGATACGTGTATGAATATATTCTATAATTGCCTGTGCTAATGCCATCCCATCGTATGTGGAGGTACCACGGCCAATTTCGTCAAATAAAATCAAGCTGTTTTTTGTCGCATTAGCTATTGCATTGTTCGCTTCAAGCATTTCGACCATAAACGTACTTTGACCTGAAATCAAATCATCGGCAGCACCGATTCTGGTAAACACTTGGTCAAAAATCGGCAAAACAGCTTCGGATGCCGGAACATAACAGCCGATCTGCGCTAAGATCGCGGTTAAGGCAATTTGGCGCATGTACGTACTTTTACCAGACATGTTGGGACCAGTGATTAGAAGGACTTCACGGTCAGCATCCATCAAACAGTCATTTGGAACGTACTCTTGGGCGTTTAATACCTTTTCAACAACTGGATGTCTGCCGTCCTTAATCATGATCAGGCGTTCAGCGGAAAATTGCGGTTTCACATAACGACGTTCTTCACTCGTTTGGGCAAAGCACTGAAGCACATCTAGTTCACTGACCGTTTTTGCCAAGCTTTGCAAACGCGGAATTTGTTCCTTAATCATCTCACGAATTTCAGTAAATAATTCGTATTCCAGTTCCCCACATTTTTCTTCGGCTTGTAGAATTAACGCCTCTTTCTCTTTCAAATCAGGAGTAATATAACGTTCAGCATTGGTTAACGTTTGTTTACGCTCATACTGTCCTTCTTTTAATAGATGAAGGTTCGCACGTGTCACTTCAATGTAATAGCCAAACACACGATTATAGCCTACCTTCAACGATTTTATACCGGTTTTTTCCCGTTCGTCACGCTCCAGCTGGGCAATCCATGTTTTACCGTTTCGACTAGCATCACGGTATTGATCCAATTGTTTATTGTAACCATCGCGAATCATATTGCCTTCTTTTAACGATAGCGGTGGATTCTCAACAATTGCCTGTTCCAATAAGTCGGTAATTTCTTCACAGGGATCAAGCAGATCAGCTATTTTATTTACCTGTTCATTCGGCATACCTTGAAGGATTTGTTTTAAGAATGGCGTTTGCATTAATGAACGTTTTAATTGTACTAAGTCGCGTGCATTGACATTTCCGAAAGCAACCCGGCCTGCTAAACGCTCTAAATCATACACTTCCTTTAATTTCTCGCGCAGCTCCTGGCGTTCAAAATAATGGTTCATGAGAACATCGACGATGGTTTGGCGATATTCAATTTCATTTTGAGAGATTAGCGGACGATCAATCCAGTGTTTGAGCATTCTGCCGCCCATTGCTGTCATCGTTTCATCTAACAGCCATAAGAGTGAGCCTTTTTTCCCTTTCGAACGAATCGTTTCCGTTAATTCGAGATTCCGTTTTGAATAGTAATCAATTTTCATATATTGATGAATTTGATAGGTGGTTACGGGCTGGAGATGATCAAGACTTCTTTTTTGGGAACGGTATAAATAGTTAAACAGTCTTGCCACCGCTTGCTTCAACTTTTCTTGATTTACAGCTTCTAACAAATGCTGAAAATTTAAATCTATTGAACTATTATCTTCAAATGAGATGGCGAGGACATCGCGATCACGCATCTTCTTTTGTAATGCCTCATCAAAGTTACTTGCAACAACCACTTCTTTTGCACTTAAAACCGCAAGTTCGTTCAAAACTTCATCAAAATTAGCGGAAAGAATCGTTACCCGACTTTCACCTGTTGAGATATCGTTATAGGCAAAACCAAACGTTCCGTCTTCAAAGGATGAAACGGCTGCAATATAATTATTCTCTTTTTCGCTTAATCCCTTACCTTCCATTACCGTTCCTGGCGTGATTAGCTGAACAACCTCTCGTCTCACTACCCCTTTGGCATGTTTCGGATCTTCGGTTTGTTCGCAAATAGCCACTTTGTAGCCTTTTGAAATAAGCTGTTCGATATAATTGTGTGCTGCATGGTGTGGAACCCCACACATTGGGATGCGTTCATCTGAACCGCCTTCACGGCTGGTCAATGTAATCTCTAATTCTTGTGATGCCTTAATCGCATCTTCGAAAAACATTTCATAAAAATCGCCTAAGCGAAAAAATAAAAAGGCATCCTGGTATTCTGCCTTAACGGTTAAGTATTGTTGTATCATCGGCGTATAAGCAGCCATAATGACCTCCATGAGTATATTCATTTTCGATTATCTTCGACAAACTATTATATCATAAAAGATAGATGTTTTTTCAGATAGAAATAACTCACCAAAGCAGACACCGCTATTCCTAAAGATATGGTACAATTTGCTAAACATTATATGGAGTATAAGGGCAGGAAGGTGATGGTTTAGAGTGACATGGTTTGGGGGTAGCAATAATGGTTTTGCTTTTGAGATTTTTTCTGTTAGTCATTTTGTAATGATCAGCCTGCTTTTTCTAGGTTCGTTAGGAATCTTTCTACAACGAGAAAAGATGAAGGGTCAGAGATGGAGACAAGTAGAAGTAGGAATTGCTATTTCGTTAATTGTGATGGAAGTGGGCTATCATCTATGGATGTTTACAAATGGTATTTGGAATGCGAGTTTTTCCTTACCATTGGAATTGTGTAGCCTTAGCCTGATTTTAACTGTGATCTTATTGCTAACAAAGAATAAATACGTTTATGAAATCTTATTATTTACAGCCTTACTGGGAGCAACTCAGGCATTATTAACTCCCTTATTACACCATGATTTCCCTCATTTTCGCTATTTTCATTTCTTCTATACCCATTTAATGATGATTTGGGTCGCATTTTATTTTACTTGGGCAAAAGGTTACAAGCCATCCATCTTATCGGTTATTAGATTATTCTTCTATTTAAACGTCCTAATGCCTTTAGTGATGCTCATCAACAAGCTAGTCAGCGGTAATTATATGTTCCTAAGTCATAAACCAACCACTGCAAGCTTATTGGATTTTTTAGGACCATATCCCTGGTATATTTTATCTTTGGAAGGGTTATTGATTATATTAAGCTTAATCGTGTGGTTAATCTTTAGAGGAAAAAAAGAAAAAAATACTAATTAGTAATTATATTGATTGACCTTTTTCGCTTTACGAATTATAATTAAAAACGTTCTGTAGATATTGTCTCAGTAGCTCAGTAGGATAGAGCAACAGTTTCCTAAACTGTAGGTCGGAGGTTCGAATCCTCTCTGGGACATCAAAAAGCCTTGATTATTCAAGGCTTTTTATTTTTGTTGAAAATATGAAATTAGCAATTTCCTAAAATGAATAGAATATTTTAGGGATATATATAAACGCATATTATAAGGACATCCCTTTTCACATCCTAAAAGTATGAAACTAATCGCTTCTTGATTGTTACACTATTATTTATTAAACCCCATTTGGCCGTTTACCACCCATGATATTTGTTAATGTTTCGGAAACTTCTAATACTTTTTTACCATAAAATGAAGCATCGGTGTCTGGATGGCTTGATAGAAATAAGCAGCTGATAACAAGTTTTACCTCACCATGCAAATTAAAAATAGGAGCTGCAACCCCGCATACACCAGCAGTATGCTCCTCATAACTTTCAGAATAACCTTTCATTCTTATATTTTTGAGTTCCTGTTTAAACTCTTCTATATTGGTTATCGTCTTGCCTGTAAATTGCTTAAATCCATTTTTCTGGATAATTTCATCTGCACGATTCTCATCCATAAATGCTAAATAGCATTTACCGAAAGAAGCACTGGTTAAAGGAAATCGTTGACCTACACTTACAGTTACTCGAACTGTTAAAGGCGGTTCTTCCTTTGCTACATACATTAATCTGTCATTGGCGGTTGGTTCTAACAAAACCACAGTTTGTTGCGTTTCATTACATAACTCCTTTAGGTGATGTTTGCAAAGTTCAAGATAGTCAATGAATTCAGAGGCCCTTGCACCAAGCACAACAAGAGAAGAGCCAAGGCTGTATTGTTTTTTATCTTCGTTGTAAATGACATAGTTATGGTTTTCAAGAACCTTAAGTATCCGATGGCAAGTACTTTTGTTGATATTTACATTTTTACAAATATCAGCAAGACTACTTGCACGATGATTATAGCGGCTGAGATATTCTAATATCTTTATAGTCGCTTCTAAAGCGGGTACCTCGGAACGATCTTTTCTATTCTCCATATATAAACCTCTTTAATAATATATTAGCATTCGTTGTAAGAATAAAACTTCATTAATACCTTAACAACTATTTACTTCCCTGTAACTATTGCTTGCCTTTTCTCACCATTTAAGTGTAGATTTTATAAATATTCCTGCTTTAACTGCGCTGCAATAATATTTTTTTGAATTTCGGATGTTCCTTCATAAATCTTGGTGATTCTTGCATCACGATAAAAACGTTCAACAGGGAATTCAGCAATATATCCAATCCCTCCGTGAATCTGTACAGCCTTATCTGCTACACGATTATAAACTTCGGACCCCAGCAGTTTCACCATAGCCGCTTCCTTAATGACCTTCATACCCTGGTCTACCATCCACGCCACTCGGTAAGTCATGCTCCTTAATGTTTCAATATCCACGGCCATTTCAGCCAAGTAATGTTGAATGATTTGTTGTTCAAAGATTGGTTTGTTAAACTGAATTCTCTCCATGGCATGATGGAGAGACATTTCTAAAAGCTTTTCGCAGGAACCCAAGTTTCTAGCAGCAAGCCCCGCCCTGCCATTTGCAAGAATTTTTAAAGCATTGACATAACCTTGGCCTTCTTGGCCGAGTACATTTTCTACAGGCACTTCACAATCCTCAAAGAAAATTTCTGCAGAATGGGAACCGCGAAGACCCATTTTCTTTTCGTTTTTCCCTAGTTGGAATCCTGGGAAATCTTTCTCTACAATAAAGGAAGTAATTCCTTTTGCCCCTTTTGATGGATCAGTTACTGCCATCACTGTAAAAACATCAGCAATTGGAGCGTTCGTAATATAATGTTTGCTCCCATTTATGATATATTTGTCTCCTTTTCTTACCGCGGTTGTTTTCAAGTTCGTTGCATGTGAGCCGGCATCTGGTTCTGTCAAAGCAAACGCACCTATCATTTCACCCGCTGCCATCGACGGTAGATACTTTCGCTTCTGTTCTTCATTTCCCATCTCCACAATCCCAACCGAGCCTATACCAGTATGGGCACCAATTACAGTAGTATAGCCATTGTGTGTTCTACCTAATTCTTCATATATCGCACACTTGCCAACCATTCCGATTCCCGTTCCGCCGTATTCTTCCGGGATACTCAGACCAAATAATCCCATTTCCTTGGACATTTTCATGATTTTTTCCGGAATTTCATCCTTCTCTTCGATTTCCATCGCAAGGGGATCCACTTCGTTATCAATAAACTCCCGAATACTTTGTTTTATAAACTTGATATCTTCTGATAATCTAAAATCCATAAATTCCACTTTCCTTCCTATTTATTAGTGTAATCGTAAAATCCGCGACCTGATTTTCTTCCTAAACGTCCTGCTTTCACATATTTTACAAGAATCGGAGATGGACGGTATTTTTCTCCTAAATGGTGATACAAATATTCCATATTTCGCAAACGGCTGTCCAATCCTACAAGATCTGCCAATTCGATCGGCCCCATCGGATGATTTAAACCAAGCTTAAGGGCTTTATCGATGTCCTTGACAGATGCCACACCTTCCATTAACATGTTCATCGCTTCATTTCCAATTAGACAATTCATCCGACTTGTTACAAACCCAGGAAACTCATTGACTTCGACAGTTTCTTTTCCCATCTTTTCTGCCACTTGTTTAACTTCTTCTACCGTAGAATCAGATGTATCCAATCCTCGAATGATCTCGATTAATTTCATACGATGAACTGGGTTAAAGAAGTGCATGGCTATACATTGATCCGGTCTTTTTGTGGTTGCGGCAATTTCCGACGGACTCATCGTTGACGTATTTGTAGCCAGGATAGCGTGAGCTGGTGCAAACTGATCTAATTGCTTGAAGATATTGATTTTAAGCTCCATAATTTCTAACGCCGCTTCGATTACCAGGTCTGTTTTACGAACGGCTTCTTGCAGCTGAGTGGAATAACATAAATTTTTCTTTGCCTCTTCTGCCTGCACGGCTTTGACGTATCCTTTAGTCACGTTTTTATTTAACAGATTTTCAATATATTCTTTTGCATTTCCGATAGCTTCTTTAGATATATCCTGTAAAGCTACTTCAAACCCAGCTAAAGCAGCGGAATAGGCTATTCCCCGTCCCATGGTACCGCCGCCAATCACGGCAATATGATTGATCATGCTTATATAATCCCCTTCTCCATAAAATTTGTAATATCTTCACTACTATAGCCAAGGTTGGCTAACACTTCATTTGTATCTTCACCTAATAAAGGAGGTGCCTTTCGAACAGATCCTGGCGTAGCCGATAATTTAAGCGGTATACCCAGCATTTTCAGCATTCCAATGGTAGGATGTTCTACTTGTTGAATCATTTCCCGGTATTGAACCTGAGGATGGTCCAGGAGTTGGGCAATGTTGTTGATTGGTCCACTTGGTACACCCGCATGTTTTAACCTTTCAATAATTTCCGAAGAATCTTTGCTCTTCGTATACTCCGTGAGAATCCCTACGAGTTCTTCTCTGTTTGCCACGCGGTTCACGTTTACAACAAATTTCGGATGATCCTTCAAATCATGAAGATCAAGTGCATCACACATTTTCCTCCAAAGCCCATCATTTGGTACCGCAATGATGACATAACCGTCTTTCGCCTCAAACGCCTGGTATGGAACAAGGTTTGGATGTGCAGAGCCTAAACGTCCAGGAACCTTTCCTGTTGCTAATACACCTTGCCCCAAGTAATTGGTCAACGACACGATGGTATCCAACAATGATGATTCCACATATTGGCCATTTCCCGTCTTTTCTCTGGACAGCAGAGCAAGGACAACCCCAAGCGATGCATAAAGGCCTGTTGCTAAATCGACGATTGAAAACCCAACCTTAACGGGGGCCCTTCCTTCCTCACCGGTAACACTCATTAATCCTCCGAAACCCTGCATCAACAAATCATAAGCTGGTTCATCTTTCATTGGACCCGTTCGGCCAAAACCGCTGACTGCACAATAGACCAGCCGAGGGTTGATTTCTTTGAGCACTTCATACCCTAATCCAAACTTCTCCATTGTTCCATTTCGAAAATTTTCAATTAATACATCGGAATCCTTTACCAGCTGTTTTACGATACGTTGTCCTTCTTCCGTTTTGAGATTCAACGTAATGCCTTTTTTATTTTTGTTTAGGCTCATAAAATAAGTAGATTCTCCATTTATTTCAGGCGGAATATAACTTCTTGTTTCATCGCCAATACCCGGTTGTTCAACCTTGATAACTTCTGCCCCCATATCAGCTAATTGCATGCTGCAAAAGGGACCGGCAAGTGTTCTCGAAAGTTCTAATACTTTTATCCCTTCTAGTGGACCAGCCATTCTAAACCCTCCGATTTTATATACCATATACGGATTATCAATCCGTATATGGTACAATAATTCCAAAAAAATTTGTTAAATCTAACTATCCATAGTTGACACTAAAATTGCAGATTTTCGACAATCGTCGTAATCCCTTGCCCCCCGCCAATACAGAGAGTGACCAATCCATATTTTTTTCCTCTTCGTTCCATTTCGTACAATAATTTCGTCATAAGAATGGCACCTGTAGCCCCAAGGGGATGACCTAATGCAATGGCCCCACCATTCACATTTACTTTTTTCAAATCCAAATTAAGTTCCTTGATCACAGCAAGAGCTTGAGCTGCAAAGGCCTCATTCAATTCAATTAATTCGATATCATTTAATGAGAGTCCCGCCATAGATAACGCTTTCTTCGTCGCCTGTACCGGCCCAATTCCCATGATTTCCGGTGAAACTCCTGAAACAGCCTGTGCAATAATTTTTGCTTTTGGTTTAAGCCCATGCTTATATGCGGCGTCCTCCGACATCATTAATACTGCAGAAGCCGCATCATTTCTTCCACTACTATTTCCTGCAGTCACGGTACCATTTTCTTTAAACACTGGTTTTAAACTGCCCAATTTTTCCAAACTGGTTAATCGTGGGTGTTCATCTTTCTCAAAGATTCTATCTTCTTTTCTTTGTTTGATTTTATAAGGAACGATTTCCTTAGTAAACCGCCCATCCATAATGGCCTTTTGTGCAAGTTCCTGACTGCGAAGCGCAAATTCATCCTGTTCCTCTCGAGAAATCCTGTATTTCTCCGCTAAATTTTCGGCTGTATAACCCATTGTGAGATTTCCATAAATCTCAATTGGCTGTGAACGCGGTTGGCTTTCCGTATTAGGATCAACAATTTCTCCATTTCCTGAACCGAATCCATAACGAGCCTTTCTTATATAATAAGGAGCTGTACTCATGGATTCTGCTCCACCTGCTATTATTACATCTGATAGTCCACCCATAATTTGCAAGGCTGCATTGTTAATAGCCTGAAGTCCTGAACCACATTGCCTATGGACGGTATAACCCGGTACCTCAACAGGAAGTCCTGCGCGTAAAAGAGCCAGTCTGGAAAGATTAGGCGTATCTGTACTCTGTTTTGTCTGTCCAAGAATTACTTCATCCACTTCACTTTTTTCCATTTCTGTCCGCAGCAGAATTTCTTGAATAACCTTCGCAGCAAGGTAGTCAACCTCTACACCCTTTAAACTACCTCCAATTTTCCCAATCGCTGTTCTTACTGAGTCAATGATAACAACGTTTTTCACGTTTTACCCTCCTTATGTACTCTTTAAAATGATTGCCTATTTACGTGAGGTTTCACAATTCACCTGGTAACCCTCACCTGGTTTATTTTCATTCATGCTCCACACACGGTACAAGATTCCCTCTACGGAACAATAATATTACTTAAACCGTTTTGGGTCAATGCATTTTTAGATAATTCATATATTTCTGTTTATTAAAACCGCCACTTTCATCAGTATAGTAAACAAAATTGATTTCATTTTATATTCTTATTACTCATTACCAGCTCGAGCTCGCTCCTCAACGATTGTTTGTTCTTCTTTTGGTTTAAGGAGGAATAAAGCCGTCATAGAGATGGAGCAACAAATGACAATATACATAGTGATGGCATTGGGACTTTTAAATTTCTCTAGTAATGTTAAGGATATTGTTGGTGCCAATCCACCTGCAATGATTGCAGCAAATTGATAGGCAAGGGATGATCCACTAAATCTTAAATGTACAGGGAAGATTTCAGCGAGTAGAGTTGCCTGTTACTAAGAAAAAAACAGTATGAAAAATGGGAACATTACTTCTTAAATCCAAATCAAATCGGGCAACAGCCTACGGAATTAACAGAAGTAAGAGATATTATTTTACAATCTTGGAATCGGAGTAAGGAATATCAAGATCTGAATCCGATGATTGAAGGTTCAGTAAAAAATATCACGGATGAAGAGCTCAAAGAAATAAGGAGAAAAAATGAAGTTTTTCAACTAGTGCAACCAGTACTTAAAAAGGCGGGGCAAGAACTTTCTGATGAAAACCATGTACTCCTGTTTTGTGACAGTGATGGCATAATCATAGATAACTATGGGGATTTGCGTGTAGCCCGAAATATAGGAAACTCAGTGAATGCAAATAATGGATCTCAGTGGTCAGAACGTTGGGCTGGTACGAATGCAATTGGGACCTCCATCATTTTGAAACAGCCTATTCAAATTTTTTCTTCCGAACATTTTTCTTATAGTTGTCATGATTGGGTGTGTTCATCGGCCCCAATTTTGGATCCGCTAACAAACGAACTGTTAGGGGTGATAAACCTTTCTACTACGGCTAATAGTTTTCATTCTCTCAGCATGATGAAAACGATTGGATTAGTGAATCAAATAGAACGAATCCTATTTCATAATTACTACCAAGTGCGTGAAATGATGCAAAACATATATATTGAAGCGATTAGTAAATGGAAAAACCAAGTCGTTATCTTATGTAACACAAAGGGGAAAGTTTTAAGGATAAACAATGATACCCTAATCAATGAAATAACATCATTAATGTCACTTACCGTAGAAAAAAATCAATTAATCACGAAAAAGGAATGGGAGGATGAAATAACTCTTCATGGCAATCAATATCGAGCTAAACACAAAAAAATTTTTTAGTACGATAGATTCATAGGTTTTATTTCTATTTTAGAGAAAAAGAATAGAATAAGTCATCCAACTATTATTCATAATCACTTTGCAAAATACTCTTTTCAAAATCTAATTGGAAAATCAGAAGCATTTAAAACCTCCATTCATTTAGCTCGAGTTGCTGCTTCAAGTGATTCTAACGTTTTGATTACCGGTGATAGCGGCACAGGGAAAGAGTTAGTTGCCAGCGCCATTCATCAAGCCAGCAATAGATTTGATTATCCTTTTGTAGCTCTAAATTGTGCTGCTATTCCAAAGGATTTGCTACCTAGTGAGCTTTTTGGATATGTGGCTGGTGCCTTTACTGGCGCTAATCAGAAAGGCAGCATAGGAAAGTTCGAATTGGCGAATAAGGGAACCCTTTTCCTAGATGAATTAGGGGAAATGCCTCTGGAGTCGCAAGTCCAATTGCTTCGTGTAATTCAGGAACAAGAAATCATTCGTATCGGTGATAAAACACGTATCCCTATAGATGTTAGAGTAATTGCAGCAACGAACAAAAATCTTGTTGAAGAAATTCAAATGAAGAAATTTCGTAAGGATCTTTACTACCGTCTCAATGTCATTCATATTGAGTTACCTTCTTTACGTCACCGTTCAGATGATATTCCTTTACTGGTTGAAAATTTTGTTCAAAAGCTGAAAGTAAAAAAACACCACGGTCCTTATCATATAACTACCGAAGCAATGCGAATTTTAAGAAATTATTCTTGGCCAGGAAATATTCGCGAATTGGAGAATGTGATAGAATATGCAGTCAATTTTTCGGCCAATGGTATCATTACACCTGAAAATCTTCCAAAACATTTTTATTCAAAACCAACCTTACCTAATGATACAACAAGCATGAACCCAGTAAATCTGGCTGAGTTAGAATGGATTTTATCTGCTTTGAAACGTTCCCATATGAATGTCTCAAATGCTGCAAAGGAATTAAAAATGAGCCGTAGCACCCTTTACAGGAAATTAAAAAAGATGGGTTATAATATAAAAAATTTAAAATAACCTGACATTAATGAACATCATTTATTATGACTTTAATGTTTTTAAATAACTCAGCTTGATAAAAGACAGGAATCCCTTTCGGATTCCTGCCTTTTTATATTGCTCTTTACTTGCCGATAAACATTTGTGTCCAGTGGTTTCCTGTCTTTTCAAACCCTACTCCAATATGAGTAAAGTTTCCGCTTAGGATGTTTTTGCGATGACCTTCACTGTTCATCCAAGCAGTTACGACTTCTTGTGGTGTTCGTTGTCCCTGGGCAATGTTTTCTCCCGCTGATTTATATGTCACGCCAAAGTCTCTCATCATGTCAAAGGGAGATCCATACGTTGGACTCGTATGTGAGAAATAATTGTTTTGCTGCATATCGACTGACTTCTTTTGAGCCACACCGTTAAGCTGAGTATCTGCCTTTAATGCAGGAAGCCCTTTTTTGCTCCGCTCAGCATTTGTTAGATTAATTACTTGTTGTACATATTGACTAGCTTCTCCGGCTGGTGCTGGTGCCGGCGTAGCTGGTTTTGGCGCAGGAGCTGCTGGTGCTGGTGCTGCCGGTTTCGGTGCGGGCGCTGCTGGTGTTGGTGCTGCCGGTTTCGGCGCGGGCGCTTGTGCTATTGGTGCTTGTTGTTTTGGTGCTTCAGTTGTTGGTTTTTGTCCTTGTTGCTGTTGTTGGTTTCCTTGTTGGTTCGTCCCATATTGATACCATTGAACCGAACCAAAGGGAATATACTTATACTTTGCTTCCTGAATCAGTATCGCTCTTGTATGTGGATATTGTTTACTATTGATCGTTGTTGAATCGGCTGAAATACCGATCATATTACTATCATGGTCATTAACCATTAATTTTGATTGGTCAAAGTTATTGGTCCCAACAATGTTGTTGTTTCGATCTCGATTAATGTTTACATTGTTCCGTCTTTTATTTTCATTGTTCACATTAAAACCATTTCGGTTGGTACCAGGATTGTTTACGTTATACCCGGTACGATCGTTATTTCTACGGTAATTATTATTGTTTACATTTCTCCCGCGGACAATATCACTATCACTGTTATCGTTATTTGAATAATCCTCGGTTAATGGACCGTTATGGTCAATTCCATCATCTCGTCCATTTCCAAGCAATATGCCGCCGCGAGTGCCATCAGCATTATAGCGATTGTTATAATAATTGTCGTTATTTCGAACATTTCTGCCATTACCAACATTCATTGTTGTCTTGTTCCTATCTACCCTTGCAGTACGGTTGTCACCTGCTGCATTATCTCCATTGTTATTACATGCGGTAAGTCCTATCGTCATTACTGCAGTTATAAGTATGCCTATAGGCTTCTTTATCAAATTATTTACCCCCTTGCAAAAGTATTGTTTTGCCTTCTTAGTTTTGATTGTTTTGCCAAAAATATTGATGGTAATATTCGTATATTTAAGCAAAAAAAAACCGTTAGGTAATTTTTACCTACGGTTTTTACGGTTAATTTAGAGAGGATAATGTTGAAGGATTTCTTCTCCATCACCATTATTATTTTGAAATTATATATTCTCAAAGAATAAACGAACGACATCTGCTCCGCCGATTACCGTTCCAATCGTACTTCCTAGGTTTGCCAATACAACAATAAGCAGAATACGGGTTACCTTATTACTCCAAAACCCTTTCACACTTGTCACATCTTCTGCCAGGTTTTCAAAATCGCTTACACTTGGCCTGCGGATATATGCTTGGACAATTCCAGCAAACCAGCCGGCTGCGGTAATTGGGTCCAAGGCAGTTATCGGTGAGACAACAAAAGCTGTAAGTATGGTCAGCGGATGTCCAAAGGCGATTGCCGTTCCTAGTGCGGAGAAAGTTCCATGCCATAGCACCCAACTGAGTGTTTGCTGTGCACCAGCTGCAGGATTGGTATAAAAAGTATAGGCTATAATCGCTATTATCAGGATTGGAATCGTCCAGCCAATAACTTTAGGGGTTTTGGATTTGGGAGGAACCTCTCTTAAACGCTCTAGGTCCTGTTCTTTGGTTATTTCTTTCATTATTCCAGGAACATGTGCAGCTCCTAAAACAGCAACGATCTTTTTTCCTGGAGCCTCTTTTATTTTCTGGGCTAAATACTGGTCACGTTCATCAATTAATGGTTTCTTCAATCTTGGGAAGACATCAGTAAAGTCAGTAAGGATCGCGTTAATTGTATCCTGGTTCTTCATCTTTTCCAGTTCTTCTTCTGAAATGCTTCCCTTAGTGAAAATACTCGCAAAAATCTGTGCTAGAAGCATTATTTTCCCTTTTAACCCAATATTTCCCCAGATACGGGAGAAGGTGATTTGAATGTTACGATCGGCAAGAACAAGATTTGCACCAGTTTCTTTAGCTGACTCAATCCCTTGAATCATCTCCTGTCCTGCACTAACCCCTAATTCTTTTGCCATCCGATTCTGAAAGGAAGAGATTGCCAGATTCATTAAAAGTAACGTTGCTTTCTTTTCTTTAATTACCTTAAATATATCCATCTCTTTCCACTTATTTTTATCCATAATTGATTGATATCTTTGCTCATCTAATTCTACACATATAGAGTCAGGTTTTTCCATTTCAACCACTTCTTTTACTTGCTCCGCACTGTATTTTGACACGTGAGCAGTGCCTATTAAGATAACTTCTTTATCATCTAGATGTATTCTAGTAATATTTTCAGAACCATATGACATAAATTACCTTCCTTTTTTACGTTTTTCGATAGTAGAACGAATAAACTTAATTGTATAACATTATACAGCAAAAAAATATTTATTTTTTCATTTAGGTTATCTTAGATAAATTTCTGAACATTCTTTGAACTTTTACCTTAATGCAGAAATTCTGCATTTTTCACCACATCTTTCTACAAATTTCTAGCTTGTCTATTGATATATTTTTAGACGGTACATAAAAGGCTAGTAAATAAACGGGAGGTTTTTTACCATGGCAGTTGCAGAAAAGGTGTTAGAAGAAAAACAAACGGAAATGATGGTTGACCGTCTTGCCCAACAAGGAGCAAAAGCGTTAACAGAATTCCGCAGTTTCAATCAAGAAAAGGTCGATGAAATTGTGAAGCAAATGGCGCTTACTTCCTTAGAAAATCATGTGCATTTATCTAAACTGGCAGTTGAAGAAACGCAACGAGGAATTTTTGAAGATAAGATTTCAAAGAATATGTTTGCAACAGAAATGATTTATAACAGCATTCGAAATCTAAAAACAGTTGGTATTATAAGTAAGAATGAGCTTGAAGGAACCTTTGAAATTGCTGAGCCTGTTGGCGTTATTGCTGCACTCGTTCCTGTTACAAACCCAACTTCCACGGTTATCTATAAATCGCTTATTTCGTTAAAGACGAGAAATCCAATTATCTTTGCATTTCATCCTATGGGACATCATTCAGGAAGAGCAACAGCTAAATTACTAAAAGACGCTGCAATAAGAGCAGGAGCTCCGGAAAATTGTATCCAGTGGGTTGAAACCACAAGCCTTAGTGCCATAAATATGCTGATGAGACACCCAAAGGTCTCCCTTATTCTCGCAACAGGCGGCTCGAGTATGGTGAAGGCAGCCTACAGCTCTGGTAAACCAGCAATTGGTGTTGGTCCTGGAAATGTGCCTTGTTATTTTGAAAAGACAGCCAATATTAAGAGTTCTGTCCAGGACCTCCTTTTATCAAAAACGTATGACAACGGAATGATCTGTGCTTCAGAGCAGGCACTCATTATTGATAAAGAGATCTATACAGAAGTTGTAATTGAAATGATTGCAAACAACTGTTACTTCCTTAATGAGGAGGAAAAACTCAAATTAGAAAAAATCGCTATTAAGGAAGATACCCTTTCTCTCAATCCAGCGGTTGTAGGGTTACCCGCGTATAAAATTGCTGGTATGGCTGGAATTGAAGTACCATTAGAAACGAAGATTTTAGTTGTTGAATTAGATGGAGTAGGACCAAAGTATCCGCTTTCCTGTGAAAAATTAAGCCCTATACTTGCCTGTTATAAGGCGCACAGCTTGGAGGAGGGACTAAAGTTTGCTGAAGAAACACTTGAATATGGAGGACTTGGCCATACAGCGTCCATTCACACTGCCAATCAAGCGGTTATTGAACGGTATGCAATACAAATGAGGGCAGGTCGAATTCTTGTCAACACACCTTCTGCCCAAGGGGCTACCGGAAACGTTTATAATGACTTTCTGCCAACTCTAACACTCGGCTGCGGTACATATGGTGGGAATTCTGTATCAACAAATGTCGGTGCTCTAAACTTAATAAATATCAAGAAAGCGGCAAAAAGGAATGTAAATGCACAAGTATTGAGGACTCCGCCACAAATTTACTATAAAAAGAACTCGGTTCAAGCTTTAGAGTTAATTCCTGGTATCAAAAAAGCATTCATTGTCACTAGCCCGTCTTCAATGAATAATGGTTATGTTGATAAAGTGCTTCATTACTTAAAAAAGCGACCGGACTTTATCCGCTTTGATGTCTATTCAGAGGTAGAACCAGACCCTTGCATTGAATCGGTCATTAAGGGTGCTGAGTTAATGAGGAATTCACAGCCGGATGTCATTATCGCTCTTGGCGGTGGTTCTGTAATGGATGCTGCAAAAGGCATGTGGGTTTTTTACGAGCAGCCTGAAGCCGCCTTCAACTCATTAAAACAGAAGTTTCTGAATCCAAGAAAACGAGTGGTCACCTTCCCGAAACTGCGTGGCAAGGCTAAGCTAATTGCCATACCTACCACCTCTGGTACAGGATCAGAGGTTACATCATTTACAGTTATTTCTGATAAGCAGGGGAATATTAAATACCCACTTTCAGATCCCGAACTATTACCGGACATAGCAATAATCGATCCGCAATTTGTCATGACTGTTCCTAAGCATATTACTGCCGATACGGGTATGGACGTCTTAACCCATGCAATAGAAGCTTTTGTCTCTGTTGTATCAAATGACTTTTCCGATGGACAGATCATTAAAGCCATTCAACTAGTATTTGAGTACCTGCCAAGGGCTTACCGAAACGGCGAGGATGAGCTGGCACGGGAGAAAATGCACTACGCATCTACCATGGCTGGGATGGCATTCAATAATGCGTATTTAGGTATTAATCATAGTCTCGCCCATGCAGTTGGAGCAGAGTTCAACATTGCACACGGACGTGCAAATTCACTGTTTTTACCTCATGTGATTCGCTTCAATGCAAAAAATCCTACTAAATTCACACCGTTCGCTGGATATGACCACTATATTGCCGCTGAGCGGTATGCGGAGCTTGCTAAAATGCTTGGTTTCCCTTCTAAGACTACTGAAGAAGGAGTAGAAAGCCTTATTAAGGCAATTGTCAGTCTGGCAGAAGAATTAGACATGCCAATGAGTATGGAAGAATGCGGAGTGGATCAAGCAGAATTTGAAAGTAAAATATGTGAATTAGCCCTTCATGCCTTTAATGATCCAGATACAAATGTCAATCCAAAGCGACCGTTGATGAGAGAACTTGCAGATCTTCTTCATTTGGCATATAAAAAGATATAACACATATCAAAAACGCGTGTCCTTGTTACAAAAGGACACGCGTTTTAAGCCTTTGCATATTACAGAAATTTATCAATATTAGTCCTTTTTAATTTTCCTGTATAATCGATACCCTTTTCTAACAAAATCTAGAAGGAAGTAAGGAATAGAAGGGTGGAATCTATAAAGAAATGGCCGATAAATTTTATAATAGGCTTTTTTTAAATCAGCCCATTTGCGGCAAGTTCCTTGCTTATAGAAATCGGAAACATCGACAATATAACCTCTCCCGTCAAACATGACAATATTTTTTCCATGGACATCAAAAGGGTTCAAGCCCACTCCCCTGGCATAATCTAAGCCTTTATCAACATCTTTAATGACGGATTCAGGTATAGGTACGCCTTTTACAACAGCATTAAATAAAGTAATACCTTTGATTCTTTTTAATATCAAATAATTTTCTCCATACCCAATTAGTGTTGAAAAAGTTGAATGCTTTCCTAGTTTTTCATATACCTCTATTTCTTTCTTCAGTGCTTCCGGACTCCTTCCATACACCTTTACCACCCATTTTGGATTCGCATCATGTGAAAAAACCCCTGCATAATTGCCGCTTCCGATGGTCTTCCACGAGTGTGAATGGTTTTCCACAATAATCGGATCAAAAGGACCTTGAGTCAATAATTGTATATGTGGCAGCAACTCTTTTCCAATTAATTTTGTGTACCTCTCAATTTCCATTTTCACACCTCAGTACAGAAAAAAATCTTTATTTTAGTATACATCCGTTATACACTAGGAGTTGATAAAATATTCCGTATTTTTTATATAATATTTCAAATTTCCTTAAGGAATGATAAGCGAGGGGATATCATGAAATTTCCTGCATTGGAAACGCAGCGTCTGAAGTTGGTTGAAATTACATATAATCATGTCGAAAGCTTGTTTGAGGTGTTATCACTCGAAGAAGTGACAAAATACTATGGGACCGACCCCTTCACTTCCCGCGGTGAGGCAATAAAATTAATTGATTTATTTCAAAAAATCTTTTTTGAAAAACGCGGTATTCGTTGGGGGATTGTTTTAAAACACAATTATAAATTAATCGGTACCTTGGGGCTAAATAACTTACAGTTAAATAATAAACGTGCCGAAATCGGTTATGAAATTCACCCGTATTATTGGCGGAAGGGATTGACAACTGAGGCTATTAGAGAAGTTCTGCGTTATGGCTATGAAGAATTGGCTTTATTCCGAATTGGTGCCGTTGTTTACCCGGAAAACGAGGCTTCCCTTACTCTTTTAAACAAATTTGGTTTCACTAATGAAGGATTACTTCGCGCCTATATGTACCAAAATAATCAATTGTATGACACCTATATTTTATCGTTATTAAGACCTGAATGGGAGAAAGGCCAAGAGGAATAATCCTCTTGGTTTTCTTTTATTCATCAAAATAGTCTTTAAATGCCTTTGGGTTTTGGGTTTCAGTCCCATGATAGTATGGGTTATTTTCAGTAGAATCTTCCGGGTCAAGATTCGTTTTAATAATAATATGAGGCTCCGACGGTTGCTCAGCAATAAAACGATCATTTAATTGGTCAAAATCAGGCATATTTTTATTTCCAGGCTGTTTTGGTTCCATCATTTGCACACCTCCTAAAAATAGATTGCTGAAATTCCAATATAAAATACATAATTTATTACAAATAAAAAAGAAAAAACTAGGAAGTCAAGACTCCCTAGTATGTTTATTCTTCTTCACTGCCGACTAAGAAATCTGGGTTGAGTTCTTCAAATTCCTCGTCGTCTACATCCAATCCCCAATCTTCATCGTCCGATGAGCAGCCCTTAGGATTAACCGCAACACATACCTTGGTTTCACCGATTACTTCCACAAGGAATTCTCTCTCAACATGAACGATGATACGATTGCCATTAGGTGAGATGACAGCTTCGCAGCAATTTGGCTGCTGCAGCACTTTTGCACAAATCTCATCATCGTCCAAGCAATCATGGTCACGGTATTTCAACTTAATGACGTCAGTATATTGTACACGCTCAGTGACTACTTCAGTTTTGGTATTATCATTAAAAGAATACCAAACGTTGATGTCATAAGAGCCATGAATCTCTACTGTTTTCCCTACCTTCTTTGCGTTATATTTATGGTTGATGATCCAACAGCCAAGAATGCTGGTTGGACTGTGTGCCGGGCTTATTGTATGATTGGACTGGGTGAATTTACGCCCTTTCGCTACTACGGCCTTCGTAATTATCTCTCTGTATTCTCCCATTTCGCGCGAACCCTCCTCATTCATTTTCATTTCATCCTATGCGTGATTTTAGACTAGTGTGCGATTTATTTCTGCAAATACTGGTTAAAAGTTTAGTCATAATTCATTTTATGCGGGATTATTAGGTGTGTTCCAATTAGGCATGTACTTAAGTAAAGGAATGAAAAGAGGGTTTTTTGGGTTTTTTGTAAAGATAAAAAAACCAGGCTTATTTGTATAAGCCTGGTTTGGTTTATTAATGATCGTGGTTGTGGTCGTGGTCGTGACCGCCGCAAGATCCGCCATTTTTTACTTGCGCGCCTGTTTCCCCGCGCAGTACGTCTCCACCTGTAGATTCAATAATTTCATCGGTTACTTTATTAGAAATAGTTGTAGCAATAAGTTGAAGTAATTCGTTTACTTCTATTTGAGATTGCTTAAACTCTTGAACAACAGGGATTTCGTCTAATTCCTGTTCAATAGAAGCAATTTTATTCTCAACTTTCTTCAAGGCCTCAGGTTTTCCATAATGCTGTAAATTAACAGCTTGCTTTTGCAAACCTTTAATATCAGAAATTAAAGTACTCACCTTAGTATTAACATGAATCTGCGCTTCTGCCCTTTTGAAGAAATCAACTTCCTCAGTCTCAGCAATCATGTTTGCTAATTCTTTTGCCCGTGCTACGATATCGTCTTTTGTATATTTCGCCATTTTATTTCACCTCTACTGGTTCTAGTTCTTCCACCATTTCTCCATTTAATGACCATGTTCTTGCTTCTGTAATTTTCACTTTGACAACTTTTCCAATTACCTCTTTTGGTGCAACAAAGTTTACAAGCTTACTTTTAGTAGTGTAGCCTGCAAGCACTTCTGGATTGTTCTTGCTTTCCCCTTCGACAAGAACTTCAACGATTTGACCTTCATGCTTCTTCATTGCCTCTAAGGAGAGTTCATTAACTAACGCATTTAAACGCTGCAAACGTTCTTTTTTCACTTCTATAGGCACGTTATCTTGCATTTTTGCCGCAGGAGTACCTTCACGAGGTGAGTAAATAAACGTATAGGCGAGTTCATAACCCACTTCCCGATATAATGACATTGTTTCTTCAAATTGCTCATCGGTTTCATTTGGATACCCAACGATAATATCTGTTGTTAACGATACATCTGGAATCGCTGCTTTAATTTTAGTTACTAATTCAAGATATTGTTCCCTTGTATATTTACGAGCCATGATTTTTAATACATCTGTTGATCCTGATTGAACTGGCAGGTGAATATGGTTCATTAAATTACCGCCTTTTGCAAGCACCTCAATCAAATGGTCATCAAAATCACGCGGGTGGCTGGTTGTAAAACGTATGCGCGGTATATCTATCTTCCGTAATTCATCCATTAAGTCACCCAAACCATACTTAACACCTTCCAGGTCTTTCCCATAGGCATTTACATTCTGGCCTAGAAGAGTAACCTCCTTGTAGCCTTGTGCAGCCAATTGGCGGACTTCCTGGATAATCTCCCCTGGAAGTCTGCTTCGTTCTTTCCCGCGTGTAAATGGCACGATACAATACGTACAGAACTTATCACAGCCATACATAATGTTAACCCACGCTTTAATTTTTCCGCGACGGACTTTAGGAAGGTTTTCAATCACATCTCCTTCCTTTGACCATACCTCAACTACCATTTCCTTTGACATGTATGCTTCATGCAAGATATTTGGCAGTCGATGAATATTATGTGTACCAAAAATCATGTCAACCTGTTGATAGGTTTTCAAAATTTTACTAACAACCGATTCTTCCTGTGACATACACCCGCAAACACCGATAAGTAAATCGGGCTTCTCTAATTTCAAGGACTTTAGATGCCCAAGCTCACCGAAGACTTTATTCTCAGCATTCTCGCGAATAGCACATGTATTTAAAAGAATGACATTTGCGTCTTCTGTGTTATCTGTCGGCTCATAGCCTAAAGCTAAAAAGATTCCTGCCATTATTTCGGTATCATGCTCATTCATCTGGCAGCCGTATGTGCGTATTAAGAATTTTCTCCCATTACCCATACCCTTAAAATCTTCAGGGATTGAAAAATCATTAACAAAATTAACTTGTTCTTTACCGCGACGTTTACCTTCAGCCAGGTTCGGAGCATCATTAATCGTTATATCCCGCCCAGTAATTCTATAAGTAGTTTTTCCTTCTTCTTGTTTAACCACTTTTGCACCGCTAAAATCAAAGTATTTGCTGTAATCCTTCTCTGCGGATTTTCTGTCCGAAGAAGACTTATCAGTCTTGATTTGCGATGTCTGTTCTAATCTTTGCTTTTCGTTCATTTGTGTACTCCTTTCAAAAAAGTAGATTGTAAAAAATATAATGTTTTAAGGTACAACTAATCATTTTAAAGCATAGTCAAAAAACAAACAATATAAAATAAGATTTGAAAAAATTAATAGAATGTTATAACATTAGAAAACCCGTGGGTATAAACCACGGGTTTTCTAAAAACTATTACATGAACTCATCGACTAATTTATCGAAATAGGTTTGATCAAGAGTTAGGTCAGCATGCGCCAATGGCGTTTCAGAGTACCCTGTGATTAATTCTTGATATGATTTGCGTTCTGTATTTTGATAAATGAGACCTGTAACAAGACCATTATGCTTCATCAAAGTCTGCATTGCATCCTCGCGGTTAGTAGGATCATAACCTTCTATACTGCTTAGCTTCGTTAGATTTTCTTTAAACCAGTCATACGTATTTACCTTATTATAGGTTACGCAAGGGCTGTATACATTGATTAATGAAAAGCCCTTATGGTTAATCCCGGCTTCGATTAATGCCGTTAAATCTTTCAAATCCGTCGAGAAGCTTTGTGCTACAAACGTTGCACCAGCAGTTAAAGCCATCTCCATAGGTGAAATTGGTTGTTCAATCGAACCTAGTGGTGATGATTTCGTTTTAAAGCCAGCTGCCGAACGTGGTGATGTTTGTCCTTTTGTTAATCCATAGATTTGGTTATCCATAACAATATAGGTAATATCCACATTACGGCGAATAGCATGAATCGTATGTCCCATACCAATCGCAAAGCCGTCACCGTCTCCGCCAGATGCGATAACTGTTAAATCACGGTTAGCCATCTTAACACCTTGTGCAATTGGTAGTGAACGACCATGGATGCCATGGAAACCATAAGAATTAATATAACCAGAGATACGTCCTGAACAGCCGATTCCAGAAATAACTGCTAAGTTTTCTGGTTCTAAGCCGACATTCGCTGCCGCACGTTGCATTGCCGCTTGTACGGAGAAGTCGCCACAGCCAGGGCACCAGTTCGGTTTTACATTATTTCGAAATTCTTTAAAAGTGGCCATTTAGAACAGCTCCTTACATTTTGTATAAACTTCGTGTGGTAGGAACGGATTTCCATCATATTTTAAATGCTTTACAATCTTCTCTGCATATCCAACATTCATCTTGATAATATTTGCCAACTGGCCAGTTGCGTTGTTTTCAACTACCACTACTTTTTTCGCAGCACGTACTAGTGGAAGCAATTCGTTAGTTGGGAAGGGATGAATCAAACGAATATGTGCATGGTTTACTTTCAAACCATCACTCTCTAAACGGATCATTGCTTCTTCAATCGCACCGCGAGTTGAGTTAAACCCAACTAGCAGAATATCTGCTTCTTCATGCTTTGCATTTTTGTATACAGGTGTATCAAAGCGAATATTTTCAACTTTACGGAAACGCTTATCCATTTGTGCATTACGGTTTAATGCAGACTCTGATGGTTTCCCTGTTTCATCATGTTCAACACCTGTTACATGGTGAATACCATTTTTCATTCCAGGAATAACACGTGGAGAAATACCGTCTTCAGTCACTTCATAACGCTTGAAATAGGCTTTATTTTCACTCTCAGGGATTTCTCCTGTTACAAGTTTACCACGTCGGATTTCAACTTTATTAAAATTTAACGGTTCAACTGTTTGTTTGCCTAATGATAATTGAAGATCAGTTAATAGAATTACTGGACATTGGTACTCTTCAGCAAGGTTAAAGGCTTCTGCTGCATCATAGAACGCTTCTTGAACGGTACTTGGTGCCATTACGATTTTTGGAATTTCCCCATGTGTTCCATAAATCATTGCCATTAAATCTGATTGTTCTTGTTTTGTTGGTAATCCTGTAGATGGGCCCCCACGCTGCGTGTCGACTATAACAAGCGGAGTTTCAGTAATTCCTGATAATCCAATTGCCTCCATTTTTAAAGACAATCCTGGTCCTGCTGAAGCAGTTATCGCACGAACACCGCCGTAGTTAGCGCCAATTGCCATTGTACATGCGGCAATCTCATCTTCCGTTTGGATAACCGTACCGCCTAATGCTGGTAACTTTTTAATTAAATACTCCATAATTTCAGATGCAGGTGTAATAGGATATGCTGCCATAAAACGACAGCCACCAGCAATTGCGCCTAATGCAATTGCATCATTTCCAATCATAAACATCCGTTTCTTGCCATCAGCTTTTTCCAAATCCATGACTTGGGCGCCTTCGCCAAGCTGTTCTTTCATATAATCAAAACCAGTTTTGATGGCTTCCATGTTCTTAGCAACTACTTGTTCACCTTTTTTACCAAAAATCTCTTGAACTACTTCTTTAAAAACATGAATATCCAGATCCAAAACGGCTGATGTCGCACCGATTGCTACCATGTTTTTCATTAATGAAGTTCCTAATTCAGTAGCAATTTCTGTAAATGGCACCGCATACATTGACGCTTGTGTATCTTCAGGTTTAGTTGGTTTAAACTTTGCATCAGCAAGGATTACTCCGTTAGCATGTAACTCTTTGTAGTTTACATCAATGGTTTCTTGGTCAAAAGCTACAAGGATATCGAGATCATCAGAGATTGAACGAACTTGGGTCGTGCTTACTCTAATTTTGTTGTTAGTATGACCACCTTTTATCCGTGATGAAAAGTGACGATACCCATACAAGTAATAGCCTAGACGATTTAATGCAATAGCAAATATTTCCCCAGTACTTTCAATACCTTCTCCTTGTTGTCCTCCAACTTTCCACGAAAGTTGATTGATCATGACTTACACCCCTTTGGATATGTAAAAAGTGAATTTTATGATTCTTCTAATAGTGTAGCACCTTTCCATTTAATTAACTAGAATTTAGACTCTTTATTACTTTAAAGTCTAAATAAATAATTAACATGGAATGTACTAAACGCTTACAATTCTAGACCTATGAACAAAAAAATGCAACCCTTTCAAACGAAATATTGTCTAAAATATGAATATTTTTTTATAATTTAAAATTCATTATTTATTTCGGTTTTTTACTAGTTAATTACTTGTGTCTTAAACCTTGTTATTCCGCTGTTTAATTAACTCTTTCAGTATATTTCTATTTCAAATATTATATACAGGAAAACATTTTAACGTATTTTAGAATAATATTTTCCTAGTAAAAGTAATTTTTAGAATACAAAAATACCTGCTTTGCAAAAGCAGGCAAAAAGTTTTTCACTTTTCCAATCATTTATTATCTCTTACCTCGGCTCAACAATCAGCTTTATTGCTGTGCGTTCCTCCCCGTCAATCTTGATATCAGTGAACGCAGGGATGCAAATCAAATCAACTCCGCTAGGTGCTACAAATCCTCGAGCAATCGCTACTGCCTTAACAGCTTGATTCAATGCACCTGCACCAATTGCCTGTAATTCCGCTGCACCTCTTTCACGCAGAACTCCGGCAAGTGCACCAGCTACAGAATTAGGATTAGATTTTGCTGAAACTTTTAATATTTCCATTCCTAGCTCCCCCTTGTATAATCCCGATCCCGCATGAGCAGTTTCATGAACAAATCAGGTATATAATATTCCACTGCTACTATATTCGATTAACATTAGACATATTCCGGCTTGACCGAAAAAAGGAGCTATTTCAGGAGATATCAAGAAAAAAACCTCCAAAAATGGAGGTTATACTTTATGAGTACCATAGATGATCATCATTAATTAAAATGCGCTCAATCTTTTTTGTATGACCTGTTTTCCTGTCGAGTTCTATATAAACCCCGCTAAGTTGATTACGGCCTGTTTTAGGAACTTCGAAGCGTACTGGCAGACTAGTAAGAAACTTTGTAATAACTGCCTCTCTCTCCATTCCCAAGATTCCATCATATGGACCTGTCATCCCTACATCGGTTAAATACCCTGTGCCAGCTGGCAGGATACGGCTATCAGCGGTCTGTACATGGGTATGTGTACCCACGACAGCAGATACTCTTCCATCTAAATACCAGCCCATTGCTTGCTTCTCACTCGTCGCCTCAGCATGAAAATCAACAAAAATAAAAGGTGTTCTTGCTTGTGCTATTTCTACTAATTCATCCGCCTTTTTAAAAGGACAGTCTAGAGGAGGCATAAAGGTTCGGCCCTGTAAATTGATTACCGCAACTTCTAAGTCATTTACTTTAAAGAAGACAAGTCCTTGTCCCGGAGTTCCTTCGGGAAAATTTGCAGGCCTTACCATATTTTTGGCATTTTCGATAAACTCAAAAATTTCTTTGTTATCCCATGCATGATTTCCAAGAGTTACTGCCTGTGCTCCCGAACCTAAAAATTCCCGATATATTTTCTCCGTAATTCCTCTACCGCCTGCAGCATTTTCACCGTTAATTATTGTGAAATGTGGACGGTATTTTTCTTTTAATTTAGGTAAATACTCTTTAATCATGTCACGGCCCACAGAACCGACGACATCTCCTACAAATAATAAATTCATTGTATTCCCTTTCGTAAATAAATATTGGCGATGGATTAAATAGTATCATACTTAATCCATCTATAGCCGTCCTAATAGTATCTCAAAAAATAAAGCGGTGCATTCGCACCGCTTTATTTCGCATATTCTACAGCCCGTGTTTCACGGATAACTGTCACTTTAATATGTCCTGGATAGTCTAGTTCTTCCTCAATACGCTTACGAATATCTCGTGCCAAGCGATGTGCGGCAAGATCATCAACGGCATCCGGCCTTACAATAATCCGAACCTCACGACCAGCTTGAATTGCGAAGGATTTCTCAACACCATCATAGGACTCAGAAATCTCCTCCAGCTTTTCTAAACGGCGTATATAGTTCTCTAGAGTTTCACTGCGTGCTCCTGGTCTCGCGGCTGAAAGCGCATCAGCAGCAGCTACCAGCACCGCAATAACAGAAGTTGGTTCCGTGTCGCCATGGTGTGAACCAATACTATTGATAACTACTGGGTGTTCCTTGTATTTAGTTGCAAGTTCAACTCCAATTTCAACATGACTGCCTTCGACCTCATGGTCAATCGCTTTACCAATATCATGGAGTAAACCTGCTCGGCGAGCTAGCATTTCATCCTCACCAAGTTCAGCTGCCAACAAGCCAGAAAGCTGTGCAACCTCTATAGAGTGCTTCAGGACATTTTGTCCATAACTCGTACGGAACTTCAAACGTCCGAGAATTTTAATTAGATCTGGATGCAGTCCATGAACTCCGACTTCAAAGGTCGTTTGTTCACCAACCTCCCGGATATACTCATCCACTTCTCGGCGGGACTTTTCAACCATTTCCTCAATACGCGCAGGGTGAATCCGTCCATCTTGGACTAGTTTTTCTAATGCCAATCGAGCGGTCTCACGACGTATAGGGTCAAAGCCTGACAGAATGACAGCCTCTGGAGTATCATCAATAATCAAATCAATTCCAGTAAGTGTTTCTAGCGTACGGATATTTCTTCCTTCACGGCCAATAATGCGGCCTTTCATTTCATCATTGGGAAGGTTGACTACTGATACTGTCGTTTCCGCAACATGGTCAGCAGCGCAACGCTGGATTGCTAGCGACAGTATTTCTTTCGCTTTCTTGTCAGATTCCTCTTTTACGCGGGTTTCACTTTCTTTAATCATTATCGCAGTTTCATGGATTAATTCCTGCTCCAGCTTGTCGATAATAATTGATCTAGCTTCTTCACGTGTCAAGCTAGAAACTCGTTCGAGTTCAGATTGTTGTTTTCGTATCAACTCGTCCACTTTGCTTTCCATCTGTTCAATATGCTGTTGTCTTTGGTTTAGAGAATCATCCTTTTTCTCCAAAAGAATATCACGCTTGTTCAACGTTTCATCCTTTCGATCTAAATTCTCTTCTCTTTGCAGTAAACGGTTCTCTTGTTTTTGCAGTTCATTTCTTCGGTCCCTAACCTCACGTTCAGTTTCAGTACGAAGTTTGTGAATTTCATCCTTTGCTTCAAGCAAAGCTTCTTTTTTCAATGAATCAGCATCACGCTTTGCATCCTCAAGAATCTGCTCTGCAGCATTCTTTGCCCCTGCTATTTTTGCTTCAGCAATGGATTTACGTACAAAATAGCCAACAACGGCACCAACGATAATGCTAAGCAAAATGGAGATGATAGTAATAGTTTCCATCGTTACACCTCCTCTTGCTATGAACTTTGTACACTTTTAAGTGTTGGCATGTACACTGTTTAGACTCAACATACAGCTAGCACTATTGCTTTTCATGTATTAATAACAAAATGTAAAATATACATGTTAATTGTAAATGTGTGTATATTCATTGTCAAGGGTAACTCCTGTGAGCTTTTTCAAATATTTTGAATATGTTCACAGGATAATTGGATATTTCTCACTTGAATGAATGAATATTAGATAAATAGAATGAATATGCAACCCCAAAAAGAGCAAAGCCTGACAATGGCTTTGCTCTTTTAAATTAATCTACTAATTCAAATGGATCTGGCTCATCTGTTTCTGTAACTATTTTTTCACCATTTAAACCAAAGTGTTCACGGATTTTCGTCTGAATTTCAAGGCGAATGCTTGGATTTTCTCTTAAGAATAGTTTGGCATTTTCACGGCCTTGGCCTATTCTTTCCTCATTATAAGAATACCAAGAACCACTTTTTTGTACAATTTCTAATTCGGAGCCAATATCAACAATCTCGCCTTCCTTAGAGATACCTTCGCCATACATAATATCCACTTCAGCTGTACGGAAAGGAGGTGCAACTTTATTCTTCACTACTTTAATTTTAGTTTTGTTTCCAACAATATCTGTTCCCTGCTTTAGCGCTTCTGCACGACGAACTTCAATACGTACCGTTGAGTAGAATTTTAACGCACGTCCACCTGGGGTTGTTTCGGGATTACCAAACATGACACCAATTTTTTCACGAATTTGGTTGATAAAGATAGCGATTGTCTTCGATTTGTTAATGACACCAGATAATTTCCGGAGTGCTTGAGACATCAAACGAGCTTGAAGACCCATGTGAGAATCTCCCATTTCCCCTTCAATTTCGGCTTTTGGTACTAGTGCTGCAACTGAGTCAACTACCAAAATATCAATGGCACCACTGCGAACAAGCGCCTCAGCGATTTCTAGTGCTTGTTCCCCGGTGTCAGGCTGGGATAACAATAACTCATCAATGTTCACCCCTAATTTTTGCGCATAAGCTGGGTCAAGCGCATGCTCAGCATCAATAAAAGCAGCTTGTCCGCCATTTGCCTGTACTTCAGCAATAGCATGCAAGGCAACAGTTGTTTTACCTGAGCTTTCAGGGCCATAAATTTCGATAATCCGTCCTTTTGGATATCCACCCACTCCAAGTGCTGCATCTAACGCTAACGAGCCACTAGGACTTGTTAAAATCCTCGTGTCCGTTTTCTCTCCCATTTTCATAATGGAGCCTTTTCCGAATTGCTTTTCAATCTGTTTTAACGCCATTTCTAAGGCCGCTTTACGATCACTCACTATTTTTCCTCCTTATATATATAAACATTTGATAATAGCCAAATTCTATTGATTTAAAACCTATTAATAATATAACCTCTTTTTATGAATTTGTCGAGGAAAAAATCGAACATTCATTCGATTGTTTTTCAAACAAGTTATTAACTTATATCTTACTATTTTCTTATCATTTAAAGCTTTTCACTACTATTTTTCTCTCAAAAGGACTTTTTCTGTTATTATCTGACAATGACTTTTATAAAATAGGCCGTATTAACCTTGCCTGTTGATTGGAGCTCCAGGCACTTCGCTTTCCGCGGGCAGTCCGGGAGCCTCCTCGTCGCTTCGCTCTTGCGGGGTCTCCCGTGACTTGCTTTTCCCGCAGGAGTCTCGTGCCTTCCGCTCCAATCAACAGAGTGTACTAAATCAAAAATGTTCTTTAACACAGCCATAAAATAAAAAAAATCACAGTGCTTTAATAAAGCTCACTGTGACTCTTTTAAGAGTTTGATTAAATAGTAGCATCCAAATTTTACTGTACGACTGCGGTTGGCTTCTCTTGTTCCGCCAAGTACTAATTTTTTCACAACGGTTTGTCTGCCATTAATCGAAAGTCCGATATAGACGGTTCCTGCTGGTTTCCCCTCAAGTTCATCAGGTCCAGCAACACCTGTGAAACTAATACCAATGTCAGAAGAAAGGAGTGCTGCAACATTTTCCGCTAGCTCTTTGGCACACTCATCACTTACAACCCCATATTTTTCAATCGTCTCTTCTTTAACCTTCAATACTTTATGTTTGACCTCATTGGTATAGCAAACAACACCACCGCTAACAAATGTGCTTGCACCAGCAAAGCTCGTTAACCCTTGCTGAAACATGCCCCCAGTCAGACTTTCAGCAGCGGCAATCGTTAATTTTTTCCCTTTTAAGACTTTAACTAACTCTTCGACAATTGAGGTGTTGTCATACCCATATAAATACTCACCCACACGTGATCTGATTGCATTTTCTGCTTCATCGAGCATTGAATTAGCAGTAAGAGGATCTTTATGTTTTGCAGTCAATCGTAAGGTGACCTCACCATCAGAGGCAAGTGGAGCAATGGTCGGATTACTTTGTTGATCAATTATGTCGACAATTTCTGTTTCCAAGGCTGCTTCACCGATTCCAAAGAATCTTAATACTCTAGAGACAATTTTTTCTTCAGTTTTTACATACCTGGATAGGGCAGCAATGCCGAAATCTAAAAACATCGGCTCCATTTCTTTAGGTGGTCCTGGTAGAAGCATATAAAGATGCTTTTCATTTTCTGTGACCATACCAGGGGCCATCCCATTATGGTTTGGCAGAATATGGGACCCTTCAAAGACCAATGCTTGTTTACGGTTATTTTCCGTCATTACCCGATTTGTCTTATAAAAGAAGTCCTCTATTGACTCTAAGGCAACAGGATCCATTACAAGCTTTTTCCCTATATATCCAGCGATCGTTTCTTTCGTTAAATCATCTTTGGTAGGTCCAAGACCACCAGTAAAAATAATTAAATTTGATCGTTTTTCAGCAATTTCAATTACAGACTTTAATCGATTGGAATTATCACCAACGACTGTATGATAATAAACATTAATACCAAGACCTGCTAGTTGCTGGGATAAAAATTTTGCATTGGTATTAACAATTTGACCGAGCAGCAATTCTGAACCCACTGCAATAATTTCCGCATTCATCCGCACACCCCCTTTTCCAATAACTTTTCTCTTAAACTATTTTGAGTTTTTAAATACATGCATGTTTTTAGAGAAATAATCAAAGCCTGACCAAATGGTAAAAATTAATGCAATCCATAATGCCACATCATCAAATGGAAAATGAATCAATTCAAAAATAGTATTATGTAATAGGAGTGCTGAAATAGCAATAATTTGTGCCCAGGTTTTTATTTTCCCAAGCATATTGGCTGCTACAACCTCGCCTCCCTCTACTAGTAATAGTCGAAGACCTGTAACTGCAAATTCTCTGCTTATGATTGCAATAACGATCCATGAAGGAGCAAATCCAAGTTCGACTAGAACAATTAGAGCAGCAGACACAAGCAATTTATCAGCTAGCGGGTCGAGAAATTTACCCATGTTGGTGACAAGATTGTATTTCCTCGCATAGAATCCATCCACCCAATCCGTGGAAGCAGCAAAAATAAAAATCAATGCCCCTATAAAATGGGTAACCGGAAGGTCTGCCCCAAAAAGATACATAGTCCCCCAATCAAATGGAACTAGCATTATGATCAAGAATAATGGAATTAAAAAAATTCTTGATATGGTTATTTTATTTGGTACGTTCATTATTTATCCTCCTATTAAGCGACATTAGAAAGTGAATAGTCATCAATAGATGACTATTCGTTCTTTTGAACATATTGAATTGTAATGTTCTGAAGAACTTCTTCAGTCGGTGCAACAGCATATTCGAGCTTTTGGTCATTTATAAAAATATCTGTATCACTTGTCCTTCCAACTACAATAACTGCTTTATCTTCAGCCGATAAATCCACCGTTTGACTATCCGTTCCATTCGTTGAAAGCAATCCCTGAAAATAAGATTTTCCGCTCCCATTTTTAATATTTACCCATGTTTGACCTTTTGAAACCAATTTCACTTCAAATTTATCGGCATTTTTCAAATCATATGTGGAGTTGCTTCCATTGCCTTCGACAACGGTTAACTCTTGTTTAGGAGTTTCCTCAACTGGTGAAGATGTATCCTCTTGCTTTTTCTCATCATTGTCTTTTTCTTTCTTGGTCTCTTCTTTTTGTCCTATTTCCTTATCAACAGCTTTATCTAGTTCGTCTTTCTTTTCAATTAAAACTTGATCATTATTATTACTAATTTCATCATTTGCCTTATCACCTAAGTTATTTGTCAAAAAATAATATAATAACCCTGCTGCACCTATAAGAAAAATACCAATTAAAACTTTAGGTAATATGTCAAAAACTTTTGAATTTCCTTCTGTAATGGTTTTATGCGTTTTTACCCTTGATAGCTGGTCAGGTAAATTTTCCTTATGTGTGGACGGAATTTCCCCTTTATAAAATTCAAATATTTCATCCACATCAAGCTGGAGTGCTTCAGCGTATTGCTTTACAAAGGCGCGAACGTAAAAATTACCTGGCATGCTTGAATAGTCGCCTTCTTCAATTCCAATCAAGTAACGCTTTTGTATTTTTGTCATTGACTGTAAATCTTCCAAGCTTAATCCTTTGGCTAATCGCGCTTCTTTTAGTCGATTACCTAGTTCAGTCACTTTTTAACACCTTCCAATTTTCTAAAAATCAAAATCTCCAAATTCAGACCCGGTAAATAGATTATTTTGGTCAACTATGTCGTATGTAATTTCCTCCTCAGAATCGTTCCTTAACTCGATAATATAATCAAAATCATCAAGTGTATATTCTGAGTTTTGCACAAAGATATCTGGATGTTCTACCACTTTTACAGCTGGCAGACGCATGATTTCACGGACTAGCTGCCAATGGCGTTCACTTGCACGTCTTCTTGAAACAATGCCATCAAGGATAAATAAATTATTTGCGTTATACTCGTCCTCAATGAGTTGATTGCGAATGGTTTGCTTTAATAATGTGGAGGATACAAAAAGCCAGCGTTTATTCGCACATACACTTGCGGCCACAACAGACTCTGTCTTCCCTACCCTCGGCATACCTCGTATCCCAATTAATTTATGACCTTCCTGCTTAAATAACTCTGCCATAAAATCAACTAATACACCAAGTTCATTTCTAACAAAACGAAAGGTTTTTTTATCATCAGCATCCCTTTGGATATATCGTCCATGTCGGACAGCCAATCGATCGCGTAGTTTCGGTTCTCTAATCTTAATTAATTTTATTGTGTCCATTGTATTTAAAATTGACTCTAATCGTTTTATTTGATTATCATCTTTAGCTAAAATTAATAACCCGCGCCGTCCCTCATCTACACCGTTTATCGTTACAATATTTATGGATAGCATACCTAAGAGAGAAGAAATGTCGCCCAGCAAACCAGGACGGTTTTTTTGAATCTCATATTCTAAATACCATTCTTTTTTCTCCATAACCAACCTCCTCAGCCTAAACGACAATTTTTTCACAATCCACATCTAAACCTTATAATATATGATTTTGATAGAAGATGAAAGGAAAAACAAAGGGAAGCACGATTAATGTTCACAACAGTCACCTTGTCCTTGAAAGGAATATAAAGCACAAAAAAAAAGAGAGGAATCCCTCTCTTATTAACGCGAACCATTATTTTGGACTAATTTAACCATAATATTAGCTATGGCCTGCTGTTCTTCTTTATCAGCAACGGACCAGAGGTCAGAAAGAATTCTCTCTTGTTCGTTTTTTGGTTCCACTTGATTAGATAAATAATCACCAATTTGATAAGCGAGAGTATTGATAGCCCCTTCACTCATTCCTTCACCTTGTGCTTGATGTAGACGATCCGCAAGGAAATCTTCCCACTGCTTCCAATTATCTAATACAGACATTAATAAACCCTCCTTCTTAAAAGTAGTACAGTGTTATTCTTTGAATTAAAGGAGGATTTTATTCACATAAGAATTTGAAAAGTTATGTATACCAGCCGCCATTAATAGAAAGAACCTGTCCAGTTATATAAGAGGACTCATTACTCAGCAGAAATTTTACTCCGTTAGCAATTTCTTCAGGATATCCGATTCTCCCCATTGGTATTTCATATTGCAGCGTTTCTTTTTCTTCGTCTGTGAATTGACTCATCATGACCGTTTCTACTGCCCCTGGTGCAATCGCATTGACTCTTATACCACTTAATGCTACTTCCTTGCTTAAGGCCTTTACAAAGGCAATCTGAGCCCCTTTAGCTGCAGAATAGGCCACTTCACAAGCAGCACCTGTTTGACCCCATATTGAAGTAATAACAATGATATTACCAGTCCTCTTTTTTAATAATTTCGGCAGTAATTCTTTTGTTAGCATTAAGGGACTAATCACATGAACATGCATTAATGATTCTGCCTCTTCAAGTGCTAAATCAACAAGGAGCCCATATTGGCTGTTCCCGCTACAATGTATAATTTCATCTAGCGAAAAAATCTGTTCACAAACCTTTTTATATCCTTCGGGCTTAGCTAAATCTGCGCAAATTACTGCATACTCTCCACCAAACGGGGCTAATTTTTCTAATAATTCGCTAATTATTTTTTCATTCTGATTATAATGTAAATATAAATGATAGCCCTCGGCAGCTAATTTCAAGGCTACCGCTTGTCCAATTCCTCCACTTGCCCCTGTAATGAGTGCATATTTTTTCATTTTTTTCACTCTTTCTCTCTTTCAATACTTTTAGACTATTTTACGGCAACAGAAAAGCGTCGCATGCGACGCTTTTCGTTTATTTTTTCTTAGGCAGTACTTGGCATACTGAAAAGCGTTCTTCCGAAATGATTTCTGATGCTAATGTTTTAACATCGTTTAGTGTAATTTTTTCTAGCGTTGGTACTACATCAAATAAATTCATATCGTTAAAGGCATACCGAGTAAACTGATTAGCTATATATTCTGGTGAATTCACCGCGCGTAGAAAGGAACCTATTTTCTTCTTTTTATTTCGCTCTAATTCCTCTTCAGAAAAAATTGTCCCGTTTTTTGCACTGAGAAGCATCTGTTCTAATTGCTCAGCTAGTTTATCTGGCTCTCTCGTATCCCCGCCTACCATGGCAAACCCAAATCCCTGTTCCTGCGAGTAATCATAGGAGAACGTGTCATCGATAAGTCCATCATTATATAGCTGGGTATAATTTTTTGAACTTTTACCAAACAACAAATCGAGCAGTACATTCATTGTAAGTTCATTTTTAAGGAGTTCCTCCCCTTTTTGATTTGTATTTATTGCTTTTATACCAACCAGACATTTTGGAGTTTGGACATTCATCTCCATCACTTGTTTTTTCTCTGCAACTGGGATGGGCTCATCTTCAAATTTCCGCTTAATCTCTGGCATTTCTTTATAATCTTTTTTCGTTTGGTTATCCCTTACTTGATTCATAAAGGCAGTTGGATCAACTGGTCCAGTAATAAATAAAAGCATATTACTCGGATGATAAAACGTGTTATAGCATTCGTAAAGCCAATCCTTATTAATATGTGAAATCGATTCAATAGTCCCAGCGATATCGATTTTTACCGGATGGTTGCGATATAGGTTTTGAATGAGCCCAAAATATAAACGCCAATCCGGATTATCATCATACATCGTTATTTCTTGGCCAATAATCCCTTTTTCTTTTTCAACTGTTTTTTCCGAAAAATATGGCTCTTGAACAAAATTTATCAGTGTTTCAAGGTTTTTCTCCACATCCGAGGTACTTGAGAACAAATAAGCTGTACGGGTAAAGGAAGTAAATGCATTTGCTGAAGCGCCTTGGCGGCTGAATAGTTGAAAAACATCGCCATCCTCTTTTTCAAAAAGCTTATGCTCTAAAAAATGAGCAATGCCGTCAGGAACTGTAACGTACTCTTCTTTGCCAAATGGAACAAATGTGTTATCAACTGAGCCATACTTTGTTGTGAATGTAGCGTACGTTTTATTAAATCCTTTTTTCGGTAAAATATATACATTTAATCCATTAGGCATTTTTTCATGATATAGCTCTTCTTGAAGCTGGTCAAAATTGATTTTTTCCATTATTCGCCTGCCTCCGTCCCTGTTAAGAAGTAGATAGTATCAAGTTCAATCTTTTTCGCGACAGACACGATATCTTCTTTTGTTGTTTTTTCCATTTCCACTAGCCATTCATCAAGGTTTATATCCGTCCCTGCTACAACATTATGGTAAAGGACCTCTGTTAATCCTCTAGACGTATCAATGGTTTCTAACATTTGATTTCGAATCACTGCTTTGGTTTGTGATAGCTCATCATCGGTGAAATCTCTATTTTTCATTGCTTCCATTTGTTCACGAATGATCCCTACTGCCTGATCATAGTTCTTTAAATCTATTCCAGACATCACCATCATTAATCCCTTATGACTTTCAAGACGACTGGCAACATAATAGGCAAGGCTCGCTTTTTCACGAACATTGATAAACAATTTCGAATGAGAAAAACCGCCAAAAATCCCGTTAAACACTTGCAATGCATAATAATCAGGGTCACCATATCGGATATTTGTACGATAACCAATATTTAATTTCCCTTGTTTAACATCCTCTTGCTCTTTTACTTCATGAACTTGTTCCTTTTTTATTACATCCGTTTGAATTAAAGTTTTCGGCGTACGATTATCAAAGGTTAATAACTCATTTGCATAGTTTATTACTTCATCTTCCATTATATCGCCAATTACAAAGAGGTCCATTTCATCCTCTAATAAAACTTTTTTATAGTAATCATATAAATTTTCGGCTGTGATTGCTTCAACATCCTCTTCCTGGCCGTTTACTTGTAGGGCATATGGCTCATCTTTACACATTTCTTCCAGAAGTCGGACATTGGAATAGCGCATTTTATCGTCATAAACGGATTGTATACGCTGTTTTAAGGTTCGCTTTTCTTTATCTATTGTTTGATTATCGAATGCATTATCTGATATTTGGGGATTTGTTAAAACCTCAGCTAATAATTCGAAGCCTTTCTTTAGTAATGGGCTTGGATTGCTTAGGAATTTTTCATTAGCTATTTCAAGAGAAAAGCTTATTATATGATATTCACCCTTTTTCGCTAAATCAATAAATAGAGTAGCCCCATATAATTCATCTAAGTAGGAACGAAGTGCAGTGGTGGTTGGATATTTACTGGTGCTGCTTTGTAAAACATGTGGCAGAAGGGCTCTTTTGGTAACATCTTCTCGTGATAGAGGTGCCTTCATCTTCCACACAATAGTATTCGTTTTGTATTTTTCTGTCTTAACCAAATGAAGTGTATACCCCTTCATCTCTTTAACTGTTTCAGTTAAAACGGGCATCAATAATCCTCCTAACTATTAATAAACATGAACTATTCCAGTATATGTAAGCATAGTCTAACTTATTTTCCCCAAAATTACTAATAGTTACACCTTATTCATTTTAGCTTCTCCCTTGTAAATGAACCTATTCGAAAAGGAAAAAGAATAAATAAAAAAAGGTTGACTAATTAGCCAGCCTTTTCAAAAATAAATAATAATTTAATTAACGCTTACCCGGATCGAATGGTTCTCCAGCTGCTTTCGGTGCCTGAGAAGATTTAGAAAAGAGTACTAACGCAATTAACGTAACTACATATGGGAAAATTTTCAGAATAATTGGCGGAATAACGGCCAATTCAGGAATAACCTGCGATACGTTAGCAATTGTACTTGCAAATCCGAAAAACAACGTTGCTCCCAAAATCCCCAATGGTCTCCATTGACCAAAAATTAACGATGCTAGTGCTAAAAATCCTAGACCAGAAACAGTTCCAGTAAATTCTCCAGCGTAAGTTAAAATAATGATTGCTCCGCCTAATCCAGAGAATGCACCAGAAATCATAACGCCCAAATAGCGGATTCTGATTACATTAATCCCAGCAGCTTGAGCGGCCTGCGGAAACTCACCACAGGATTTTAAACGCAATCCAAATTTGGTTTTATTAAGAATAAACGTACTAACAAGAAGCACTAATAAAATAAACCAAGTTGTCGCATACGTTTTTGTAAACAATAGATCTCCAATAATTGGAATTTGCGATAAAATTGGCACATCAAATGGTGTAAAACCGCCTGTGATACGAATATTACCACTGCCAGTAATATTTCTAGCTAAAAACACGGTTAATGCCGCTGCAATCATATTTATGGCTACACCACTGATAACTTGGTCTGCACTTAAATTAATACTTGCAAAAGCATGTAATAGGGAAAACAAAATTCCTACCACAACCGCTACTAATACACCAATCCAAAGAGCCGTTTGTCCATCCATCGTATTTTGCAAAAAGTTAACAGTAATTGCACTCGCAAATGCTCCTACAACCATTAAACCTTCTAACCCAATATTAACGATACCACTTCTTTCACTAAAAAGACCACCTAATGCTGTTATAAGAAGAGGAATTGTAAAAACAATTGCGTAAGGGAATATTTGTTCAATTATGGTCCACATATCATGCTTCTCCCTTCTTGCCAACAGGTCCATTTACATCATTTGCATTTGAACGTGTCTTGCGGAATTTATTTAACACACGGTCAATTAATACGCTGGTTGCAGCAAAATAAATAATAATAGCAATAATTGTATTTGCAAGTTCCGGCGGAATTTCAATCATCGCATTCATAAACCCTGTCCCTGAATAGAGAATTCCAAAGAGAATGGCTGCGAAAAATACACCAATTGGATTATTAGCTCCAAGTAATGCTACGGCAATTCCATCAAAGCCTTGCGAGGGTAAAATTCCGATTTGTATGCTGGAAGCATTACCAGTGTATAATGCAACTCCGCCTAGACCTGCAAGGGCACCTGAAATTAACATGGATAAGATAATATTGCGATTAACTTTCATACCTGCATATTCTGCAGCGTGCCGATTGAAACCTACAGCTTTTAATTCAAATCCTAATGTTGTTTTATCAATAATAAATGCCATAATGAGCACGGCAATAACTGCAAAGAAAAGCCCAAGGTTTATATATGAACCCTGAAACATTTCAGTTAGCCAAGGTGTTCTCAAAGTAGACGATTCGGCAAGTTTCCGTGATTCAGTTTCTAGGAATTCACCTTTAAAAAATGCCGGAACGATATAATAGACTGTCCAATAAGCAATCCAGTTCATCATAATGGTTGATACTACTTCATGCACATTAAATCGTGCTTTAAATAAACCTGGAATAAACGCCCACAATGCTCCGCCTAAAATACCGGCAATTACCATTAAAAGGAGCAGAATCGGTCTTGATAAATCAAATGTTAAGGCAACAGCAGTGGCTGCAAGACCACCAATCAACATTTGTCCTGCTACACCAATATTAAAGAGACCCGTCCGAAATGCAAAAGCCACAGCAAGTCCAGTAAAAACTAACGGCGTTGCAGTTGCTAACGTATCACCTATACGTGAAATATTTTTTAAAGCTCCTTGAAATAAGTAAGTGTATCCTTCGATAGGGCTTGCCCCTATGAAGAGCATCAATAAGCCTCCAGCAATTAGTCCTAAAATTATCGATATTAGTGATACAATTGTGTTTCTCATACACTTCTCTCCTTATTCACTCCTGCCATCATCAGTCCTACCTCATTCTCGTTCGTTTCAGAAGCAATTACAGTACCAATCAATTCTCCATTGTTAACGATGGCGATGCGGTCTGAAAGCTGAAGAACTTCATCAAGCTCTAAAGAAATTAGAAGAACTGCCTTTCCTCTATTACGATGCTCGATTAATCTTTTGTGGATATATTCAATCGATCCTACATCAAGTCCACGAGTAGGCTGTACCGCAATAAGCAAATCCGGGTCTAATTCCATTTCTCTCCCGATGATTGCCTTTTGCTGATTTCCTCCAGATAAGGTCCTAGCTATTGAAACTCCGCCTTCACCTGAACGAACGTCAAACTTTTCTAATATATTTTTGGCATATTTCTTAATTGCTGCACCGTTTAATAACCCAACCTTTGAAAACGGAGGTTTATTATATACCTCTAAGACCATGTTATTTTCTAACGTGTAATCTAAAACAAGTCCGCGCTTTTGTCTGTCTTCAGGTATATGACCAATTCCGCTTTCTATTCTTTGGCGAATAGAAATATTAGTAATTTCTTGCCCATTAATAAACATTTTTCCTGATTCTACTTTCCTCAGTCCGGTTATCGCTTCCACGAGTTCAGATTGACCATTTCCTTCCACTCCGGCAACACCGACTATTTCTCCTCTTTTGACTTCAATAGAGAAGTTTTTAAGTCCCAATACTTTTCTGTTGTTTTTTACAGAAATAGAATCTATTTGAAGTACAACATCACCAGGTGTACTATCTTTCTTATCCACTTTAAAGTTAACATGTCGGCCAACCATCATCTCAGCAAGACTTGCCTCACTAGTCTCTTTCACGTTAACCGTTCCAATTCCTTTTCCACGTCGAATGACAGTACAACGGTCTGCAACTGCTTTAATTTCTTTCAATTTATGTGTAATAATAATAATTGACTTTCCTTCATTAATAAGGTTACGCATAATTTTCATTAGCTCTTCGATTTCATGTGGAGTTAATACTGCTGTTGGTTCGTCAAAAATAAGAACCTCTGCTTCACGGTAAAGCATTTTCATAATTTCTACTCTTTGTTGCATTCCGACAGATATATCTTCAATCTTTGAATAGGGATCAACATTTAAGCCATAATGCTTTGACAGTTCTTCGATTTTTTTTGCGGCCGTATCAATATCTAGGACCATACCTTTTACCGGTTCAGTGCCTAGAATAATATTTTCAGTTACTGTAAAATTATCTACTAATTTAAAATGCTGATGAACCATCCCGATACCAAGTTGATTGGCTACGCTGGGATTTCCAATACGGACTTCCTTTTCACGGATTTTAATAATCCCTTGTTCAGGTTGATACATACCGAATAATACACCCATTAGTGTTGATTTTCCAGCACCGTTTTCACCTAATAAGGCATGTATTTCCCCTTTTTTTAATGTTAGGGTAATATTATCATTCGCAACAATACCTGGGAATTCCTTCCTGATATTGAGCATTTCAACCACATAACTCATAGTAGCACTCACCTTTTTATTTAGACTCAATTTCTTTGAAAATAGGGAGCCCCCTATCAAAACATCAAAATCTGAAGGATATTGAAAATGCAATTTTGATACTAAAACCATTACTAATTACACTTGCTGTGAACCCTGGTAACATGCATATTTGGAAGAACAATCATACATAAAGACATAAAAGAGACGGGAAAAACCGTCTCTTTTATGTACTTTTTACTTGAATAAACTTCCTTGTTCGCCAGCCACTTTAATATCGCCTGACTTAATTTTTTCAAATACTTCTTTTACTTTAGCTGTTGTATCATCGCTTAAGTTAGGATTTTCTGCCGGTAAGCCAATACCATCGTTTTTAGCATCGAACGTTAATGTTTCGCCGCCAGGGAAATCACCATCTAACTCACGCTTAATTAAGTCAAATGTTACATTATCTAATTTCTTCATTGCTGAAGTTAAGATAATTGATTTTTCACCTTCATAGATACCGTCAGCATATTGGTCAGAGTCAACGCCAACGATCCAGATGTTGTCACCAGCTTTACCACGAGTTTTTGCTTCGTTGATCGCACCTACACCAACACCGCCAGCAGCAGTGAAGATTACATTTACACCACGGTCATACATTTGTGCAGCAATTTGTCCACCAGCTGCTACGTTATCAAATGAACCTTGGTAAAGTACGTTTTCAGCTTTAATGTTAAGTTTTGTACCTAGGTTTTCGTTAGCGTATGTAACACCTTGTTGGAAGCCCCAGTTAAACTTTTGAACAGCAGGAATTTCCATACCGCCGATGAATCCTGCTTCTCCTTCTTTTAATTCAAGAGCAGCAGCTACACCTGCCAAGAAGCCTGATTCATGTTCAGCGAAGAATACTGCAACAGTATTGTCTTTAACAACCGGCTTGAAGTCACCAGAATGCGGGTTACCATCAAGGATTACAAATTTAGCATCTTTATATTTATCTTGTGCATGGAATACGGCAGTTTCAAACTTGAATCCAGGTAATACAACAAACTTATAACCTGCATCATATAAATTGCCCATTTCCTTTAGATATTCTGCCTCAGTAGTACCAGCTGGCTTAAGGTATTTTTCTTGGATTCCGAGTTCTTCTTTAGCTTGAAGAATACCTTCCCAAGTACCTTGGTTGAACGATTTGTCATCAATTGTTCCTGCATCAGTAACCATACCAACTTTAAGGTCTGATTTTTTAACATCCTTGCCATTATCGCCAGTCTTTTCGTCGTCTCCACCACATGCTGCTAACACTGTGCTTGCTGCTAATAGAACAGACATAGTCAAACCAAATTTACTTTTTTTCAAGGAAATATACCCCCTATATTTTGTTGTTTGATGAGTAGGAAAATGGTTAAAAACCTGTGTATTTCCGTTTTCATATCTGGTAAATGTTTAGAATCTTTTCCTTAAAACCCTGAAACTGAACTTATCAGCTTTAAAGTAGTTTACCGAAAAAAGGACAGGATTATCCATTTCGTCGAAATGCATTTGCTTTAAAACAAGTAAGGCAGTTTCTGGATCACATTCTAGAATGGAGGAAATTTTTTCATGATAACCAATTGGTTCTATATGAGCAACCGCATATGTAATTTTCCTGTTTGCTTCCTCTTCCAAAATGTGAAAGATTGATTCTTCTCCGTGGGAAAATGTTTCGGGCAAGATTTTTTCCGGGACTTTATCGATACAATAAACGACTGGTTCACCGTTCGCAGTTCTAACCCTTTCAATAACAACAATTCCCTCATTTGCAGAACATGAGAATCGGCGACTATCCTCTTCGGTAGCTCCAATAGTCGATGAGCTTAAGAAAATAGTTCCAGGTTTCATCCCAGCCTGGAGAATCATGTCAGTTACACTACTGAGTTGTTCAATCCCTGAAGTAAACATAGGCTTTCCGTTAACAAATGTGCCCACTCCATGGCGGCGAATGATAACGTTTTCTTCTTCGAGAATACGTAAAGCTTCTCTAAGAGTCGCCCTACTTACACCAAGTTGTTTGGCAAGATCGAATTCTGAGGGTAATTTTTCTTTTTCTTTATAAACCCCTTCTTCAATATCTTGCTTTAACCGATCGATTACTTGTAAGTATAAATGTCGGCTATCAAGCTTAATAGACATGCAGGTACCTCCAGCCTTTTCCTTAAGACATCAGACATCTGATGTTTAATCATTCCTACTAATCGAAATTAATATACCATTTATTTCGATTGTTGGAAATAGTATTTCAAAATTTTGTCGAAAAAACAATAAATCCAAAAAGTATCTACAGTGTTTATCCATTAAATCTGCTATAATTTATCGCTGACTACTATTAATAGTAATAGGGTTTAAAAAGCAAAAAAAGCCAGGAACCTTGGCTTTTTTTGCTTGTCTAGGAAATATTAAAATAATTTAATGTGGATAACTTGAAGTAGTTTTCGAAAGTCCATCGCAAGCGGCCCAGCGACTAGTGGACTTCGCTAAACGGGCGCTTCCGCCTTTTGTTTTTTCTTAATTGACTTCTTCAGTTGTTTTTGTTTGAAGTACGTTTCTTGGCTTACTTCCTTCGTAAGCACCAACAATTCCTCTTGCTTCCATTTCATCGATTAGACGTGCTGCTCTAGTGTAACCTATACGGAAACGTCGCTGTAACATGGAAACGGATGCCGTTTGCATATCTATAACTAAATCAACCGCTTCTGCGTATAAGTCATCGTCAACCTCACCTTTTGCCTCTGGTGTATCATCTGGAATCATTTCTTCTTGGTATTGTGCTTTTTGCTGCCCAATAACAAAATTAACGGTATCTTCCACTTCCATGTCTGATAAGAATGCTCCTTGAACACGGACTGGTTTTGATTCACCTACTGGTAAAAATAACATATCACCCCTGCCAAGTAGCTTTTCCGCACCACCCATATCTAAAATCGTTCTAGAATCCGTTGCACTGGAAACTGCAAAAGCAATTCTTGATGGAATATTCGCTTTTATAACGCCTGTGATGACGTCTACAGAAGGTCGTTGTGTGGCAATGATTAGATGAATCCCTGCCGCACGGGCCATTTGTGCAAGCCTTGTAATCGAATCTTCAACATCTGATGATGCAACCATCATTAAATCTGCAAGTTCATCAACAATAACAACAATAAACGGTAATAAAGGCTGTTTATCATCTTCTTCATTATTATGTCGTTTTACATGATCGTTATAGCCTTCAATATTACGTGTTCCGGTATGTGAGAACAATTCATATCGTCTTTCCATTTCACTTACGACCTTTTTCAAAGCTTGTGAGGCTTTTTTGGGGTCCGTTACAACCGGTGCTAGTAAATGAGGTACACCGTTATAGCCGTTTAATTCCACCATTTTGGGATCAATCATCATAAGTTTTACTTCATGAGGCTTTGCCCTCATCAAAATACTCGTAATAATACCGTTTATACATACACTTTTCCCACTCCCCGTTGAACCGGCAACAAGCAAGTGTGGCATTTTATTTAATTCAGCTACTACAGCCTCACCGGTAATGTCTCTGCCTAAACCAATTAATAGTTTTGATTCAGGTTTTTTATTATGGGTAGCTTCTAATACCTCTCTTAATGACACAATGGCTACCTCAGAATTAGGGACTTCAATACCAATAGCAGATTTACCAGGGATTGGCGCTTCAATTCTAATATCTTTTGCCGCCAACGCTAATGCCAAATCATCACTTAAGCTAACAATTTTACTTACCTTGACTCCTACATCTGGATGGACTTCATACTTTGTAACTGCCGGCCCTAGATGCACTTGGGTTACACGGGCTTTTACACCAAAGCTTTGAAAGGTCCTCTCAAGCTTCGCAGCATTAGCATGAATTAACTCATATTCACCGCTTTGGTCTGTTTTCTTAGGTAATTTTAATAGATTCAATGGCGGCAACTCATATGCTGCATTTTCAACCTCGGTAAAGGTAATTGGAGGTGTTTGGTCATCTTCATCGTTATTATGTGATTCGGTAGCTTTATTTTTCGATTCATTATTGCGTTTCTTTTGTTTTGGAACTTCTTCCACATAGGCACGGTCAGCAAAGCTAGAGATAATTGGTTCGGCCGTTTTTATTTCTTCTTGATTAACTTGGCCTGGATTAGATATTTCGGGAATCGGACTAGGAACACGATTTTCACGCTCTAGTTGTTTTTGTATTCTTTTTTCTTCCTTACGTTCCTTCTGCTTTTGTTTCCACTCTGATATATCCGTCTTAAAAGCTTCCCATTGATCTTTTGAAAAATCACCTATAGAGAGTCCGATTTTTGCAATAACATCCCCAAATGACCTTCCAGTAATCAAAATAAAGCCGATTAAGATAAAAATGATAGCTATAATCTTCGTTCCAGCTGCTGCAAAAAGGTAATGGAATAGGGCAAAAAGAACGGCACCAACCATTCCGCCGCCAAGATCAATTGTACTTGTTTCCCCTCTTACTTCCATCATAAATAATTCCCAAGTATTGCTTATGACACTTGGATTTGTAAACTTCCCATCATTGGATAACAAGCGAAATAGTTTGTCATGACTTAACAAAAGAATCGACGAAACGATTAAATAAAGTCCTGTTAATTTAATATGAAAGAAAAATGGAATTTCGCGTTTCCACATTAAGTAAACACTTAGAGCAAGGAGCCCAATAAGGCTGAGTATGTACCATTCACCCATCCAAAACCTGAAGAATAAAACAGCTGCTTTTCCTACTGCCCCTAATTTCGCCATTGAAATGATCACTAGTGCTAATAGGGCAAGTGCTGTTAGTTCAAATTGGACTGTACGCTTTAAATGATTGTCTCTTTTCTTTTTAGTTCTTCGCTTTTTTTTCGCCATTTAATCACCTTGTATAATAAATTAGTACTATCATCGACATAAGATTCCATCCCCAAACAAAAAATCTCTATGTGAAATATTAATAGTAAGGAAAAGTTAGTATTGATAACAATAGGTATAAAAGGAAGAAAGCAGCCTTTATGGCTGCTTCTCTCTTTCTATCCTGATTATACCATATAGCATGCTAGTTTGCGGCAAATCCTTCAATGTTTGCACAAGAAATTTTCGCTCCTGGGCAAATCTGTTCGTCAAGAAAATGCTGCGGATCACTGCTTAAGATACGTATAACCTGAACGTTTTGTTGATCTGAGTACTCTACTAATAATGGTACACCTTGATAGGATACCATCTGGTGATTAGTTTTTGAATCTGGTTCATAAGGGAAAATAAGCTCTTGCGGCACCATTGTATATAACATCATTGAATCAACCCTTCATTAACGGCCTTTTGATGGTCAATCAATTCATTTAACTTTTTCATTGCTGGCCCTAATCCGCCAACTTCATCTATTAACCCATATTCAACTGCATCGGCACCAATTACATTTGTGCCAATATCTCTCGTCAAATTGCCTTTTGCAAACATTAAATCTTTAAATTTCTCTTCTGTAATATTAGAATGCTTTGTTACAAAATTAATCACTCGATCCTGCATCTTATCCATATATTCGAAGGTTGCAGGTACCCCAATCACTAGTCCAGTTAGCCGGATTGGATGAATGGTCATCGTTGCGGTTTCAGCAATAAACGAATAAGTACAAGAAGTTGCAATTGGCACGCCAATCGAATGACCTCCACCTAGAACGATAGAGACAGATGGTTTTGATAAGGTTGCAAGCATCTCTGAAATTGCGAGTCCTGCCTCAACATCGCCGCCGACTGTATTTAAGATAATTAATAATCCCTCAATCTTAGGGTTTTGTTCAATGGCTACTAACTGCGGGATAATGTGCTCGTATTTAGTCGTTTTATTTTGAGGCGGAAGAGCTAAATGCCCTTCAATCTGTCCAATAATTGTTAGGCAATGAATTTTGGAATCAGTTGAAAGCTGCGGGACATTTGTTTGCCCTAATTGCTGAATCTTTTCCATTAATGAGGAAGAAGCTCGCTCGTCTTTTTGAGGTTCTTGGCCTTCTTGATTTTCAGATTTACTTTTTTGTAAATCTTTGTCCATTCATAGTTCCCCCTTCAGGCATGATACCATTAGTATGAACCTATGAAGCAAATTCATTCTTAAAGGTCTTACAAATGTAAAAAAGGCATTGGACAGTCCAATGCCTTAATCTTTTTGGGCTTAGATGTTGACTGGAGCTCCAGGCACTTCGCTTTCCGCAGGCAGTCCGGGAGCCTCCTCTTCGCTTTGCTCCTGCGGGGTCTCCCGTGAAGTCTTCGTGCCCTCCACTCCAATCAACATCGTTAGCAAATCAACTATCTGCTTTTATACAGCCATCCTTTTTTCTAAACTTCCATAATAATCGGCAGGATCATTGGTCTTCTTTTTGTTTTTTCGTACAAATAGCGATTTAGGTCATCTCTAATATTCTGCTTTAAGCTAGCCCAATCAAAGGCAGGCTTCGCTAAGTTTTTTTCCACGATTGTTCGAACCAATTTAGATGATTCTTCCATTAATCTTTCGGATTCACGTACATAGACAAATCCTCGGGATATAATTTCGGGGCCTGCTGCTATTCTTTTATCTTGTCTCGTTAAAGTAACAACCACGATTAAGATTCCATCCTGTGACAAAAAGCGGCGGTCTCTTAACACAATATTTCCTACATCACCAACACCTATGCCATCAATAAGTACATTCCCTGAAGGAACCTTTCCACTCAGCGTAATTTTATCACTTTGAATTTCAACGACGTCTCCACGGTCTGGAATAAGTATCTGTTCGTCACTTATACCAACATTGATTGCCAGCTTTCTATGGGCCATTAATTGCCGATATTCCCCATGTACCGGAATAAAAAACTTTGGTTTCATGAGATTTATCATAAATTTCAATTCTTCTTGGCTCCCGTGACTAGATACGTGAATTGTTCTTCCCGCAATAACATTTGCTCCTGCTCTGTATAGCATATCAACTGTTTTGGAAATGAGCAGTTCACTTCCTTTAAGTGGTGAAGCAGCTATTAGTACCGTATCACCCTGTTGAATATTGACAATTTTAGCTGATTGTTTCGCCATTTTCTGGAGGGCTTCAATTGGTTCTCCTTGGCTTCCTGTCATTAAAACAACAATCTCTTGGTCTTTATATGCTTTTATTTCACTTACAGGGATAATTAAATCATCAGCTACTTCTAAATATCCAAGATCAAAGGCGATATGATAAATCCTTTCAAGACTTTCACCAACTACCGCAACTTTTCGATTATTTTCACGTGCAGCATTGAAAACATGCTGAATTCTGTTTATATCTGATGCAAAGCATGCCGCGATAATTCTCCCTTTTGCATTATAAAAAGCATTGGACATCTCACTTTCAACGATTGCCTCAGAAGTAGTATAACCAGGCTTTTCTGCTTCGGTACTATCAGAAAGTAAACACAGTACTCCTTGGTCTCCTATTGCCGCCATTTTTCCAATATCAGGTTTGTATAGTCTTGTAGCAGCTTGATCAAACTTAAAATCTCCCGTATAGACAATTGAACCTTCCGAGGTATGTACACAGACACCGATTGAATCAGGTATACTATGATTTGTTCTAAAGAAACTCACTTCTACTGTGTCCAAATCAATACACGAATCCGAATCTACTTCAATAAAGTTAGCAGTCCCGCTATATTCCTGCTCCTTTAACTTTGCATTCGCAAGGGCTAAGGTTAGTTTCGTTCCATAAACGGGTACTTCGACTTGACGAAGAAGATACGAAAGGGCACCAATATGATCCTCGTGACCGTGTGATAAAAAAATTGCTTTTACTCTTTCCTTGTTTTCTGACAAATAGCTCATGTCGGGAATAACAATGTCGATGCCCAGCATTTCTTCCTCGGGGAACATTAACCCGGCATCAATGACAAATATGTCCGAATCTACCTCTATAAGATACATATTTTTTCCGATTTCTCCTATGCCACCAAGTGTAATAACCTTAATGGAATTATTCTTTCTATGTCTCAATTCCTTTTCCTCCTATGATGTTTCATCCGATCGAAATCAGTTATGACTATTATACTTGATATTTGAAAATCATTACAACCAGAATTAACCTTTTTCCAAATGTAAAAGCCAACCGATTGTGATTCGGTTGGCTTTTAGTGATTATATATTTGATAACAGACTAGTCAGTGCAGCGCGCTCTTGTTCAGTTAGCGGAACCAGAGGCAGCCTTACTGAACCTACACCCATCCCTTTAACCTGAAGTGCTGTTTTAACTGGCACAGGACTTGGAGCAGTAAATAACCCCTGAATAATTGGCAGCAGTTGTTGGTGAAGTTTTGCAGCTTTTTCAATTTCCCCTACCAAGAATGCCTTAACCATCTCCTGCATTTCATTACCGATAACGTGTGAGGCTACTGAAACAACGCCTGCCCCGCCAATTGCTAGCACAGGTATCGTAACGCCATCATCACCGCTATAAAGTTGGAAATCGTCATCTGTATTAGCTATGATATGCGTCATTGCACTTAAATCTCCACTTGCTTCCTTGACAGCTACAATATTTGGAAGCTTTGACAATCGGACAATTGTTTCGGGGAGAATGTTAACAGCTGACCTTCCCGGAATATTATAGACCATTACAGGCAATGAAGTAGCCTCTGCTATTATTTTAAAATGCTGAAATAAACCTTCCTGATTTGGTTTATTGTAATAGGGTGCCACTGCCATAATCGCATCTACACCAACCTGTTCAGCTTTCTTTGTCAACTCAATAGATGCATAAGTATTATTGCTCCCCGTACCAGCAATGACTGGGATTCTTCCATCTGCAATTTTCACTACATGACTGAATAATGCCAGTTTTTCTTCCTTTGATAGCGTGGGTGATTCTCCTGTTGTCCCCGCAACAACCAAGGAATCCGTACCATTTTCAATTAGATAATTTATTAATTGAGTAGTCTTGGCAAAATCGATATGCCCTTTTTTATCAAAAGGGGTAACCATCGCCGTCGATACTCGCCCAAAATGAACCATTTTCTTACTCCTTTCACTGCACAAATCTTGTGTCTTTTCTAAAGCAATATTGAGGGTAATTCGTCCCAATGATGCTGGAAATCCTTTATAAATTAGAAAGTTTTATATCAATGGTCTCTTCATCTAAATGAAATGCATCATGTAATGCATTTACTGATTTAACCAAATCATCTTGTTTCACTAATACCCAGATGGTCGTATGACTGTCAGCGGATTGTAAAATACGGATTCCGTGATCGGATAATGCAGTGACTATTTTAGAGGTAACTCCTGGTACTCCTGCAATACCTGCACCAACAATAGACACTTTAGAACAATGTTGTTCCACTACTGGCTCATGCCCTAGTTCATTTAATACCTGAATGGCCCGTTCTGCCATTTCATCGGTAACAGTGTATACAACGCCATTTGGAGAAATATTGATAAAATCTACACTTATTTTTTCGTTTGCCATGGCTTTGAAAACTTCTGCTTGTAAATAGTATTGCTCTTTCTTTGCAAAAACTTTAATTTGAGTCACATTTGAAACATGGGCAATTCCTGTTACAATTCTATCCCTAATATCATTACCGCGAGCATCAGGATCAATAGATGTGACCAGTGTTCCAATGCTTTCTGAATACGTTGAGCGAATTCGGATTGGTACCTTTGCCTGCATCGCTATTTCTACAGCCCTTGGATGGATAACCTTTGCACCTTGATAGGCCATGTTACAAAGTTCTGTATACGTGACCACTGAAAGACGTCTTGCGTTCTCAGCAATCCGTGGATCTGCTGTCATTATTCCTTCGACATCTGTAAATATATCTATCCATTCTGCGTTTACTGCTGCACCAAGCGCCGCTGCAGAGGTATCACTACCACCTCGTCCAATCGTGGTGATTTCCCCATTTTTTGTAGCACCTTGGAAACCTGCAACTACAACAACATCATAATCTTTAAGCTCCCGTAATAAACGGTCACATTGCATTTCTATAATCTTTGCATTTGAATGGTCGTTGTTTGTTCGAAATCCAGCTTGAGCTCCTGTCAAAGCAATGGCTTTTATACCATTGTCTATCAGCGTATTAGCAAAAACAATACTAGAAATGATTTCTCCGCAGGATAATAATAAATCATACTCTCGTTTTTTGACTTTACTATTATTACCCCCAATTAGTGAGAGTAATGTGTCTGTTGCATAGGGTTCACCTTTTCTCCCCATAGCAGACACGACTACAACCACTTTGTAACCATCAGCCAACGCGTTTTTCACATGAACCTTAGCGTGTTTCCTGCTTTCCTCATTCTTGACAGATGTCCCGCCAAATTTTTGAACAATAATTTTCATTGACATTCAAACCTGCCTTTTTGTATGAAAACTTTATTGTTTTTCTTTTTCTTTAATTAATCCTAGCTTTATTAAACTTTCAGCAATCTGCACTGAATTTCCAGCTGCACCCTTTAGTAGGTTGTCTGAAACCACCCACATATGAAAACCTCGTGTTTCATTCAGGTCATTTCGAATTCTTCCCACAAATACATCATTGCTTCCAACACAATTTGCAGGCATTGGATATAATTGATTGTCTGGATCATCCTGCAGTACTATTCCGGGAGCATCCTTTAACAATTCCTTCAAATCATGAGCACTAACTCCATCCGTATCAATTTCAAAATAAACAGATTCAGAGTGTCCAACAGCAACTGGCAGTCTCACACAGGTTGCCGAAACGTGGAGTTCAGGCAAATGCATAATTTTCTTTGTTTCATTAATCATTTTCATTTCTTCAAAGGTATAGCCATTTTCATCAAATTTATCAATTTGCGGAATCGCATTAAAGGCGATTTGGTAGTGGTTCTTGTCGCCCTTAACAGGTAAAATCTTGGGTTCTACTTTTTCTCCGCTAATAATAGCTTTTGTTTGTTCTTGCAACTCCTCGATAGCCACCGCACCAGCACCAGATACCGCTTGATACGTTGATACTATTACCTTTTTTAAACCATATTTTTGACGAATTGGTTCTAAGGCAACTACCATTTGAATCGTAGAGCAATTAGGATTGGCGATGATGCCATTATGGGTATGCAAATCCTGTTCGTTGACCTCAGGGACAACTAAAGGAGTGTTGATGTCCATTCGAAAAGCACTCGTGTTATCTACGACAATGGCGCCATGCTTTACGGCTTCCGGTCCAAGTTCTTTAGAAATACTTCCCCCAGCACTAAATAAGGCGATATCGACCCCTGCAAAGCTCTCCGGCTTTGCTTCCTGAATCGTATGTTCGACACCATTTACTTCAACTTTCTTACCTGCTGAACGTGCAGAAGACAATAAAGTTAATTGTTTAATAGGAAATTTTTCTTTTATTAAAGTTTTTATCATTTGTTGTCCAACCGCTCCTGTTGCACCGACAACTGCAACGTGATAACCCTTTTGTTGAATCATATCAAGTACCCCTTTCAATCTGCCATTAATTATTTAGTCATTTCTTTTCAAGAAACCCATCAGTGGGCTAGCAGCCCCCTGATGGATGAATTATTAATATATTCTAACATATTCCTTAAAGAAATAACTAAATTTAATGAAAAGGTGATTGAATTAGTCGATATCCTTATATCTCTCAACAAGCACGGGTTGAATTTGTTTACCCTCAATTGCTGCTTCTACTGTTTCAGTAAGCAAAGTCATTCTTGCGACCATCGAATTTGGTTTCTTGACAGGATCATCCTGGCCATAAGGGATAAAATAGATATGTTTTGTAGCCATTAATCTCATTAAGTTTACTCCATTTAAACCTAACGCATCATTAGTGGAAATGCCTAGTACAACAGGCTTCAGATTGCGAAGAGTCGCTTTAGCCGCCATTAATACTGGACTATCATTCAAGGCATTGGCAAATTTACTCATAGATACACCAGTTAATGGAGCTATAACCATGCAATCTAACGGTGTCTTTGGTCCGAGCGGTTCAGCCCTTACAATTGAGTCAATTGCTATATTTCCTGTTAAGTTCTCTATCCTTTCGATCCAATCTTCACCTTTTCCAAAACGTGTATCAGTATTTTTAACAGTGTATGAAACTACTGGTATAACTTCAGCACCTGCCTGGACTAACTTTTCAATTTCTGGAAAAACTGCATCATAGGTACAATGGGAACCAGTTAATCCAAATCCGATTTTTTTCCCTTTTAAACTCATTTCATATTCCCCTTTCGCCTGCTAAACTCCTCTTGAAGCAATTGGGCTAGAACATTAGCCAATATTTGACCAGCCGTTTTCGGCGCAACAATTCCTGGTAAACCTGGTGCAAGTAGCGCTTTTATTCCCCTTTTTTCTGCATATCTAAAATCGGTTCCCCCTGGTTTCGAAGCAAGGTCAATTATTAGCGTGTGTGCAGGCAATTTTGAAATAACCGAAGCACTCACAATTAATAAAGGAATGGTATTGATTAAGATATCTGTTTCTCTTACTTCTTTTTCAAGATCACTTAAATGGAAAGCTGTTAATCCCATTTCTGTAATTCTCGCTATATGCTCGCTCTTTCTAGCACCGACCTTCACTTTTGCACCAAGAGCATGAAATGTTCTCGCAACACTCATACCTACTCTTCCTAAGCCTAAAATGGCGATATTTGAACCATGGATTGTAAAATCCGTGTGTTGAATTGCCATCATTATGGTTCCTTCAACTGTTGGAATGGAATTGTATATTGCTACATCATCCCTCTGAAAAAGCTGAATAAGGTTACGATTTGTTTCTTTCGTTATTCCATTTAAATACGAATTGCTTATGCCTGAATAGATCGTGCAATGATCAGGGGTTTTCAAAAGCATCTCGCTTGTTAAAATTACCTTTTCATTCGAAAAGATTGTTTCAACCTTTCCTTCTAAATTCGTACCGGGTACCGGTAAGATAAGCGCATCCATAGTTGAAAAATCGACTTCATCCAACTTCTCCTTAACAGCGCCTGTGAAAGCGTGGTCAAGCTGTTCGAAGCCAATTAACGATAATCGGGCATCTAACTCGGTTAACTTCCGGATAATTTCCAGCTGTCTTGCATCTCCACCAATCACGGCTATCTGCATTCCTGTCAGCATGAAATCATTCACCTTCTTTTCAAAAAATCCTAGCAGGAAGTCTTTTCTTCTTATCACTTAAACATCTTATGTATGAATGCTTCAATCTGTGAGTTTTCCAGCAAAGTAAAAAAAAATCCCAAGCAATAGGTTAATTTGCTTGGGATTTCCTTATATTCCATCCTATTCTCGTTCCTCTAACCCTTCTGGTACATCAATAATTATCATATCTGCGCCAATTTTTTTAATATGCTGCCACGGCACTCTTATTTCATCTCCTTGTTTCCTGAAACCAAACCATTTCAATGAAGGAATTAAAAGAGCCTGAATTTGCCCAGTTCCTTCATTAATTTCAAGATCCGTCTGCCCAAGCACTCCAAGTCGCTCTGCTTTTTTTATGTCAACAATCTCTTTTCCACTTAATTCACTTAGCCTCATGTATTGAACTCCCCTCGTACCCTTTTCTATAAGTGTATCGATAGAAGTCCAAAAATAGAATAAAGAAAAAACAGTTCGCACTTGAACTGTTTATTCCATTTATTTTAAGTTAGTTGGAAAATCACCGTTAGGGCTAATTAATGAAACAGAGTATTTATCCGTAAAGACGGCATGTGCCATATCATTAACACTTTTCTTTGTTATTAAGTCAATTTGATCAATAATTTCATCAAGTGAGCGATGACGTTTTAATAGAAGTTCATTTTTCCCGTTTCTGCTCATCCTGCTATTTGTACTTTCTAAACTGAGCATTAAACTTCCTTTTAACTGTTCTTTACTGTTAGTGAGCTCTTTCTCAGTAATTCCGTCTTGCTTCAACTTTGCAAGTGTTTCCTGAACGGTATCAAATAAGACATCAAGCTGTTTTGCTCCTGTACCACCATAGACCGTCACAACCCCATTATCCTGATAGGCAGAATGATAAGAAAAAACGGAATAGGCTAAGCCTCTCTGCTCGCGGACTTCTTGGAATAGCCGACTACTCATGCTACCCCCTAAGACATTATTTAAGACAATTAAGCTATACATATCCTCATGACCGACTTTTAATCCTTCGAAACCTATACATAAATGGGCTTGCTCCGTATCCTTCTTCCGTGATAAGCGATTAGAGTGAAAAACAGGAAGGTTATCTGTCGTTTCATGTTTGCCACCCACATAAGAGCCAAAATACTTCTCAACCTCTTGGATAAAGTTTTCAGAAATATTACCAGCGATTGATATAACTACATTTTCGGGAGTGTATCTTTCGTGAATGTAGTCTCTAAGTGTATCTCCAGAAAAAGTATTTAGTGTCTCCTCTGTCCCTAATATCGGGTAACCAAGTGGATGATCTTCATATACCGCACGGCTTAGTAAATCATGAACGATATCATCAGGAGTATCCTCATACATTTTAATTTCTTCTAATACAACATTTCTTTCCTTCTGTAATTCCACTTCATCAAAGGAAGAGTTAAAGAACATATCGGCTAATACATCTAATGCAAATTGCGAGTGGGTATCAAGTACTTTTGCATAGTAGCATGTATATTCCTTTGAGGTAAAGGCGTTCACTTGGCCACCGATACTATCAAAGGATTCTGCGATTTCTTTAGCAGTTCGTGTTTTTGTTCCCTTGAAAAACATATGCTCCAGGAAATGAGAAATTCCGTTTGTTTGAGGATCTTCATTTCTTGAACCAGTGCCAATCCATACACCAATGGCTACAGATCGAACGTGCGGAATATTTTCTAATACAATTCTTACACCGTTATTGCATGTATATCTGTTTATCATCGAATTCCTCCTGTTAATACAACTGCTTTTTCAGGAATTGAAATAGTTCATTGGGATATTTTCTCCAATTTCCGAATATATTTCCCACTTATTTCAAAATTCTTTCCTCATTCATTAAATCGGAAACCGTACCGATTTTTAATTCTTTTTCTTTAATAAGTGCAATTAACCGATTTAACGATTTTGCAGTTGCTTCGGTTGGATGCATAAGAACGATTGAACCATTGTCAATTTTTGATATTACACGATTTATTAGCGTTTCAGGTGTTGGTTTTTTCCAGTCCACTGTATCAACTGTCCACATGACTGTTTTCATCTTATATTCAGCTGCAATTTTTACCGTCTCATCGCGATAGCTGCCGCTCGGGGGTGCAAACCAAACAGGTTTCACTCCTGTCGCCGCTTCAATTACTTCATTCGTTTTAAGCATCTGATTCCTTGTCTGCGCTGCTCCTAATATTTTCATATCAGGATGTGAATAAGAGTGGTTTCCAACTTCATGTCCTGCGCTCACAATCATTTTAGCAAGCTCCGGGTTTTTCTTAACCCAATTACCCTCAAGGAAAAAACTCGCAGATACTTGATCCTTCTTTAAGGTTGCAAGTATATCTGATAAATATTCATTTCCCCAAGCCACATTTATGATGAAACTGACCATTGGTTTTTCTGGGTGCCCTCGGTAAATGGGAGAGGGAGGTAAATCGTTAAGATGCACTTCCGGTTTCATTTGTGTAAAAACCAGTTTTTTTTCATTAAAACGGTCAATTTTTTTCATATTTTTATATGATGCTTCTATATCAACTTTTAAACCATTATACCCTGGTATTGCTTTCCAGACTCTGTCAATTTTCGCATCGGAAGGTGGTATTTCATATGTAGAAGCATTCTTTACTATACTTTGATAAAGAGGATCTGTTGGATTCACCGCTAGTATTGCGCTTTCTGTTAATAAGGCTACATATTTATTTACATATGAATTATTTACTATCATCAATAAAGCCAAAATAAATAATACAACTATACCTAACTTTTTCATTTACTATGCCCCCTTAATACAAAATATATGTATTTAAAGGACAAGGTAGAACATCATTACCTCCGAACTATAAGGTTACCTATTCATTTAGGTACAACATCAAAAAGGTCAGGGGTTACCCCTGACCTCCCGATGTCATTTCTATATTGTTTATTGTTTCTGTTCAGCCTTTTCACGTTGTTCTTTAAGTACTGCCTTACGCGAAAGATTCACTCGGCCTTGTTTATCAATCTCTGTAACTTTAACTAAGATTTCATCACCAAGTTTAATAACATCTTCAACTTTTCCTACACGTTCCTCAGCTAGTTCAGAAATATGAACCAATCCATCTTTACCTGCGAAAACTTCTACGAAGGCACCAAATTTTTCGATTCGTTTCACTTTACCCAAGTAAAGTTCACCGACCTGTACTTCACGAACGATGTCTTCGATGATTTTTTTCGCTTTTTGATTCATTTCCTGATTTGTTGAGGCAATAAAGACAGTACCATCTTGTTCGATATCAATCTTAACGCCAGTTTCTTCAATAATTTTATTGATTTGTTTTCCGCTTGGTCCAATTACATCACGGATTTTATCTGGGTTAATCGTCATTGTTAGAATTTTTGGTGCAAATTGAGAAAGTTCTGTTCTAGGTTCTGAAATCGTTGCAAGCATCGAATCTAATATATGCATTCTTCCGATTTTAGCCTGTTGAAGTGCCTCTTCTAATATTTCTCGTGAAAGCCCATCAATTTTAATATCCATTTGCAGTGCTGTGACACCTGCAGCAGTACCTGCAACTTTGAAATCCATATCTCCCAGATGATCTTCCATGCCTTGAATATCAGATAGAACTGTATAATGTTCACCTGATTTTACGAGGCCCATAGCAATACCTGCAACAGGGGCTTTTATAGGAACACCGGCATCCATCATCGCCAGTGTACTTGCACAGATACTTGCTTGTGAAGTAGAACCGTTGGACTCAAGAACCTCTGAAACAAGACGGATGGTATAAGGGAAATCTTTTTCGTTCGGAATAATAGGTTCAAGTGCACGCTCACCAAGGTTACCATGTCCAATTTCGCGACGGCCTGGTCCACGGATAGGGCCAGTTTCGCCGACACTAAATAACGGGAAATTATAATGATGCATAAACCGTTTTTCTTCTTCAATTCCTAAGCCATCAAGAATCTGTACATCACCCATTGCACCGAGAGTACAAATACTTAATGCCTGTGTCTGCCCACGCGTGAACAAACCTGAACCATGTGTTCGCGGTAATATACTAACCTGAGAAGATAGTGGACGAATTTCGTCAATTTTACGGCCATCTGGACGAATCTTTTCCACTGTAATTAAGCGGCGAACTTCACCTTTAACCATCTTGTCCAAAATTTTCTTAATTTGTTTAATGTCTTCATCTGTTGCTTCTTGTTCTTCAAACTTTGCTAACACTTTATTTTTAACTTCATTAATAGCATCTTCACGAGCATGCTTTTCTTGAACTTGAATCGCATTAATCATTTCAGATTCACATATTTCTCTTACTTCTGCTTCTAAATCTTGATCCAGTTCATATAAGGTAATTTGTCTTTTTTCCTTGCCAATTTCTGAAACAATCATTTCTTGGAATTCAATTAAACGTTTGATTTCGTTATGACCAAACATAATTGCTTCAAGCATTGTTTCCTCAGGAACTTCATCTGCTCGCGCTTCAACCATGTTGATTGCATCTTTCGTACCTGCAACGGTTAAATTCATTATGCTTTTTTCTGCTTGATCTACAGTTGGATTGATAACAAATTCTCCGTTTACTTGACCTACCACTACACCGGCAATCGGACCTTCAAACGGAATGTCTGAAGTACAAAGCGCTAAAGAAGAACCGAACATTGCTGCCATTTCTGAAGAACAGTCTTGATCTACACTCATTACGATACTGATAACTTGTACATCATTACGGAACCCGTCAGCAAAAAGCGGACGAATTGGGCGATCGATTAGACGACTGGCTAAGATTGCTTTGTCACTTGGACGCCCCTCCCGTTTAATAAATCCGCCTGGGATTTTACCTACAGCGTATAAGCGTTCTTCATAGTTAACTGTTAAAGGGAAAAAGTCTAAATTTCTCGGTTCCTTTGAAGCTGTTGCCGTACTTAATACAGCTGTATCGCCGTAGCGCACCATTACCGCACCATTTGCTTGTTTTGCTAGTTGTCCGATTTCAACTGTTAATTTGCGGCCAGCCCAATCCATAGAATACTCGTGTTTCGTTTGTTCCATTTTGTTACCCCTCTCTATCTAAATCGCATTGGAGAATGTTGCGAAATGAGTTTCGCTTTAAACATATAAAAAAAGCCTTTATAGCTTATGTTATCAAAGTAAATATACTTATAGTATGCACAAATTTTTCGTGACTTAAAATATGTATAAAAGATTCTTTGTATTCTTTGTTATTATTATTTTTTTACCTAACAAAAAAGCGGGAAAAATCCCGCTTTCTCTTATTATCTACGAAGACCAAGTTTTTTGATTAACACACGGTAACGTTGAACTTCATTGTTACGCAGGTAAGTTAAAAGATTACGACGCTTACCAACCATTTTCAACAGACCGCGACGTGAGTGGTGGTCCTTCTTATGAGTACGTAAGTGCTCATTCAAATTGTTGATTGATTCAGTAAGGACAGCGATTTGAACCTCTGCAGATCCAGTATCGTTTTCATGAGTTTTATACTCATTGATAAGCTCATTTTTACGCTCTTGAGTGATTGCCATCCTATTCACCTCCTAATAGATATCCCCTGTTACCGAGCAAGCGTCGGTGACTCGACTTGCCAAGCAAAGGTTATTTTTAATACGTTAATAAGAATACAACGTTTTATGACAAAATGCAAGTCAAATCATAGAATAGATCCTTTGATCATGGATTAGCTGAAATTTTGTCGAATTTTTCAAAGTACTTTATGGCATTTTGTTTATCTTTCTCAATTTGTGAGATCAGTTCTTCAATCCCAGAAAACTTTTGTTCTTTTCTTAAATAAAGATGCCATTCGACTATCACTTTTTCCCCATAGATATCTTGATCAAAATTAAATAAATGAACTTCGACAGAAGTTTTGTTCGCTTCCTTATTAAAGGTTGGTTTATAGCCTAAATTGCAAACTCCTTGATACCATGTACCATCAACCTTCATTCTAACTGCGTAGACACCTATTGGCGGTAAGATAAATTCGTCTCTGATGTCACAATTTGCTGTTGGAAAACCAATTGTCCGTCCTCGTTTATCACCATGGACAACCATTCCAGAAGTTGAATAATATCTGCCTAACAGTTCTGGCAATCTGTCTGTTTTACCGTCCTTTATGTATTGGCGGATACGTGTTGAACTTACTTTTTCATCGTCTATGGTTAACTTTGGGATAACTGTAAACAAAAATTGTTCCCTTGAATGAAATGGAATGGTTTCCATCGTCCCTTTACCCATCCTCCCATATGAAAAATCAAAGCCCGCCACAACGTGTTTGACATTTAATCCAATCACATATTGATCGATAAATTCTTGTGGCAGCAGGTTTGCAAATTCCGCTGTAAAATGGAGTATAAATAGAAAATCAATTCCCAAATCTTCAATTACTTTTTCTTTTTCAGCTGTCGGTGTTATATAATGAACATGTTTTTGGCCTTTTCCTAAAACAACTGATGGATGGGGATCAAAGGTCATGACTGCAGAGCGCAAACCTTTATCCTCAGCCTGTTTTTTTGCTTCAAGAATGACTTTCTGATGGCCTAAATGAACTCCATCAAAATAACCCAGCGCCATCGCTAAGGGCGGTATTTTAATTCTATCTATATTTAACGGAAAACTAAGTTTAATTACTTCCAATCGAAACTCACCTTTTCTAGACCTTACCTTTTTTATTCTTGCTCATTTCGCAATACTTTTACCGGCTTAAGAAGTCCTGGCTTGTTTGGATGAATGGAGTAAATCGCAAGTGCCAGGCCAGCTTCTGTTTCAGCGACAATAGGTCCGTTGCTATTTTTTAAATGTTCAGGTATTTGTAAAAGTGCGCCATTTTTCACTTTCTCTGCTACTTTATCATTTATTACGTATTTCGGCAAATGAGAAATTGCCATTTCCAGCGGTCTTAAACTAGCTTCAATCTTCCCTGTTTCCATCAGCTCTTCAACCTGTTCAAAGGTTAAACAATCCTCTAAATGAAAGGCGGCAGATTGTACCCGTTTTAAGTTTGACATATGTGCCGGGTACCCAAGTAATTCACCAATCATTACAGCAAGAGTCCTTATATATGTCCCTTTACTGCAGCTTACTCTAAAACGGAAGGAGATTGTTTCCTCTCCTTTATAGACATCACGATCATCCAGTAATTCAATAGAATAAATTGTCACCACTCTAGTAGGCCGTTCCACTTCAATCCCTTTTCGAGCATATTCATATAGACGTGTTCCACCTACTTTTACGGCTGAAAACATCGGCGGTGTTTGTTTTATTTCTCCTGTAAGAGACAGAAGAGTCTGTTGGATTTCTTCTCTTGAAATGGCCCTATTTACTTTCTTTTTTTCAACTATTTCTCCTGATGCATCCTCAGTAGTTGTTGAAAAACCAATTGTTACCTCTCCCTCATAGGTTTTTCCTGCATCCGTTATGTACTCAGCTACCTTCGTGGCCTTCCCTATACAAATAGGAAGAACACCAGTCACATCAGGATCAAGTGTGCCCGTATGGCCTACCTTTTTAGTTTTTAATATTTTTCGCAATCGGAAAATACAATCATGCGATGTCATGCCAGCTGGTTTATATAAAGGTAAGATCCCTTCCACCCGCATTCCCTCCTTCTTATCGAAAAAAAAGGATAGACAAATGTCTATCCAGTTATCCCTTGTGAAGTTTCAAACTATTCTTCTTCATTATTTTCCATAGGTTTCTCTTCATCTCTATGCAATTGATGGATGAGAGAGTTAATTCGATTACCGTAGGCCATCGATTCATCCCATTCAAAAAGGATTTCAGGTGTTTTGCGGAGGCGGATACGGTGTCCTATTTCAGACCGAATGAAACCTTTCGCCTTTGCAAGCCCTTTTAAGGTATTCTCCTTTTGCTCCTCATCACCCAATACAGAAATATATACTTTTGCCTGTTGAAGATCTCCAGTCACTTGAACTTCAGTAACCGTCACAAAGCCGATCCGAGGATCTTTAATTTTTCGTCCGATGATGTCACTTAATTCTTTTTTCATTTGCTCTCCCACACGATTTGCTCTGTGGCTCATTAAACTACACCTCTTAACTTAAAGCCATTCAATATCAGTAATCGTTCTTTCTATTTCTGGAAAGGAGTCGATTAATTTCAAGGCATTCTGCAGTTCGTGCTCAGTAGTAACACGAGTTGAGGTGACTACGGCAATGGCAATTTTCGTCCTTTGCCACATATCCTGGTAGCCTACCTCTGAAACAGAAACATTAAATTTTTGCTTCAAACGAGTTAGGATTCTCTGCAGAACTGCCCGCTTTTCTTTTAATGAATGGGCATTATAAATGATACATTCACACTCGGCAATGCCGACAATCATTTACGCTCAATCTCTTCCATTACATATGCTTCAATAATATCGCCTTCTTTAACATCATTGAAGTTTTTAATTGTAACACCACACTCGTAGCCTTGTGCTACTTCCTTGGCATCATCTTTAAAGCGTTTTAAGGCATCAATTTGACCTTCAAAAACGACAACACCGTTTCGAATTAAACGAATTCCACTGTCGCGGGTAATTTTACCATCGGTTACATAAGAACCTGCAATGGTTCCTACTTTTGAAACTTTGAAGGTTTGGCGAATTTCAGCTTGACCAATCACTTTTTCTTTAAATTCTGGGTCAAGCATTCCTTTCATTGCCGCTTCAATTTCCTCAATGACTTTATAAATAATACTATGAAGACGAACATCCACTTTTTCTTGTTCTGCAGCACGTTTCGCATTAACATCTGGACGAACGTTAAAGCCAATCACAATTGCATTAGAAGCGGATGCAAGCGTAATATCTGACTCATTAATGGCACCTGCACCACTATGAATGATTTTGATATTTACACCTTCAACGTCAATTTTTTGTAAAGAAGCTGCAACGGCTTCAGCTGATCCTTGAACATCTGCTTTTAAGACAATATTCAGGTCTTTCATTTCACCTAGCTTTAATTGGTCAAATAAAGTTTCTAGGCTAACAACGGATTTTTCGCCACGTTGAGCGACTAATGCCGTTTGGGCACGGGATTCACCAACTTGACGAGCTGTTTTCTCATCATCAAAAACAACAAAACGATCACCAGCTTGCGGGACGTCATTAAGTCCTGTTATTTCAACAGGAGTTGATGGTCCAGCTTCTTTCACGCGGCGTCCTAAATCGTTCACCATCGCACGGACACGGCCAAACGTATGTCCGACAACGATCGGATCACCGATTTTTAGTGTACCATTTTGAACTAATAAGGTTGCAACGGAGCCACGACCTTTATCTAAGCGAGCCTCAATTACTGTACCCACAGCTTTACGCTTTGGATTTGCCTTAAATTCTTCTACTTCACCAACTAGAAGAAGCATCTCAATTAGACTATCGATACCTTCTCCAGTTTTTGCAGAAAGAGGAACAAAGATGGTGTCCCCGCCCCAGGCCTCAGAAACTAATCCATGCTCGGTGAGTTCCTGCATAACACGATCAGCGTTAGCCGCTTCTTTATCCATTTTATTAACTGCAACAATAATTGGAACCTCGGCTGCCTTTGCATGATTAATTGCTTCAACTGTTTGCGGCATTACACCATCATCAGCTGCAACAACAAGGATTGTTATATCAGTAATTTTTGCACCACGAGCACGCATAGTAGTAAAGGCTGCGTGACCCGGTGTATCAAGGAATGTAATTTTCTTTCCATTTTGCACGATTTGGTATGCACCGATATGCTGAGTGATTCCACCTGCTTCGCCTTCTGAAACCTTGGTGTTACGAATAGAGTCGAGCAAGGTTGTTTTACCGTGGTCAACGTGACCCATAATTGTAACGACAGACGGTCTTTCTACAAGCTCTTCAGAAGTGTCCTCCGTAAAGTAAACTTCAAGGTCAGTCGTATCAACTTTAATTTCTTCTTCCACTTCGACCCCATATTCACTTGCAATTAATTCAATCGCATCCTTATCAAGCACCTGGTTAATAGTTGCCATAACACCTAGTAAAAAGAGCTTTTTAATGATTTCAGATGGTTCGCGATATATTTTTTTCGCTAGTTCGCCAACAGTCAATGATTCACTATAAGTAATCTTAGCAGGAAGCTCTTTCACTTTTCTCACTTGAGGCTGTGCTTGCACAACAGGAGTATGGTTCTTTTTCCTGTTATTATTATTATTGCGGTTTTGGTTATTATTATTAAAAGGTTTTTTATTTCCTTTTCCAGGGCTAAAAGATTTATTTTCACCCGTTTTTGGTGGAGAGACAACTTTCACCTTGCTGGGTGCAGTGTTACCCTCAAAAGACTTTGGATTTGTTTTACTCTGCACTTGAGGTTTAACTCCCTGTTGTGGTTTTTGATTTTGGCGGTTTTGTGGCTTGGACTGTGTATTTCCTTCATTTTTCTTGAAGGTTGCGTCTAGCTTAACAATCTCTGCATCTTCTATAGTTGCCATATGGTTTGAAACCTCTATATTCATTTCTTTTAGTTTTGTAATTACGTCTTTACTTGAAATATTGTGTTTTTTTGCGTATTCATATACACGTACTTTACTCATTTTTTCACCCCCGCTAGAATTAATCGAGCAACGTTATCAGTTTTTTTGCAAATCCAACATCTAATACAGCTACAACAACGCGGGCTTCTTTACCAATCGCTTGGCCAAGAAGAAAACGATCTTCCACATATTTGCATGGAACTTCATAAAACTTACATTTATCTGTAATTTTTTTGGTCGTATTTGCAGATGCATCTGCCGATAATAGAACGAGTTTGGCTTTTCCGCTTCGTATCTCCTTCACAGAAAGCTCTTCACCCGATATAATTTTCCGCGCTCGATTGGCTAAGCCAAGCAATGACATCCATTGATTATTCGTCATATGGACTGCCTGTTTTCTTTCTCTATAAGCTCTAAAAGCTCTTCATACAATGTATCACTTATAGAAACCTGTAATTGGTTAGATAAAGTGTTTTTTTTCTTAGCTAATAGAACAGCTTCCTTATCTCTTGAAAGATAAGCACCTCTCCCGGACTTTTTCCCGGTAAGATCAATGGATACTTCCCCTTCTTTTGAGCGAACGATGCGAACGAGTTCTTTTTTCGGCTTCATTTCACCGGTTGCTACACATTTTCGCATAGGAACTTTTTTACGATTGTTCAATCATCATTCACCTCACTTATTCCATTTCATCTTCGTCAATATAATCGTCATCGATCTGATCATCAAATAGTCTAATTGACTGTTCACGCGGATAAATTCCTAGTTCCCGTGCATCTGTTTCTGATTTGATGTCAATTTTCCAACCAGTTAATTTTGCAGCTAATCGCGCGTTTTGTCCACGTTTGCCAATGGCTAAAGATAGTTGATAATCTGGAACAACAACCGTAGTTGCTTTTTCGGTTTCACTCACCATCACATCTAAAACTTTAGATGGGCTGAGCGAGTTGGCAACAAATACCACTGGATCTTCAGACCATTTAACAATATCAATTTTTTCACCTTTTAACTCATTTACAACCGCCTGAACCCTGGTACCTTTTGGTCCAACACATGATCCAACAGGATCAACATCATTACTTGCTGAATGAACGGAAATCTTCGAGCGGTCACCAGCTTCACGGGCAACAGATTTAATCTCAACCGTTCCATCATAAATTTCAGGAACTTCGATTTCGAATAACCGTTTCAATAATCCCGGGTGGGTCCGCGATACAAAGATTTGTGGACCTTTGGTTGTTTTCTCAACTTTTGTAATAAAAACCTTAATTCGATCATGGGGTTTATAACGTTCATTTGGTATTTGCTCATTTACTGGCAATAATGCCTCAATCTTCCCAAGGCTAACGTAAATAAATTTAGAATCCAGCCTTTGAACAATCCCAGTCATAATATCTTCTTCACGGTCAATAAATTCTGAATAGATAATTCCTCTTTCAGCTTCCCTTACCCGTTGTGTCACCACTTGTTTTGCCGTTTGTGCGGCAATTCTGCCAAAGTCTTTTGGTGTAACTTCCATTTCTACAACATCTTCAACATTATAGTTAGGGTTAATGCTCCTCGCATCTTCTAAAGAAATCTCAAGTCGAGGATCAAAAACTTGGTCCACTACTTCTTTTCTTGCAAAAACACGCATCGTACCTGTTTGCAAATTTAAGTCAATCCGAACATTTTGAGCTTGATTGAAATTCCGGCGATATGCAGACACAAGTGCTGCTTCAATCGCATCAATTAAGACATCCCTAGAAATACCTTTTTCTCTTTCTAGTATTGTAAGAGCATCTAATAATTCGCTGCTCATTTCATTGTATCCCCCTAACCTTCAATAAGTTTATCTATTACTAAGAAAAAATAACTGCCAGTCTTGCATTGGCTACTTTTTCAAAAGGAATCTCAATAGCTTTCTTGCGAGTTTTAATTTTCATCTCAATTTTCAGTGTTTGCCCATCATATTCGAGCAGTGTTCCTTCAAAACCTTTTTCACCATCTATAGGTTCATACGTTTTAATAAACACATTTTTACCGATAGCCTTTTCAAAATCACTCGCTTTTTTTAATGGACGTTCAGCTCCTGGAGAGGAAACCTCAAGAAAATAATTTTGGGTTATCGGGTCAATCTCATCGAGTTTTTCACTAAGTCTTTCACTAACCACTCCACAGTCTTCGATATCAACACCAGTTTCTTTATCAATATATACGCGTAAAAACCAGCTTTTTCCTTCTTTAACAAACTGAATCTCAACTAATTCCAAACCTAGCTCATTAATTATTGGTTCGGCTAGCTCTTCCACTACCTCGGTTACTTTGCTCATGCTTAACCTCCTTTACCAATATTTTCACCCATATTTCACGTTTTAACGGAAAGTTATTTCCTCTTTATGTACAAAAAAAGCTGGACACAAGACGAAAGAGTGGGTTTCCCCACTCTTAGACACGAGAGTATTTCTTAGTATTTCCAATAAAACTATACCATAACCAATTTTGTTATGCAAACGCAATAGCTATACGACAAGGTTTTTACTATTTAGAAAAGCGATAGCTGGTTTTGCTCTGGAAGTGAACCGAGGCAGCCTTGTTTGTCTAAAAATTCTAGGATTGTCTTTGAGACTTTACCGCGTTGTTGTAAGTCTTCTTTTGATAAAAACTCCCCGTCTTTTCTAGATCTCACAATATTAATTGCCGCGTTAGTTCCCAGACCCGGTATAGAATTAAACGGAGGTATTAATGTATTACCCTCGATAATAAATTCTGCTGCATCGGATTTGTATAAATCGATATTCTGAAAACTAAATCCTCTTTCAGTCATTTCAAGTGCAAGCTCAAGAACTGTCAGCAAGTTCTTCTCCTTGTTTGATGCTTCAAGTCCCTTAGCGTTTATTTCCTCTATTTTTGCTCTAATTGCTTCAGATCCGCGCGCCATTGCTTCAATATCGAAGTCCTCGGCACGTACAGTAAAATAGGCTGCATAATATAAAAGTGGAAGATGGACTTTAAAATAGGCAATCCTAACAGCCATTAGAACATACGCGGCCGCGTGAGCCTTAGGGAACATGTATTTAATCTTTTTACAGGAATCGATGTACCATTCAGGTACTTCATTTTTACGCATTTCTACTTCCATTTCTTCTGATAATCCTTTACCTTTACGAACGGATTCCATAATTTTAAACGCAAAAGAAGGATCCAGCCCCTGGTAAATTAGATAGACCATAATATCGTCACGACAGCCAATAACCTCACTTAAAGTACATGTCCGGTTATGAATGAGCTCCTGTGCATTGCCAAGCCAAACGTCAGTACCATGTGATAAACCCGAGATTTGAACTAGCTCCGAAAAAGTAGTTGGTTTCGTATCTTCGAGCATTTGACGAACAAATCTTGTACCGAATTCTGGAATTCCAAGTGTTCCTGTCTTACACATGATTTGTTGTTCGGTTACTCCTAACGATTCAGTTCCACTAAAGATTTTCATTACTTCAGGGTCGTCCGTCGGAATTGTTTTGGGATCCATTCCACTTAGATCTTGGAGCATTCGAATGACTGTAGGATCATCATGGCCGAGTATATCCAGCTTCAATACATTGTCATGGATAGAATGGAAATCAAAGTGCGTTGTCTTCCATTCAGAATTTTTATCGTCGGCAGGAAATTGAATTGGTGAAAAATCATATACATCCATATAATCAGGAATAACGATAATTCCGCCTGGATGCTGCCCCGTAGTTCTTTTAACCCCAGTACACCCAGACGCTAGCCGTTCAATTTCTGCATTACGTAATTGCAGGTTATTATCCTGTTGATACGCCTTTACGTAACCAAAGGCGGTTTTATCCGCTACTGTTCCAATTGTCCCCGCACGGAATACTTTATCCTCACCGAAAAGAACCTTTGTATAGTTATGTGCCCGGGGCTGATATTCTCCTGAAAAATTCAAATCGATATCGGGTACCTTATCACCTTTAAAGCCCAGGAACGTTTCGAAAGGAATATCATGACCGTCTTTACGGTATTTGGCTCCACATTGCGGACAATCCTTATCAGGCAAGTCGAAACCAGATCCTACCGAACCATCATTAAAGAACTCAGAATGCTTACAGCTTGGACACACATAATGCGGAGGTAGAGGATTTACTTCGGTAATTTCTGTCATCGTAGCAACTAAGGAAGAACCTACCGATCCACGTGAACCAACAAGATAGCCATCATCTAAGGACTTTTTTACCAGTTTGTGAGAAATCAAATAAATAACTGCAAATCCATGACCGATAATACTTTTTAATTCCTTTTCGAGCCTTGCCTCAACGATTTCAGGGAGTGTTTCACCATAAATTCTTTTAGCCATGTTATAGCTCATTTCGCGCATTTCTTCCTCGGCGCCTTCTATCTTTGGTGTATATAAATCATCTTTAATTGGTTTAATTACGTCTACCATATCTGCAACTTTATTTGTGTTAGTAACAACAATTTCCTTCGCCTTTTCTGCACCTAGAAAGGAAAAGGCATCTAGCATCTCATTTGTTGTTCTGAAATGAACATCAGGAAGTTCATGACGATTAAGAGGGTTTGCCCCTCCTTGAGAATTAACTAATATTTTCCGGTAAATTTTGTCGTTTTCATTAAGGTAATGAACATTACCAGTAGCAACTACAGGGAGATCTAGCTTATCCCCCAGCTTCACAATATTACCAATAATATCTTCAAGCGCTTTTTCATCGCGCACAAGTTCCATTTCAAGTAAGGGAGCATAAACCGCTTTTGGCATCACCTCAAGATAGTCATAAAATCTTGCTGCCTTCTCCACTTCTTCTGGAGATTTCTGCATCATCCCTTCAAACACTTCACCTTTGTTACAGCCAGAGCCCACGAGCAGTCCTTCTCTGTATTTTTGGAGAACTGATCTAGGAATCCTCGGGACTCTATAAAAATACTCAATTTGTGAGATAGATACGAGCTTGAATAAATTCTTTAAACCCGCCTCCGTTTGGGCTAGAACCGTACAATGAAATGGCCGAGCCCGCTTATAGGCATCTCCCTTACCCATGTGATCATTAAATTGATTATGGAATTCGATTCCTTTTTCAAGCGCATCTTTTAGCATTTTCAACAGCAAATACCCAGTAGCTTCGGCATCATAAATGGCTCGATGATGCTGAGTTAATTCAATATCAAATTTTTTCGTTAAAGTATTTAATCGATGATTTTTCATTTCGGGATAAAGAAATCTTCCGAGTTCTAATGTATCGATAACTGGATTTTTAGCTTTTTCATAACCGATTTTTTTATAGCCGACATTAAGGAAACCCATATCAAATGAAGCATTATGAGCGACTAGGATCGCATTATCTGTCCAGTCATAGAACCGCTTCAGGACGTCTTCAATTTCCGGGGCATTTTGTACCATATCATCGGTTATACCTGTTAGGTTAATCGTTGTCGCAGAAAGACGATGATGCGGATTGGCGAATGATTCAAAGCGATCAATTATTTCACCATCCTTCAGCTTGACAGCGGCAAGCTCGATGATTTTATCATATACCGCTGATAGTCCCGTTGTTTCTACGTCAAAAACAACATAGGTATCTTCTGCTAACAAACGTTTGGAGTCGTTATAAGTAATTGGAACGCCATCATCAACTAAATTAACCTCCACACCATAAAGAATTTTTATATCATTCTTTTTTCCCGCACCAAAGGCCTCTGGGAAGGATTGTGCAATGGCGTGATCGGTCACTGCAATCGCTTTGTGACCCCATTTTTTCGCTTGTGAAACGAGTGCAGCAACCGGAGATACCGCATCCATTTGACTCATTGGTGTGTGAAGATGCAGCTCTACCCGCTTTTCATTCTCAGGTGCTGTGTCTTTACGGCCAGGGGCTTTTAGTTCATTAATATCATTACCTATCATCACCAAGTCACGGACAAATGTGTCGTTTTGGATGCTGCCTCTTACTTTTACCCACATACCCTTTTTAACATGCTGGTAGAGGGCTGCATCCTCTTTATCGCGTGAAAACATTTTTACCATAAGAGAGCTGGTGTAATCAGTAATTTTAAAGGTTAATAATGTGCGTCCACTTCTTAATTCTCTTGTTTCTGCGTCAAAGATATAACCTTCCACCGTAACTCGTCTTTCTTCATCGACGATATCAATCATGCTGCGGAAGTCCTGGTCCCCTTTAATAGTAAGACCGATTGAGAGTGGCCCTTGAAGAATATCACCGGATTGGCTTTTTTCAGTTTCTTTCTTTTGTAAATCGGCCATGGCCTGAAACCCGCGTTCTTGATCTTCTTTTTGTTTTGCTAGTAAGAACTGATTATATTCGTCACTTTTTTCTGTACTTTGGATTTCAGTTTCCAACGTTAAACTTGGAAAACCGTATGATTGGTAAATATCAGTAATAATAGAAGCATATTTCCTTTTAAGAGCTAGCCCCTCTGTCTCATTACGAACTGATACCGTTAACTTATGCCCATTAACCTCCGGAACTTGTTCATTCAGTACCTTAAGCAGCGGGGGAGATATACCATCGATTTGCTGGATACAATGGCTCCAATATTCTAAAAGTAATTCTTTATGAAAGTTTGGTTCTACCACTTGAATATCGTATGAAATACTGGCTATTGTTGAGAACTTTCTTTCTAACTGCGTTGTAAATCGAAGAAAAATATTAAAAGGAAGAATCTTTTCTAGCAGAAATTGAAAATGCCATTTTCGCGCTTTCTTTTCAACAATAAATTTTTCAATTTGCGCATTTGGAAATTGTGCTACTACAGCGTCCTCTATCAATTCTAGTTGCTGGAGCAAGAGTAAGAATCGCTCTTTTTTGCCATTGGCATGTTCGCTCATCATTCCCTCTCCCATCTATAAATAATCTATTTTATAAGTTTCATTTCAAAGAGTAATTATAACATATGATACAAAATCATTCGGCTTAATTCGACAGATAAATATAACCAAAAAAAAAAAATAAAAAAGGGTTCTCAATTGGAACCCTTTTTACAATAGGATTGTTAAATGAACTGTTGATTGAAGCTCCATTCACTTCGCCTTCCGCGGGCAGTCCGGGAGCCTCCTCGTCGCTTCGCTCCTGCGGGGTCTCCCGTGACTTGCTCTTCCCGCAGGACATTGAATAGGCTTCCTTGAATTTCCACCGCACGAAGGTAATGCGGTAGCATTTTCGAGGAGTTATTCGTCCCTTCCGCTCCAATCAACAGGGTTTGCAAATCAATAATGAGCATTAATACCATTTATATTATAAACTTTTTAGTAATTCGGTTACTATTTCTATTAGTTCATCTTTATGAGCTTCGATTGTTTCTCCGGTTTTGCGAATTTTTATTTCTACTATTTCTTCTGCTGATCTTTTACCAACTGTAATACGAATTGGTAGGCCAATTAATTCTGAATCAGCAAATTTCACACCTGGTCTTTCTTGGCGATCATCAAATAGAACTTCGAAACGATTTGCTTGTAATTCTTTATATAGTGTTTCAGAAAGTATTGACTGATTTTCATCTTTCATATTAACAGCTACAAGATGGAGATGATATGGGGCAAGATTTGCCGGCCAAATAAGGCCTTTCTCATCATTAAATTGTTCGGCAACAGCTGCAACGGTCCTTGATACACCAATCCCGTAACATCCCATGATCATTGATTGTGACCTTCCGTTTGCATCTAAATAGGAAGCATTCATCGCCTCGCTATAACGGGTTCCAAGCTTGAAAACATGACCAACTTCAATTCCCTTAGCAAAAAGAATCGTACCCTCTCCATCTGGTGAAGGGTCACCCTCCTGGATAAAACGTAAATCAGCAAACTGACTAACAGAAAAATCTCGGCTCGGATTGACATTTACAAAATGATAATGATCTTCATTTGCACCGCAAACACCGTTTACAATCGCCTTTACCGCATGATCCGCAACAACTTCTACGTTTTGTACACCAATTGGGCCTAAGGAGCCTACCGGGCATGATAGCAGCGCCTGCGTTTCTTCCAGTCCTGCTAATTCAACCATAGTTGCAGCAAATAGGTTTTTCACCTTAATATCGTTTACCTCGTGATCACCCCGAACTAAAACAAGGACATATTTTTCATCCACTTTAAAAAGTAGCGACTTAACACATTTATCTGCACCGACTTGAAGATAGGAAGTAATGTCAGAAATTGTTTTTTGATTCCTTGTTTCAACTTTTTGCAATTCATTATGTTCTTCCTCGCTTTTTGGATAATCAGCGATTACAGGTGCCATCTCGATATTAGCTGCATAATTAGAGGTATCTGAATAGGCAATGGTATCTTCTCCTACATCAGATAACACCATAAATTCATGCGTATCCTTCCCACCCATTGCTCCAGAATCAGCAATAACTGCTCTGAAGTCCAATCCACAGCGCGTAAAAATATTCGTATAGGCTTCAAATAATTTTTGATAAATTTCATCAAGACTCTCTTGAGTTGAATGAAAAGAATAAGCATCCTTCATAATAAACTCACGGCCACGTAATAAACCAAAGCGCGGACGTTTTTCATCACGAAATTTTGTCTGTATTTGGTATAAGGTTAACGGTAGTCTTTTATAGGATTTCACTTCATCACGAACAAGGCTTGTTATCACTTCCTCATGTGTCGCCCCGAGCGCAAATTCACGCTCATGTCTGTCTTTTAACCTCATTAATTCCGGACCATATGTATACCATCGACCAGATTCTTGCCACAATTCTGCCTGCTGAAGAGCCGGCATTAATATTTCAGCTGCACCTGCAGAATCCATCTCTTCTCTAACAATTGCTTCGACTTTTTGAAGAACACGCTTTCCTAATGGCATAAAACTGTATACTCCACTTGCATTTTGCCTAATATATCCCGCTTTTAGTAATAGTTGATGGCTTCTGATATCTGCATCTGCAGGGGTTTCACGTAGAGTGGGAATAAGTGTATGGCTTTGCTTCATCTATTGCACCTCATTTGCTTCATCTATGTTTTGATTATTCATAAGTAGACCCCCGTTAAAATAACAGGGGTGTTTTAAACTATTCTTCAATTCTAATCTTAAGTCACTTAAAATTACAAGAAAAATCTTTGAATGTCGTTCCACGTGACCACCAGCATAAGCAGCATTAGTAACGCAAATCCAATAAAGTGGACCATCCCTTCTTTATGGCGGTCAATCGGCTTTCCTCTGACAGCCTCAACTGCAAAGAACATCAGCCTTCCACCGTCAAGTGCCGGTATCGGTAAAAGATTCATAATTCCAAGGTTAATACTTAGGATTCCAGCCCATTTCATTAAATAATAAATTCCTGATTTCGCTACTGTTGCTGTAGACTCGTATATTCCAACTGGCCCAGATAACATATCGATAGAGAATTGACCAGTTACCAATTGTCCAAGCATCATAAAGATTTGCTTTGTCCAAAAATAAGTTTCCGTAAATCCAGTAGTAATAGCTTTTAGAGGTGATTTTTCAATTGGACTATAGACACCTATTATACCAATCTTATCACCTTCAACCGTTTGTTCTTTTGGTGTTACAACAATTTCTTTCTCCTCACCATTTCTGCTGATTGAAAAGTCTAGGTTTTCATTTGGATTTTCTCTGATAATTTCAACTACATCAGACCAACTCGAAATTTCTGCTCCATTAATACTGTGAACAATATCCCCTTTTAAAAGACCAGCAGCATTGGCCGCACCATCCGCGGTTATTTCCCCTAATTTTGGTTCATTTGTTGGTATTCCCTGCAACAATGCAATAATAACAAATACAATGAATGCCAAGACAAAGTTCATCATCGGACCAGCAAAAATTGCCATGGTTCTCTGGGCAAGTGTTTTTGAAGCAAATTGTCGATTATATGGTGCAATTTGTGATTCTAGTCCATTTTCAATGGTGACTGCCGTCTTACTTACTCTAAAGGTTTGCAAGCTTTCTTCTTCGTCCTCAGGATAGCCTTTAATCACTAATTCATGTTCGATATCAGCATGTTCAACTTCAATCACCCTACAATTTGGATACTTTTCTTTATTATTCAAAATTATTTTATCAACTTTATTATTGCTATCAAACATTAGACCAATTCGATATCCAGGTTTAATTTCAACCGTTTCTGGATCTTCACCAGCCATACGGACAAATCCGCCTATCGGTAACAGCCTAATTGTATAAATTGTTTCCCCAAACTTATGCGAAAACACCTTTGGTCCCATTCCAATCGCGAACTCGCGACATAAAATCCCCGCTCTTTTTGCAAAAATCAAATGACCTAATTCATGAAAGATAACTAAGGCACCAAAGATTACTATAAAGGCAATAACTGTACTCATGTAAAAACCACCTTTTTATTGAAGTGAATATACGTACTGTCTTGTTTCTTTGTCTACCTCTTGAATAGTTGAAAGACTAGGATTTGCAATTAATTGATGAGCACTTAAAGCCCGCTCAATCAATTCTTCAATCTGCAGGAATTGAATCTTTCCCTCCAAAAATGCAGCAACCGCCACTTCATTTGCCGCATTCAAAACAGTTGGCATGGTTCCGCCCATTCTCCCTGCCTCATATGCAAGATGGAGACAGCGAAACCGTTCCATATCCATTTCCTGAAAATGCAGCCTGCCAATTTGTGCTAAATCTAATCTATTAGCGGAAGCCATGGCCAAGCGATCAGGATAGGAAAGGGCAAATTGGATAGGTACTCTCATGTCTGGTGTTCCGAGTTGAGCTATAATGCTGCTGTCATGAAATTCAACCATTGAATGGATAATACTCTCTTTATGTAGCAGAACATTTATTTTTTCATATGGCATTTTGAAAAGCCAATGGGCTTCGATGACCTCAAGTCCTTTATTCATCATCGTTGCAGAATCAATCGTAATCTTTGCTCCCATCGACCAATTGGGATGGTTTAATGCTTCTTTGACGGTTACACCTTCTAAATCCTTACGGGTACGATCGCGAAAACTTCCGCCAGATGCGGTTAGTATCAACCTTTCAATATTTTTTTCGCGTTCGCCTTGTAAACATTGAAAAATTGCCGAATGTTCACTGTCGACAGGAAGTAATTCCACACCCTTTTTTTCGGCTGCTTCCATTACAAGATGCCCAGCAGTGACTAGTGTTTCTTTATTAGCTATTGCGATAATTTTACCACTTTCTATTGCTTGAAGTGTAGGCATAAGTCCTACGCTTCCAAGGACAGCATTAACAAGGATTGTCGATTTATGATAGACTGCTACTTCAATCAATCCTTCGTTCCCAAAGGTAAATTTAACAGCAGGAAATTCCGACTTTAATGTATTACAGTCATGGTAATCTTGTACACAGACAAGCTCTGGATTAAATTCTGTAATCATTTTTCTTGCCAACTTCATATTTCTACCAACAGAAAATGCTACAACTTTGAATTCCACTGGATGTTCCCGTACTACCTCTAAAGTTTGGGTGCCAATTGAGCCTGTTGCTCCCAAAATACTAATCATTTTCAAAAACTTTCAACTCCTATTACGAAAAGCTGAAGCGGCTTGTTAAGGGAAAAATAGGTTCATTTTTCCAAGGACGCTTGCGCTAGACAATTTTTACCACAAATGGAAAAGGTTTAATAACGGCAGGACAAATAAAAGGCTATCAAAACGATCAAGGATACCTCCATGGCCTGGTAAAATATTCCCCGAGTCCTTGACATTGAAATGCCGTTTGAATGCAGATTGTACAAGGTCCCCTAGTTGTCCAAAAATCGAAAGGATAACTGTGATTGCCATTAAAGTTAGGACTGTGGCATTCATGTCAGCAAATAACCCAAAGAGAATAGCTACAATCAAGGCACAAACCACTCCGCCTAGGGAGCCTTCAACGGTTTTATTTGGGCTAATTTCCGGCCAAAGTTTTCGCTTGCCCGTTGCTTTACCAATAAAATATGCACCAGAATCGGTTGCCCAAATCATGAATAATGAGTAAAAAATATAAACTAAACCAGCATCACGAGTTTCAATAAAATAATAAAAGCCAATCCCAACATAGATTACTGAAAGAATCGTGAAACCCGCAGCTTCGAATGTAAAGCGATTTTTAGTTATTACTGTATACGTCAGTAATAAGAGGATTATTACGATACCAATCTCTATTTTTGTATAATTAAGGGTAATGAGTGCCTGTTCGTACCGCTCGGGCAAGAGAATGACCCACAATAATAAAACGGAGAGAAATCCATGAACAGTAAATATCCCCAGTTTTTTCATTTTTAATAGTTCATACAACCCCACGGTTGCAAGAAAGTATGTTAATAGTACAAAAGGAAGTCCACCAAAAAAAACAATAGGCAGAAATAATGCTGCAGCTATGACACCTGTAATAATTCTTTGTTTCATTTAAATATTCAACATCCTTTTCAAGAGAAAAACTATTAAGTAATCTTTTCTAAGCTAGTATAAAAATACTATACTCCTCCAAATCGACGTTGGCGGTTTTGAAATGCCTCAACTGCTTCGAGCAGATGTTGCTCTCCAAAATCAGGCCAGAGTACATCCGTAAACCAAAATTCAGAGTAAGCCAATTGCCAGAGCATAAAATTACTTAAGCGTATTTCCCCGCTTGTTCGAATCAATAGATCCGGATCTTTCAAATTTGAAGTCATAAGATACGAGGAGAAGAGTTCCTCGTTTATGTCACTTTCATTCAGTATGCCACTTTTGTAATCATTTAAGACTTGGACAGTTGCATCAATAATTTCAGCCCTGCTGCCATAATTTAATGCAAAGTTTAAAACAAGCCCATCGTTATTTTTTGTATCATCAATAGCTTTCTCGATTGCATTAAGTGTATGTATGGGAAGTTGGTCTTTATATCCGATCATTCTCACTTGAACGTTTTCCTCAATTAATTCTGGAAGAAAGGAACCTAGAAATTCCTCTGGCAATTTCATTAGATAGTCGACTTCGTTTTTCGGACGTTTCCAATTCTCTGTTGAAAAAGCGTATAATGTTAGAGCTTTTATGCCAAGCATATTCGATAACTTTGTTATTTTCCGAACAACTTTCATACCTTCATGATGTCCTGCAACCCTTGGCAAAGCCCTTTTTTTAGCCCACCGTCCATTGCCATCCATAATAATCGCAACATGTTCAGGAACCGGCATTTTTTTTATTTTTTCTATATTGTCTCGGAGTGTGGAAGAGTTATTATTTTGTTTCTTCCATAGCCTTATTTTATTAAACATGACATTGCTCCTCCAAATTAAGATAATCATTTCCTCCGATAATAGATCATGCCCACAGAGCTAGTATTGATAAATATGAATAACACTGATTTTACATGCTTTTATCATACCAAAAAAGAAAAAATTAATCTTCCTATAAATAACTTTATGTACTAGTCCAGTAATTAAGAATACTATATCTTCATCCTGCAAAATTAATTAAAGTCAAAGATAGTGAAAAAAACCCCCTATGCAGAGGGTTCTACTATTTAGACTTCTAAGATTTCTTTTTCTTTATCTTTAGTAATTTGATCAATTTTGCTAATATATTCATCGGTTAATTTTTGAATATCGTCTGAATAGCCGCGAAGTGCATCCTCGGTAATTTCACCATTTTTCTCAAGTTTTTTCAACTCATCATTACCGTCACGACGTATATTACGAACAGCAATTTTAGCTTCTTCTGACTCTTTCTTAACAAGTTTTACTAATTCTTTACGGCGTTCCTCCGTTAATTGAGGAATAGAAATTCTAATGATTGAACCATCATTAGATGGATTTAAGCCTAAATCAGATTTTAGAATCGCTTTTTCAATAGCACCTAGAATCGATTTATCGTAAGGCTGAATTACTAACAAGCGTGCTTCGGGTGTAGTAATAGATGCCATTTGATTTACAGGAGTAGGTGCACCATAATACTCTATGTTAATTCTATCTAAAAGAGAGGCACTTGCTCTTCCCGCACGAATGCTTGCAAGTTCCCGCGTATACGCTTGAATTCCTTTTGTCATTCTATCTTTTGTATTAGAAATCACCTGTTTAGGCATTAGTTTTTCCCCCTAACAATTGTTCCAATTTTTTCTCCTAAAACTGCACGTTTAATATTTCCCTGTTCCATAATCGAGAACACAATAAGCGGAATATCATTGTCCATACATAATGAAGAAGCGGTTGAGTCCATTACAGCCAATCCTTCTTTGATCACATCCAGGAAGGATAGGACCTCGTATTTTGTAGCGTTTGGATCAAGACGGGGATCTGCTGAATATACTCCATCCACATTGTTTTTCGCCATTAAGATTACTTCAGCATCTATTTCTGCTGCTCTCAATGCCGCAGTTGTATCAGTTGAGAAATATGGATTTCCAGTTCCAGCTGCGAAAATAACAACTCGCTTCTTTTCCAAATGTCTGATAGCGCGACGCCTAATATAGGGTTCAGCAACCTGGCGCATTTCAATCGACGTTTGAACACGTGATTCAATCCCTAGATGTTCTAAACTGTCCTGAAGTGCTAATGAATTCATTACCGTTGCAAGCATGCCCATATAATCAGCAGTTGCACGATCCATTCCCATTTCACTGCCAATCTTACCTCGCCAAATATTGCCTCCGCCAACAACGACAGCAACTTCGACACCAAGTTCAGCTATTTCCTTAACTTGAACAGCAATCGATTTAATAACAGATGGCTTAATTCCGAAGCTAGATTCTCCAGCAAGAGCTTCACCGCTTAATTTTAAGACTACTCGTTTGTACTTAGGACTGCTCATATGAACCTCCTTATGTATTTGGTTTGCCAATCAAGATTCTTTAAAAATAGGGAACACAACGTGTCCCCTATTCATAACTTATTTCTGAAAAATACATTCCACAGAAAAGTGGTCAATTTTAATTATTTTTTAACCTGATTCATTACTTCTTCAGCAAAGTTATCTTCGCGTTTTTCTATACCTTCACCAACTTCAAAACGTACGAATTCGCGAATGGTTGCTCCCTTAGATTCAACAAACTGACGAACCTTTTGATCAGGATTTTTTACAAAAGTTTGATCAAGAACACATACATCTTCAAAGTACTTACCAAGACGTCCCTCTACCATTTTTGCAACGATTTTTTCGGGTTTGCCTTCATTTAGAGCTTGTTGAGTTAATACTTCACGCTCGTGCTCTACTTCTTCTTGTGATACTTCATCACGAGAAACATATTTAGGTCTTAAAGCAGCGATGTGCATTGCAACATCTTTAGCTGCAGCAGAATCCGTTGTACCTTCAAAAACTGTTAGTACACCAATACGTCCGCCCATATGAAGGTATGCACCAAATGCATCATTATCAGTTTTGGACTTAATTTCAAAACGGCGGAGAGTAAGTTTTTCTCCGATTTTTGCGATTGCAGCATTTATAGTGTCAGCAACAGTTACGCCGCTTTCCATTTTTTGTGCAGAAGCTTCTTCAACTGTAGAAGGTTTGTTAGTTAAAAGATGATTAGCTAAATCCTTTACAAGGTTTTGGAAAGCTTCGTTTTTAGCAACGAAATCTGTTTCAGAGTTAACTTCAAGAATGACAGCGTCGTTTCCTTCAGTTAATACATAAGTTAATCCTTCTGCAGCAATACGATCACCTTTTTTAGCAGCTGAGGCAATTCCTTTTTCGCGTAGGAAATCAATCGCCTTTTCCATATCACCATCAGTTTCAGTTAATGCCTTTTTGCAGTCCAACATACCTGCACCTGTTTTTCCACGTAATTCTTTTACCATTTGAGCAGTAATTGTCATAATGATTCATCCTCCTTTTTTTGACTATGTACACCTATCTTAGCCAATGTCAGCTAAGATAAACATTCTTTCCTTTTCTTCAAAAAAAGGTGATAAAGGGTGCTCCACCTCTTATCACCTTTTCCATTTCGACACTACATTAATTTAAGCAGTTGGTTGTTCTTCTTCGACAACTTGTTTTCCTTCAAGGATTGCATCTGCCATTTTGCCAGTTAAAAGTTTAACCGCACGAATCGCGTCGTCATTCGCTGGAATAACTACATCGATCTCGTCTGGATCACAGTTTGTATCAACAATACCCACGATAGGAATGTTTAACTTTTTAGCTTCAGCCACTGCGATACGCTCTTTACGAGGGTCAATGATGAATAGTGCATCAGGAAGCTTCTTCATATCTTTGATACCGCCTAAGAATTTTTCAAGGCGATCAAGTTCTTTTGTTAAGATAACTACTTCTTTTTTAGGTAATACTTCGAACGTACCGTCTTCAGACATTCTTTCAATATCTTTTAAACGTGTAATACGCTTTTGAATTGTTTCGAAGTTTGTAAGTGTACCACCTAACCAGCGTTGGTTAACAAAGTACATACCAGAACGAGCTGCTTCTTCTTTAACAGAATCTTGAGCTTGTTTCTTAGTACCAACAAAAAGGACAGTTCCGCCGTTACCAGCAAGTTCCTTAACCCAATTGTAAGCTTCTTCTACCTTCTTAACTGTTTTTTGAAGGTCGATAATATAAATGCCGTTACGCTCTGTGAAGATGTATTTCTTCATTTTAGGGTTCCAACGGCGTGTTTGGTGTCCAAAGTGTACACCAGCTTCGAGCAATTGCTTCATTGAAATGACTGACATGATTTTTCCTCCTATGGTTTCGTTTTCCTCCGCCTGTCTCATTTTTAAACAAAAACTGTAAGATACAGCACCGTTTGTTTAAATCAACATGCGTGTGTATTAACACCATGAAATAATATAGCATAAGTCCAACTGACAAGCAAGTGATTCCATTCTTTTTTCTCATAAAAATCCCCTATCAATTTTTTTCGACAGGGGATGAATCTCCAAAAGTGGAGTTACTCGTTATTAGTTTGACTTTAATTTCTCAAGTTCAAGAAGAAATTTGTTATTTAATACTTTAATGTAAGTGCCTTTCATTCCAAGAGAACGGGATTCAATTACTCCAGCACTTTCCAACTTCCTTAAAGCATTTACAATGACGGAACGCGTGATACCCACACGGTCAGCAATTTTTGATGCAACTAGTAAGCCTTCATGTCCATTTAATTCTTCAAAGATGTGTTCAATTGCTTCAAGTTCACTGTATGACAATGAACTAATCGCCATTTGAACAACCGCCTTACTTCTTGCTTCTTCTTCAATTTCTTCTGATTTTTCACGTAAAATTTCCATGCCAACTACTGTCGCGCCATATTCAGCAAGAATTAAGTCATCATCGTGGAATTTTTCTTGTATTCTTGCAAGGATTAATGTTCCTAGGCGTTCTCCTCCGCCAATGATCGGAACAATTGTAGTTAAGCCTTCACGGAATAAATCTTTATTCTCTACCGGAAAAGCGGTATATGAACTTTCTACATCAATATTAGACGAGGTCTCACGAATACTGAATAAGCCATTAATATACTCTTCAGGAAATTGTCTGTCCTCTAACATTTTCTTCATACGGTCATTTTCAATCTGCTGGTTGATAGCAAAACCTAAAAGTTTTCCGCGACGACTTAGAACAAATACATTCGCCTCAATTACTTCGCTTAAAGTCTCTGACATCTCTTTAAAGTTTACTGGCTTTCCTGCTGCTTTTTGTAATAATACATTAATTCTTCTCGTTTTTGTAAGTAAATCCATCTGTTTCTTCCTCCTAATTAACTAAAACCATTATTAAATTTAGTACTATATTTCATTCTTAAGGGTATTAGGAGATCCTACTTGTTTCTCCATACGACTTAAAGATTGCTATTTAAAGGATAAACTGACTTAGATCCTTATTTTTAGCGATGGCACCTAGTTTATCATCAACATATTGAGGTGTAATCGAAATTTTCTCCATCGTAATATCTGGAGCTTCAAACGATAAGTCTTCCAATAGTTTTTCTAGGATTGTGTGAAGTCTTCTTGCACCAATATTATCTGTATTTTGATTCACTTCAAAAGCAATTTCAGCTATTCTACGAATAGCATCGTCAGAAAATTCAATTTCTATACCTTCTGTACCCAATAATGCTTGATATTGTTTAATAATTGCATTATCTGGTTCAATCAAAATTCTAAAGAAATCATCGACGGTTAGTTTCGTTAATTCAACACGAATTGGTAAACGCCCTTGTAATTCAGGTATTAAATCTGACGGTTTTGCCATATGAAAGGCTCCAGCTGCAATAAATAAAACATAGTCAGTTTTAACTGATCCATATTTTGTTACTACTGTAGACCCTTCAACTATAGGTAAAATATCGCGCTGGACACCTTCACGCGATACGTCCGCTGAAGAGCCCCCTGAATTTTTGCTTGCAATTTTATCAATTTCATCAATAAAAATGATGCCTGTCTGTTCGGCACGGTAAACGGCTTCCGCTGAAACCTCATCCATATCGATTAATTTTGCAGCTTCTTCATTGGTCAATACTTTTCTCGCCTCACGGACAGTTAATTTTCTCTTCTTCCGTTTCTTAGGCATAAAGTTGCTTAAGGCATCTTGCATATTCATTCCCATTTGTTCCATTCCAGAACCTTGAAGCATATCAAACATGGAAGGGCTTTGCTCTTCCACTTCAACGGTGATGCTTTCATCCTCTAATTGACCTAGAGCAAGTTTTTCTTTTACGATTTTACGCTTTTCGGCAATAGAATAATCTTCTTGTTGCGTTTCTTGTTCCCCTGAAGTATTACCGCCGCCGAATAACATCTCTAACGGATTCTTATAGTTATTGGCTTTTTTGGGAGAAGGTACTAGTAAATCTACAAGCCTGCTGTTTGCATTTTCTTCGGCACGATCCTTTACAGCTAACATCCTATCTTCCTTTACAAGGCGGACAGATGTTTCAACAAGGTCTCTTACCATCGATTCGACATCGCGACCTACATAACCTACTTCTGTGAATTTAGTCGCCTCCACCTTTACAAATGGAGCACCAACTAACTTTGCAATTCGTCGAGCAATTTCTGTCTTACCGACACCTGTAGGACCGATCATTAATATATTTTTTGGAATAATTTCTTCACGAAGTTTTTCATTTAATAAGCCTCTTCTGTATCTGTTTCTCAGTGCTACAGCGACAGCTTTTTTTGCATCCTTCTGTCCAATGATATATTGGTCTAATCTTTCAACTATTTGGCGTGGTGTTAAATTGGTTGTTTTCGGCATAGTTTTCGGTCCCTCCCGTTAAAGCTCTTCAACGATAATGTTGTGATTTGTGTATACACAAATTTCAGCAGCTATTTCTAAAGAAGCCTTTGCAATTTCCTTTGCAGTTAGGTGTTCGCCTGAGTATTTCTTTAATGATCGTCCAGCAGCTAAGGCATAATTACCGCCTGAACCAATTGCTAGAATTCCATCATCTGGCTCAATTACCTCACCCGTCCCGGAAACAAGCAGTAAATCTTCTTTATTCATAACAATCAACATTGCTTCCAGCTTACGCAGCACCTTGTCACTTCTCCATTGTTTGGCAAGCTCAACAGCAGCTCTCTGGAGGTTTCCGTTGTATTCCTCTAATTTACTTTCAAACATTTCGAAAAGAGTAAAGGCATCTGCGACAGAACCTGCAAAACCAGCTAATACCCTTCCATTAAATATCTTTCTCACCTTTTTTGCAGTGTGCTTCATCACTACTGCATTGCCAAAAGTAACTTGGCCGTCACCTGACATTGAACATTGTCCTTTATGCTGGACAGCAAATATAGTTGTAGCATGAAATTGATTCAAAATATCTCCTCCTTTTGAAGTTATCACTAAGTATTTAGAGACATATATGTACTCAAAAAATAGCCGCTGTTTTTCTTAGGATCCTTTTGCTGTATACTTAAATCAATAAAGACGAGTATTTAAGTATACACCAGTTCAGGCATTGACACCTTCTTTGTTCATTCATGAACAGAAAGAATTTACTGACAGCATGTTACTAATGTTCAATTGTATATTGTGAGTAATACCTGTTCATTTGTAAACACTCGACAAGTAACGTTACTAAAACATTCACATTTTTCACCAATTTACTCAGCTCACAAAGGCTATTAAAGCGTAACATACTTCCCTAAGCCTTGCAATATTATTTACAAAACCTTCACAAAGTTCTGAATTGTTTCCAATGCCCTGTTAGCATGCTGTAAATTCCGTTCTTGTTTACCTCTTATTTTTTCTGGTAAATCGGGGAATAGTCCAAAATTTGCATTCATCGGCTGGAAATTTTTAGCGTTAGTTGTTGTAATGTAACGGGCCATACTGCCAATTGCCGTTTCCGCGGGAAACTCGACTGTAGCTTCACCCATAGCCAAACGTGCTGCATTCAAACCTGCAATTAATCCGCTTGCTGCTGACTCAACATACCCCTCGACACCTGTCATTTGTCCTGCAAAGAATAAATCATTCCGATTTTGGAATTGATAAGTTGCTTTTAACACCTTAGGTGAATTAATAAAGGTGTTACGGTGCATTACTCCATAGCGAATAATTTCAGCGTTTTCAAGTCCAGGAATTAGCTGGATGACTTCTTTTTGAGCACCCCACTTTAGGTGTGTTTGGAAGCCAACAATATTATAAAGTGTTCCTGCTGCATCATCCTGGCGAAGCTGCACAACAGCAAACGGCCGTTTTCCAGTCTTTGGGTCTTCCAATCCAACTGGCTTTAAAGGGCCAAACAGCATAGTTTTCTTACCACGCTGCCCCATTACTTCAATTGGCATACAGCCTTCGAAAAATACTTCCTTTTCAAATTCCTTTAATGGCACCGTTTCAGCAGTAATTAGTGCATCATAAAAGCGGTTAAACTCTTCCTCATTCATCGGGCAGTTTAAATAAGCTGCTTCTCCTTTATCATAACGGGACTTTAGGTAAACCTTGTCCATATTAATACTATCTTTTTCAAGAATAGGTGCAGCAGCATCATAAAAGTAGAGGTATTCCTCACCTGTTAGTGTTTTTAGTTTTGCCGATAAATCAGGACTCGTTAGCGGCCCTGTAGCAATGACTGTAATTCCTTCTGGTATTTCTGTTACTTCTTCGTTGATAACTGTAACATTTTCATGATTTTTGACCATCTCGGTTACTCTAGATGCAAATTCGTGGCGATCAACAGCCAGGGCTCCTCCTGCAGGTACCGAACAGGCATCTGCTGATGAAATAATTACAGAATCAAGAATTCTCATTTCTTCCTTTAAAACACCTACCGCATTCGTTAATGTATTTGCTCTCAATGAATTACTACAAACTAATTCTGCAAATTTATCTGTGTGGTGTGCAGGTGTTTGTTTCACTGGTCTCATTTCATAAAGACGAACCTTAACTCCACGTTTTGCAATTTGCCATGCAGCCTCACTTCCAGCTAAACCAGCACCTATTACATTTATTGTAATTTCACTCATTATCTTCCTCCTGAAATCCTAGCGATAAAAACTTATTTATACTCTTCCCTCTTTTTAGCCCATCTTGCATTGTACTATACGAATCACATATAAAAAAGTTTTAAATATTGAAAAATAAAAAAAGTGAGCTTAGCTCACTTTTAATTTTGTGGTTCTTCCTTATAATCACATTCGGTACACTGTACTTGAACACCTTTTTTTAATTTCTTCTCAACAAGCGGTCCCTCGCATTTTGGGCAGCTTCTTGGTAAGGGTTTATCCCACGAAATAAATTCACAGGCAGGAAATTGATCGCAGCCGTAAAATATTCTCTTTTTCTTACTTTTCCGCTCAATAATATTTCCTTCTTTACATTTAGGGCAGGTAACTCCAATTTCCTTCACAATTGCCTTCGTGTTCCTGCAATCAGGAAAATTGCTGCAGGCCATAAATTTCCCGTATCGGCCCATTTTGAAGACCATCGGATTTGAACATAGCTCACAATCTTCGCCTGCTGGCTCATCCTTAATTTCCACTGATTGCATTTCCTTTTCGGCATTCTCTAAATCTTTTTCAAAGTCACGGTAAAATTCATCGATGACTTCAACCCAGCGAACATTTCCATCCTCTACATTATCTAAATCCTTTTCCATTTTCGCAGTAAATTTGACATCAAGAATATCTGGAAAAAATTCAAAGATTAGTTCGTGAACAATTTCCCCCAATTCAGTCGGAATAAATCGTTTATTATCAAGAGAGACATAGCCTCTTTTTTGAATTGTATCCAGGGTTGGTGCATAGGTAGATGGTCGACCTATTCCTATCTCTTCCATCGTCCTTACTAATCTTGCCTCTGTATACCTTGGCGGTGGTTGAGTAAAGTGCTGTTTAGGTGTAATATCCTTTTTGAATACTTCATCCCCTTCACAAAGGTCTGGTAGCATCTTATCCCCCTCATCCACTTGATCATCTGTTCCTTCTACATAAAGTTTCATAAACCCTGGGAATTTTATTTTTGAACCTGTGGCACGGAACAGCACATTCCCATTTTGTAGGTCTACACTCATTGTATCCATGATCGCTTGAGACATTTGACTTGCCAAGAATCGTTCCCAAATAAGTTTATATAAGCGGAATTGGTCTCTCGATAAGTACTGTTTTACGCTATTTGGTTCCCGTAACGTACTTGTAGGGCGTATCCCTTCATGGGCATCTTGGGCATTTGATTGTTTTTTTTCTTTTCTTTGTTCTTCTTTTAAGTAAGTCTCACCGAATTCTTTTCGGATATATTCTGCTGCTTCTGCCTGTGCTACTTCCGAAATACGAGTAGAATCCGTTCTCATATAAGTAATCAGACCGACTGTACCAGATGAACCCAGCTCAATTCCCTCGTAAAGCTGCTGTGCAAGCATCATCGTTTTCCTAGCACGGAAATTAAGTTTTCTTGCTGCTTCTTGTTGCAGTGAGGATGTGATAAAGGCTGGTGATGGATTACGTTTTCTTTCCTTTTTAGATACGGAAACAACCTTAAATTTATCACCCTTCATTTCTTTTAAAATTGCATCTACATCATCTTGCGACTTTAATTCAGTTTTTTTATCTCCCAATAAGGAATAAAAAAGGGAACTAAAATGATCCTTCCCCTTAAATAATTCACCTTCTATTGTCCAATATTCTTCGGGAATAAACGCTTTTATCTCATTTTCTCGATCAATGATTAACCGAACAGCGACGGATTGGACACGTCCGGCACTTAGCCCTTTTTTCACTTTTTTCCAAAGAAGTGGACTTATGTTATAACCAACAAGACGATCAAGAATTCTCCTTGCTTGCTGCGCGTCAACAAGATCCATGTTAATTGGACGCGGATGTTTAAAGGACTCTTTTATCGCATCCTTCGTAATTTCATTAAAAACTACGCGACAATCAGAAGTAATATCAACATTTAAACTATGAGCAAGATGCCATGCAATTGCTTCCCCTTCGCGATCAGGGTCAGCCGCGAGATAAATTTTCTTGGCCTTTTTAGCCGCTGCTTTTAATTCTTTAAGAACAGGTCCTTTTCCGCGAATCGTAATATACTTGGGTTCAAAGTTACTTTCTTTATAGACCCCCATTTGACTTCTTGGCAAGTCACGGACATGCCCCATCGATGCTTTTACTTTATATTTTTTGCCTAAATATCGTTCAATTGTTTTCGCTTTTGCAGGCGATTCAACAATTACTAAAAATTCTGACATTCAAAAGTCCTCCTTAGAGGGATATAAGAAGTGTCGAAGTACCCGGAAGCCGGCAAATGCCTGTTCCCTAGCGACTTACAATTTGAGAAGATTTCCTGGACCGGAGAAAATACTTTACAAAAATGACTTATCCCAAATTTTTCTTTTTATAATTGAGTTAACTATACTTATTATTATTTCGGTTAAATTACTAATAATTTTTAACCAATTTATTGGTTTTTGTCAACAATCAAAGGTCATGGGCTATCCAATTTCACTCTTCAAGGTTAATAATACTCCAAATTATACCTAATTACTCATTCTTTTTTTTTCGATTATCTGTTTGAGAATGTATAACATATTTAAATTAATTTCAACCTTTTTTAGCTAAATTCTCCAATTAGATAAAAAAAACCTGCAAAAAACAGTGATTTACGTAATAATTCGAAGTTTTCATCTTAGTTATAATCTAATCTCATCTAAAATATCCTCCGCACTAGTAACTAGCTTTGCCCCCTGCTGTATTAAGTCATTCGTTCCCGCCGAAAAAGGATTTAATATGCTTCCAGGTAACGAAAATACTTCACGTCCTTCGTTTACGGCAAAGTTTGCAGTAATCAGGGATCCGCTTTTTCGTTTTGCTTCTATAATAAATGTTCCTTTTGAAAGTCCACTGATAATTCTGTTTCTAGCAGGGAAATGCCATCTTAATGGTTTTGTATCCGGAGGATATTCGGAGATAACAAGCTGCGTTTTCATCATTTCTAATGCAAGGTCCATATTCTCTTTAGGATAGATGTGGTATAATCCACCAGCGATTACCGCGATAGTGTTTCCGCCATTTTTCATTGTATATTCGTGAACTAAGCTATCAATTCCTTTTGCTAAACCACTGACTGTAAGTACTTCATGTTTAATTAATCTAGGCAATATTAAGCGGATAGCATTCTTTCCATATTGTGTCGCTTGGCGTGACCCCACCACTGCCAGCTTAGTCTCTTTCGCAAGCAGCGATAAATCTCCTTTTGCAAATAAAACCCATGGCGGTTGATAGATTTCTTTTAATAATACGGGATATTCCTTATCAAATATAGTAATTATCTTGATTTCATTCTTTTCATATTGTTGAATTTGTTCATGGATGATTTCAGACTGTGGTATATTGACTGGCAGCTGTTTCGAGTGGCTTAGTTTGTTGGAGTCTTCGAAGAATAAATTTTGTTGAATGGGAATTGGATTGTGATGATTAAAGGAATGTAAATCGGGGTCCTTTTTTAAAATATGAAATACCATTTTCCATGTCACCTCAGGATAATGCAGTATAGAAATTAGTTTTTCATTAAAATCATCCATTATAAACCTCCATTTTTTTATAGAAGAAATAGCCCCTCGTATTAAGGGACTATTTCAGAATAAAGATAGAAAAGCTTAGTGTGTTTTACATTTTTCGTATAAGCCTTGTTCTTTCAGTGCTTCAATTAATGTTTCACCCATGACGGATGGTGTATCAGCCACTTTAATTCCGCACTCGTTCATGACGCGGATTTTTTCATCAGCCGTACCTTTACCGCCAGAAATGATTGCACCAGCGTGACCCATGCGTTTCCCTGGAGGGGCAGTCCGTCCACCGATAAAGCCGACAACAGGCTTGGTCATGTTAGCCTTAACCCACTCAGCAGCTTCTTCCTCAGCTGTACCACCAATTTCACCAATCATGATAACTGCATATGTCTCTGGGTCTTCATTAAAGGCTGTTAATACATCGATGAAGTTCGTGCCGTTAACTGGGTCTCCGCCAATTCCTACCGCAGTTGTTTGGCCTATTCCAGCTTGTGTTAATTGATGTACTGCCTCATAAGTTAATGTACCTGAGCGTGAAACAACGCCAACATGGCCTTTTGTATGAATATATCCTGGCATGATACCGATTTTACATTCATCGGCAGTAATAACACCCGGACAGTTTGGCCCTACTAAGCGTGTCTTTTTGCCTTCCATATAACGTTTAACCTTCACCATATCTAAAACCGGGATATGCTCAGTAATACAGATAGCTAATTCTAATTCTGCATCGACAGCTTCAATAATTGCATCTGCAGCAAAAGGAGCAGGAACATAAATAACGGAAGCGTTAGCGCCTGTAGCAGCAACAGCTTCTTTAACTGTGTTAAAAACAGGTACTCCTTCTACTTCCATGCCGCCTTTACCAGGTGTGGTACCAGCAACAATTTGCGTACCGTATTCCAACATTTGTTTTGTATGAAAAAGGGCAGTTGAACCTGTAATCCCTTGAACTATTACTTTTGTATCTTTATTAATAAAAATGCTCACGATAATTCCCCTTTCTTCGATCCTATTTCACTAATGAAACGATTTTTTGTGCTCCGTCAGCCATTGATTCAGCAGATGTGATAGCTAAACCAGACTCAGAAAGAATTTTCTTGCCCAACTCAACGTTTGTTCCTTCTAAACGAACAACAAGCGGTACGCTTAGTTGAACTTGCTTAGCTGCCTCTACTACACCCTCAGCAATGACATCACATTTCATGATTCCGCCAAAGATATTGACAAAAATACCTTTTACGTTAGGATCAGAAAGGATAATTTTAAATGCTTCTGTTACTTTTTCAGCTGTCGCACCGCCCCCAACATCCAGGAAGTTAGCGGGGTCTCCGCCATAGTGCTTAACAATGTCCATTGTTGCCATTGCTAATCCAGCACCATTAACCATACAGCCGATATTACCATCTAGGGAAATATAGCTTAAATCATATTTAGATGCTTCAACTTCTTTTGCATCTTCTTCTTCAAGATCACGGTATTCCAGAATATCTTTATGACGATACAGTGCATTCGAATCAAAGTTTAACTTCGCATCCAAAGCCATTACTTTTCCATCACCTGTTATAACAAGCGGGTTAATTTCTGCAATTGAACAGTCCTTTTCGATATAGGCATTATATAGGCCCATCATAAACTTAACTGCTTGATTGACTAACTCTTTAGGAATATTTATATTGAACGCGATACGGCGCGCCTGGTAAGGCATTAACCCAATAACCGGATCAATTTCTTCTTTAAAGATTTTTTCAGGAGTTTTTTCTGCCACTTCTTCAATTTCTGTTCCGCCTTCTTCTGAGGCCATTAAAACAACACGGGAAGTTGCACGATCTAAGACAATACCAACATAGTATTCTTTCTTAATATCACAGCCTTCTTCTATAAGCAGGCGCTTTACTTCTTTTCCTTCAGGACCTGTTTGATGTGTGATCAATGTTTTACCTAAGATTTCAGCAGCATATGTACGCACTTCTTCTAGGTTTTTTGCAACCTTTACTCCGCCAGCTTTACCCCTTCCGCCAGCATGGATTTGTGCCTTTACAACGCATACCTGTGAACCTAGTTCTTTTGCAGCTTCTACTGCTTCTTCAACCGTGAATGCCACTTTTCCGTTAGGAACTAGGACCCCGTAGTTTCTGAGGACCTCTTTTCCTTGATACTCATGGATATTCATTTCCCATCCTCCTATCAAACTAATCAAAAAATTGATTCCGTTTTCATTTTATATAATGACACAAACCTTGTCCACCATTATGCAAAAAAAATTATATTAATCATAATATTCGAAAAAATACACCACAAATGAAGCGCTTACATAGTTTTGCTCTACTCCTAATTACTTTTGGAAAATAATAAAAACAGGCCTAAGCCTGTATATTATCTTGCGTGAAAAATCATATCTTTTACTGGTGCAAAACTTCTTCGATGATAAGGAGTAATTCCGTGTTTATTAAGTGCAAGAATATGCTCCTTCGTACCATAACCCATATTTTGTTGAAAACCGTATTCTGGATGCAACTTAGAGATTTCTTCCATCAACTTATCTCTTGCTACTTTCGCTACTATTGAAGCTGCTGCAATAGATACACTTTTTGCATCACCTTTAATGATCGATTCACTGGGAAACGGCGTTTCTAGTTTCATAGCATCAATCAATAAAAAGTCTGGTTTGGGGGTTAAAGAGACAATGGCTGCTTTCATTGCTTTTTTAGTTGCTTCATAAATATTGATTTGATCAATTTCACCCGCGTCCACCATAGCGATAGAATAGGCGATGGCTTCTTTTTTAATAATTTCAGCATATTCGCTGCGCTTTTTTTCAGATAGCTTTTTAGAGTCATCAATACCCGCTAAGAAAAAATCTTTCGGCAGAATAACTGCTGCTGTCACAACGGGACCTGCAAGTGGACCTCTTCCCACTTCATCCACACCAGCAATATATTTGAAGCCTTGTTGATGCCATTTATTTTCAAACACATTCATCTCATTGAACTTTTTTTTCAAAAGGTTTTCTTGAGCTATTTGCCTTTGCCGTTTATGTATTAATTGCTGTACGCCTTTACGTTCATCGTTCTGAATGCTTTTGAAAAACGGATCATTTTCGGTTTTAATCCTATTAAGTTTTTGTTCAATTTCAGCTATTGTAAGTCCATTCATTTTTTTCACCCGTTTGTAATCATACCTTTTTGTCCTGTTGTTATCAATGGAAAAAGCACACAGATTTGTGTGCCTTTTCACTATGAAAGTATGTTAAGTCGCCTGTTGATTTGCCCTCCAGGTGCTTCGCTTTCCGCAGGAGGTCCGGGGAGCCTCCTCGGCGCTTAAGCGCCTGCGGGGTCTCCCCTGCCCCTTATTCCTGCAGAAGTCTCGCACCTTCCGTTCAAATCAACAATGGTTTAACATTTCTTTTATGAAATAACTAGGTCTTTTAGTTTGATTGTGTTGCCGAATATTTCTTGTTCTAGTCTTCTTCCAGTTGGCGTTGCGGCCAGTCCGCCCTCGGCGGTTTCCTTTAATGAGGAAGGCATTGATTGCCCGATTAAGAACATTGCATGAATGACTTCATCACAAGGGATCTTACTTGAAATACCCGCTAAAGCCATATCAGCTGCAGTAATGGCATTTGAAGCTCCCATCGCATTCCGCTTCACGCAAGGGACCTCAACCAATCCCGCTACAGGATCACAAACTAATCCTAGCATATTTTTCAGTGTAATCGCCATTGCCTCTGCTGCCTGTTTAGGACTGCCCCCTGCCATTTCAACAATAGCAGCTGCAGCCATACCACTTGCAGACCCTACTTCCGCCTGACAGCCCCCTGAAGCACCTGAGATTGATGCATTATTTGCTACAACAAATCCGAAAGCTGCTGATGTAAATAAATATTCTATCATTTCATAACGGGTTGGCTTTAATTGTTCCTTTATCGCGAATAATGTGCCGGGTACTACCCCAGCAGATCCTGCTGTAGGTGTTGCACAAACAATTCCCATTGCAGCATTTACTTCATTCGTGGCGACAGCCTTACTAACTGCATCCAACAGGATATTACCAGACAGTGCTCTGCCGCTATTAATATAATTTTGGAGCAGAACCGCGTCACCACCGGTAAGGCCCGAATGGGATTTAACGCCATTCAGACCTCTTTCCACTGCTCGCTCCATTACCGATAGGTTCGTATTCATTTTTTCAATAATTTGCTCTCTCGTCAGACCGGTTACTTCTACTTCCTGCCGAATCATAATTTCTGCTATTTTTACATTATGCGTCTCTGCAAGTTCAACCAGCTCTGCTACATTTCGAAACATGTTGTGGCCTCCTGTTGTTTTTTTACTCAACCATCCTGATGATTTGAGTTACATTTGTTAAACTTTCTAATTCGGTAATAACCCCATTGGCTATTTTTTGATCGGTTTCAATGACCATTAATGCCATATCACCTTTTTCTTTTCTGGAGACCTCCATATGGCCGATGTTAATTTCATATTTTGATAATATGCTTGTTACCGAAGAAATCATCCCAAAGCGGTCCTCGTGGACGACAAGAATCGCTGGATGCTCCCCTGAAAGCTTTAACTTAAAGGAATTTAACTCAACGATCTCAATGGTACCTCCGCCAATGGAGATTCCAACTACCTCTAACTCGTTTTCTTCATCAAACAAATTTATTTTCACCGTATTCGGATGCTCAGGAACGGCCGTTTCCGTTACAAATTTCACTTCGATTCCAGCATTCTCCGCTAGCTCTAAGGCGCTGGGGATTCGTTCGTCAAACGTATCAAAGTCTAACAGGCCGCCAATTAACGCATAGTCTGTACCGTGTCCTTTGTATGTTTTTGCAAACGAACCGTACAATGAAATGATTGCTCTTTTAGGCTGTTTGCCAAACAATGTCCTAGCAACCCTCCCAATACGTGCTGCACCAGCAGTATGTGAACTGGATGGTCCAATCATAACTGGCCCAATAATATCGAAAGCCGATCTATATTTCATTTAAGTTGCTCCTTTAACTAACAATTGATTTTAAACCTAAGGCAAATAAACAAACCAACAGTTTGCCAAAACAATAATACCCGAACTTCTTCTTGATATACTTTACAAGGAATGCATCTAAGTATCCAGCAAAAAATCCTGGAAGTAGGAATCTAATATTAGAAATATTAATACCTTTCCTTTTACTTGTAAACGATTCCATTAGATAACAAAAAATAACAATTGTTATCAATCCTATTATTGGCTATTAAGCTTTTTAAAGAATAACATAATATAGATTCAAATAAAATTTTAATAGTTACAAAATTATTTTAGCAGTCATTATTAATATTTTGTACATAATAAAACTCCCCTTAATGGAGAGCCTGTTGGACTGCTATTCTTTTTCAGTATTTACCAATAGATCATTTGGACGTTCAAGGGTCAGTGGGCCAAATTTCTCAGATCTAATTTCTCTGATTACAATTTCCGCTACTTTATCATAATCTACGACTCCGCCTTCTTTTAGACAGCCTCTTAGTACGCCAATATGATCAAACATTTCAACGATATTTTCAGGGACAGCGTCAAGCTTATAGCGTTCCTTTAATCTCTCGGGATAATATTTTTCCAAAAAGGTTAATGAAAAAATAACAAGATCATGGAGATTTAGAAGTGTATCCTTGATAGCACCGGTTACAGCCAATTTTTTTCCAACCTCTTGGTCCTCAAACTTTGGCCATAGTATCCCCGGAGTATCCAATAGTTCCAATTCTTTCCCAACTTTAATCCACTGCTGAGCTTTTGTTACTCCTGGTGTGTTCCCTGTCTTTGCAATATTTTTTTTCGCAAGCCTGTTAATAAGAGTAGATTTCCCTGCATTAGGAATTCCTACAATCATTGCACGGATAGCCCTTGGGTTTTTTACTCCCTTAGCTCTCATCCGGTCAAATTTTTCCTTTAAGATTTCATGGGATGCTTGGACAATCTCCTTCATTCCTTCTCCTGCTTGAGAATTAATTGCCAGAGCTTTTATCCCTTTTCCCGCAAAGTACTTAATCCATTCTCTCGTTGCTTCTTTATCTGCCATGTCAGCCTTATTTAATAAAACCAGACGCGGCTTGTGCTGAATAATTTCATCAATCATTGGATTTCTGGAAGAATACGGAATTCTCGCATCCACCAATTCAAATATTATATCAACTAATTTTAACTTTTCTGTGACCTCTCTACGAGCCTTAGCCATGTGTCCTGGAAACCATTGAATCGTCAAAGCAGTCACCTCCCATGTCTATTTCACGATGTGTGCATCTTTTAATGGCCAATAAACAATACTTGTTTTGCCAATTATTTTATCAAATGCAATGGTACCAATATGACGGCTATCTTTACTGAATCGCCGGTTATCACCCATGACGAATAATTCACCTTCTGGGACCGTTGTACTGCCTACTGGTGTCTCTTCGAGAGTAAAGGGGTCAGTTAACGGGCCTTCAACTTGTTTCTTATATTCATCCAAGTATGGTTCTTCATATGGTTTACCATTCACATATAATGTATCATCTTTATACTCAATTTTATCGCCTGGCAGACCGATCACTCGTTTTATGTAATCTTTCTCTTCTGGTGCATGAAAAACGATGATATCAAATCGTTTAGGTTCGCCTATTTCATAGCCTAACTTATTAACAATCATACGGTCTTGATGCTGAAGTGTAGGCATCATTGATAAGCCATCAACCACAATTGGGGCAAAAAGAAAGTACCGGATCACAGCTGCAAGTGCCACAGCTATTAAAAGCGCCTTTGTCCATTCCCAGAGCTCATTTTTCTTTTTTGTCATGTTGTTCCCCACCAATCACTAAAAAAATATCTTCTGCAGTTTATTTTACTTAAATATCAATAATAAATACGAGGGGATAATGATTTAAATCTTTGATATGTACGAAAAAAGAGCTTGCAAAGCAAGCTCCTTTTTTATTATCGGATTTCTTTAATACGAGCTTTTTTACCACGTAGCTTACGTAGGTAGTATAGCTTAGCACGGCGAACTTTACCGCGACGCAATACTTCAAGCTTCGCAATTTTAGGTGTGTTTACAGGGAAAGTACGCTCTACGCCTACTCCGTAAGAAATCTTACGAACTGTGAAAGTTTCGCTAATTCCACCACCACGACGCTTAATCACAACACCTTCGAATAACTGAATACGCTCGCGAGTACCCTCGATAACTTTTACGTGTACACGTACAGTATCACCAGGACGGAAAGCAGGAAGATCAGTACGAATTTGTTCTTGTGTGATTTCTTTAATTAATTGTTGCATCGTTTTCAACTCCTTCCAACAGACGCTCATGCATATCTACTATCTTTTCCATTGCAGCGGAACATCTTTATAAGACCACTTCTGAATAAGTTACTCAGTTTAAGTCACAAGAAATATCTTATCATAATTTTAGCACTCATGCAATACTAGTCATATTCTTTTTTTACTTCCTTTAGTAGCTTTTCTTGGTCCTTAGTTAATTCTATTTTTTCTAGGAGGTCAGGGCGTCTAAGCAGTGTGCGTCGTAAAGCTTCTTTCGTACGCCATTCATCAATTAATTTATGGTTCCCTGACAAAAGGACATCTGGAACCTTCATACCATTATATTCGGCTGGTCTTGTATAATGAGGATGTTCTAGTAACCCTGTACTAAATGAATCCTTCATGTGAGATTCCTCATTCCCAAGTACTTCAGGTAAAAGACGAACCACGCTATCAATTACGACCATCGCACCTATTTCCCCACCTGTTAATACATAGTCTCCAATAGATATTTCATCGGTTACGATATGCTCACGAATCCTTTCGTCATACCCTTCATAGTGACCACAAATGAAAATCAAATGGTCCAGACCCGCTAATTCCTCAGCTTTCCGCTGATCATACCGTTCACCCTGCGGACACAGAAGGATTACCCGCGGATTTTCACTTTCTGCTTGTTCAGTAAGTGCTGCAACTGCATCGAATAAGGGCTGAGGTTTTAAAACCATACCTGCCCCACCCCCATAGGGATAATCATCCACAGTCTTATGTTTGTTATCCGCATATTCCCGGAAATTTACCACATTATATTGTACGGCAGATTTTTCAGCCGCCTTTTGCAAAATTGATTGCCCAAATACACCAGAAAACATTTCTGGAAATAATGTGAGAACATCAATTTTCATCATGAAAGTAACCCTTCCATCGGCTTGATTATTACCTTTTTTTCTTTGACATTCACTTTCTTTACAACGTCGTGTATATATGGGATATAAACTTCTTTCCCGCCTTTACCTTTTACCGTCCAAACATCATTCGCACCTGGGGTAAGAACTTCTGTTATCTTCCCGATTTCTTCTCCGTCTTCCGTTATTACAACACAGCCAATAATCTCATGAAAATAAAATTCATCTTCCTCTAAATCCCCCAGCTGTGATTCAGGGACTTTCAAAATACCATCTCTAAACTTCTCAACCTCATTAATATTTTCAAGCCCTTCAAATGTTAAGAGTTCAAAATTTTTATGGCTCCGGTGGTTTTTGACTGTTAGTTCAATTGGATTTGTTGATTTTGGCATAAACAAATACAACATATTTCCAGCCTTGTAACGTTGTTCTGGGAAATCCGTGGTTGAGACCACCCGCACCTCTCCTTTTATTCCGTGGGTATTGACGATTTTCCCAACATTAAACCATTTATCCATTTGTTCCTCACCTCATCGTATTTCATCAATGATACCATCTCTAATAATAATTGTTGATTCACCGAACCCCTCATCCCAAACATCTCCAACCTTGACGTCAACGAGTGCCTGAACTTCCTTTTCCTTTAGTTCACTGCCTAATGGTAGCATATGTAGTTGTTCCATTTGAAACTCTAGGAGCTTCTCTTTTTCTTGGCGCTTATTAATTTCTTTTTCAAAATGATTCTTTAATGCTAGTGGTGAAAATTTATTTGTTTTTTCTAATCTTTTCATTTCAAATTGAAACTGGCTGCATTCCTTTTGGAGCTGCAGTTTTTGAACATTATATTTATCTAAAAGCTTCTGTTTGCTATTTTCCGTTAATATTTGTTTCACTACAACAGTTTGAATAAGTTGCAAGAGAGCGCCTCCTCCGATTTTTTATAAGAATTTGTTAAACTAACCTGTTGATTGGAGCTCCAGGCACTTCGCTTTCCGCGGGCGTGCCAGGGAGCCTCCTCGGCGCTAAAGCGCCTGTGGGGTCTCCCCAGCCCCGTCCTCCCGCAGGAGTCTCGTGCCTTCCACTCCAATCAACAGAGTTTGCAAAATCAACAATGACCTTAAACAAAGCCTTATTAAAAAAAGTTAGCAAAAAAGGGAGGAAATAATTCCCCCCTTTCATCTAGATGCAAAAAGCTATTCACTAATTTCCAGAAAAATTTTCTTTTGTTGTGATGATCCTGCTGCGTAGACAACAGTTCTAATGGCCTTTGCAACGCGCCCTTGTTTGCCAATTACTTTACCCATGTCTGTCTTGTTGACTGACAAATGGTAGGTGATGCGTTGATCCCCTTCTTCAACATTCACTTGAACGTCTTCTGGAAAATCAACAAGGGGCTTAACAACCGTTTCAATTAATTGCTTCATAGCAATTACTTGCTAAGCTTAGCATTATGGAATTTCTCCATGATGCCTTCTTTTGAGAAAAGGTTACGAACTGTATCAGATGGCTTTGCACCGTCTTGTAACCATTTTAGAACTAATTCTTCGTTAAGCTGAACTTGTGCTGGTTGAGTAACTGGGTTATAAGTTCCAACTACTTCAATATAGCGTCCATCACGAGGAGAACGAGAATCTGCTACTACAATACGATAGAAAGGAGTTTTTTTAGCTCCCATACGTTTTAAACGAATTTTTACTGCCATTTTAAATAAGCACCTCCGAATAGTTTCACACAAGATAGTATATTATCAATTCTTAAATCATTTGTAAAGTGTTTTTTCTTTACAGTTATTATTACCAATTTCAGACAGGTTAAAACCAGGCTTGTCTAGCTCCAGCGCCGGCGCTTTTCGTTTCTAAAATCCCTTAAACGGAAATTTAAATCCGCCTTTTTTCTTGCCTTTTTGCTGCATGCCTGTCATTTGTTTCATCATCTTTTTCATATCTTCAAACTGTTTTAATAAACGGTTTACTTCGGGGACAGTTCGTCCGCTTCCTTTGGCAATCCGTCTCTTTCGGTTTGAATTCAAGATTTCAGGATGATTTTTTTCTTCCTTGGTCATCGCTCTGATTACAGCCTCAACATGCGCAATTTGTTTCTCATCAACTTGCATATTATTTAGGCCTTTGATTTTATTTGCACCCGGCATCATTTTTAATAATTCATCAAGTGGTCCTAAATTCCGAACCTGACCAAGTTGTTCCAGGAAATCATCAAGCGTAAACGTTGCTGTACGCATTTTCTGTTCAAGCTCTTTAGCTTTTTCTTCATCAACATTTGACTGTGCTTTTTCAATAAGCGTAAGCACATCACCCATGCCAAGTATCCTGGACGCCATTCGCTCAGGATAAAACGGCTCCAATGCATCCAGTTTCTCGCCTAAGCCAACAAACTTTATTGGTGTTTGTGTTACGGCACGTATCGACAGTGCGGCCCCGCCTCGTGTGTCTCCATCAAGCTTTGTTAATACAACTCCAGTCAAACCAAGTTGTTCATTAAAACTTTGAGCTACATTGACGGCATCCTGCCCTGTCATCGCATCGACAACCAAGAAGATTTCATCAGGTTTCGTAAGTTCTTTGATGTCCTTGAGCTCGCCCATTAGTGTTTCATCAACATGAAGGCGTCCAGCAGTATCAATGAGTACATAATCATGATGTTCTTCTTTTGCCTTCACGATGGCTTGCTTAGCAATTTCAACCGGACTTATTTGGTCACCCAGAGAAAAGACAGGTATATCTAGTTGTTTTCCAAGCGTTTCGAGCTGCTTTATTGCAGCTGGCCGGTAAATATCTGCAGCAACAAGCATTGGTTTACGGTTATACTTTTTACGAAGCAGGTTGGCAAGCTTCCCTGAAGTTGTGGTTTTCCCTGCACCTTGTAGTCCGACCATCATAATGACGGTTGGCGGACGATTCGATACGGCTATTTTACTTTGCTCTCCACCCATCAACTCGGTTAGTTCCTCGTTAACGATTTTAATAACCTGTTGTCCTGGGGTTAAGCTTTTTAAGACGTCTTGGCCAATCGCACGTTCACTGACCTTTTTAACGAAGTCTTTGACAACCTTAAAGTTAACATCTGCCTCTAATAGAGCAAGGCGTACTTCACGCATCATTTCTTTTATATCCGCTTCTGAAACCTTACCTTTTCCGCGGATTTTTTGAATCGTATTCTGCAGTCGGTCGGCTAATCCTTCAAATGCCATTCATGCCGCCTCCTAATCTAAATTCTCAAGCTCGGCAACAGCTTCTAACATTGCCTGCTTAGAAGGGTGATCTTCGTTGATCAATTCTTTCAAATGCCTTAAAAGATTGCTGCGCTCGATAAATTTACCGAATAATAATAGCTTTTCTTCATACTCTTCAAGCATTGCACCCGTCCGCTTTATGTTATCATAAACTGCTTGACGGCTTACATCATACTCTTCTGCAATTTCTCCAAGTGAGTAATCATCTAAATAATAGAGAGACATATAGCTTTGTTGCTTAGGTGTTAACAACGAATGGTAAAAATCATAGAGATAATTCATTCGCGTCGTCTTTTCAAGCATGCTACCACTCCTTGTTAAGTGAAAAGCCTTTACAAATGTAGTTTACACAGTCCTGTCCAGTCTGTCAAGAAAATATCTTTACATCATTTAGAGCGATTTATCTACCTCGTTGGCAAATAATCCATAAACATACTGTTCCGCATTGAATTCCTGGAGGTCATCCATTTTTTCCCCAAGTCCGACGAATTTCACTGGTATTTTCAATTCATTCCGAATAGCAAGGACAATCCCGCCTTTTGCTGTTCCGTCTAATTTTGAAAGGACAATTCCGCTCACATTCGTTGCTTCTTTAAATGTTTTTGCCTGAATAAGCGCATTTTGTCCAGTTGTTGCATCAAGGACAAGGAGGACTTCATGCGGTGCACCAGGGACTTCGCGTTCAATCACACGCTTTACCTTTTCAAGCTCTTTCATTAAGTTTACCTTATTTTGTAAGCGACCAGCAGTATCACAAATTAAAATATCCACTTTTCTCGATTTAGCCGCTTGAACGGCATCATACATAACGGCTGCTGGGTCAGATCCTTCAGCCTGCTTGATGACATCCACACCAACTCTTTCACCCCAGACCTCAAGCTGTTCAATCGCACCTGCGCGGAACGTATCACCTGCAGCTAAGAGGACAGATTTTCCTTCGCTCTTAAACTTATGACCGAGCTTCCCGATAGTTGTTGTTTTACCAACCCCATTCACTCCAACAAATAATATAACTGTCAGACTATCTTCTTGGATATTCAATTTCGTTGACTGGTCTTCACCTGCATTGTAAATATCAACAAGTTTCTCAGAAATAACATCTTGTACCTCTTGGGGGTCCTGGATATTTCGGCGCTTTACTTCCATTTTTAACTCGTCAATTAATTGCATAACCGTATCGAAACCTACATCTGCTTGTATTAATATTTCTTCTAATTCCTCGAAGAAGTCTTCATCAACTTTTCTATATCTGGCAACAAGATCGTTCACTTTTCCAGAAAAGTTATTTCTTGTTTTGGTAAGACCTTCTTTAAATTTCTCTGTTACAGTATCCGTTTGTTTTGTAATTTTTTCTTTCAATTTTTTAAAAAAACTCATTTTTTTCACTTCCTTTATTTAAGTTCCACAAGCTCCCTTGAATCCTCAAGCCGGACAGAAACTAGTTTCGAGACACCAGATTCCTGCATCGTAACACCATAGAGTACATCTGCTTCTTCCATTGTCCCTTTTCTGTGGGTAATAACAATAAACTGTGTTTCTAAACTAAATCTTTTTAGATATTGACTGAAACGGAAAACATTTGCTTCATCCAATGCTGCCTCAACCTCATCAAGGATACAAAATGGTACTGGGCGTACCTTTAGTATCGAAAACAATAGGGCGATTGCAGTTAGCGCTCGCTCTCCCCCAGATAATAACCCCAGATTTTGGAGTTTCTTTCCAGGCGGCTGCGCGACAATCTCAACCCCGGTATTTAATAAATCCGCAGGATTTGTTAGTTTTAAATCAGCTCTTCCGCCGCCAAATAATGCTTGGAATACTGGTTCAAAATGCAGGCGAATCCCATTAAAGGTTTGTTCAAACCTTTTTGTCATTTCAATATCCATTTCGTCAATTACCTGAAATAGTGTATCCTTTGCCTCCTGAAGGTCAGTTTTTTGTTCATTCAAAAATTCATACCTTTCAGAGACTCTCTCATATTCTTCAATTGCGCCAATGTTTACATTACCCAATTCTTCAATCGCCAGTTTAATTAATTTTACCTTTTTCCTGGCTTCTTCGATTGGAATCATTAATGGATACTGTTCCTTCGCACCTTCAAATGACAGCAAATATTCTTCTCTAAGTTGGGTTAGCCTGTTTTCAAGCTCAACATCTAAACGATTGATTTTGACCTCTTCATCCTTTAAAACAACAACCATTCCCCGATGGAGTCGTTTGATTTCCTTCGCTTCTGCTTCTGCATCTTCAAGTTCAGATTGCAACTCAAAACGTTCTTTTCTCCTTAACGAAATTAGCTGTATCGTTTCTTCTTTATCCTGCTGCTTTCTTTTAGCCGCAGTATCCAATTGTTCTTCCCCTGACGTGCTATTAGACATTTCCGAAGTTAACAGTTCAAGATCCTCGGTATAAAGGGAAAGCTTTTGTTCACTCTCTGCTAAATCTTCTTGAATTTGCTCATATCGTTCCTTTGTATTTGTGTATTGGACATTTTTTTCAGCAAATTCTACTTTTAACTCATTTATTTCTTTCGTTAGGATGTCTTTGGATGATATATCTTGAGTTTTTTGCTCTGCGAGTTTATTTATTTGCGAATCAAGCAGTACTATTTTAACTTTGTAATCATCAACCGCTGTAATGAGTTCCTTTTTCCGATCTGTTAGGGAAGCAAGTTCGTCCGCAAACTGGTCTTTTTCCCGATCATAAATCGCTAGCCGTTCATTAATATTCTTCTCTTCAAACTCTGCCTCACGGAGATCACCTTTCAATGATTGCTCTTTCCCTCGTCCTTGCTCCCCATTTATTCGCAATGTTTCCAGCTGTTGTTCATTTGTTTGAACCTCAGCTTTATATTTTTTGACAAGTGATTCTGAACTAGCAATTTTACCATCCATGACAGCAAGTTTTTCTTTTAAATCTTCTAGTTCTCCTTTTCTGGTTAACAAAGAAGTCGTTTTTTGTTTGACCACCCCACCTGTCATTGACCCGCCTGGATTAACGACATCACCGTCAAGGGTTACGAGCCTGCACCGATATTGAAGGAACTTTGCTAATTCATTTGCACCCTTTAGGTCTTTCGTAATAACTACATTGCCTAAAAGGTTATTCATGATTTCAGCATATTTTTGCTCAAACTTCACTAAACTAACGGCTGTTCCAATCAAAGAAGGGTGGTTTTGAATGGCGGTTAGCTGCGAGGAGGATAATGCTCTCCCTTTAATAACCGTTAAAGGTAAAAATGTAGCTCGGCCAAAGGAATTTTGTTTCAAAAATTGAATAGCAGCTCTTGCGTTTCCCTCATTTTCTGTAACAACATACTGCAAGGCTCCGCCAAATGCCGTCTCTATCGCTGTTTCATACTCCTTAGGCACAGTAACTAGCTCCGCTACAGCCCCTTCAATGCCCTGAAGCTTATTCCCTCGTGCCTTCAGCACTTCCTTTACTCCTTGGAAAAATCCAGAGTAATCCTCTTGCAATTCTTCTAGCATTTCTTTTCTCGACTTTGCCTGTTGGAGAATTTGATAGGCTTGATATAAGTTTTTTTCTTGTTTTTGATAATTATTTTTCAGCGTTTCTAGCTTACGCTGTTGTTCCCTATAGCTTACAACCTGGATTGACAATTGCTTTTGGATTTCTTCTAATGCAGATTGGATTTGAAGCTTTTTTGTATTCGCTGATTGTCTTTCTTGAATAAACTTATTGTTTTCTGAATCCAGACGAATATTTCTGCGTTCTTGCTGTTCAAGCTGTTGGTCAATAAATCTCAGTTCATTTTTGGCTCCAGCTTGTTCATTAAGAAGTTCGATATACTCACTTTTTAATGATTCTATTTTTTCCTCGATATTTTCTGTGAATAGCGCAAGTTTTTCCTGCTTTTCTTTTAATTGGATCTTTAGTGTATTTACTTGTTCAATTAGTGTTTTAACATGATCTGCTTGAGATTCTTTATTTTTCTTAAGCAGGCTAACCTTTTCACTGTATTCTGTAATGCTTTTTTTAAGCTGTTCCTTATTTTGTGAAGAATTTTTTTTACGTTCCTTTAGAACTTCCTTCCTACCCTCGAGCTTTTCCAGCTCTTCCGTAGCCTGCAAGAGAACATTTTGCAAGTCTGTGATTGATTCATCTAGAGCGAAAATACGATCCCTTGTCTCCTCAATCTTTGCTTCCTTTACCTGCAACTTGGTAGAAAGCTTAACTTCTTCTTGTTGATGCTCCACAAGCTGTTTAGATAAACTTTCCCACTTTTGATGGAGGTCTTCGATATCATGTACAGTTAAGGCAACTTCAATTTTTTCAAGTTCCTCTTTTTTCTCTAAATAGTCCTTGGCCATAGATGCCTGAATTTTTAGCGGTTCCACTTGGCTTCCTAACTCATGCAAAATATCATTGACACGATTTAGATTTTCCTGTGTTTCTGTTAGTTTTGCTTCAGCCTTTTTTTTACGGTTTTTATATTTTAAAACCCCAGCCGCTTCCTCAAAAATCGTCCGGCGATCCTCTGCTTTACTATTTAGAATCTCTTCAACTTTCCCCTGGCTAATGATAGAAAATGCTTCTCTTCCAAGGCCTGAATCCATAAACAAATCAACAATATCTTTAAGTCTGCATGGTTGTTTATTTATTAAAAAATCACTATCTCCTGAGCGTGAGACTCTCCTTGTTACACTTACTTCATTGTAATCAATTGCTAGTCCCTGATCATTATTATCGAGAGTTAGCGTAACCTCAGCATAGTTTTGAGGTTTCCTTGTATCACTTCCGCCAAAAATGATATCTTCCATTTTGGAGCCTCGCAGTGATTTAGCTGATTGTTCCCCTAATACCCAGCGGATTGCATCTGTTATATTGCTTTTTCCGCTGCCATTTGGACCAACAACAGCCGTTACTCCCGGGACAAAATCGACTCCAATGCGTTCAGCAAAAGATTTAAACCCAATAATGTCCAACCGTTTTAAATACATTTCTTTATCCTCCCTAGCTGGCAAGAATCTTCCTGAGCATCTTCAAGTTTTACTTAGTTGTTTTATTTTTTAATACGTCAAGAGCCATTTGGGCGGCACGCTGTTCTGCTTCTTTTTTTGACTTTCCGGATCCAATCCCAATCTCTTCACCATTGAGTGAAACTCTCGAAACGAATTCCTTATTATGGGCAGGTCCCTTTTCAAGGAGGACACGGTATTCAATCACACCTATCCCATCCCTCTGTATTAATTCCTGTAACTGACTCTTATAATCCATCACATGAGAAAAAGCACCTTCATTTATTTTAGGAAAGACTATTCTTTCAAGATATCCAATAACTATATCAAGTCCCTTATCTAAGTAGAGTGCACCAATGAATGCTTCAAACACATCTGCAAGCAACGCTGGGCGCTCCCTTCCTCCTGTCATTTCTTCTCCTTTTCCCAATAAAATTAAGCTGCCAAAATTAAGTTCATTGGCAAATGTTACAAGTGAAGGCTCACAAACAATGGCTGCTCGGAGCTTTGTCAATTCACCTTCACTCATCATTGGGTATTTTTTAAAAAGGAATTGAGAAACAGTAAGTTCAAGGACAGCATCTCCTAAAAATTCAAGCCTTTCATTATCTTCATAAGGCTTTCTGCGATGCTCATTCACATAGGATGAATGAGTAAAAGCTTGTTTTAATAACTTCTCATTTTCAAAATGAATACCGATCTTTGTTTGAAAATCCTTAAATTGATTTTCCTTTGCGCGATTGTTCATTTCTCGTTCCTTGCCATTTTTGCGCATAAAAGTCTCCACCTTGCAATTATTTTACAATTTCATACCTAGTTTAATAAAGTAGCGTTCAAAACACAAAGAAACCTGGCAGTTTTTTTTGGACTGCCAAGTTCTATAATACAGAAGAAAGCTCCGTTTGAAAACGGAGCTTTTGAAGAAATCCAACGATTATGCCTTGCTATTTATGTAAGTAACAGCATCACCAACCGTGCCGATTTTTTCTGCATCATCATCAGAAATTTCCATATCGAATTCATCTTCTAATTCCATTACTAGTTCAACTACGTCTAGGGAATCAGCGCCAAGATCATCTTTAAATGAAGCTTCAAGCTTCACTTGTGACTCATCTACACCAAGACGGTCAACGATGATTTTTGTAACACGTTCTAAAACCTCTGCCATGCCTGTTCACCTCCCCTCAAGCTATTATAGAGTATATCAAAAAAATAATACACAGACATTATAAAAAAGTTACATTACCATACCACCGTTAACGTGAAGTGTTTGTCCCGTAATGTATGATGCGTCATCGGATACCAAGAAAGCGGTCATCTTAGCAATATCCTTGGGCTCTCCTAAACGTGCTAAAGGTATTTGTTTCAACATCTCTGTTTTGACATCATCAGATAATTTATCCGTCATATCTGTCGAAATAAAACCTGGAGCAATGGCATTAACGGTAATATTACGAGTAGCAAGCTCTTTGGCTGTTGTTTTGGTTAAACCAATGACACCTGCTTTGGCTGACACATAGTTTGCTTGACCAGGATTTCCACTTACTCCAACAACTGAGGTGATGTTAATAATACGACCAACACGCTGTTTCATCATTTGCCTAGTAACAGCTTTTGTACAAAGGAATACACCTTTAAGATTAATATTAATAACATCGTCCCATTCTTCTTCTTTCATTCTCATTAATAAATTATCCTTGGTTACGCCTGCATTATTCACAAGTATATCTAATTTCCCGAAACGTTCAACTGTTTCCTTAACCATTGTAGTTACTTCCTCAGCTTTGGAAACATCACATTTAATCGCAAATGCTTCCCTTCCGAGGGCTTTTATTTCATCCACCACTTCATTGGCTTTTGCTTCACTTCCAGCATAATTAACAGCAACATTTGCTCCCTGTCTAGCAAGTTCTAGGGCAATTTCTCGTCCGATACCTCTTGATGCACCAGTAACTAGAGCCATTTTCCCTTCCAAAGTCATCGTTGTTCCTCCTTTAATGCTTCAACCATTGCTTGAAAGCTTTCTTCATCAGAAACTGAATAGATTTTAACTGTACGATTTATTTTTTTTATTAATCCTGAAAGCACCTTCCCAGGACCAATCTCAATAAATGTATCGACTCCTAATTCAATCATTTGCACGATTGAATCCTCCCACAATACAGGTGAGTACAGCTGTTCAAGAAGGTTTTTCTTTATTTCAGAAGCCACCCTCATTGGTTGTGCTGAAACGTTGGCAATTACGGGAGTGGCTGCATCCTTCATTTCGAGTCTGTCCAAAACCTCCTGTAATTCATCAGCTGCAGGTTTCATTAATGAAGAATGAAAGGGTCCGCTTACTTCAAGTGGAATCGCTCTTTTCGCACCAGCTGCCTTAGCTCGTTCTGAAGCTTGCTCGACACCTTTTCTTGATCCAGAAATTACAATTTGACCAGGACAATTCAAATTAGCCAGCGATACCGGGAATCCTGTTTCCGTCACTTCTTTTGTAACTGCAGAAAGACGTTCCCGGTCAAGACCTAGTATTGCTGCCATCGAACCTTCACCATTAGGAACCGCACGCTCCATAAACTCACCGCGTTTCCTGACAGCGTGTACTCCTTCTTCAAAGGTAAGTGCTCCGCTGGCAACAAGCGCTGTATATTCACCTAAGCTATGTCCCGCTAGAAAATCAGCTTCAATACCCGCTTTTTTAAATAGTTCTAATATCGCGATACACGTTGTTAAAAGGGCTGGCTGTGTATTAACCGTTAAGGTTAGTTCATTTTGCGGGCCTTCAAAAATAAGTTTGCTCAGCTCATTAGAAAGCGTCTCATCCGCCTTTGTAAAATATGCCAGTACCTCAGGATATTGCTCGGCAAGCAGTTTCCCCATCCCAACTACTTGTGAGCCCTGTCCGGGAAAGACAAATGCTATTTTACCCATATTAGCCTCCTTCTTAACTATCTTTATTAAACTTGTTTGATTCAGCAATTGACATTGTGATTAGACCAACCACATCTTTTTCAACCATCTCGCGTGTTTGCCGAATGGCACTAAAAATGGATTGCCCATTGGAAGAACCGTGCGCCTTAATCACTGGAGCTTTTAAGCCAAATAATCCTGCTCCGCCATACTCTGAGTAATCCATTGTATTTTTAAGCGTACTAAATTCAGGCTTTAGGACCGATGCAGCCAATTTACTTTTCAGACTGCTCATTAACGCACTTTTCAACATTTTAAACATTGAAAGTGCCGTTCCTTCAATGGTTTTCAACACCATATTACCTGTAAATCCATCTGTGACGACAACATCAGCCACACCATCAAGTAAGTCCCGGGCCTCAACATTCCCAACAAAGTTTATATTTGCATTTTTTAAAAGTTCAAATGACTGTTTCGTTAGTTCATTTCCCTTTTTTTCTTCTGTCCCAATATTTAAAAGTCCGACTCTCGGCTTAGAGACTCCTCTAACCTTCTCCCAGTATATAGAGCCCATAATTGCATATTGAAGTAGATGTTCAGGCTTAGCATCCACATTTGCGCCAACATCCAGTAGAAGAAAACCTTCTCCGCCAATGGTTGGTAATGTTGGTGAAAGTGCAGGACGGTCGATCCCTTCAATTCTTCCCACTACAAATAGTCCTGACGCCATTAAAGCACCCGTATTCCCTGCAGAAATACAGGCATCGGCTGTGCCATCTGCTACTTGCTGTGCCGCAAGAACCATTGAAGCAGTTTTTTTTCGGCGGACGGCCCTTACTGGCTCATCCGTCCCGAGTATGACCTCGGTTGTATGGAGGATGCTAATTCTCTCTTCGTTTGTTAAGTACTTTTTTATCTCTGTTTCATCCCCAACAAGGGTGATATGTATATCTGGAAATGTTGCTACAGCCTTCATTGCACCAATAACGATTTCTTTTGGAGCATGGTCGCCACCCATTGCATCGATAGCTATTTTCATCTAGTCTCATCCTTTAATGATTTTTCTGAGCGGTACATTTCAAATTCGCCTGTAAAAACATGTTCATGGTTTACAAAGCTAGTTACTTCAACAATTGTCCGGCCAATTCCATCATCAATTTTTAAAACCTTTGCTTTGGCAATTACCCGTTCACCTTGTTTAACCGAGCGCTTAAATTTTATGTTAGCTTTTGCAGTTAAAGCAAGTTCGTCATTAATCACCGCGACTGCCAGTGAATTTGCCTGTGCGAAAACATGATGACCTCGTGCAATCTTGTTCCTTTTAAAAACATGTTCTTCTTTCACTTCGAAGATTGATATCGCACTGTGATCTAATTCAATATCAATGATTTCCCCTATTACCTCTTCAATTGGCAGAGAACGTACTTCATCAAATTGTTTCTCAGCCACATATTTAATCCGTTCACGCAATTCAGGAATTGATAGTTCTAAACGATCAAGACGAATAGTTTGCACACTCACTTGGAACTTATCTGCAAGGTCTTCGTCTGTAATAAATGGATTTTCTCTAATTGTTATTGATAACAACTGTTGTCGTTCTTTTTTAGTTTTTCTCATTTTTAACACACCGTCCGAGATATTATGACTAGGTACTAATAGTAGTATAAAATTAGAAATTGCAGATTGCAAGAATAAATTTATCATTCTACAATCTGCACCTCATACTTTGGAAAAACTAATCGAGTTTTTCGCCTTCCAATACACCCGTTTCCTCAAGTTGATTTCTTAAATATTTATATTCCGGCGCTGACCAGAATACCTTCGACTGGATCATAAGTGCAGCATCATTTCTAGCTGTTTCAAGGGTTCGATAATCATGAACCATGTCAGCAACCTTAAACTCCGGTATACCGCTTTGTTTTTTCCCGAAAAAATCACCTGGCCCGCGGAGCTCGAGATCCTTTTCACTCAAAACAAACCCATCGTTTGTTTCGGTCATAATTCTCATTCGTTCCTGACCAACCTCAGATTTCGGATTTGCAAGGAGGATGCAATACGACTGTTCACTGCCTCTTCCTACACGGCCGCGAAGCTGATGCAGCTGTGATAGTCCAAATCTCTCCGCATCGTAAATAACCATTATTGTAGCATTCGGAACATTCACTCCTACCTCTACTACTGTCGTTGAAACGAGTACTTGAACTTCATTGCTGCTAAACTGCTTCATTACTGAATCCTTTTCTTCAGAGCTTAGCCGTCCATGCATTAATCCTGCCTTAAAGCGATTATGGTAGTAGTGGCTTAAAGTTGTGTAAACATCAAGCGCATTTTGGACATCTAGCTTGTCCGATTCCTCAATTAATGGGCATATAACATACGCCTGATGACCTTTGACCAATTCTTTCTCAACAAAATGTAGTACCCTTTCAAGCATTTCAGGCTTCGCCCAGTATGTCTCAATCGCCTTTCTGCCTGCAGGCATTTCATCAATAATTGATACATCCATCTCACCAAAGACAGTAATCGCTAGCGTTCTTGGAATCGGAGTAGCAGTCATAAAAAGGACATCTGGATTATCTCCTTTTTCCCTTAGCACTCGCCGCTGTTCAACACCGAAGCGATGCTGTTCATCCGTAATAACAAACCCTAATCTCTTAAAGGTTACCTCATCTTGAATGAGAGCATGCGTCCCTATTAATATATCAACATGACCATCCGCTAATTCTTGAAGAATCTCTCTTCTTTTCTTGCCCTTAACCGAGCTAGTTAACAGCTCACAGCGAACATTAAACGGCTCAAATAAGGCCTTCATTGACTCAAAGTGCTGTTCTGCTAGAATTTCAGTTGGAACCATCAATGCACCCTGAAACCCCGCTGTTACACTGGCGTATAAACCAATTGCAGCTACGGCTGTTTTCCCTGATCCAACATCCCCCTGTAAGAGCCGGTTCATTCGAAGCGGTGATTTTAGGTCATTTAAGATTTCAGTGACGACGCGATTTTGGGCTCCTGTTAATGGGAATGGTAAGCCTTGAATAAATTCTTGCACCTTGGTTTGGTGATAGATTTGTTCAATACCAGGGGAATGTTCTCGTTCAAACTTCCTTAGTGCCTGAATTTTCAATTGAAATAATAAAAATTCTTCATAAACAATACGACGTCTAGCCTGCTTGACTGCTTCCGGATCTTGAGGAAAATGCATAGCTCTTATTGCGTCTTGCCGATTTAGCAAACGGTATTTTTTCACTAGTGATGTCGGCAAATTTTCTTCTAAGGCTTGACCATATTGCCCAAAGGCAATACTAATAAATTTCCGCATCCCTTTTGTCGTTATTTTTCCTTTTAGAGAATATACAGGTTCAAAATCCTTTATCTTTGTATTATTCCCCGTCTGCATTTCAGTGGCAGTTATCGTCTGCCGATGGGCATCCCATTTTCCTGTAACAGTTATTGTTTCATTCATAATAAGTTTATTTTTCAAATATGGCTGGTTAAAAAATACTACTTTGATTAAGTATTGTCCGATAAACATTCTAAATGTTAACTTAGATTTCTTACGGCCATAGTATGCTAGTGAGGGCTCACTATGAACCTTTCCTTCCACCGTTATTTTCTCTTCATGCTTTACTTCCGCTAGATCTCTAAGCGAATAATCTTCATAACGATAGGGGAAATACTCCAATAAATCTTCGACCGTAAAGATTTTCATTTCCGCTAAACTCTCAGCTGTTTCTTCACCTATCCCTTTTAACACTGAAACAGATTGTTTAAGTTCTGCTACACTACGCAACACTATTCCTTCCCCCTCGAACAATAACTGTTACATGTCAACCAATTTATCCACATAAAAAAAGAAGGGTTGCCCCTTCTATTTTAGCATTCATTCTATTGCAAAGATAAAAGAATATAATGGTTGTTTTCCGTTATGAAGCTCTACTTCAACATCACCAAAATGATCCTCAACAAATTGAACGAGCGAATTTACTTCGGATTCATTCACATCTTCACCATAAATGATGGTTAAGATTTCGGAATCATCATCCAACATCTGTGAAAGAAGCTCCTCTGCTACTTTTCCTTTGTCCTTGTTTTTTACAACAATTTTCCCTTCAGCAATTCCCATGAAGTCGTCTTTTTCAATCTCTAAACCATCGATTTGAGTATCACGGACGGCAAAGGTAATTTGTCCTGTTTTGACATGCTGGAGCGCCTCTTTCATAGTCCCAAGGTTAGAATTTACATCTCCGCTTGGATTAAAGGCTAAAAGAGCTGTAAGACCTTGTGGAACTGTTTTAGATGGAATTACGTATATTTCCTCTTCTGAAACGTCTGCAGCCTGCTCTGCCGCCATAATAATATTCTTATTATTAGGCAAAATAAATACCTTTTTAGCATTTACTTCTTTGACCGCTTTTACGATATCCTCCGTACTAGGATTCATTGTTTGTCCGCCTTCAATGACAGCATGAGCGCCAATACTCTTGAATAGTTCGGCAATGCCTGAACCCATAGAAACAGTAACAATCCCGTATTCTTGCTGTTCCTTCGAAGGCGCCGGAGCGGTTGATACTAAAGCGCTAGTTTCTCCAACGATATTTGTGTGCTGCAAGCGCATGTTTTCAATTTTCATATTGATTAAGTTGCCATAGCGCTGTCCGTAGCTCAAGCAATCTCCTGGTTGTTCTGAATGAATATGAACCTTAACAACCTCTTCATCAGCGATGACAAGCAAAGAATCGCCAAGCTTACTAAGGTCGTTTCGGAAAACTTCCTCTTTAAACGGATGCTTTGCGGTTTTATCACTTTCGAGTCTCACCATAAATTCTGTACAATAACCAAAAACGATATCCTCAGTATTCATATGACTTTGAACACTTTTGTGATGCTCCGTACTTACCAGGTCATCCATAGATAGAAGTTCTGGAGTTTCTGGAAGCTTTTCTCCCTTTAACACTGCGAGAAAACCTTCATATACAAAGACTAAGCCTTGCCCACCGCTATCAACAACTCCAACTTCCTTAAGAACTGGCAGCAGATCAGGAGTACGTTTAAGTGATGCCCTGGCTTCTTTTAAGACTTCTTCCATAATTACAATAATATCATTTGATTTTTGGGAAGCCTGCACTCCCCTTTTTGCAGAATCCTTTGCTACTGTTAAAATTGTTCCTTCAACAGGTTTCATTACTGCTTTATAAGCCGTTTCAACACCTGACTCAAGGGCAGCAGCAAATTCTTTACCTGAAATTGTTGCTTTGGTTTCTACTGCTTTTGAAAACCCGCGGAATAACTGAGAAAGGATTACTCCCGAATTTCCACGTGCCCCCATTAGTAAGCCTTTTGAAAGGGCAATCCCTACTTTTCCAATATGTTCCTGAACATTATTTCTTACTTCCTTTGCCCCTGAGGTCATAGATAAATTCATATTGGTTCCAGTATCACCATCGGGCACAGGAAAAACGTTTAATGCATCTACCATTTTTGCATTGGCACCTAAATGATTCGCACCTTGAACCACCATCTCAGCAAAACGTTTTCCATCTAATGCTGTTATTGACACAAACTTTCCTCCTAACTTGAGGTTCGTTCACGAACTTACGGGTTCGTCACACGAACTCCCTGAACGTAAATATTTACCGAGTCAACGGCAAGTCCAACGGTCTTATCGAGTGTGTATTTAACCATTGATTGCACATTGTGGGCAATCTCGGAAATTTTCGTTCCATAGCTAACAATAATATACATATCAATATGTACTTCTTCATTCTCCTGGCGAACAATAACACCGCGAGTAAAATTTTCTTTACGTAAAATCTCCGTAAGACCGTCTTTAATTTGATTCTTTGAAGCCATACCGACGATCCCATAACAATCGATCGCGGCTCCTCCAGCGATGGTGGCGATTACTTCATTTGAAATATCAATTTGTCCGTACTTGGTTTTTAATTCAATGGACATGAATCGTTCCCCCTTATGGAAATTGCTCCTTGACTAAAAACATTTTACTATAGTCAAGTGTATTTTGAAAGTCATACTTGGTACTTATTATAAACTGAATCAAAATAAAATGCATGTCAAGGTATTTTTCTTGAAGGGTTTATTAAACACTATTGCATTCAAATGGGTTGTATGATAAATTATTAAAGTATCTTTAGACAATAACGGAAATGCTGTATAAAGCTTTTGGTAATAAGGAGGGAATCATTATGCCACGTAAATGTGTTGTAACTGGAAGAAAAACAACATCTGGTAATGCACGTTCACACGCTATGAACGCTAACAAGCGTACATGGGGTGCTAACCTACAAAAAGTACGTATTCTTGTTGATGGAAAGCCTAAGCGTGTTTGGGTTTCTGCAAGAGCATTAAAATCCGGTAAAGTAGAACGCGTTTAAAAATGTGCGAGCATCCTAATTTAGGGTGCTCTTTCTATATATCTATTCTTCCCAAATTTGATTAAATAAAAAGCACCTAATTAAATAGGTGCTAAAACGGTTTTGAACTTTTTTAGAAACGCGTGCATCCAGGCTCTTCTTTTCTAATCATTCTTTTTAAATGCACCAATCATCGCTCGGACAAGTCCGCCTAAGAACTTCGGCAGTTTAATCGTATAAAATTTCATAATGTCCCTCCTCACCATCTCACACATCTAAACTTCTCTCGTACGCCCTTACTATTTTATTCCTACGAACGAAATTAGTACCACTTTTATAATGCCTATTAATCATCACTTCTTATCACTAATAATATGCCTTCGGAAAATGAAAAAGTACCATAATCACTAATAAGTTCATTACTAATACATAATGTGGAGCCAATAGAAATATGACGATTCTTCAACGGGTATTTAAAGCCCTGAAGGGTGAGATCCTTGATATTAAAGGTAACAGGAATAAATGATATATATTTTTTATCTGACATTTTTTCTATTTTATAGCTTCCTGAACCTTTGACAAATACGATATTTTGACAATCAATCAAAATGATTGGTATTGATTTCCCCTCAATTATTGGATTGACCAATAATTGAACATTGGCAAATAAATGATCGATTCTGCCGCCGGTGGCACCAAATATCCGAATGGAATCAGGTTCTTGTTCGACTGCCCAATTTAAAGCAAGCTCCAAATCAGTCTCATCTTTTTCTGGTTTATATAGTTTCATTTCATTTACCTTTGATTCAATCTCAGTAAATTCCTCTTCCGTGACCGAATCAAAATCTCCGAAAGCAATCATTGGTTTAATATTTGCTTTTAATAGATTGTGAACCCCGCGGTCTACACCTACCCAAAATACATTTTTCCCATTATATTTATTTAAGTTAGGCAGAAGTTCTTCCGGACCTCCTGCCATTATATTAATAATCATAAAAGTACCTCTTTTCTATATGCAAAAGGCCAGCTAATAACGCCGGCCTTTTTAAGCTTTTATCCTCTTATTGACGATATTGCTTTCGTGTAATCCTCTTCATTGTATATAGCAGAGCCTGCCACGAGAACATTTGCACCTGCTTCTATACATAATTTAGCGGTTTCTGGATTAACACCGCCATCAATTTCAATTTCAATTGTTAATCCTTTTTCTGCAGCCACTTCCCTTACCTTCTTTATTTTCGGAAGGACTTCAGGGATAAACTTCTGCCCGCCAAACCCTGGATTGACCGACATTAACAATACCATATCGATATCACCTAGAATATGCTGGATTGTATCTACAGGTGTGGCTGGATTTAACACTACACCTGCTTTAATTCCGAATGATTTAATAAGCTGAATCGTTCTATGGAGATGACGGCATGCTTCAACGTGCACGGTTATATAATTCGCTCCCGCTTTAGCAAACGCTTCAATAAATTGATCAGGGTTTTCGATCATAAGGTGCACATCGAGCGGAAGTGTAGTTATCGGACGAACCGCCTCAACAATTAGAGGTCCAATTGTAATGTTTGGAACGAAGTGGCCATCCATTACATCAATATGAATGTAATCCGCTCCACCCTGTTCAACTGCTTTAATCTCTTCTCCCAGTTTTGCAAAATCCGCTGATAGTATGGACGGTGCAATCTTCACCATTATTAATACCTCGGCTTTCTCTCTTTTATTTCCTGTAAGAAATCAACGTAATGCTTATAGCGATAGTCAGGAATTACTTTAGATTCAACTGCTGCTTTCACCGCACATTTTGGTTCACTAATATGTAAACAAGCACGAAATTTACAATTTTCACCTTCCTTCGCTATTTCAGGAAAGCAAAATGGTAAATCTTCTGCTTCAATATCCGTGAATTCTAAAGAACTAAACCCTGGTGTATCAGCAATTAGGCCATTTCCAACTGTAATTAATTCAACATGACGGGTTGTATGCTTTCCTCTACCTAAATGAGAGGATATATGATCCGTTTTTATATCTAAGTCTGGACGTAAAACATTTAATAGTGATGACTTACCGACACCAGATTGACCAGCAAACACAGAGATTTTATTTTCGATATGCGGACTTAACGCCTCAATCCCCGTTTCTGTTTCAGATGAGGTAAGAAGGACATCATAACCGATTTCTTTGTATTGGTCTGCATATTCTACCACTGCCTTCATTTGCTTTTCATCAGTTAAATCTATTTTGGTAATACAAATAAGCGGACTTATACGATTAAATTCCACCAGGACTAGGAAACGATCTAACAAAGTCGTACTAAAATCTGGTTCTACCGCCGAAAAGACAAGAATAGCTTGATCAACATTAGCGATTGGAGGTCGAACTAGTTCATTTTTTCTATCCTTCACTTCCAATATATAACCTTCACGTTCATTTTCAGCTTGAAAAACGACTTCGTCGCCAACAAGTGGGGTGATTTTATTCTTGCGAAAAATACCCCTCCCGCGACACTGAGTCAATTCGCCATTAGAAATCACATAATAAAAACCGCTTAACGCTTTAACAATTTTCCCTTCAGGCATAGCCACACTCCTTGCCCATTTTTCATTAAGATTATCTTACCTTATTCTGTTTCGGGATAATAGATTGTCTCTTCTGCAATTACTCTCGTATCAAGAAAAACCATATATTTAGCTTTTCCTCCGAATGGAATGAGTAATTCAATCGGATACTTTTGATCGGAAATAATCGGAAATGTATCGGCTGGTACGGTCATATTAGGATGATTCATATCCTCAATATAAATGAGAACCATCTGTTCTTGACCAGGTTCCGTTGGCTCGTATTTAATTGAAATTTCCTTGGTAACAGGTTTTGGCGGTTTTTCTTCTTTCCCTTTAGATATTACCACCGAGACCTTATCACCTTTTTTCATTTTAGTATCAGGTTTAGGTGATTGAGAAATGATATTTCCAGCAGGAACCAGATCATTATATTTTTCTTCCGATGCTAGAGACAGACCAACAGAATCTGCATACTCCTGTGCTCCCTTTAAACTATATTGTGTTAAGTCCTTTAAGATTATCGCCTCTGGCCCTTTACTTATCTCTAACTCTAACACAGTCTCTTCAGGTACTACCTTTTGACCGCCCTCAGGATCTTGACTAAGTATCGTTCCTGGTTCACTATCATCGAAAACCTCATCTATTTTAATATCCTTAAACTTTTTATTATCCAAAAACTGGGCAACAGTATTGTAGTTCCGTCCAACATAATCAGAAAGTTCATATTTTTCCTTGCCCAAACTAACGTAAATGTTAATGGGTGAAGTAGAATTTTCTTTTACGGTACTGCCGCTTTCAGGATCTGTTTTAATAACCTTGCCTTCTTCCATTTTTTCATCACTTAATTCAATTTCTTTGCCAATCTGAAAACCTTCAGATTCAAGCTTAGAAATGGCCTCATCCAATTCCATTCCACTAACATCTGGGATTTCTACGTCTTTTGCGGTCAGCAATCCAGGTAATATTGTAAATGTGAAAATCGTTAATAATGTCAAAATTATGAAAGTAGAAATTAAAATAATAGGCCATTTTTTTCTTTTTTTCTGTTTATTACCTTTATTGCCCTTTTTCGTTGTTTTTTTCCCATTTCCAATATCTTTATTATCTTGACTATGAACTAACGTTTCACCATGGTTTTGAAGGGGACGGTCATCCGTTATTACGGGTATTGCTTTTGTTGCTTCATTATCAATTGGAATAACAAATTTTTGTTCATGTATTCTTTCCGAGTCTAAAGCAGTCCTTAAATCTTCTTCCATTTCTTCAACACTGCTATAACGATGAAAGGAGTCCTTTGCCGTTGCTTTTAAAACGATATTTTCGACACTTTGTGGAATATTCGGATTCCATCTTCTAACAGACGGTGTTTCAGATTGGAGGTGCTTTAAAGCAATCGAAACTGCGGATTCACCTGAAAACGGTAGTCTTCCTGTCAAAAGTTCAAACATGACAATTCCTAATGAATAAATATCAGACTTCCGATTCGCCATCCCTCCGCGAGCCTGCTCCGGTGATAAATAGTGGACAGATCCTAACACGGAATTGGTTTGCGTAATACTTGTTGCACTAAGGGCCATTGCAATTCCAAAGTCAGTTATTTTCACATCGCCAACACGGTCAACCAGAATATTATGTGGCTTTATATCACGATGGATAATATGATTTTGATGGGCATGAGAGATTGCAGATGTCAACTGTCTCATAATCCTTACAGAGTCTTCCACCCTTATAGGTGAATTTTGTTGTATGTATTGTTTTAACGTTTGACCTTCAACATATTCCATTACAATGTAGTAAAGTTCACTTTCTTCTCCTACATCATAAATACTAACAATATTTGGATGTGCCAGACTTGTTGCAGATTGAGCTTCCCTGTGAAACCTCCGGATAAATTCATCATCATTTGCAAAATCCAGACGAAGCATTTTAACAGCAACGTCACGGTCAAGGATGATATCATGAGCAAGATAGACATTCGCCATGCCACCTCCGCCAATCATTTCCAGTATTTTATAGCGACCGCTTAATCTTTTTCCAATTAACATTTCTCATCACCTAATTCAATTTCCGCATCGAACTCTAATATGATAAGGGTGATATTATCTTCTCCGCCATTTTCATTAGCAAGATTAATAAGTGTGGAGGCTTTTTGTTCAAGCGATTCATCATTTTGAAGGATCGAAACCATTTCGTTCTCATTTACCTTATTTGACAAACCATCAGAGCATAGAAGAAGAAAATCTCCTTCTTCAAACATAATTGTTTTAATATCAATTTTTATATCTTGTTCTGTTCCTAACGCGCGCAGGATGACATTTTTCCTTGGGTGATGCTCTGCATCTTCTTTTGAAATTTGTCCGGTGCGGACTAATTCATTTACTAGCGTATGGTCTTCTGTCAATTGCTGAAACCCGATATCGTTTAAGATATAGCAACGACTGTCTCCGACATGAGCAATGGTTGAAAACTGATTGGTCGCAATAACTGCTTCAATTGTAGTCCCCATCCCTTCACATTCCATGTTGTTATTTGAATGATCAAATAATAACTTATTGACCTGTAAAATATGAGCCTTCAGCCATGCTTCTGCCTGATCAGCTGTATTAATTCCTTCAGATTTCTCCCACATTTCCTGTAAATGGGCCAATGTCATTTTACTCGCGACATCACCTGCACGGTGGCCGCCCATTCCATCAGCTACAATGGAAAGGCGATGTCCGTCTCTATTTACAAAAGTTCCAACACTATCTTCATTATTCTGTCGGATTCTGCCTCTATCCGTTCTACATACAGCCTTCACTTTTGTCACCTCGTCTCCTCTTTTCGCTCCTTTGCACGAAGTTGTCCACATGCTGCATCAATGTCAGACCCCTGCTCCCGGCGAATAGTTACATTTATACCACGATTTTTCAATATTTTCTCAAAAGCAAAAATCTTATCTCTTGGTGTACGTACATAATCTCTTTCTGGAACATAATTAACAGGAATAAGATTCACATGGCATTTTAGACCCTTTAACAACCCTGCCAACTCTTCCGCATGTTCTACCGAATCATTTACACCACCAAAAAGACCGTATTCAAAACTAATCCGGCGACCAGTCTTATCAATATAGTACCTTACCGATTTCATTAAGTCATCCAGTTTATAAGCCTTGTTAATCGGCATTAGTCTTGACCTTAATTCAGTATTCGGGGCATGAAGGGAAATAGCAAAATTTATTTGCATATTCTCATCAGCAAATTGATATATTTTCGGTACAATCCCACTCGTAGAAACGGTTATATGCCTTGCTCCAATTGTAAGTCCTTTATCATGATTAATGATTTTTAAGAATGACATCATATTGTCATAATTATCAAATGGTTCACCAATCCCCATTATTACAACAGAGGCTACCCGCTCGTCTGTTGCATCAAGCTCCTGTTGGACAGTCACTACTTGAGCAACGATTTCCCCTGCTTCTAAATGACGCTTTAATCCTCCTAATGTAGAGGCACAAAATGTACATCCAATTCTGCAGCCAACCTGAGTTGTTACACAAACGGAATTGCCATAATCGTGACGCATCAGGACAGTTTCAATGGAATAACCATCATGAAGTTCAAAAAGGAACTTCGTGGTTCCATCTGCGGAAGTCTGTTTAATTGCTGTTTTTAGTGTAGTAATTTCGAAGTTCGCTGAAAGTTTATCGCGCAATCCCTTTGATAAATTGCTCATGTCTTCAATTGAAGTCACCCTTTTTTTATAAAGCCATTCAAATATTTGCTCGGCACGGAAGGGTTTTTCACCATTCTCTGTCAGCCATTCCTTTAACATGTGGAGCTCTAGGGAATAAATAGAAGTTTTATTTGTTTCCAATGTTGTTTTCTTCTCAGTTGTGTTTAATTGATCCACCTGTTACACCTTCTTTCTTAAGCATGCAATAAAGAATCCGTCAGACCCAAAGTCTTGAGGGAAAATTTGTAAAAAACCACCTGTAATCAATGGTTGAATTGCTTCAGGCATACGATTCTTGAATGTATCATCCTCTTCAAAGTGAGGGTTATTCTCCAAAAACACCTTGACTGTATTTTCATTTTCCTCTTTATCTACTGTACACGTACTATAGACAAGAACGCCACCTTTTTTCACTAAAGCGGATACAGATTTTAGCAGATTTTGCTGAATACTACTTAACTGGAATATATCCTGTTCTTTTTTTGTATATTTCATGTCAGGCTTTCTTCTCATTACGCCGAGTCCTGTGCATGGTGCATCAAGCAGCACCCGATCAAAGGACTCTTCTTCAAAGTGTTCCCCTACTTGTCTGGAATCCATTACGATTGTTTTAATATTATCCAAACCTAAGCGCTTAGAATTATCATTGATTAGTTTAACTTTGTGTTCATGAAGATCAAGAGAAACCACTTCCCCCGAATTCCCCATGCGTTCAGCTATATGTGTACTTTTTCCTCCTGGTGCTGCACAAGCATCAAGAACGATTTCATCTTCCTTAGCCCCGAGTGCGTAGGCAGCAAGCATCGAGCTCTCATCTTGGATAGAAAGCAAACCATCCTTAAAGGCCTTAGAGGAGGCCAGATTCCCTTTTAATGCTCTAATTGAATCAGGAATAACCGAGCTTTCCTCGATTTGATATCCCTCATCAATAAGCAGACTGATACAATCAGCTCTTGTTGTTTTTGTTCTATTTACTCTTGCTGTTTGCATAGGAACAGTTAGGTTCACTTCGCACATTTCCTTTGTTTTTTCAAAACCAAACTGATTTACCCATCTTTCAACAAGCCATTTTGGGTGGCTTGTTTCAATCGACAGCCTTTCAATGGAGTCAGCCACTTCAGCCAATGACGGTAAACCCTGTCGCTGTATACTTCTTAACACACCATTTACCATACCGGAAATTCCTTTGTGGCCGCGTTTTTTTGCAATCTCAACTGCTTCAAAAATAGCCGCTCTATCTGGAATTTTATCAAGATAAACCATCTGATAAAGGGTTAATCTCAATAAATGAAGAACCCAATTTTCTAATTTTTTATTCGATTTAATAAACGGCTGTAAAAAGAAATCAAGTGCCATTCTTCGCTGCAGGGTCCCGTATGTTAGTTCTGTTAATAAACCAATATCCTTTTGGGGCAGCTGGTTTTTTTCAATCGTTTTGTTTAACAGCAAATTACTGTATGATTGGTTTTTTTCAATAGCAGTGAGAAGATCCATTGCCGTTTCACGCACATTTTTCCTAGTTGAAGTCATATCATTATTCTCCTAATTTGCTGCCTATTATTAGTTTCGAACCGGCTCCCCTGAAGAATACGTCACTCTTCATTCTTGTTTTCCCAGCTGGCTGCAGCTCTGTAATCATTATTGATGTTTCGTTTCCAGTACTTACTGTTATTCCATCCGTTTCACTTTTTAAGATAGTACCTGGCTCTTGCCTCGTTATCCCAGATACCTTTTCAGTCTTCCAAACTTTTAATACCTGTCCATCAAGCAGTGTAAAAGCAACCGGCCAGGGATTTAAACCGCGGACATGGTTATAGATTTCTTCCCCAGACTTTGACCAATCAATCTTCTCCTGCTCACGCTTTATATTAAAAGCAAAGGTTGCATCATCATTATTTTGGGGAATGGGTGTGATCTGCCCATCAAGTAAACGGGGCAGTGTTTCTGAAAGCAAAGTCGCTCCTGCCTCGCTTAGCTTATTATGCAGTGTACCGACATTGTCATCCTCAGTGATAGGAACTTCAACCTGTGTTAAAATGTCTCCAGCATCTAATTTTTCAACCATGTACATAATCGTAATTCCTGTTTTCTTCTTTCCTTGGATGATTGCATAATGAATAGGTGCACCCCCGCGGAGTTCAGGAAGGAGAGAGGCATGGACGTTAATACAGCCGTGTGCCGGGGCATCTAACAATTCCTTCGGTAAGATTTGCCCAAATGCTGCTGTAATAATTAAGTCCGGTTCTAAGCTGATAATCTTTTCGTATTCTTCTTGCTGACGTATTTTCTCAGGCTGATAGACAGGAATTCCGTGTTTCATTGCTTCTGCCTTTACAGGGGGAGGAGTTAATACTCTTTTTCTTCCCACTGGACGGTCTGGCTGGGTTACAACACCAATCACTTCATAACCGTCATTTATAATCTTTTGAAGCACTTTTACTGAAAAATCAGGTGTACCCATAAAAATAACTTTGGTCATTCACTTTCTACTCCTTTTAACTCATCTACCTCGAGATAGCGGGTTACCTTTGTTGTGAATAATATCCCGTCTAAATGGTCTATTTCGTGTTGAATTGCCCTTGCTAGGAATTCCTCTGCTTCAAGTATATACTTTCTTCCTTTTCGGTCGAAGGCCTCAATCTTCACATAATTAGGTCTTGTGACCTCTCCAAAAAGGTCAGGAAAACTTAAGCATCCTTCTGGGCCATTTTGTTCTCCAGAGGTCTCAATTATTCTTGGATTAATCATTTCAATGGTCCCTAATTCATTATCGATATCGACAATAGCAATTCTCTCTTCAAGTCCGATTTGAGGTGCTGCTAGTCCAACACCATCATGTTCAATCATCGTATCATACATATCATCGAGCAATTTCCCAAGCTTTTTGTCAAACTTCTGAACCGGCTTACACTGTTTTTCGAGAACTTCTGCCGGGTAAGTAATAATCTTTTTTATTGCCAAAACTGTTCCTCCATTTATGCTTTTTTCAGTAAAAAAGTAATGCTCTTTCTTTCAACTAATTTCATCAAATTTATTGCTATCATTTTCGCCCAAAAACCATGATCATAACCTTTATTACCGCGATATTTAGGTATTTTACATTAAAATAAAGGGGTTAACGTCGATGGATACCAGCAATCCGCTTTTTGCATTTGGCTGGTATTGATCTAGTATGGTCTTTAACGTTGGGTATAGCTCTGGTTCACGCTTATATTTGATTAAACATTGATAGCGATATCTATTGTTAATTCGCGGAATAGGCGATGCTGATGGTCCAAGGACTACAGCACGGTTAGAAATACGTGAACGAACAAAGGCTGCAATTTTCTCAGTTGCAGAAATTACAGTTATTAACTCCTCGTGGCTAACAGTAATTAAGGATAAATAATAAAACGGCGGATAACTATGCATTTTCCGAGCCATCATTTCTCTATGGTAAAAGCGGTCAAAATCTTGTTTTCCGGCCAGTTCTATACTGTAATGCTCAGGAGTATAGGTTTGGATGACGACCTCTCCCGGTAATTCGTGGCGCCCTGCTCTGCCGCTCACCTGGGTTAACAGCTGAAAGGTTTTCTCAGAAGAACGGAAATCAGGTAAATGGAGCATGGTATCTGCAGAGAGAACTCCCACTAGCGTGATATTTGGAAAATCAAGACCTTTCGCTATCATTTGCGTCCCTAAAAGTATATCTGCCTTTCCATCTTGAAAATCCTTTAATAGTCTTTCATGCGAACCCTTTCTGCCGGTTGTATCTACATCCATACGAATGATCCTTGCCTCAGGAAGGATCTTACCCAGTTCATCCTCTACCTTTTGCGTTCCCGTTCCAAAATAACGGATATATTCACTATTACATTCTGGACAACTTTTGGGAACAGGTGCTTCAAAACTGCAATAATGACACTTCATTTGTTCATTTACACGGTGGTAGGTTAAGGAAATATCACAATTAGGACAATTCATGACATAGCCGCAATCCCTACACATGACGAACGAAGAGTGACCACGTTTATTTAAAAATAAGACTGTCTGCTCTTTTCTCTCGATTCTTCCTTTAAGCATTTCAAAAAGCTTTCTAGAAAACATGGAACGATTTCCATCACGTAGCTCTTCACGCATATCGATAATTTCAACCGCTGGAAGTGCCTGCTGGTTCATTCGCCTTGGAAGAGTCAGTATCTGATAGACGCTTTTTTGAGCCCTGGCAAATGATTCAAGCGATGGGGTTGCACTGCCGAGTACAACAGGACAGTTATAATTTTTAGCTCGTTCGATGGCAACATCCCTTGCATGGTACCTCGGCATATCTTCTTGCTTATAGCTTGTTTCATGTTCTTCATCAATGATGATAATTCCAAGATTTTCAAACGGAGCAAAAATCGCTGATCGTGCTCCTACAACAACACTAACCTCATTGCGTTGAATCTTTCTCCATTCATCATATTTTTCACCCGCTGAAAGCCCACTGTGTAAAACAGCCACCAGGTTTCCAAATCTGCCTTTAAAACGATTTACCATCTGCGGTGTAAGGGCAATTTCAGGAACTAGAACAATCGCTTCCTGTCCCTTTTCAATAACCTCTTGAATCGATTGCAGATAAATTTCTGTCTTGCCGCTTCCTGTTACCCCATAAAGCAGGAATACCTCATGAAGGTTATTTTCAATTGTATTTAAAATTGGTTTGATAACTGTTTGCTGATCATTCGTTAATGGTAATGGCAACGTACGTTCAAACACTCTATTTTGATAGGGGTCTCGGTAAACCTCCTGATCCTGTTCCGTTAATAGTCTTTTTTCAACTAGAGCTTTTACTGTAGCGGCAGAAATATTTAAGTCTTTTAATAGTATTCTCATTTCAACCGCATCAGGATGTTGAACAAAATAACTTAATACTTCCTTCTGTTTTTCTGCTCTTTTGGGTAGTTTATTTATCACAACTTCCAATTCTGCTTCTGCTACAAGGGGTTGAACAAATTTTATATACTTTTTTTTGAGTCTTTCCTTTACTTCATAAATAATCTCAAGATGACCTTTAGCCGCTTCTCGTTGGAGGATAGGAACTAACCCATTCTTTAAAGCATCCTCCCATGAAAAAAATTGTTCGTTTTTGAAAAATTCATGTAGCTTTACCGGTAAATTCTCTTTATTTATTCCTTGAGCAAGTTTGACTTTCTTATCGTATTTCGCTTTCAATGCTGCTGGAAGCATAACCTGAAGAGCAAAAATTTTAAAACAGAGTGTCGTATCAGTCAACCAAGCAGCTAGCTTTAGTTGTTCCTTATTAAGGACTGGCTCAAGGTCCATTGGTTCAATAATCTCACGAAGTTTTTCAAAAGCAGATTCTGACTTAATCCCGGTAATAAAACCTTGAATCTTTCTAGGTCCAAATGGGACAATCACTCTCATCCCTGGCTGAATCGTATCCGTCCACTCTTCAGGAATCAGATAGTCAAACGTCTTGTCTGTATGTTTAGCTGGTACATCAACAATTACGCTAGCGATCTTCATTTGGTTCCAAATCCTTCAGCGACACTGCTATTTCATCAATTATTCTTTGGGCAACTTCCCTTTTAGACAGCAATGGAAGCTCAATTTTTGGCCCAACACGTTTATAAATCGTAACGATATTGGTATCTGATCCAAAGCCCGCTCCTTCAGCAGTTACATTATTGGCAACAATCATATCGGTGTTTTTAGCCTGTAACTTTTTCTTTGCGTATTCTTCAACATTGTCTGTCTCAGCTGCAAAGCCAACAAGCACATGATTTTTCTTCATTTTTCCTAATTCAAGCAATATATCTTTCGTTCGTTCAAGTTCAAGAATGGCATTCCCGGTCTGCTTCTTCATTTTATAGTCATAGGTTATTTTTGGACGGTAATCAGCAACCGCAGCTGTTTTAATGACGACATCAGCAGCATCTGCGTATTTAAAAACCTCTAGATACATGTCTTCTGCACTCTCTACCTTAACTAATTGTAAACCAGATGGCGCGGTTAGATTAACAGGTCCAGATATTAACACGACCTTTGCCCCTTCTTTTTTTGCAGCTTCTGCAAGGGCATATCCCATTTTGCCTGTGGAATGATTTGAGATAAACCGAACAGGGTCGATTTTTTCTCTCGTTGGGCCCGCAGTAATAACTACCGTTTTCCCTTTAAGCTTTAAAATATCTTTCTGTAAGAAGCGGTCATTGATTAACTGGACGATTTTCTCTGGCTCCTCTAGTCGACCTTTGCCAATATACCCGCATGCAAGGTACCCTTCACTCGGTTCGATAAATTGATAACCATATCCGGCTAAGATCGATATATTCTTTTTCACTGCTGGATGATCATACATATGAACATTCATTGCCGGTGCAATCCAAACGGGAGCTGTCGCTGCCAATAATGTTGTTGTAATCATGTTATCAGCTATTCCGTTTGCTAGTTTAGCAATTGTATTTGCTGTCGCTGGCGCAACGACAATAAGATCTGGCCAATCAGCAAGATCAATGTGTGCAATTACATTAGGATTTTTTTCTTCAAACGTATCTATGTAAACTTCATTGCGGGACAATGCCTGAAAGGTTAACGGGGAAACAAATTTTGCTGCAGCGTCACTCATAATAACCTTCACTTCAAATCCAGCCTGAACTAGTTTACTGGTTAAGGCCGCTGCTTTGTATACAGCGATTCCACCTGTTACACATAATAATATTCTTTTTTTCATTGTCATCATACCCCCACTTCAGTCTCGTACTTATTCTTTTATTATGCTAGACTACTACCGATTTTTCACCTTTTTCAGCCGTTTTTCTACAAAAACTTTTCATAAAGGTTTACTTGCCTGTTGATTGGAGCTCCAGGCACTTCACTTTCCGCGGGCAGTCCGCTCCATCAACACTGAATTTTGCTAAGAAAAATAAAAAGGCTGACACACTGGTGTTGTCAGGCCTTTCATTAAATACTTTTCTATTTAAGATTGATCCTTAATGTTATTCAGCAGATTTCTTGGCGATTCGATATGTTAGCTCTCCACTGTAGATTTCTTCAAGAGCTTTCCCTACAAATTTGTATGAAACATACTTCGGTAATCTTTCATCACGGCTTTGTTGCATTGAACGGGCACGTTTTGCTGCAACGGAAACAAGCGAGTATTTTGAATCAATTTTATTAAGCAATGAATCTATAGAAGGATACAACATTTTATTCAACCTCCAGCAATTTTTTATATCGATGTTCCACACGTTCCCTGCGGCAATGTTCAGCCATTACAATTGCTTTCACACGCTCACAGGCTAACTCTACTTTATTATTTTCAACAACATAATCATATAATTCCATCATTTCAATTTCCTCACGTGCAGATAGCAGCCGGTTGTTAATTAATTCTTCTGTTTCGGTTCCTCTTGTCACAATTCGATTTTTCAATTCGGAAAGGCTTGGGGGCATTAAAAAGATAAATAAACCCTCTGGAAATTTCTCCCGAACCTGACGGGCACCCTTTACTTCAATCTCAAGAAAAACATCTTTTCCAGCATCCAAGGTATCACGAACATAATCAACAGGTGTTCCATAATAATTTCCAACAAATTCAGCATGTTCCAAAAGTTTATCCTGATCGAGCAATTCTTCAAACTCTTCCCGGGACTTAAAAAAATAATCAACCCCATCAACTTCACCAGGACGAGGCGCGCGGGTTGTCATTGAGATGGAATATTCAAAGGCTGTATCTGGATGGGAGAATATTTCTTTTCGAACCGTACCTTTACCAACACCTGATGGTCCGGAGAGTACGATAAGTAATCCTTTTTCCTGCATTTTCTAATATCCTACCCTTCATCAATAATTTCATCATGATCAGATAATCGATTAGCAACTGTTTCTGGTTGAACAGCCGATAAAATGACATGGTCACTATCCATGACAATTACAGCCCTTGTTCTTCTGCCGTAAGTTGCATCAATTAATGATCCTCGATCTCGTGCATCTTGAATAATCCTTTTTATTGGAGCAGATTCAGGGCTAACAATTGAAATAATCCGATTGGCAGATACGATATTTCCAAATCCGATATTAATTAATTTTATCACTTGTTATCATCCAATCATCAATAATATATTTTTACCTTGCAGAAGCTATTCTAAACCGTCTATTCAATATTTTGAACCTGTTCCTTCAATTTTTCCAGCAAACTTTTTATATCGACAACTTTTTTAGCAATATTCGAATCATTTGCTTTTGAACCAATCGTATTTGTTTCTCTGTTCATCTCCTGGATGAGAAAATCAAGCTTCCGACCGACAGGTTCTTGCTCTTCGATTGTCTTTAAAAATTGCTGAATATGACTCTTCAACCTAGTTATTTCTTCATTAATATCGACTTTATCTGCAAATATAGCAACTTCTGTTAAAATCTTTGATTCATCAATTTGACCATTAACAAACTCTTGCATCCTCTTTTGTAATCGTTCTTTATACGAAGAAACAACTTGGGGAGCATATTTTTGAAGTTCATTAATATTTATTTCGACTTGCAAAATAGAAGTGAGTAAATCCTTTTTTAATTCTTCTCCTTCAGCCATTCGCATTTGTTTTAGAAGCAGCACAGCTTTCTCAGTTGCCGTCAAGATTAAGCTTTCAAGCTCTTCATTACCGTCATCGCTTTCTTCAATATGTATAAATTCGCTCCGATTAAGTAAATCCTGAAGTGTTACTTTCCCTTCAATATTATATTTTTTGCGCGCTTGCTCGATGAACAGATGATATTCTTCAATAAGCTTCCAATCGACGCGGACTTTGCGAGTAATCCTTCCTTCTCCTTCAATTGTTATGAAGACTTCTACCCTGCCGCGGCGCAGCTGCTGATTTATTTTTTTCTTTATTTTATCTTCAAGCTTTAATAGCTGTCTTGGCATCCGAATATTCACTTCACAAAAACGATGGTTGACCGTTTTCACTTCAACATTCACTGAAAAGGCTACTGACTCCACCCTACTTCTTCCAAATCCTGTCATACTAATAACCATCATTTACACATCCAATCCACGAAAAAGAGCTCAGCTTTCTTAAATATGTATAGGATAATAATATTATTCTAAAACTGCCAAAAGGTAATAGAGTAAACCCTATTACCTTTTGGATTATAACATACTTTATTTTGTTTTTCTTAACAAAAATGATCCGGCTAGTAAAAAAGTTGGAATTGACGAAAGTCCAATAATCAGCAACCAGTCATTTGCTAATATAGCAGTGGTATGAAAGATTGGCTGTAATGGTGCATAGTAAATAACAACCAGCATCAATACAAGAGATGAAATGACTGCCCACACAAGGTAGGGATTCCCAAATGGATTACGTGACAAAACTGATTTTTCACTGCGGCAATCGAAAACATGAATAAGCTGCGCCAAGACAAGTGTTGCAAATGCGATTGTTTGCGCATACTGCAGATTATCAGTATCTCTATGATAAACAATAATGAAGGCGACCAGTGTTACTAATCCAATGAGGAAGCCTCTAGAAATTACTTTCCAACCTAAACCGCGAGCAAATATTCCTTCATTTGGACTGCGAGGCTTGCGTTTCATCACATCTTCCTCAGGCCGGTCAAGTCCGAGAGCCATCGCAGGCAATCCATCCGTTACTAAATTCACCCATAGAATTTGAATCGGGACTAAGGGCAGAGGAAGGGCTAATAGCATAGCAAAAAGCATCACCAATATTTCACCAACGTTCGATGCAAGCAGATAGCGGACAAATTTACGAATATTTTCATATATATTACGACCTTCTTTAATCGCAGCCTTGATTGTCGCAAAATTATCGTCCAGCAGTACAAGGGATGAAGCCTCTTTTGCAACATCTGTTCCAGTTATACCCATTGCCACTCCAATATCAGCTGTCTTTATTGCTGGTGCATCGTTTACTCCATCACCTGTCATGGCAACAATATGGCCTCTATTTTGCAACGCTTTGACAATTTTTAATTTATGTTCCGGTGAGACTCTAGCAAATACAGAAACATCATCCACAATATTTTCTAGTTCATCTACTGACATGACAGAAAGGGCATTCCCATCAAGCACCTTGCTTTTCTTTGTTAATATCCCCAGTTGAGCTGCAATTGCCTTTGCTGTAATCACATGATCACCTGTAATCATGACCGTTTTAATTCCCGCTTCCTTACATTCTTTAACCGCGTCTTTCACTTCAGGTCTAGGCGGGTCAATCATTCCCTGAACACCGATAAAGGTAAGCTTTTTCTCTGCTTCCTGTTCACTTAAAATAACAGTATTTGCTTGCACCGGCTTAAAAGCTATCGCAATCGTCCGAAGGGCCTGTGAAGCAAGTTCATTAATAGCATTCTGAACATTATTTTGCACTTTATCACTTAAAAACTGGGTTTTTCCATCCCAAAGAATCGATTCACTTTTTCCCAAAATGACATCAGGAGCACCCTTTGTCACAATAAAATGCCTGCCCATTTTATCTTTCACATGCATGCTCATCATTTTTCTTACTGAATCAAATGGGAATTCATTGATGATTGTGAATTCATTTAATAGGTTGGTGCGGTCAAAACCTGCTTTCATTGCACTTACAAGGAGTGCGCCTTCTGTCGGATCTCCATCTAGAATAATATCGTCATCTTTTACGACCAGATCTGAGTGATTACAAATCATTCCGAAAATTAGCATCTGCTGCAATGCCTTTTCGTTCTTTGGCTGAACAAGGGCTCTATTCAGGTAAAAGTCGCCACGCGGCTGGTACCCTACACCATCAACAGTCCAAGTATTTCCACCGCTCCATAAATGGGTAACGGTCATTTTATTTTGTGTCAATGTTCCTGTTTTGTCGGAACAAATGACTGATGCACAGCCTAGTGTCTCAACAGCAGGAAGTTTCCTTACGATTGCATTTTGCTTGATCATTTTTTGAACACCAAGTGATAAAGCAACTGTTACAATTGCTGGTAATCCTTCTGGAATCGCAGCAACCGCGAGTGATACACCCGCTAAGAACATTGTATAAAGATCATTTCCTTGTAAAACCCCCACCACGACAACAAGTACGGTTAATAGCAAGGCAACTGTTATTAAGATTTTTCCTAATTGTTCTAACCGTCTTTGTAAAGGAGTATCTTGTGTCTGGGCCCTTTGGAGTAAATCGGCAATTTGGCCCATAGCGGTTTTCATTCCAGTGGCAATGACAACTCCTATCCCACTCCCTCTTGAAACCATCGTGCCCATGAATGCAATGTTTTCCATATCACCAATTCCGGGATTTGGTGTTTGCAAACCATTTATATGCTTTGAAACGGGGACAGACTCACCCGTTAGCGCAGACTCTTCTATTTCTAAACTTCGCACTTCAATAATTCGGACATCGGCGCCAATCCGATCGCCACTAGAAAATTTAATAATATCACCAGCAACAATTTCTTTGGAGGGGATTTTAATCCACAATCCATCCCTCAAGACGGAAACTTGAGGAGCTGATAACTCTTTTAATGCCTGAAGCGATTTCTCTGCTTTTCTTTCTTGAAAGAATCCAAGAAAACCATTAATTATGACAATAGCAATGATGGCGATTGCATCAATATATTCTCCCAGCAACCCCGAAACTAATGTTGCTGCGAGTAGTACGAGAACCATAAAGTCTTTAAATTGGCTAAAAAATAAGAGCAAAGCAGATTGCTTTTCTCCTTCTTCCAATTCGTTATAGCCGTGCTTGGCAATCCGATTATTTACTGCTTCCTGTGATAATCCAGACGAAAAGTCGGTATCTAAGGCCTTTTCAACTTGTTTTATCTCCATCTCATGGAATTTCATCCGACCATCTCACTTCCCCCTTTATTGATTCAGACTAGCTCTAAAGAAAGCATATTCAGCCTTGTCCAAAAAAATGCTATGATTAAGAGAAACTTCAATTCGTTCACTATTTGGGGTAAAATAAGACAGAAAATAAATTTATAGGATATAATAATTGCTCTGTTAAAGGTTATTGTTATTTTAACTCTGTTGATTGGAGCGTAAGGCACGAAGGACTCCTCGAAAATGCTACCGCATTTCCTTCGTGCGGTGCATATTCAAGGAAGCCTATTCAATATCCTGCGGGAGTACGGGGCTGGGAGACCCCACAGGCGCTGCAGCGCCGAGGAGGCTCCCTGGCACGCCCGCGGAAAGCGAAGTGCCTGGAGCGGAAATCAACAGCCATTTATAAGAGCAAATTAATATATATATGAATGTAGTAAAGGATGTTTTTCATGTCATTTGATGGTTTATTTACAAAAGCAATGGTTAATGAACTGTCTCTTGCCTTAAAAGGCGGGAGAATAAACAAAGTTCACCAGCCCTATAAAAATGAAGTAATCTTAACCATCCGTGCAAACGGATTAAACCAAAAGCTCCTATTATCGGCACACCCCAGCTACGCAAGGGTACAGTTAACCAAAGAATCATATGAAAATCCAAGCGAACCGCCAATGTTTTGTATGCTACTCCGAAAACATATCGAAGGATACATACTCGAGGATTTATACCAAGTTGAAAATGATCGGATGATTATTTTTGAAATTAAAGGACGTAATGAAATTGGCGATATTAGCTATAAACAGTTAATTATTGAGATCATGGGAAGGCATAGTAATATCGTAATTGTTGATAAGACACGCAATCTCATCCTTGATAGTATTAAGCATGTTTCATTTGCAGTGAACAGCTTTCGTGCAATCCAGCCGGGACAGCCTTACGTCTTTCCTCCAGCACAAAATAAACAAAATCCTTTCCAGGCAGTTGAAGGAGATGTTTTAACATCGCTTGATTTTAATAGCGGTAAGCTGGATCGTCAGATTGTTGAACACTTTGCAGGAACCTCTCCGTTATTCGCGAAGGAAGTTATTTTTCAAAGCGGTCTTGCCAATCGAACGACAGTACCAAATACATTCATGACCCTTATAAATAGAATCAGGACAGGTGATTTATCCCCCGCAATCATGTCTGCAGGCGGGAAGGATACATATTACCTTTTCCCACTTGGACATGTAATCGGCGATAGTAAAACCTTCAATTCTTTGAGCGAAATGCTCGATCGTTATTATTTTGGGAAAGCAGAGCGTGACCGTGTAAAGCAGCAAGGAAATGACATTGAGAGATTAATTATCAATGAAAAGGAAAAAAATGAAAAGAAGATTGAAAAATTGCAGGATACTCTCATAGAGGCAGAGAAGGCAGATCAATTTCAGCGCTTCGGGGAACTGCTTACTGCTAATCTATATGCTGTAAAAAAAGGGATGAAAGAAATAGAAGTCCTTGATTATTATGATGAATTAGAAGGTACCGTGATCATTTCACTGAATCCGCGCAGGACACCCTCAGAAAATGCGCAAAGGTATTTTTCTAAGTACCAGAAAGCCAAAACTGCTGTAATTGTTGTTATGGAACAAATTGAACTTGCCAGTGCCGAGGTTGCGTATTTCGAAAATCTCTTGCAGCAGGTACAAACGGCGTCACCGAAGGATCTCCAAGAGATTCGCGAAGAGTTAATTGAAGGCAAGTATATCCGAGGCCGCCAAAAACGAAATGCCAAAAAGTTAAATACCGCCAAGCCTGTGCTCGATCATTTCCATTCCTCAGACGGGATTGATATTATTGTTGGGAAAAATAATAGACAAAACGACTATTTGACGAATAAGCTTGCTGCAAGGGACGAAATTTGGCTCCATACAAAGGATATTCCTGGTTCACATGTTGTCATACGCAGTAAAGAACCAACGGAGGAGACCATTCGAGAAGCAGCGATGCTAGCGGCATATTTTAGTAAAGCAAGAAATTCAAGCTCTGTGCCCGTTGATTTTACCAAGGTTCGCTTCGTGAAGAAGCCTAATGGGGCAAAACCAGGATTTGTGATTTATGACAATCAGCAAACTGTTTATGTTACTCCTGATGAAGAAATGGTTTTACAATTAAAGAAAAATTAAAAAGTTCCCGGTTTCCGGGAACTTTTTAATTTAAGCTAAACGTATTGTTTGCTCCATTCGGTTGGATCGTTGCTCCATGACAGCAGGCTTTCTTGCTCCTCACTGCTGATGTCTCCTTTAGCATTCGCCGCCTCTACTAAAGCTGTAAAATTAGTTAGTGACGCACTTTTAATCCCAGCTTCTTTAAGCACTAATTCACCCTTCTTCAGCCCGTATGTAAAGATGGATACAACACCTAACACGTCACAGCCAGCTTCCCGTAGTGCTTGAACCGCTGTAATCACACTTCCACCTGTGGAAATTAAATCCTCGACAACCACTACTTTTTTTCCCGCTTCGACTCTGCCCTCAATCTGATTTCCTTTTCCGTGACCTTTAGGCTTTGAACGAACATAACACATTGGTAAATCCAAAAGCTCACTGACCCAGGCCGCATGTGGAATTCCAGCTGTTGCGGTTCCAGCGATAATTTCCGCCTCAGGGAAATTTTCAAGTATAAGCATTTGTAAACCCTTTGCAATTTCTCTTCTAACTGCTGGATAGGATAGGGTAAGACGATTATCACAATAAATAGGTGAGCGTAATCCTGATGTCCATGTAAATGGCTCATTCGGTTTCAATTCCACTGCATTAATTTCTAGTAGTTTTTCAGCAATCATATGTTTCATTGACGAACTCCCTTCCATGCATCTAGCCATTTTTCATAACTTTTAACAGGCTCTGCTGCCCTTGTTATCGATCTCCCAACCACGATGGAGCTCACCCCTGCACTTTTAGCAAATTGTGGTGTAGTGACACGTTTCTGGTCACCGATATGATCATTTTCCATACGAATTCCTGGTGTAACCGTTAAAAATGGGCTGCCAATCCTGTCTCTGATATAACTAGCTTCCCATGCTGAACAAACTACTCCATCTAAACCCGATTCTTTCGTTAACGAAGCGTAGTGCAAAACCGATTCAGTGAGCGAAACAGGGATAAGCTGATCATTTTTCATTTGTTCTTCAGAGGTACTGGTCAATTGTGTGACAGCGATACACTTCGGCCGTTTCCTTCCTGCAGCGGTCCCCGCATCCAAGCCTTCGATGGCAGCCTCCATCATTTCTTTTCCCCCTGCTGCGTGTACATTGACTAGATCGCATTCTAATCTAGCAAGTCCTGTCATTGCACGTTTTACCGTATTTGGGATATCATGAAGCTTTAAATCAAGAAATATCAGATGACCTGATTCTTTTAATCTATGAACAATAGAAGGACCTTCCTGGTAAAATAACTCCATGCCCACTTTAACAAAAAGCTTTCGATCCTCGAAAGGCTCTAAAAAACCTACTACTTCTTTACCTGTTGCAAAATCAAGCGCGATGATGAGTGAGTTGTCCACCCGCATTCCAGCTCCTTCCCTTACATTCACTGATGTGTTCATAACCTAATTTATCTAGCAGCTGCGGTAACTCTTCAATTATCGTTGGGCATACAAATGGGTCTACAAAGTTAGCCGTTCCTACAGCTACGGCGCTTGCCCCTGCATAAAAGAATTCAATTACATCTTCAGCAGATTGAATCCCACCCATACCAATAATCGGTAGGTTAACCGCTTGACTTACTTCATAAATCATCCGTATCGCAACTGGTTTTATTGCGGGACCGGATAAGCCGCCCGTCCGATTAGCCAAAATTGGCTTACCCGTCTTTAAATCAAGCCTCATCCCGACAAGCGTGTTAATCATCGTCAGACCATCAGCACCGCCCGCTTCAACTGCTTTTGCCATTTCAACAATATTGGTGACATTCGGCGAAAGCTTCACATACACAGGCACCTGCGATACTTCCTTCACTTTACGGGTTAATTGCTTTGCAACCTCTGGAATTGTACCAAATGCAATCCCGCCCGTCTTTACGTTCGGGCAGGAGATATTTAATTCAAGGGCTTGAACATTCGCTGCTTTAGAAATTTCTCTTGCAACCTCGATATACTCTTCTTCTAATGACCCCGCAACATTGGCAATAATCGGAACGTTATGTTGTGCGAGCCATGGCAATTCTTCGTTATAAACTTTTTCCAGACCTGGATTTTGCAATCCAATCGCATTAAGCATCCCTGAGGATGTTTCGGCGACTCGCGGTGTAGGATTCCCAAATCTGGGCTCGACAGTCGTTGCCTTTATCATGATTGCGCCAAGGACACTTAAATCATAGAATTGACTGTACTCACGGCCAAACCCGAAACAGCCAGAAGCGGGCATAATTGGATTCTTTAATTTTAAGCCTGGTAGTTCTAAATCTAACCGACTCATATCAGTACCTCCCCGGCACGGAAAACTGGTCCATCGCTGCACACCTTTTTATATGAAACTCCCAGCGGATCCTTCGCACTCCTGCAAACACAAGCAAAGCATGCCCCAATACCACAGCCCATCCGTTCTTCTAAGGATAAAAATACTCTCTTTTTTGGATAGGCTTGTTCTAATGCTTTTAACATTGGAATAGGGCCGCATGCATACATACAATCAAAACTTAAATCCTTAATGACTTCTGTAACAAAACCGCGATTCCCATAAGAACCGTCCACAGTTGCAACAAAAGTTTCACCATTTTCCAAAAATTCCCTTTCATAAAAAACGGCCGATTCTGTTTGAAAGCCAAGTACATGGATTACCTTTACTCCTTTGGCCTTCAACTGATTGGATAGCTCATATAACGGGGGGACACCGATCCCTCCACCCACTAACAGCGCTGTTTCACCAACCTTCATTTCATTAACAGGGAAGCCGTTGCCTAATGGACCAAGAATATCAATTGTTATTCCTGGTTCTAATTTAGCTAGTAAGGTAGTTCCAATGCCATCCTTACGATAAATCATCGTGAATTGCTTGCTCTTTTGATCAAACGATGAAATACTAATCGGTCTTCTTAAAAGCGGGTCTCCATTAGCTGAAACGCGAATATGCGTAAATTGTCCAGGTGCTGCAATTTCGCTTACCAATTCCGCTTTTACTGTCAGCTCGTATATGTCATCTGCGATTTCCTTTTGGCTGACAATGCTGCATAATTCCTTTTTTATCATACAAAGACGACCTCCTTAGACTCTGGTACAAGTGCCTCTGCTGAAAAGTTCATTGATTCAATTACCCTTAGAATAGCATCAGCTGTGTCTAGAGAAGTTAAACATGGGACTCCATTTTCAACAGCCTCACGGCGAATTCTAAATCCATCACTTTCTGGCTGCTTGCCTTTTGTCAATGTATTAATAATGAACTGGGCTTTGCCATGCTGGATGATATCTAGTAAAGTTGTTCCTTCTGAGCCAATTTTGCTGACAACCTTAACTGCAAGTCCGGCAGATGATAAAACGGAAGCTGTACCACTTGTTGCCATTAATCGGTAACCGTTCCCGGCAAATCGCTTCGCCAACTGTAGTGCCTCTTCTTTATCTTTATCTGCTACCGTGAATAAGACTGTTCCAAACTTTTGGATGTTCATACCCGAAGCAATCAATCCTTTATACAGAGCCTTTTCAAGTGTAGTATCCTTCCCCATAACCTCTCCGGTTGACTTCATTTCTGGTCCAAGCGTGATATCAACACTTTTCAGCTTTGCGAATGAAAATACCGGTACTTTTACGAAGACCTCATTCTTTTCAGCAATTAGTCCTGAACGATATCCTTGATCCAGCAATGAAACTCCTAAAATAGCTTTCGTTGCAATTTTAGCCATCGGGATATTCGTAATTTTACTCAAAAATGGTACGGTCCTGCTCGACCTTGGGTTGACCTCAAGGACATAGATCTGGTTGTCTGAAATGACATATTGAATATTTAACAAGCCTACAATATTCAAACCTAATGCTAACCTTTCTGTGTATTCGGCTAGCTTCTTCTTCATTTCAGCAGATAATGTTTGCGGCGGATAGACAGCAATCGAATCACCTGAATGGACCCCTGCTCGTTCGATATGCTCCATTATTCCAGGAATGAGGACATTCTTACCATCAGAGATGGCATCTACTTCGATTTCTTTTCCGGTTAAATAACAATCGATTAAGACTGGATGCTCAGGGTTAATTTTCACGGCATTTTTCATGTAACGAAGCAGTTCATTTTCATGATAAACTATTTCCATTGCCCTGCCTCCAAGGACATAGGAAGGGCGAATTAAGACAGGATAGCCAATTTCATCAGCTATAATAAGGGCTTCTTCAACCGATAATGCTGTTTTACCAACGGGCTGAGGAATGTTTAATTGCACAAGTGAATGTTCAAATTTATCCCTATTCTCTGCTCTGTCTAAGTCCTCTAAACTTGTTCCTAATATTTTTACTCCATTTTCAACAAGCTGGGAAGCTAGGTTAATCGCTGTTTGCCCGCCAAATTGAACCACAACTCCTAGCGGATTTTCCAACTCGACAATATGCATGACGTCTTCGATCGTTAGCGGTTCAAAGTATAACTTATCGGAAATGCTGAAGTCAGTAGAAACTGTTTCTGGATTGTTGTTAATGATAATCGCTTCATAGCCTGCCTCTTTAATTGCTTTTACACAATGGACAGTTGCATAATCAAATTCAATGCCCTGGCCAATGCGAATTGGACCTGAACCAAGAACGATGACACTTTGCCTGGCAGTGACAACTGACTCATTTTCTTCCTCATATGTGCCATAGAAATAAGGTGTTTCAGATTCAAACTCAGCTGCACACGTATCTACCATTTTATATACCGGGACAATGCCCATTTCATGACGCCATTGGTAGATATCGTTTTCTGTACTCTTCCATAATTCAGCAATCTTCTTATCGGTAAAGCCTTTTTGTTTCGCTTCTTTTAAATTTTCCGTTGTAAAAGGAGTATCCGTTAGTCTTGTCTCAAGTTCAATGATCCCTTCCATCTTTTTCAGGAAAAACAAATCGATATTGCTCCATTCATGGATCATTTTAATACTAACTCCGCGCTTTAAGCTCTCTGCTATGTAGAACAGACGCTCATCCCCAGCTTTTCTAATACGCTTCTCGAGCAGCTCATCATCTATTTCAGATGCTGTATTTAATTGGAAATGATAGCTTCCATTATCTAGTGAACGTATTGCTTTAAGTAATGATTCCTCAAATGTCCGGCCAATTGCCATAACTTCACCCGTTGCCTTCATTTGCGTTCCAAGTGAGCGGTTGCCTGATTCAAATTTATCGAATGGCCACCGCGGTATTTTAGTGACAATATAATCGAGGGCTGGTTCAAAGCATGCATAGGACTTTCCGGTTACCGGATTAAGCATTTCGTCTAGTGTTAAACCGACAGCAATCTTAGCTGCAAGTTTGGCAATTGGATAACCAGTTGCTTTTGAAGCAAGGGCCGAGGATCGACTTACCCTTGGGTTTACTTCGATGATATAGTAGTTATAGCTATCAGGATCAAGGGCAAGCTGCACATTACAGCCTCCCTCAATCCCTAAGGAACGAATAATTTTCAGCGAAACATTTCTAAGCAGGTGATATTCACGATCACTTAATGTCTGACTAGGAGCAACAACGATCGAGTCCCCTGTATGAATACCAACCGGGTCAATGTTTTCCATATTACAAACGACAATCGCGTTATCATTCGAATCACGCATGACTTCGTATTCAATTTCCTTAAAGCCTGCGATACTTTTTTCAAGCAAGCATTGATGAACCGGACTGCTCTTCAGACCTGATGTGACGATTTCTTCCAGTTCTTTATGATTGTGACAAATGCCTCCGCCTGTTCCTCCAAGTGTATAGGCAGGACGGACAATCACTGGGAATCCCACCTTTTCAACAAAGTTATGGGCCTCTTCCATTTGATGAACAATTACACTATCAGGTACTGGTTCCCCTAACTCGTTCATTAAGTTACGGAATAATTCACGGTCTTCGGCTTGCTTGATCGCCGAAAGCCTCGTTCCGAGAATTTCAACCTCGCACTCCTCTAAAATTCCAGAATTGGCTAATTCAACAGCAAGATTCAGACCAGTTTGCCCGCCAAGAGTAGCTAAGAGTGCATCTGGACGCTCCTTGCGAATGATTCTGCTAATAAATTCGGTTGTTAATGGCTCGATATATACCGCATCAGCTATCTCCGTATCAGTCATAATTGTTGCTGGGTTCGAATTTATGAGAATAACACGATAGCCTTCTTCTTTTAGAGCCATGCATGCCTGAGTACCGGCGTAGTCAAACTCGGCAGCCTGACCGATGACAATCGGACCTGAACCGATAACTAAAATAGAATTTATATCTGAACGTTTTGGCATATTGTCGTTACCTCCTTATTTCCGTACTCAATCATGACAAGAAATTGATCAAATAGACCGTTTGTATCTTCAGGACCCGGTGATGCTTCAGGATGATACTGCACTGTAAATGCTGGGTAATCTAAATGCCTCAGCCCTTCAATTGTCCCATCATTCAAGGCAGAATGTGTAATTGTTAGCCTCGTATTTTCTATTGACTTTTCCTCGACAGTAAAACCATGGTTTTGGGCTGTTATTGAAATCTTACCTGTAGATAAATCCTTTACTGGATGGTTGGATCCTCTATGTCCGAACTTCATTTTGGCAGTATTCGCACCGCAAGCGAGGGCAAATAATTGGTGTCCGAGGCAAATTCCAAAAATCGGTACCTTGCCCAACACCTCTTTTATCATGTGTATTCCTTCAGGAACATTTTTCGGATCTCCAGGTCCATTCGAGAGCATAATCCCATCTGGTCGCAGCTGAAGAATTTCATCAGCAGTTGTATGATAAGGCACAACGATGACGTCACACCCACGCTTATTTAATTCACGTAAAATTCCGTGCTTCATTCCAAAATCAACGAGAACAATTCTTTTCCCCCGCCCTGGGCTAGGGTAAGCATTTTTTGTTGAAACTCTCCTGACTTGATCAATCGGAAGTTTTGCTTGCCTTAATTTGCTTACTACTTCTCTCGGATCATTTTCAATACTGCAAATGGTTCCTTTTAATGTCCCATATTGGCGGATGATTCTTGTTAATTTACGTGTATCAATCCCTGAAATCCCAGGAATTTTCTTCATTTTAAAATATTCATCGATTGTAATTTCACTCCTCCAATTGGATGGGAAATCTGTTACCTCTTTTACAATAAAGCCCTTTACGGCAGGATTAATTGATTCAAAATCATCACGGTTAATTCCATAATTTCCGATTAACGGGTAGGTTAGCATGACAATTTGTCCACAGTAGGATGGATCCGAGAGAATTTCCTGGTAACCTGTCATTCCAGTATTAAAAACAACTTCCCCCATAGTATCCATATGCGATCCAAACCCGTCTCCAATAAAAATTGTTCCATCTTCTAAAACGAGCTGCGCCTTCATACTTTTACACATCCTTTTTCCCAAACTATCTGACCTTCTGAAATGGTCATCTCTGGCCATCCTTTACATTTCCAGCCTTTAAACGGTGTACTTTTACCTTTAGATAGAAATTCCTCTGGATCGATCATACGCTCTTCATTCAGATTTAAAAGGACAATGTCTGCTGGTGCACCGGTAACTATTTTCCCATATGGAAGCTTAAAGGACTCTGCTGGCTTAATCGTGAAATATCCAATTAGTTCTTCGACTGTTAGAATTTTTGTTAAAACAAAATGAGTATATAGAAGGGGGAAAGCCGTTTCTAGCCCTACAATGCCAAATGGTGCTAAATTCATTCCCTCACTTTTTTCTTCAAGTGTATGTGGGGCATGGTCGGTTGCGATAAAATCAATCGTTCCATCCATTAGTCCTGCTATTAATGCATCTCTATCAGCAACCGCACGTAATGGGGGATTCATTTTATAATTTGTATCAAGATTTGGAATATCGTCTTCTGTTAATAATAAATGATGTGGTGTTACTTCTGCAGTAACATGGATACCCGCTCGTTTTGCATCTCTTACCACCCTTACGGACTCTTTTGTACTTATGTGACAAACATGATAATGGCAGCCTGTAGCCTCTGCAAGCAGTACGTCCCTAGCAATCTGTACAGACTCACATACTGAAGGAATTCCGTTTAAACCATTTTTTTCTGAAAAAGTTCCTTCATGTACACATCCTTTATTTATCAGCGTGTTCTCCTCACAATGAGCAACAATCGCCATATTTGCAGCTGCAGCTTTATTCATGGCTTCAAGCATCATATTCGCAGATTGAATCCCTACTCCGTCATCAGTAAATGCGAATGCACCTGCCTTTTTTAATGACTCGAAATCTGTTAACTCCTGCCCCAGCTCTCGAATCGTGATCGAGGCATACGGTAAAACGCGTACCTTTGCAGTTTCTTGAATTCTTTTTTGCAACCAATTCATTTGAGCCTCTGAATCTGGAACCGGCCTTGTGTTTGGCATCGCAGCCAAGGTTGTGAATCCTCCTCTAGCAGCGGCTAGGGTACCTGTAGCAATCGTTTCTTTTTTCTCACCACCAGGTTCGCGTAGATGAACATGCAAATCAATAAACCCTGGTGAAACAAGCAACCCAGTAGCATCCACTTTTCTATCTACAATGTCTTTAATTTGCTTTTCAATTTTTACTATCCTTCCGTTTTCTATTAAAATATCAGACTGATCTATTTCTCCATTAGCTGCTATGTACTTTGAATTTTGAATTAGTATTTTCATATATCGTTCCTCCTTCAATATTTTCGATGGATCGCTTTAAGACCGCCATTCTTACATATACACCATTTTCCATTTGCTTAAATATTCTAGAACGTTCGCATTCTACTAGGCTATCAGCTATCTCAACGTTTCGATTTATCGGAGCAGGATGCATTATAATACTTTTCTCTTTCATTTGCTTTTCCCTTTTCAATGTAAGACCAAATTGTTGATGGTACTCTGCAGCAGAGTAGCTACCCTTCTTTTGATGTCGTTCGTGTTGAACACGAAGGAGCATCACAACATCAGCTTCCTCAACTGCATCATCAATTGGTGTAAATCTTGATGAACTTAGACTATTAATATCAAACCATTCAGCTGGTCCAGAAAAGATTACTTCTGCCCCCAGCCTTGTTAATAAATCAGCATTGGAACGCGCCACTCTGCTATGACTGATGTCACCAATAATGGCGATTTTCAGACCAGCAAATTTCCCGAACTCCTGATGGATCGTTAACAGGTCAAGCAGTGATTGTGTTGGATGATGGCCGCATCCATCACCGCCATTAATAATCGGTACATTCACTTTCCCTACCAGTTCGTCAAAATAACGGTCCTGCCCGTGACGAATGACGATTGCATTTACCCCGATGGATTCTAGCGTTTTAACGGTATCGTATAGCGTCTCTCCCTTTTGAACACTCGAGGTTTGAACTTCAAATGGAATGACACCCATACCAACTCTTCTCTCTGCAACCTCAAAGCTGCATTTAGTTCTTGTACTTGCTTCGAAAAACAAGTTAGCAGCATACATCTGACCTTCCGGACGCCATTTCATACCATCAGCAAAACTTTGTGCATCAGCTAAGATTTGATAAACCTCTTCCACTTTTAATTCATTCGTGGTTAATAAGTGATTTAACATGTTCTGCCACCCTTCATTTTTTGTATAAAAATAACCCTGATCAATTGACCAGGGTGTATAAATCTATACTAAGACCATTATTTTCTAATGGCACTTACTATTACACCCTTATAAGCCTCTCTGGACTTCTTTAAAAGGTAATCTTTATGCTATATTCTGTTTATCATTCACAGCAGTTTCTTCAAACATATTTTCATCTACTGGTTGCGCTCCTGGAAGAATGAGGTTTAACAATACACCAAGTATTGCCGCTAAGGCCATTCCTTCAATTTGGAAATTGTTAGCCAATTTGACAACTGCGCCACCGATTCCAACGACAAGGATAACAGATGAAATAACAAGGTTGCGTTTATCGGCGAAATCAATTTTGCTGTCAACTAGCATTCTTAGGCCAGAAGATGCAATGATTCCAAAGAGCAGAATTGATACCCCTCCCATAACAGGTGTTGGGATTGTTCCAATTAATGCAGTCATTTTTCCAATAAACCCAAAGATCGTTGCCAGTACTGCGGCTCCTGCGATTACATAGACACTGTAAACTCTCGTGATAGCTAATACACCGATATTTTCTCCGTACGTCGTCTTTGGCGGACCGCCAATTAGGGCAGAAATCATTGTAGCCATGCCATCACCTAGAATCGAGCGATGTAAACCTGGTTCTTTAATATAATCACGTCCAACGACTTTACTAAGCACAAGCTGGTGCCCAATATGTTCAGAAAGGGTAACAACGGCAACTGGAACCATTAGAGCGACAATGTCCCATGTCACTTTTACCTCATAGCTTACAAACGGAATGATAAACTCGGGCATTTCAAACCATTTTGCATCCAGTACTGGTTGAAAATCGACAATTCCGACGAATAATGCGTAGATATATCCGATCACAATCCCGGCTAATATTGGGATAATACTTAACATTCCTTTGGCATATATTGAGAAGATAATTGTCGCTGCTAAGGTTACGAGTGCGACTGAAAAGTGGAGCATGCTGTACTCTCCTGCAGAATTATTCATTGCCATATCAACGGCCGTTCCAGAAAGGGCTAAGCCGATTACAATGATAACTGGACCAACTACAATTGGCGGCAGTAATTTCATAATCCATCTATGTCCTGCCCTACTAATGATAAGGGCTACAATTCCATATACAAGCCCTGCCAGGAAAGCGCCAACCATTGCCGCCCCTGGACCCCCAGCTTCTTTTGCCGCTATCACTGGTACAATAAAGGCAAAGGATGAGCCTAGGTATGCAGGAACCTGAAATTTTGTAATGAGAAGAAACGCTAATGTTCCAAGCCCGCTTGTGATTAAGGCAATGGCAGGACTTAATCCTACTAAGTATGGAACGAGGATCGTCGCACCGAACATCGCGAATAAGTGCTGTAAGCTTAGTGTCAGCCATTGGACTGGATTTGGGATCTCTGCTACGTCTAAGATAGGTTTATTGTTCATTTTTTCTCCTCCAGTAATATCTTTATTATTTTGTGTTTGTTTTCAAAAAAAAATCCTTTGACCATGTAGGCACAAAGGGGTATAGGAATTCCGACAGATGTATACTGAAGGCGATTTCCCCTTTGACAGCCTCACGGGACTGCATTTAAAAAGGGTTGTTATTTAATTTTCAAAAATACTTACTTGGTCCACTTGATCTTTTTCAGTTAATTCAACAACAATTTTTTCGCTGCCTGATGTCGGAATATTTTTTCCAACATAGTCAGCACGGATTGGCAATTCCCGATGTCCGCGATCGACCAGGACAGCTAACTGAATTGCTGCTGGGCGTCCAAGATCCATGATTGCATCTAAACCTGCTCTGACGGTTCTGCCAGTATATAAAACGTCGTCTACAAGGACAACCTTTTTTTCGGAGATTTCAACTGGAATATTTGAACCTTTTACAAGCGGTTCTTGATTGTCTGTTTTCTTTGTTAAATCGTCACGATAGAGTGTAATATCCAACTCACCTACCGCGATTGGCTTCCCTTCAATTTCTGCTATTTTTGCAGCAAGACGTTCAGCAATATAAATGCCTCTTGTGCGAATGCCAACAAGAACACAATTATCTATTCCTTTGTTTTTTTCAATAATTTGATGGGCTATTCTTGTTAAGGCACGCCCAATTGCTTGTTCATCTAGTACGATTGCTTTTTGATTCATCTTAAGCACCCACTTATCTGAATTAAAAAAACCTCTCACCTAGAGGTGAGAGGTAAACGTGTAGATTCTAGAAAAGGGCATAATTTCCCTATTTTCTAATCCGTTCCTTCTCAGCCTCACAGGACTGTTTTAAAGGCATATTCAACTGTTGTTATCTTACTTTACAACTAACCCATCTGTCAATGATTATTTCGCAATTGCTCAAGCAATTGTTGAAAATTTTCCGGAAGAGGAGCTTCAAATTCAATATACTCATTTGTCCGCGGATGGTCAAATCCTAGAACCCCTGCATGCAAGGCCTGTCCATCAAAATCTAATGTTTTTTTCGGACCGTATTTGGGATCGCCTGCAAGCGGGTAGCCAATGTATTTCATATGCACGCGAATTTGGTGTGTTCTTCCGGTTTCTAATTGACATTCTACAAAGGTGAAATCCTTAAACCGTTCAATTACATTAAAATGGGTAACAGCATTTTTGCCATTATCAACAACGGTCATCGCTTGGCGATTCTTCGGATCCCTTCCAAGCGGAGCATCGATCGTTCCCGCATCATGTGTGATAACCCCATGCACAATTGCTCGATACTTCCTGGTAACTGATTTAGCCACCAATTGATTAACGAGCTTTTCATGGGCCATATCATTTTTAGCGACCATTAACAAGCCTGAGGTATCCTTATCAATACGATGAACGATACCGGGCCGTAATACACCATTGATACCTGATAAGTCCTTACAGTGAGCCATTAAGCCATTTACTAACGTACCTGTCAAATGCCCTGGGGCTGGATGAACAACCATGCCACTCGGTTTATTAACTACAAGAACATCTTTATCTTCAAAATAAATATCTAAATCCATCTCTTCTGGAATCGCATCGAGCTCTTCTGGATCAGGAATGATAATTTCAATTTGATCATTTAAAGCACACTTATAGTTTGTTTTTACCTTTTGCCCGTTTACAAGGATGTCTCCATCTTTAATCCATTGCTGGACTTGTGTTCTTGACCATTCCTCATCTAAAGTCGAAATAATTTTATCAATGCGGTCACCTTTTTGATCCTCAAGAATGGTGTGTTCCATTTTCTCCATTAGCTAGCTCCTTTGTTGCTCTTTCTTCTTTTATCATTTGAATCATTAATAACACTACCCCGATGACTAAAGCCGAATCTGCAATATTAAATACTGGAAAATTATAATTAAAAATATACGTATGAATAAAATCGACAACTTCCTTACGTATTACCCGATCAATAAAGTTGCCAATGGCACCTCCAAGCATGAAGGCAAGTGAAACTCCCAGCAGCCATTTTCCTTTTGCTTCTCTTTGAATGTAATAAATAATACCAATGATAACAACGACAGTAATCGCATAAAAAAACCACATTTGTCCTTGTAAAATTCCCCATGCGGCTCCTTTATTGCGGTGAGAAGTAATATAAAGAATATCATTGATAATAGGAATACTTTCGCCTAAATGCATTCTGCTGACGATAAGCCACTTCGTAACCTGGTCAAACAAAATAATAAAAATTGCAATTAAATAATAATAAAACACTAAGAAATACCTCCATCAGCAAGAGACTTTACTATCCTTAGCATTTTAGCACAATATTAAGCATAACGGCAATGTAACCTTAGAAAAATGCTCTTTTCGTAAAGATTATTGTAAAAACCCAAAAGCCGGTTTTTACGGTTATACAGCTAAATAGCACTTTGAATAAAGTTTGCAAGCTCTATTCTCTAAAGAAATTATTTATAAGTATCAACAAAGTTTGAGAAAAGAGCCTAGAAAAAAGAGGAGTCGATTGGCTTTCGGTAAAAGAGGTCCAAGTTTTCCGAATCCCTCGCAGACTTTATCGTTGGCATATTTTTGAGCAAATCGTCTGAAAGAAGTTCCCCAGATGTTTCACATTGACCATAGCTGCCATTTTCAAGCTTTTCGATTGCTACGTTAATGTCAGCCAGTTCTGCCTCTAAAATAGATGTTATCCATTCGTCCTTGCGCTTATTTTTTAAAGAATATAGGATTTCTAATTGTGTTTGACGGAGTTCCAAAAATAGTTGTTTCTGTACCTTATCCATAATGTTACCCCCGTTTCTCATTTGTCTTATTGTGTACATCAACGTTTTTCTAACACGGAAAAACAATTGACAACCAAAACAACAATTAACGGAGAAGGATAAAATCGGAAAAAAATAGCCCCGTGCAATGGCATGGGGCTATTTTTATTAAGCTAAATGTGCATAGTTTTCTTTTACTACTTCGGCACAACGAGGGCACAGTGTTGGATGATCAGAATCTTTTCCAACTTCAGGTGTAACAACCCAACATCTTTCACAGGTTTCACCATCGGCTTTTGTCACAACAATCGCAGCCGTATCTAACTTAAGCGCATTTTCAGGTGCTTGGTCATACGTTCCTGCCACTTCAAAGGCTGAAATGATAAACAACTGCTTCACGTTCTCTTGAATAGAATCCAATAGTGTTTTCGTTTCTTCGTTCACATATAAAGTTACTTTAGCTGTTAACGATTTTCCGATAACCTTTTCATTACGTGCTTCTTCCAGCGCTTTTAACACATCGTTTCGAAGCTTCATAAATGAAGTCCATTTTTCTTCTAACATCTGAGAATTTGCAAGCTCTTGATACTCTGGAAGGTCGGTTAATTGGACACTCTCTTCCTCAACTGAAGGAATAAATTTCCATACCTCATCAGCAGTATGTGAAAGAATTGGTGAAACAATCTTCGTTAAAGCTACTAACGATTGATATAAAACCGTTTGGATTGCACGTCGTTCCTGATTGTCAGATGCCTCAATATAAAGGACATCCTTTGCAAAATCAAGATAAAATGAACTTAAATCCAGCGTACAGAAATTATTAACCGCGTGATAAATTCCGGCAAACTCATAATTATCATAGGAAACTCGTGCAGATTTAATTAATTTATTCAATTTCACAAGCATAAATTGATCTACTTCACGAAGATTTTCATAAGCAACCAAGTCATTAGCAGGATTAAAATCTGCTAAGTTTCCCAACAAGAAGCGGAAGGTATTACGAATTTTCCGATAAACCTCTGCCACTTGCTTTAGAATCGGATCGGAAACACGAACATCTGCCTGATAATCAACAGAAGCAACCCAAAGCCGCAAAATATCAGCACCTAATTGTTTCATGACCTTCTCAGGGATTACGACATTTCCTAATGATTTACTCATCTTTTTCCCTTCACCATCCAAGACAAAGCCGTGGCTTAACACGCCCTTATATGGTGCTTCACCGGTAACAGCCACAGATGTGGATAATGAAGAATTAAACCAGCCTCGATATTGGTCAGAGCCTTCTAAATATAAATCTGCTGGTCGAACTAAGTCATCTCTTTCTAACAGAACTGCTTGATGGGATGACCCAGAATCGAACCAAACATCCATAATGTCTGTTTCTTTTGTAAAGGTGCCATTTGGACTTCCTGGATGAGTGAACCCTTCAGGAAGTAAATCCTTCGCCTCACGCTCAAACCAAATATTTGATCCAAACTGACGGAATAAGTTTGACACATGTTCAATTGTTTCATCGGTAATAATTTCCACACCGCTTTCAGCATAGAAAACTGGAATTGGAACTCCCCATACACGTTGACGGGAGATACACCAGTCGCCGCGATCACGAACCATATTAAATAAACGAGTTTCCCCCCATGCTGGGATCCATTTTGTTTCTTTAACAGCATCTAGCAAATCGTTCCGGAAGTCTTTAATCGATGCGAACCACTGTGCGGTTGCACGGAAGATAACAGGCTTCTTTGTTCTCCAGTCATGCGGATAGGAGTGCGTAATAAACGACATCTTTAGCAGGGCACCGGCTTCTTCCAATGCTTGGGTAATTGGTTTGTTAGCTGTATCATAAAATAACCCTTCAAAACCTGGTGCTTCACTTGTCATAACACCTTTATCATCGACAGGACACAATACGTCTAAACCGTATTTTTGACCGACATGGAAGTCATCCTCCCCATGGCCAGGAGCCGTATGAACGCAGCCAGTACCAGCATCGGTTGTTACATGTTCCCCTAACATAACTAGAGAATCACGCTTATATAATGGATGTGCTGCAACAATATTTTCTAATTCCATTCCTTTTAGCTTTTGAACAACAGCAACTTCTTCCCAGCCGATTTCCTTGGAAACCGCTTCTAAAAGAGCTTCAGCAACTAAGTATTTACTTCCATTCGCAGAAACAACGACATAGTTTAAATCTGGATGAACGGAAATGCCTAAATTAGCTGGAATTGTCCACGGTGTAGTCGTCCAGATGATAATTTGTGTATCATTATCTAGAACACCTTTACCTTCTTTCACCTTGAAGCCCACATAAATCGACGCAGACTTTTTATCCTGGTATTCAATCTCCGCTTCGGCTAAAGCAGACTCACTTGAAGGAGACCAGTATACAGGTTTTAGACCTTTATAAATATAACCCTTCTTAGCCATATCACCAAAAACTTTGATTTGTTGTGCTTCATATTCTGGCTTAAGCGTGATATATGGATTCTCCCAATCGCCGCGAACCCCAATCCGTTTAAATTGCTCACGCTGATTATCAATTTGCTCTAGAGCATACTTGGTGCAAAGCTGGCGGAACTCAGCGACGGTCATTTCTTTTCTTTTTACACCCTTATTCGTTAAGGCTTGCTCAATCGGAAGACCATGTGTATCCCAGCCTGGAACATATGGTGCATGGAAGCCGCTCATTGATTTATAACGTACAATAAAATCTTTTAAAACTTTATTGAGCGCGTGTCCAATGTGAATATCACCGTTAGCATATGGGGGACCATCATGCAGGACAAACATTGGACGTCCCTTTGTCCGCTCCTGTACTTTTTGATAAATATTCCATTCTTTCCAGTTAGCCTGAATCTCAGGCTCTCTTTGCGGTAGATTGCCGCGCATCGGAAATTCCGTTTTCGGCATTAATAACGTATCTTTATATTCCATCTCTTTTCCTCCTGATCACTCTTCATATACAGAATAGCCAATTGACAAATAAAAAAAACCAACTCATCCCTAAAAATAGGGACGAGAAGGTTTATTCCCGCGGTACCACCCTGATTATTGTACATAAGTACAATCCTCTTGAAGATTCGTAACGTGAATAACACGCCATAACCTAGACTCTATAAAAAGAGATTCAGCCTGGGACTCAAGGGTGATTTTCCAATCCTTCCACTTTTACCAGGCTTCCACCGTCCCCGACTCGCTTAAAAAAGCATAAGAAAAAATTGTACTGTCCCTTTCATTGTCAAAAAGCATTCTATTTATTCATTTAAAAAATTATATGCGAAATAATACCAATTCGTCAAGTTAATGAATCTTCTTCTTGATGTATTTTTAGTTCCTCTGCATCGATTTCATATTCTAATAAATGATCCCAATCATCTGTTTTAATCATATCCAGCTGAGCTTCAATCAACATTTTGAATCGTGTTCTGAAAACTTTGGATTGTTTCTTTAAGTCCTCAATTTCCATAGCAATCTTTCTCGCTTTAGATAAAGATTCATTGATAATTCGGTCAGCATTTTTTTCTGCTTCCTTAACAATTAGTTTTGCTTCTCTCTGAGCATTACGCTTTACCTCTTCACCAGCTTCTTGAGCAATCACAATCGATTTATTTAGTGTTTCTTCAATATTTACAAAATGTCCAAGACGCTCCTTCATATCAGTTAGGCGCTCTTCCACTTCTTTCTTTTCACGAAGCACTAATTCATAATCTTTTATTACTTGATCAAGAAATTCATTTACTTCATCCTCATCGTAACCTCTAAAACCTTTATTAAATTCTTTATTGTGAATATCTAACGGCGTTAACGGCATGGTGCCACCTCCAACAATCTCTCTTCGTATGTATAAAGCTAATATTCGACAAAGTTTTCTAGAATCCTTCTCGTTATCTAAATTATTTCTGCTTACCAACAATAATACGCCATTTTTCTTTTTTTGTCTTTCCTTCAATTGACAAAATTTTCACCCTGCCATAACCGCGGACAGACAATAGGTCCCCATCATAACATTCAAAGGATGGGTTTTCAGTTAAGGTCCAGTTTATCTTAACAAGCCCCTGTTGGATGAAATTTAAAGACTTCTGCCGTGATAAATTATGTATCCCAGAAATAACGGTGTCCAATCTTAATGAGGAAACCGTAACACTCTGATCAACCCAAGAATTTTCTGGAATGATTGCCTCTTCTAGTCTTGCTTCTTTTAACTGAATGGTTGCTCTGCCAATTGATTCGAGATTATTTTTTATATAATCATTTATTTCCCTCGATACAAGGAATTGAATTCTTTCACCCTTTATTAAGATGTCGCCAAATTTGCCTCGTTTCAAGCCTAAGGACATCAAAGTCCCTAAAACTTTAGGGTGTTCAATTGTAACAAATTTTGTAGGATAGTTTATTTCAAAAAGAGTGATCTGAAAATCCTCCAAAGTCGGGCTAAAATATTCTGGCATAATCAATGCTCTTTTTCTTTCGGTTTCAGAGAGTCCTCCAAAGAATTGATATTTTATAGTTCCATTTTCACCGATTATCGTTTTCAATATATGCTGTTCCCTTGGATCTAAGAAATCGGTGAGTTTAGGAGTATAGGCTGTATCAACATAGTCCTTCCAATTCAATACTTGGTCAATAAATTCCCGCTCTTCTGGGCGGAAATGCTGATAGATGTTCATAATTAACTCCTTAAGCTTTTACAAGTCTTAATGTTTATTTAAGAAATCAAACCCTGCAATACCCTTAAGCCTGCAGGGGCAAAGGACAAGACGAAAAATGCTGCCAATGGAGATAGGTCCATCATACCAATAGGCGGAATAACACGTCTGAACGGTTCTAAGAATGGTTCACATGCCCTTGCAAGTACAGAACCAATTTGTGATTCTCTCATATTCGGAAACCATGACATTAAAATATAAATAATCATCATCCACTTATAGATATTAATTAAACTAATCAAAAAATCAAAAATGATATCCATTCCCTCTTACCACCTCGTATCTTGAAATTCTTGATCCTGTACTAATTCAGAAATATTCCCGGAAATTTCAACATTGTCAGGGGTGCATAAAAAGATACTTGAGCCAATTTTTTGAATATCTCCACCTAATGCATACACTGCCCCACTTAAAAAATCAACAATTTGTCTTCCTTCTTCATAGCTTAAGCGTTGCAAATTCACAACCACGGCTCGTTTGTTTTTTAAATCATCAGTAATATCTTGTGCCTCGGCATATGATTTCGCTTCAACCAAAATTACTTTTGATGATGATGATTTCTGTACACTCTGAAGGCTTACAACATTTTGTACTTTTGCAGGTTGTTTCTGAGGCCTTAGCGGTTCTGCCTTTTCATAAATCTCCTCATTATTCTCATCATATTCATCATCTAAAAAGAAAAATGTTTTTAATTTTGATTTAATTTTCATGTCTTTCCCTCCAAACCTTCCTCACCCACAAGTGCGGTACCTATTCTAATTATTGTGGCACCTTCTTCAATCGCAATATCAAAATCATTAGACATCCCCATTGAAAGTTCTGTACATGGGGCAAAATCAAGCTGTAATTCTCTGATTTGATTGCGAAGGTCAGCTAACTTTCGAAAGCAAGCCCGAAGTAGCTTTTGATCATCCGTTAATGGGGCCATTGTCATTAATCCAGCAATTATAATATTTCCAAATGGGCGAAGATTTTTGATGAATTCAATCACTTCTTCAGGAGCTAATCCATGCTTGGACTCTTCCCCTGCTGCATTAACTTGGACTAGACATTTCACTTTTCTGTCAGCCCGTTTATTTATTTCTTCAGCAAGGCTTAAACGGTCTAAAGAATGGATATATTCAACCTTATCAATAATATTCTTAACCTTGCGTGTTTGGAGCGTTCCTATAAAATGCCAGATGGGCTTGTCCGCTAATACTTCCCATTTTGCTATTAAGCCTTCATCACGGTTTTCGCCTAAATCGGTTATGCCTGCCTCGAGAGCTTCACAGGCTCTTTCGATGGAAACATATTTGGTTACAGCAACTAGTTTCACTTCTTCAGGAGCCCGATTTACCATAGAACAGGCATTTTTGATTTGTTGATTAATAAGTTTAAGATTTTCTGCTACCTTCACCTGCGGTCTCCTTCCAGCCTATATAGCTTAACATTCTTCCTGTTTTTCCTTTATCACGGCGGTGTGAAAAAAACTCGTTGTCGTCACAGCTAGTACAAAGACTAGTGGTTAGGATATTTCCTTCTGGTACTCCCGCCTTCATCAAGATCAATTTATTCAATTCACGCAGGTCCAATGTATATTGACCATCACCTACTAAATTATAGGGTTTTTTATCGGCATCTACTAGTGTATTTTCTACGAAGTTTATCACATAATCATTAACAATATAACATTTATCACAGATAGAAGGGCCAATCGCTACAAAAATACTATCCGCTTCAACGCCCTCGCAGCTCCACGCCTCTACCATATGCCTTGCAATTTCGTTGACAGTCCCTTTCCATCCAGCATGAGCAGCACCAATCATTCCCAGCTTTGGTGAAATAAAATATAGTGGGACACAATCTGCATAACAAAGGGTTAACAGGATTCCCTCTTCTTTCGTATAAAAACCATCTGTACCTTTAAAGGCATTTGAGTAAGAATTTGAACCTTTGCCTCTATCAGATCTTGTGACTTTTCTAATAACAATATCATGGGTCTGTTCAGCACCGACCCAGTGGTCAAGTGGAAATTGAAGATGTTTAGAAAGCGTGTTCCTGTTAGAGCAAACCGTATCTTTTACGTCGCCAACATGGAATCCAAGGTTTAGTGTTTCGAAGTCCCCTTTGCTGTCACCACCATTTTTTGTACTTATTCCAGCAACAAGCCTTGGAAATAATTTTCCCCAGCTTTCAATCGAAAAAAATGTCCGATTATTTAATACAAACGGTTCCATTTCCAACCCTCTTTTATCTTCTTTTTTACAAATAGGAAAGGTAATCCTTTCCTATTTCGTGTTAGTACCAATGAGTCAGGTTATATTTTCTTATTCTAGTTTACCATGAATAGGTAAAATGGTCATCGCACTCTAGTACATTTACCCTTCAATTTCCTCCGTTACTCTTTCCTCAAATCCTTTGTACCTTACAAGAATTACATCTTGACCAATTTTAATAATATTTTTCCATGGGATAACAATATCTTCCTCCCTTCCAAAAAAACCTAGAACTTTTCCTGCACCAGTAATTACGACTGCATCAATCTTTCCTGTAGTTAAATTTATTTCGATATCTCCAATATTCCCCAGCCTTTTGCCGTCAGAAACATTAACAACATCCTTTATTTGAAATTCAGAAATTTTTACCATACTCTCTCACTCCCACTTTTCTATGCTATAGAAAATATATGTCTTAACTTGGGATTTTATCTTAATCAGAAAAAATAAAGCTGCCTTTTAGGACAGCCTCTTATATAATCCAATAACTTTAATAATTCACTACGTTAATAAATTATAACGGCATTGATTTAAGGTCTTTGAAACATGTTTGTTGATTTGTACTCCATGCACTTCGCTTTCCGCGGGCGTGCCGGGGAGCCTCCTCGGCGCTGAAGCGCCTGTGGGGTCTCCCCAGCCCCGTACTCCCGCAGGAGTCTGCGTGCCTTCCGCGCAAATCAACAGAGTTATTAATTAAATAATGCACTTATCTCTACACATCTTAAAAAAATGGCTATGTTAAAGGTTATTGTTAATTTTTTTAATTTTAAGAATCTAAATAGACAGAGAAATTCCGCTTATTTGGTAAAAAGCATTAAAAATTGTATAAACATACTAACATTAGTAGCACAAACCAAGGCCATGGTTTGTGCTACTATTTTTTTATAGTAGAAGTGAAGGAAGGTCGATCCGTCTATAGGACCATGTAAGAGTCCGTATTTAAACAGGCCAACTTCACACCCTTGTTTGAATCAGTTTAGTATGTTGGGTCTTAGAGATCGTGTATAAGAAAATGGAATCGATAAGGCACTGTGAAGACTTCTATGATTGGTTATAAAAGGAGAATATTTATATGAAACATGTCATCTCTCTTGATGTCAGTAAAGGGAAAAGTACCATTGCCATTTATGATGGCTATAGACAATGTGAATTTGAAGGGGAATTGTATCATACACGCATTGATTTTGAGCAGCTACACCTTCGTATTAAGGAAATAACGGCTCTTGATGGACAAGCCCCTGAAATCGTATTTGAGGCGACGGGTGTCTATTCAAAATCAGTTGAAAAGTTTCTACGGGATCACGGACATACATACTGTCGCATGAACCCGCTTGAAGCGAACCTACAAATGGCTTCAATGCGTCGAAACAAAACCGATATTAGCGATGCCCATGAGTTAGCGAAAACCCACTTTAAATTAGAACGTGAAACGACGTATGTGCAGAATGAATATTATGAACAGATGCGGGCGATTACTCGTTATTATGACGAGATTGAAGAAGAACTTATTCTTTTACGCAATCGTATGCATGCCATTTTACATCTTTCATTTCCAGAGTTGGAACGACTTATTACACCGAGTTCAGCGCTATTTTTAAATTTTGTGCAATTGTATCCACATCCAGCACTTTTATTAGCTCAGTCAAAGACAATTATTAAAAATCGTTTAAAAAGTAATACACGTAAAAATCTTTCACTAGAACGTGCAGAGAAAAAAGCCATCGTGTTATTAGAAGCTGCGAAAAATTCATATCCTGCCATTGAACCAACGGATATTCGTTGTAATCAAGTAGGCGATTATGCCCGACGTATTGCGGATTTAATGGAAAAGAAAGACCAGCTTGTGAAACAGATGGTTATGATGTCTGAAGGAAGAAAGGAATATACCGTATTACGCTCCTTTCCAGGGATTGGTGATACAACAGCATGCAGACTTATTGGCGAACTAGGTGATATTCGCCGATTTAAAAACGCGAAACAACTGAACGCTTACGTTGGCATCGATATTATGCGCTATCAATCTGGCAATACACAATACCGTGATCGTATTAATAAACGAGGAAATAAGAAGCTACGGAAGATTTTATTTTTTATGATTTGTACGATGCTTATGGCAAAAGGAAAACCTAATCATTTAGTAGACTATTATTACAAATTAAAAACGCAACCTCAGAGAAAGCCTCATAAGGTCGCGATTGTGGCGTGTATCAATAAGTTTCTGAAAGTGATGTTTCAGTTACTGACACACGGCATACTTTACGATTATGAGTCCGCACTACCAGCTCAGAAATCGTAGCCAAGTTTATATTCACTATAGCACACTGACCTTTCGAAAAAAAGAATATCGTGAGGTCTTTTCGTTATGGAAAAATTTAGATGTATTTGGGAGGGGTACCCCTCCCAAATACATCTAAATAAAAAAACATAAATGAATTAACTAAAATACACTTGACTAATCGTAAGAAATAGACGGAGAGATTCCGCCTATTTATATAAAAAACATTAAGATGGGGGATTTTACATAGCATAACCGGATAATCTCCCCTTATATTCCACGAAACGAGCTCCTTTTTGCAAATAACCGGAAAATCTCCGCTTATTTCACTTTCGATGATTACTTAAACGAAATCAACTGACTTATTTAACACAGCCAAAAAAAGAGCAAAAAAAGAGTGAGCAACTTTTAATAATTGCTCACCCTTTTTTTATTTCCTTGAAATTGTATTTTTCTAATTAATATTTGTTTTTGCAGTTCCCTCTTTTGGCAGCTTTAGCTTTGGATATTCTTATTCATTTGTTTAATTGCCGCTTTTTCAAGACGTGAAACCTGTGCTTGTGAAATACCAATTTCATCGGCAACTTCCATTTGAGTTTTACCTTGGAAGAAACGTTTTCTTAATATTAACTTTTCGCGATCGTTTAAGCGACGCATACCTTCTTTTAAGGCAATTTCCTCAATCCAGTGTATATCCTTACTTTTCTCATCGCTTAACTGATCCACGACGAATATGGGGTCACCCCCGTCATTGTAGATCGGTTCAAATAGGGAAACTGGATCTTGAATAGCATCTAAAGCAAAAACTATTTCTTCATGTGGAACTTCTAATACCTTTGCAATCTCTTCAGCTGTTGGTTCCCGCGATGTTTCACTCATTAAGCGCTCCCTCACCTGAAGTGCCTTATAAGCGATATCTCTTAAGGACCTCGAAACACGAATCGGATTATTATCACGTAAGTACCTACGAATTTCGCCAATTATCATCGGTACGGCATAGGTGGAAAACTTTACGTTTTGACCTAAATCAAAGTTATCAATCGATTTCATAAGTCCGATACAGCCAACCTGAAACAGGTCATCAACAAACTCGCCTCGGTTGTTAAACCGCTGTATCACACTTAGAACGAGTCGTAAATTTCCGTTGACGAGCTTTTCTCGTGCTGTAATATCGCCTTCTTGCATTTGCCTGAAGAGAATTCTCATTTCCTCATTCTTTAATACAGGAAGTTTTGATGTATCAACGCCGCAAATTTCAACTTTATTTCGAGTCAATCCCTTTTCCCTCCTCATAGGAGTTGCTGTACAAAAAACAGTATTTCCTTGAGCAGGAAAAATATGCACATATGCTTTCCTAAAGAGAGCAATGGGATTTGTCGAAAAACAGATTAAAGTCTTGAGGTTCTAAGGTCCTAAAGATAGAAAAATTTTCTTTTTTTACACCATTTTGTTAAATTCTTTTCTTAACCTTTTAATAATCCTTTTTTCCAATCGGGAAATATACGACTGGGAAATGCCAAGCATATCCGCCACATCTTTTTGCGTTTTTTCTTCTCCATTTGTTAGACCAAATCGAAGCTCCATAATTTGCTTTTCCCTGTCCGATAACTGGTGCAATGCCTTCGTCAACAACTTCCTGTCTACATTTGCTTCAAGGTCTTTCGTAATGATATCGTCATCGGTTCCTAATACATCAGATAATAATAATTCATTGCCATCCCAATCGATATTCAGGGGTTCATCAAAAGATACTTCAGAGCGAATTTTATTGTTTCTCCTTAAATACATTAGAATTTCATTTTCAATACATCTTGAAGCGTATGTAGCAAGTTTAATTTTTTTCTCAGGATTAAATGTATTAACAGCTTTGATTAGACCAATTGTCCCAATACTGATTAGATCCTCAATATTAATGCCTGTATTTTCGAATTTCCTGGCAATATAGACAACCAGTCTTAAGTTACGCTCAATTAAAATCGACCTTGCTGCTTTATCCCCGCCAGGCAGCTTATCTAACAATAAAGCTTCCTCATCCTTGCTTAGCGGTGGAGGTAGGGCTTCGCTGCCTCCTATATAATAAACCTCATCTGTTTTTAGTCCCAATTTTATTAGTATTTTATACCAGTAATAGGATAAGCGAAATCTCCATTTTTTCACGCAAGTTCCTCCTTCTAAAATATGATTTTTGCGAGTATAGTATTATTAACTTACTTTCACCGTTTCTCCATGCTGCTTTTGTCCAGTAAGCATTTTCGGATGAACAATGCATTGAAAGGAATCATCGGCTGAAAGCTGCTGTATTGTAAACGAGACAAGTCCCTTCTCACATAAATATTGCTCCCCTTTGTTTTCAATCAAAATGGAATCCGGTTTTACTGCAACAATGAGCTGATGCTCCTGTCCAACCACTTTAAAAGGGACAATTCTAAGCCTATTTTGCCATTCTATAGGAAACTCTTCATCACCCATAATTAACGATTCGGAGTCAACCGCCATTTTTTTTATCGGCTCTGTCATTTCTTCCAATTGATTTTTGATTGAGACAAACATGACCGGAAGCTTAGACAAGGGATCATAGAGTTGATTCCCGCTATCAACCAAACCTTTACAAACAATCGTTTCACCATTAATTTTTAATGTAACATGTACAATCTGGTCAAATTGAATTTTGGTCATTTCCATATCTTCAATATTTTTCCTTGAGAAATGCCAGGCAACGGGAAAGCCTAATAAAACGAATAGCCAACTGATAGGATCTCCGAACCCCGAAACATTCGACAATAATACTTTAGTGTTTAATTGCGAATCGAATTGAATAAAATAATGAACTCCAATTAATGCCCCTCCAATTAAAAAGGTAGAAAGGTATAGGGTCATTAGCGCTTTGATAAAAAAAACAAATCTCTTGTAACCAAACGTTATTAGAACCATAACTACCGAGACTAGCAGTTTTGAAATCGGATGGTCCGAATACGAGTGCAGTGGGGTAAACGACAAAAGAATAATTAAGGATCCAATAAAGCCTCCAGTTAATAACCTCCAAATCCGTATTTGCCTCTTTAAAAAAATGGCTGTTAAATAAAGGAGAAGGCTATCAAATAATAGGTTAAGAGCCCAAATTATATCTAAATAAACAGTCAAGCTCACTTCCCCCTTAATGTCCTCCCGTTATTTATTACTCTTATTGATAATTGAAAGACGTATAATTCTTATCATTCTACTATTCTGTTTACGGAAAAGTATAACCTACATACTGGGCTGAAGTGTGTCACTTTCTGTAAACAAAAAAACAGAGATTTCCACTATTAACAACGTATTTTGTCTAATAAATTTATGTCGAAATACACCTGACGAAAAAGCAGAAAAGGCATGGTCCCTTTGGACCATGCCTTTTCTGCTTTCGTTACTATCTGCGGCGATTACGGTTGCGCAAGAATGTAGGGATATCCAATGTTTCCTCTTGGGAAACATTATTATTAGCCCGTACTGGTTCTTGTGGTGCAACTTCCTCGCGTTTCTGCTCTCTTTTCCCACTATTGATTTGTGGTTTTGCTTGTCCAAAAGAAGGACGGGTGACTTTTGGCTGTAAGACTTCCTCGTTAAATCCAGTAGCGATAACCGTTACAATGATTTCATCTTTAAGATTTTCATTAATGACAGAACCAAAGATCATGTTTACTTCTTGGTCAGAAGCAGTTGCAACAATATCAGCGGCTTCTTGAACTTCATATAAGCTCAAGTTTGAACCGCCTGTGATATTCATCAGTACTCCCTGTGCACCATCAATAGAGGTTTCTAGGAGCGGAGAATTTATTGCCTTCTTCGCTGCTTCAGTAGCACGATTTTCACCTGCTGCAACACCGATTCCCATTAATGCAGAACCTTTATTTGACATAATTGTTTTCACATCAGCAAAATCCAAGTTAATCAGACCAGGAGTAGCTATTAAATCTGAGATACCCTGAACCCCTTGGCGAAGTACGTTATCCGCTTCGCGGAAGGCTTCAAGCATTGGAGTGCTTTTATCAACGATTTCAAGAAGACGATCATTCGGAATTACTATTAAAGTATCTACCGCCTCTTTCATCGAGCCGATTCCGCCTGATGCTTGGTTAGAGCGTTTTTTTCCTTCAAATGTAAATGGCCGTGTAACAACACCAACAGTCAATGCACCTAAATCACGGGCGATTTGAGCAATAACCGGCGCCGCACCAGTACCTGTCCCTCCGCCCATACCAGCAGTAACAAATACCATATCAGCCCCGCGCAAAGCATCTTCTAGCTGTTCTTTACTCTCTTCAGCCGCTTTCTTGCCTACTTCCGGGTTTGCTCCTGCACCAAGTCCTCTAGTAAGTTTTGCGCCAATTTGCATTTTCACTTCTGCTTTTGAAAGATTAAGAGCTTGAGCATCGGTATTTACTGCGATAAATTCTACACCCTGAACACCGTGTTCAATCATTCGATTTACAGCGTTGTTCCCGCCGCCGCCAACCCCAATAACCTTTATAGTTGCAAGAGAATCTAAATTTGTATCAAACTCTAACATTACAAATCCTCCTAATTCTTTGATATTCCTTTTCGTATTTTTCTACTCGAAAAAGAGACCAAGGAATTTTTTTACTTTTGATGACATCTTATCTTCCGGATGCTTTTCTGTTTTTGCTTTTGGTTGCTGCTGTTTAGGTACTTTCTTTTCGATTGGCTCTGAGATGGCTGCTGCACCAACGCTTGTACCACCTGGCAATCTAGAATTCTTGTAGGCGTATTTTATTAAACCAACGGCAGTAGTAAATTGAGGATCTCTTACTCCAATATAATTTGGAACTGCCTTGCGAACTGGACTTTGGAAGATTAGCTGTGCAAGCTCTAATACACCTTGCATATTAGCGGTTCCGCCCGTTAAGACATAGCCTCCACCCAAATCACTTACACCAAGTCGTTTTAGTTCATGAGCAATTAACTCAAAAATCTCTTCCATTCTAGCTTCAATAATTTCAGAAACATAGAGCTGATTAAATTGTTGATGCTGTTCGCTTCCGATAATCGGAACGCTGAAGAACTCATCCTCAGAGGCATCATCATAAAAAGCATGTCCATATTTCACTTTAATTTTTTCTGCATCCTCGGTAGAAGTGTGTAATACCTTGGAAAGATCATTCGTTATCAGGTCTCCGCCAACTGGAACCACACTTGTTGACTTTAAAAACCCTTCCTGATACACGGCAATCGTTGTAGAACCGCCGCCAAGATCGATAAGTGCAACCCCTAGGTTTTTCTCATCCTTTGATAAGGCATATTCTCCTGCAGCAAGCGGCTGTAAAACAATATCCACAACCTCTAAGCCTGCACGTTCAACACAACGCAATGTATTCGTTATGATAGCATTAGAACCAGTAATTAGCGTCCCTTCCACTTCCAAACGAACGCCTATCATACCGCAAGGATTATTTATTTCATCCTTGCCATCAAGAATAAACTGTTTTCTGATTACCCCAATAATTTCTCTTTCCTGGGGAATTGAAACTACTTGTGCCTCTTCAATGACACGTCTGACTTCTTCATTTGTAATTTCACGATTTTGATTTGATACCCCAACTATACCATGACATGGCTCAAGAGTAACTTGATTTCCAGAAATTCCAACAATCACCTGTCGGATTTCCATCCCAATCATTCTTTCTGCTTCCTCAATCGCCTTTTTAATTGAATGAACGGTATCATTAATGTCAATAATCGATCCCTTGCGTAAACCTTCTGATTTAACGTTCCCAACACCAATTATATTAATAGAGTCATTGACGATTTCACCAATGATAACTTTTACACTGGATGTACCGATGTCAAGACTAACATATATCTCATTGCTGTTCATTCTTTGGCACCTCCTTCAGCATTCCTTCAGTCGAACAACAATTAATTATATATATATAGATATGAAAAAATTATTGTCACACCTCTATATCATATAAAATTATTCGTCACATCTAAATGATTCCCTTTAAAAAAATCAACTTTTTTCTAATTTTTCTTTGTTCGTTGACCATTTTGTCAATAATATTCGTCTAATAACAGCAATATTTTGAAATAAGCGGACACCAAAGGCAAAAACTGCTGCTAAATATAAGTCTACACCAAGATGTACACCTAGAAAAGCTAAACTTGCAGCAAGTAAAATATTGAAAAAAAATCCGGATACAAATACTTTTTCATCATAAATATTTTGTAAATGAGCTCTTATTCCCCCAAATAAAGTATCTAGGGCAGCCAAAACGGCTATTGATAAATAATTCGAGTATTCTTCCGGGATTCTAATATCCGTTAGTAATCCAAGAATAATCCCGACAATTAGCCCTAGTAGCGGAAGCCACATCAACCATCGCCTCCTTCTACCTCTTTCACCAGTTCAAAATGCCGAATCCGAATCGGATTTTCGTATGCTGGAACAGTAATTTTTGGGCTGACCTCATTAACCACTAATCGAAGGTCTTCAATAAAAAACTCTTCTGTGGCTTTTGAAGCCTTCATTCGATTATATAATTTTTCTGCTGCTGCACTATTATCTGCAGCAACCTTTATTTCAATTGGAAGATTTTTCAAGGAGTGGCCATCAATCTTTGTTTCATTATTAATATCTCTGATAACAGTCGTATTAATAATTCGTTGTCCATCAATCGATATATATTTTGCATCATACATATTTAATTCGTTTAATAGTCTCTTTAAAAGTTCGGGTGATACAACTTTTTTAATCTGGGAACCCAATTGAAATTCTTCAATCATAGGTTCAACACTTAAGGTAATTCCAGGACCCTCTGCCATTGTCATCCCTGCCTCTACCTTCAACTCATCTAAAGTATCCCGTAATGCCTGTTCCTTACTTTGTTTCCGCTCTGATTCATATGCTAGAAGTTTCTCTTCAATTGAGCGAATTTCAGTTAGTAAACTTGATTGCAATTCTTTTTCCTTTAGCAATGCCTCTCGCAGCTGCCAAATATCTCTTGTGTCCCGTTCAACAGGTTTTTTAACGGTTTGAAATTGGATGGCAATCATAAAACCAACAACTGCAGAAATCACAATAAAACTTATATTTTTTTTATGCCAGTCCACTTCTTTCACCTTACCTTTAAATTAATCTCACGTGGACACTTACTAACTACATTAGGATTTCCCTAAAATGGGATTTAAAAGAATTTCACTCTTTTTTTCAAGCGAAAAGACTATATTATCGTTAACAAGCTGATCCTTAACCCCCCCGGTAAGATTTAGTGCAGAAGATAAAACATCAGGGTCCCCTATTGCCGTTATCACAAAGGGAGCGGGATGCTGTATACCGTCTACAGTAATAACAGGTCCGTCACAAATAATGTAAGATTGGCTTGATAGCCTTTGCCCATTAACCGCAATTCCTGCAGCACCAGATATGTAAAGCTCATTTATTACTTTAAATACATGGTACTCATGGACCAGGTAATTATTAATATTTGGTTCATTTGGATTGTAATCACCATCTGCTAAAGTAACAGTTACCCCTTTACCTTTTACCTTAACTTTTCCTAAAAACATCCGGTATTTTTCCGCATCTTCAGCAAGTGTTAAAAACACTTGTGCCTCTTTTGACAAATCCTTTTCATTCTCCAGAACCTTATCTTGCTTTTGGTGTAATTCCTTTTGCAGTTTACGATTGGTTTCCTCCAGTGAAATAAGCTTATTTCTTAAATCTAGCGTTTCTTCCCATTGTTTGCCTGATATATTTGTATGCTCTTGTTTTATTTCCTTCTGAGTAAAATGATAGGAAAAAGCCATTATATATCCAAGAACAAGGCATACTAGGGATAAAACAACATGCTTACCCTTCACCCTTATCTTTCTCAACATCTGTTTCTTCCGCCTCCACTTCAAATGCCCGAAAGAACGAACCTACCTCTAGATCAATGATGCCTTTCTTGTCTGGATTTAACTGACTTATAATTGAAGGATAATGTGCCATCTTTTCTGAAAAACTTCTTAATGTCGCATTTACCTCAAAACCATCATTCATAAATAAGGTTATATGATAATCGTCCGTTTTTTTAGGAGAATAGTGTATTTCAGATATAGAGTTTACAATTTCAGCAGGCAGCTTGTCCAATTCTATAATCATTTCTTTAAGGATTGTATCTTCTTTAAATTCAAATAATATTGGTGCGCTGACAGGTATTCCTTCCATTTCTCTATCCGTTAAAATTTCAGCGTTTTCCATGACAGGATAATATGATTTATCCCTTTGTAAATAGGCATTTATTTTATGTTCCTTCATTTGAATTACAACTGTGTTCGGCCAATTAATTTTTACTTCCGCTTCCTTAATTTCACTCAAACCCTGCAGTTTCGATGTAATTTCCTCTCGATTTACACTCCAAATATTTGTTTTTTTGGAAATCTTAGTGATACTTATTATTTCGCTGGTCGTTAGCAACTCATTGCCTTTCACGGTAATCTTCTTAACATGGCTTAATGGAGATTGTACATATGCGACAACAGCAATCATTGTAAAGAATAAAAAGAGCAGAAAAATTAGCCGTCTGTTTGCTTTTCGTCGTCTTTGCTCCTTTAACTTCGGAATTCGATCCTCTAGCGCAACAATCTTACCTTTATCCATACACTTCCCTCCATCAAGAACATCACTTAGCATGCCCGAAAGAAAACCAAAATGAGTTTTTCCATTTGTTTGAAATACCTATAAAGAGAAAACAACGGCACGAATAATCATGCCGTCATTCATTTTCTTTAATTCTACACGTATTTATAATGAGTAATTATATCACAAAATTTGTAATTCGTCCGACTATTTCTTGTTAATCACGGCCAATAATTTCTACTTCCGTTTCAATATTAATTGAATATAATTGATCGATCTTTTCTTTAATATACTGAATTAAATCAAGTACATCTTTTGCGGTAGCATTACCGGCATTAACAATAAAATTTCCGTGCATTTCAGAAATTTTTGCACCGCCAATACTAAATCCTTTTAAGCCTGCCTCTTCTATTAATTTGCCCGCATAATTCGGAAGTGGGTTTCGAAAAATACTGCCCGCACATGGGAAATTCCATGGCTGTGTTTCTTTACGATAATCTTTATTCTTTAACATTTGGGCTACGATGGAAGCTTTGTCACCCTCGGTGAGATCGAATTCTGCTTCTAGAACAATGCCTGGGCGTTTCTTTTGTAGTACGGAAGTCCTGTAAGAAAACTCCATTTCAACATTCGAGAGCCATTCTATAGTACCATCAGCAAATAAAATATGAGCCTTTGTTAATATTTTACTGATATCGGAACCATGTGCACCCGCATTCATGTATACGGCACCACCAACAGACCCCGGAATTCCACTAGCAAACTCTAGACCTGAAAGCCCTTTTTTACTTATCATTGTCGATAAGCTAATAAGTGAATGACCTGCACCAACTGTAATTTTTGTCCCTTCTATTGTCAGATTAGAAAGGCCAGCACCCAGCTTAATGACTGCACCCTCTATTCCTTTATCCGAGACTAATAAATTAGAACCTCTTCCAATCGCCCTCCAGGGTAACTGATGCTTATTAATAAAACCGATCACTTTCCTGATATTCTCAACTGAAGATGGTTCAATAAAAAGGTCGGCAGGACCTCCAATTTTCATTGTAGTATGCTGGGAAAGTAATTCATTCCTCTTGACTTTGCCTATATTTAATTCTTCTAATTCATTTAATAATCCGTCCATTCCAATCACCTATCTTTCAAAACATGCGTTACTTATAATTTATGCAATAAAATAATTTGGGCTACTTTTATTTATTATTAACCAGCATTTTCATAAGTTCAAAAACTCTGCCCGCAGAATCGGGAACACCTAACTTTTTTGCTTTCGTTTTCATTTCTTTCAGGGTTTCCTTATTTAACAAAATTCTATCAATATACTGTAATAACGTTATGCTATTTAAATCCTTTTCTAATAATAAATCGGCAGCTCCATGATCACTAAGAGACCTTGCATTTTTTTCTTGGTGATTGTTTGTTACATATGGGCTTGGGATAAGGATGCTCGGAATGCCGAGTGAAGTGATTTCTGCCAGTGTCGTAGCGCCTGCCCTTGAGACGACTAAATCAACGCCAGCAAGCACCTCTGGCATATTATGAATAAACGGCTTAATCACGACGTTTTTTGGGTTCCCCACTAATTCGACCTCATCTTTTACCTCTTGATAATGTACATCCCCAGTAATATACAACACTTGATATGGTTTTTCACCCAACTCCGAAAGTGATTTAATAACTGCATCATTAATTGGTCTTGCACCACGGCTTCCGCCAAAGATTAACACTACTGGTAAAGTTGTACTTAGCCCAGCAGATAAACGTCCTTGGATGCCGTCCTTCCCAATTACTTCAGATGCTCGCGGATTTCCAGTGAAAACAACTTTATCGTCAGGGAAATGTTCTTTGGCCTCATCGAAACAAATGGCAATCTTGTTTACATAGCGACTTAAAAACTTATTTGTTAAACCTGGGACACTGTTTTGTTCATGAACAATCGTTGGAATTTTTAATTTTGCTGCAGCATAAACCACTGGACCACAAACGTATCCACCTGTTCCAATGACAATATCAGGCTTAAATTCTTTTAACATTCTTTTACTATCCCTTACACCTGTAAAAAATCGAACTACAGTCTTAATATTATCTATAGAAAGCTTTCTTTTAAAACCTGTAATATGTATAGCCTTAAAAGGGATCCTTTCTCTCGGTACAAGTGTACTTTCCAATCCGTTTTTTGTACCAATGTATAAAAATTCCGCATTTATATTCGATTCTTTTTGGATTTCTCTAATGAGTGCAAGTGCAGGATATATATGCCCTCCCGTTCCACCGCCGCTAACTACTATTTTCATATTTCCACCTCGGGTAAATGTATTACGTTTCAGCTGATTGCTTACCCTATCTTACTACAAAAATGAGGATAAGGTAGGTATTGCAAAGTGAATGTTATGTAATTGTAAAAAACAAATAAAAAGAACCCTGTTACATCACAGGGTGTCTTAGTATCTAGCATATCGGCTTATGTTTAAAAGAACACCGATGGCCATTAACATTAATGTTAATGAGGAACCTCCATAGCTTAAAAAAGGCAACGTAATTCCTGTGACTGGCATTAAACCAGTAACAACTCCGATATTGATCATAACTTGAATTGCCACCATAGAAATAATACCAACTGCGAGAAAACTTCCATATAAATCTGGAGCACCAAGTGCAATTCGTATACCTCTCCATAGTAACAAGGCAAACAAAAGGATAATAAACGATCCGCCAATGAATCCTAACTCTTCTGACAAAATGGCAAAAATAAAGTCCGTTTGTGGTTCAGGGAGGTAAAAGAACTTTTGCCTGCTTTCTCCAAGACCAAGTCCAAACAAACCACCTGGACCAATTGCATAAAGCGATTGAATAATTTGAAATCCGCTATTTAGTGGATCCTCCCATGGATCCAAAAATGAGGTAATCCGTTTTATCCTGTACGGGGCAGAAGCAATCAACCCGACAAATCCAGCTAATCCTAACAACCCCAGAAAAGCAAAATGGCCAATTCGCGCACCAGCAATAAATATCATTACCACACATGTCCCGATCATCACTGTACCAGTGCCTAAATCAGGCTGTAACATGATTAAGGCAAAGGCAACAAACACAAGCCCTAAAGAAGGTACTAAACCCTTTCGGAAGGATGTAATCAACTTTTGCCTCTCGGATAAAAACTTTGCTAAAAAAGCAATCATTGCAAGTTTCATAAATTCTGATGGTTGGATAGAAAAGGCTCCAATGCCAATCCAGCTCCGTGAACCATTTCGAACATTTCCAATTCCAGGGATCAAAACAAGCAGTAATAAAACAAAACAGATAATTACAATTGTTTTCGACCATGTTCGCCAGGTCCAATAGTTAATATTCATAATAAAAAACATAGCAACAATACCTACACCAGCAAAAAGAATTTGCCTTTTTGCAAAGAAGAAGGAGTCATCAAATTTATATTCTGCCCATACAGCACTAGCACTATAAACCATGATAAGTCCAACTGCCAAAAGCGTTAATGTAATTATTAGTAAAATAAAATCAGGAGTCGTTTTCTTTGTCGGCACCACTCTACACCTCAACAACAGTTTTAGGGCTATAGCAGAGCCAATTGGAAAAACTCTTTGTGTACAAGCCCTTATTTAAGCTTATGCACCGCTTCGATAAAAATGTCTCCCCTGACTTCAAAAGTTTTATATTGATCCCAGCTGGCACAGGCAGGAGATAACAAAATAACGTCGCCTGATTCAGAATATCGATAAGCTTCAGGCACAGCCTTTTCAACATTATCGACATGCTTGATCTGTTTTATTCCAGCAATTTGCGCCACACGTTCAATTTTTGCTGCTGTTTGGCCAAAGGTGATGACTGCTTTCACATTTTTCAAATAGGGTATCAACTCATCAAATTCATTTCCACGGTCAAGTCCTCCTGCTAAGAGAACCACCGGGTTTTTAAATGCCTGTAACGCAGGTATAGTTGCCAACATATTTGTCGCTTTTGAATCGTTGTAAAATTTTCTTCCAGCAATTTCATCCACATATTGGAGGCGATGTTTAACACCAGTGAACCTTTGGAGAACTGCCTGAATTGCCTCATTCCCCACTCCAGTAAGCTTTGCTGCTGCCATAGCAGATAAAATATTTTCAAGATTATGTACACCTGGCAAGGCAATTTCACTGACTGCCATTACTTTCTCACCATTAAAACAAATCCAATCTTCCAAAATATAAGCCCCCTTAGAAAGGACTCTTCTTGTTGAAAAGGGAACGATAGCAGCCTTTGATTGTTTCGCTATGCTCATCACTTCATCCTGTTCAGCGTTGACGATGAGATAATCTGCTTCTGACTGGTTTTTTGTGATATTTGCTTTTGCAGTTACGTACTCTGTTCTTGTACCATGATAATCCAGATGGGCATCATAAAGGTTAGTAATTATGGCGATTTTCGGGCAAAAGGCATCAATCCCCATTAATTGGAAGGAGGATAATTCAATGACAATATTATTTTCCTCCTTTGCCTCTTGTGCTACACCAGAAGCCACTGTACCGATATTTCCAGCGATTAGCGGGTGTTTATTTCCTTCCTTCAACATTTCAAAAATCAATGTTGTCGTCGTTGTTTTTCCGTTTGTTCCAGTAATTCCAATGAATGGAGCCTCCGATATTTGGTAGGCTAATTCCACTTCAGTAAGAATAGGAATACCTTTTTCGATAGCCCCTTCAATCATTGGATTTTGGTAAGGAATTCCAGGGTTTTTTACGATTAACTCAAAACCTTCATCAAGAAGCTCTATTGGATGATCACCACAAATGACCTTAATGCCTTGTTCTAATAGTCCTTGCGCTTCTGGATTTTCCGATAGCGGCTTTTTATCATTAACTGTGACAAAGGCACCTAGCTTGTGTAAGAGCGCTGCAGCAGTTACCCCGCTCTTTGCAAGACCAAGTACTAAAATTTTTTTATGATGATACGTTTCAATCTGCTTCAATTATAACCACACCTCAATATAGATACCTAGTATCGCTAATATTAATCCTACACTCCAAAAGGTGACAACTACTCGCCATTCTGACCAGCCCACTAATTCATAGTGATGATGTAATGGACTCATCCTAAATATACGCCTGCCTGTTGTTTTAAAAGAAAAAACCTGGAGAATGACCGATAAGGTTTCAATCACAAATACTCCACCAATAATTAAAAGTAATATCTCAAGTTTTGTTAAGATGGCAATCGCCGCAATGGCCCCCCCAAGTGCAAGTGAGCCCGTGTCACCCATGAACACCTTTGCTGGGTGTGCATTAAATACTAAGAAGCCCAAGACAGCACCAGCAACAGCTACAGAAAAGATAGCAATTTCCACCTGTGATTGATTCCAGGCAAGTACAGCAAAAGCCCCAAAGGCAATAGCAGCTGTTCCGGAAAGTAATCCATCAAGTCCGTCCGTTAAGTTAACAGCATTCGAAAATCCAACTAGCCAAAAAATAATAAAAAATACATATCCCCAGCCTAAGTCAAAAGAAAAATCACTAAACGGAAGGCTAATTACTGTAGAAAAGTCATTTTGCTTATAAATAAAATAAAAAATAACCGAAATAATTATTTGTCCCAATAGCTTTTGTTTTGAAGTCAATCCTAAATTCCGCTTTAAAACAACTTTGATAAAGTCGTCTAGGAATCCTAAAAGACCAAAACCAAAGGTAACAATGACGAGTAAATACGTTTTTACTGTCGGCTCTGAAAACTTTCCAGTCATCACAAGAGTAGTTATAATGATTGAAAATAAAATCATTATTCCGCCCATTGTCGGTGTCCCTGTTTTGACTAGGTGTGATTTAGGACCTTCTTCCCTAATGCTTTGTCCAAATTTCAACCTTTTTAAGAAGGGAATGAAAATTGGCGAGAGCAATACTGTAATGAGGAAACCCATTAAAATTGTGAAAAAAATAGCTTGCTCCAGCATTTTATCCCCTCCTTTCTGTATCATTGGTTTCAATTTTATTAGTTAGTTTTTCTATCATTCCGCTACTATCTATTGTTTCTTGATTATCGGTAAAAAGTTCATTATTTGTTAATAAAAAGTTTGTCATATTCATTTTTTCAGTTTGATCTCCATCTATTTTTTCAATGTATTTTTTTAATATCTCCCGAACGGCTCCCATGGTGTCATTTGTAAAAAAAACAGGAAATTGAGTCGGGGTATAACGCGGCAGCTTTCTTTTATTATCCCAGACTGCAGCTATTGCCCCATTAGCAATAGCTTCCATTAATTCTCCTGCGTCGTCATTCATTGCAATGAATAATCCTTTTGGCTGCCTGATATTGGCCTGATCACACACAGTGCAGTAAAAGTGATCCGTTTCTTGTACACCCTTCCTGTCAGCAAATAAATCTGCTACATCTTTAAAAGCTAAGTACATCCTTATCTCTCCTCAATTGCTTCCCTAGCCGCCACCCGGTCATCAAAATCATAAACCTTATTGCCGATAATTTGGTATGTTTCGTGACCTTTTCCGGCAATCAAAACAATATCCCCTTTTGATGCCTGTTTAATGGCAGTAACAATCGCTTCTTTTCTGTCAAGTATCTTACTATATTTTTCTCCTCGTACACCCGCTTCCATTTCGTTCAAAATAGCTAAGGGATCTTCACTTCTCGGATTATCCGAAGTAAAAATAGGATCAGTAGCATAACGACAGGCTATCTTCGCCATCAATGGACGTTTCGTTCGATCACGGTCTCCACCGCAGCCAATAATGACAAAAATCCTATTTGCTGCAAGCTGCTGTATGGTTTTCAATACATTTTCAAGACTATCCGGTGTATGAGCATAATCAACAATAACCATGAAATCCTGTCCAGCATTTACAAGTTCGAATCTTCCTGCTACGCCTTTATTGTCCTCAATTGAATCGATAATTCTATTTATTGGAATATTTGATACGTATGCTGCAGCCATGCTAGCTAAGACATTATAGACGCTAAACCTACCTACAAGTTGTAAGTTAATTGGGTATTTTTCATTTTTTAGCATCAAATCGAAACTAGTCCCTGCTGAGGTGATTTGAATATTTTTAGCAAGGAAATCTGCTGGATTGTCAATTCCATATGTAATTATATGTGCTGCAGTTGATTTTTCATAGACTAAAGAGACAGGATCATCGATATTTAATATCGCAAATTTAGGCTCTTTTTCATTAAATGTATTTCCGAGCTGCGCAAACAACAAGCTTTTGGCATGAAGATACTCAGCCATTGTTTGATGGTAATCAAGATGATCCTGAGAGAGATTAGTGAATACCGCAACATTATAGTCGCATCCGTGGACCCTCCCGATATCAAGCGCATGTGAGGATACCTCCATAACTGCCACTTCTACACCAGCATCAACCATTTCATGAAGGCCATTTTGAAGAACTAGGCTTTCTGGTGTGGTATTTTTCGTTTCTACTATTTTTTCAGCGATTTTTGTATACATCGTTCCAAAAAGACCCGTTTTTCTATTAGCATCCGCAAAAATCTTTTCAATTAAATGACTGATGGTCGTCTTCCCATTTGTCCCTGTTATTCCAATTAAGTGCAGTTTTTTTGAAGGCTGGTCATAAAAAGCATTTGCAATTACAGCCATTGCCCTTGTTGTATCTTTCACAACTATTACTGGCACATCAATTGGCATAGATCTCTCTGCCAGTATAGCAACTGCTCCTTTTTGAACAGCGGATTCTGCAAAATCATGACCATCTGCTGAATGTCCCTTAATACAAATAAATAAACTACCTTTTTGCACTCTTCGGTTATCATTTTCAACCGAAGTAATTTCAGGATTTTCTCCTATAAAAGGAGATAGGAGATGTAAATGTTCAATTAGCTTCTGCAGCTTCATGTTCTCAAATCCTTTCATGACTTTTACAAAAAACAAAAATTGACCGCAAAAGTCCTCTGCTGAAAGTTTCACTTTATTTTACATGAAACGATGTAATAATGCCATTTACAAATTGGCGGGGTTAATATAATCGCCAAAAAACGGACGGCGGAAAAACATTCCGACCGCCCTTCAACCACATAGTATACTAATGTTTATTCATCTTCACCGAAATAAAGTCTAATTTTCGAGCCTTCTTTTACTTTTGTTCCAGGTTCAGGTGATTGCCTTAGAACAACATCTCCCTTTCCGCTGGCATCAATCTGAAGATTAACCATTTGTTCTCGAATTTCATTTTTTGTCATCCCAACAAAGTCAGGCAGAGTAATTAACGGAACATCCGGCCATGTTAATTCTTTTTCAATCTGACCTTTCCTTGGCTTCACTCCCATTGAGCGCAAACTATCCTCGAGAATATTCCCTACGATTGGTGCTGATACGGTACTACCGAAGATAAGTCCCCCTTTTGGATTATCGACTGCAACATAAACAACAATTTGAGGATCATCTGCAGGTGCAAAGCCCATAAATGAAACAATATGGTTATTTTCTAAATATCTTCCGTTTTGAGCTTTTTGTGCTGTCCCCGTTTTCCCACCAATACGATAGGAATCAACGAAGGCCTTACCGCCTGAACCTTTGGCGACAACACTTTCCAGCGCATGGCGAATTTCTTTGGACGTTTCTTCAGAAATAACTCGCCGTTTTTCAACTGGAGTATTCCTCATGACCACTTCTTTGGTAACAGGGTCAATCAACTCTTCTGCAATATATGGCTTGTATAGTATCCCGCCGTTAATCGCAGCTGAAACGGCCGCAACTTGTTGGATGGGTGTAACTGAAACTCCCTGGCCAAAAGCAGTTGTTGCTAATTCAACCGGACCCACCCGGTTTAAGTTAAACAAAATACCTGTGCCTTCGCCCGCTAAATCAATTCCTGTTTTCTGCCCAAATCCAAAATCTTTTATATATTTAAATAAAGTGTCTTTGCCTAATCTTTGTCCCAATTCGACAAATCCAGGGTTACAGGAATTTTCAACAACCTCGAGGAAGGTTTGACTTCCATGCCCACCTCTTTTCCAGCATTTCAGCCTTGCGCCTGCAACCTCAACCGAACCGTGATCATGAAAATGCTCATTCTCCAGGTCTACTTTACCTTCTTCCAGTGCTGCAGCAAGCGTTATGATCTTAAAGGTCGATCCCGGCTCATAGCTTGACCAAACAGGTAAATTCCGATTGTACACCTCTTGTGAGACATTTCTAAAGTTTGCTGGGTCAAAGGTAGGACGGCTGGACATTCCTAATATTTTCCCATTATTCGGATCCATTGCAATCGCAATAATTCCGTCTGGATTATAAGCGGCCTCGGCAATATCTAACTCTCTTTCAATTACGGTTTGAATTTTTGTATCAACGGTAAGCTTCAAATCAAGACCATTTACGGGATGTTCATAATCATCTGCCATATCATTCATTCTTTCACCTTTGGCATTTGCATAAAACTTTACTGAGCCTCTTTCACCACTAAGCTCTTTATCATAATAAAGTTCTAAACCCATTAAGCCCTGGTTGTCTACGCCAGCAAATCCAAGAACATGTGAAAGGTAGCTTCCGAAAGGATAATGTCTTTTCGAGTCTTCTCCAATATATACCCCTTCAAGGCTTAAGGCTCTAATTTCTTTAGCTTTTTCATGTGAAATTTTTCTACCTTCTTTTATTCTGACGATAGATTCGCCTTGCGTAATCTGCCGGTAAGCATTTTCTTTGGGTATATTTAACACAGATGCAAGCTTTTCTGCGATAGTTGCAGGGTCTTTGACTTGTCTGGGTACAACATACACCGTTGGAGCACTAACATTTGTAGCTAACGCCACGCCATTCCGATCGACTATCTCGCCGCGTTCAGGTTCAAAAGGAATATTCCTGCTCCATGAACCCTTTGCTTGACCGGTCAGTTTATCCCCCAGAATGAACTGTACATATCCCAGCCGAACATCAATAATTAAAAATATAAGTAGTCCAATGAACATTGCAATAGTTAACCGTTTACGGACAGTTACATTTGAAACACGCATATAATGAACGAGCCTCCTTTATCTAGTCGTTCAAATATATGCTTGTACTACGGCGAATAGAACGTCTTCGTCCCACCTGTTAAAGCTATTCTTCCTAATCCCAGACCATTCCTTCAAGACTGTTTTCTGATTCTTTCGTATCCTTATCCTCGTTCTCGATTCTTAATTTTTCCTCAGGACTTTTTAAATCAATGATTAAGAAATCGCCCTTCTTTATTAAGGAACCAGCTTTAATATTTTGTTTCATCACATAACCGCTCCCGGTTGAATTTAGTTTTAAATCTGTAAGATTGGCAACCTTCATCACATCCCTAAGGGACCAGCCATACATTTCAGGAATTTTCATGTCCCCTTCTGTTTGGATAATAACCTTTTCGCCTTCAAGGATCATTGCCCCCTCCTTAGGCAGATGGTCTGACACTTTTAAGCCATCCCCAAGAACAACCGTTTCCAATCCCAAATTAGTTAAGGTGTTTTTTGTTTCTTCAACCGTTTGACCGATAAAATTTGCTAACTTCGTTTTCGATGCCTGCTCTTGCTCTGATGGTTGGATGTTTAAATACTGTAAACTGTTTTTCATCACGGGATTAAAAATTTCTGCTACAGGAATGGCTCCATCACCATAGTAATCGACGTTCGGCTGTTGAACCGCAATATAGACAATTAATTTTGGGTCATCCTTTGGCGCTATGCCTAAGAAAGAAAAGATATAATTATTTGGTCCTGTTAAGTAACCCTTGGGTCCTGGAATATTAGCCGTTCCGGTTTTTCCAGCGACGCTATACCCATCAATTTGATAGCGTGTGGCAGTACCGGTTTCTTCATTGCTGACAACCGTTTCGAGTATATCAAGAACTTCTTTTGCTGTCTTTTCCGAAATGGGTGTATTTACAACTTCTGGTGTTGTTTCATGTATAACTTCTTTTGTGTCGTGATTAACAATTTTACTTACCACATGAGGTTTCATCATTTTGCCGCCATTTGCAATGGCTGTTGCAGCCTGGACTTGTTGGATAGGAGTAATCGCAGTTCCTTGCCCAAATGCAGTGGTGATTTTTTCAATTGGGTAAGTATATTGAATTTTACTAGTCGTTTCATTTGGAAGATCAATACCAGTGGGGCGGTCCAATCCAAAGGCAGTCAAATATTCGCGAAACTTTTCAAATCCTAATTTCTCATTGGCAATCTTAGCAAAAGCAACATTCGACGAACGCTGAACACCCTCAAGGTAGGTAATTGGTCCCCATCCTCTAATATTATGATCATGAATGGCCTTGTCCTTGGCCGTAACTTTATATGAACCAGATTGGTATATGTCGTTCGCATTAAAAGCATTTTCCTCAATTGCAGCAGCAAGTGTAAATACTTTCATCGTAGAACCTGGTTCAAAAGATGTCTCGATCGCTTCATTATGCCAGCTTTCTTCGATTCCCACCTTTGTTTTTGGATGAAAAGAGGGTCTTTGACCCATTGCTAAAATTCCGCCTGTTTTCGGATCAGCTACAATAGCAATGATTTTCTTTGGTTTATAATCTAAATCCACCTTATTCATAGCATCTTCAAGGAAAGTTTGAATTTTTGAATCGAGAGTTAAATAGACATCATTCCCATTTTGTGCAGGGATAATTTTCTCCTCTCCATCAGCCAGCAAATAACCCCATAAATCACTATCATAATTAATTTTTCCATTTTTCCCTGTTAATTTTTCATTTAATTCTTGTTCAATTCCCATTTTTCCCACATAGCTTTTAACCGTAGTTTTTTCATCAACTCTGTCAGCATAACCTACTAAGTGAGAAGCAAATATTCCATTAGGATAAAACCTTTTAGAGTCACTAATAAAGGTAATTCCCGGAAGCTTTAAAGCTTCGATTTCCTGCTTCATTTCATGAGTAATATCTCTTCCAGCTTTCCCAAATTCAACTTGGAACTGATCTTTTGTTAAAATACTATAAATCTCCGACTCTTCCATCTCAATAAATTTTGCCAATTCCGCAGCAGTTTTTTTTGCATCTTTTACATGTCTAGGTTTTTTTGGATTTGTTGTCATTTTTTTATCTAAAATCGCTATTAGGGAATAGGCTGTCGCATCCTCTGCGATTACCTTAGCATTTCGATCAAAAATTATTCCTCTTGTTGCCTCAAGGATTCCTTCTCTGTTATATTTCTGCTCAGCTTTTGCGGCAAGCGGCTGTGCTCCGACCTCACCAGTGAATTGAATGGAAAAATACCGAAAGATTAATATAAAAAAGAGCAGGCTGAAGAATAAAAATAATCCAGCTGCTCCGAAATTCATATATGGCTGTTTTTTGTTCATTTCTCATGCACAACCTTGACGTTATTTTCGTTTAATACAAGTCCCATTTGCTTCGCCTTTTCCAAAATCCGTTCGTACTTACTAAGCTCACTTACTTGCACCTCTAAATCGCTGTTTACTCTTACCTGTTCATTAATCGATGCTTGTACTACCTGAATATCTTTATTTACCTGATAAATTTCTGCTTGATTCGAGATAAGCTGTACGGCACCAAAGCAAATAAATCCAGTAAATACCAAACCGATGATCTTCTCCCCAGGGGTAAGCCATTGCTTTTTGGTTTTTACAATACTCCGTTCTTGAATAGTTCTTTCTGCTTGCTGCTGTTGCTGGAATTCCCTGGCAAGATTACTCATTCTTTCCCCTCCAAGATTATATTATTAGATTATTTTTTATCGTTTTTTTCTGCAATCCTGAGCTTCGCAGAGCGCGCACGATTATTATGTTCTAATTCTTCTTCAGATGGAAGAATTGGTTTACGAGTGACTAACTTCAAAATTGGCTGATATTCATCTGGAATAATCGGTAAACCTGGTGGTAAGTCAGGCAGGTCACTTGCCTTTTTGAAAGTTACTTTACAAATCCGATCCTCTAATGAGTGGAAAGTGATGACACTTATTCTTCCACCTGGTTTAATTAGTTCGATTGCCTGCTGCAGGGATTTTTCAAACACTGCTAATTCATCATTAACAGCAATTCTTATTGCCTGAAATATTCTCTTAGCGGGATGTCCGCCTTTTCTTCTCGCAGGAGCCGGGATGCCTTCTTTAATCAGCTCTACCAATTCGAAGGTTGTTTCAATTGGCTTTAATTCTCTTGCTGCTTCAATCTTCCTCGCTATTTGTTTAGAGAATTTCTCCTCGCCATAGCGAAAAAAGGTCCGAACTAAATCCTCGTAGGACCAATGATTAATTACATCATAGGCTGAAAGTTGAGCTTCGTTATCCATACGCATGTCAAGCGGAGCGTCATGATGATAACTAAATCCCCTTTCTGGAGTGTCTAATTGTGGGGATGAAACACCAAGGTCATAAAGAATCCCATCTACTTGATCAATCCCTATATTTTCAAGTTCATCTCTAAGATATAAAAAATTACTCTTTATTATTTTTAGTCGTTCACCATAAATGGACAATTTTTCTCTAGCATTTGCAATAGCTACTTCGTCCTGATCAAAGGCATACAATTTTCCATTTTCCCCAAGCTTTGAAAGTATGAGGGAACTGTGTCCAGCCCCACCTAAGGTACAATCAACATAAATACCGTCAGGTTTTATCTTTAATCCATCGACGGCTTCTTCTAGTAATACAGTAGTATGTTCAAACATTATTAATCACCTTTTCCAATCGCACGATATACAATAGTATTATTATACAAACATAATTTATCCATTATATATCAAACCCAATCATATTTTCTGCGATTTCAGCAAAAGATTCTTCAGACTCTGAAAAATACTCTTCCCAAATCTGTTTGCTCCATATCTCGATTCGATTGGAAACACCCAAAATCACACATTCTTTTTCTAATTTTGCATACTGAAGCAGTGGTGCTGGGATATTAATTCTGCCTTGCTTATCCAGTTCGCTCTCTGTCGCTCCGGAGAAGAAGAATCTAGTAAATGCCCGGGCATCTTTCTTGGTAAGCGGTAAGGCTTTTAGCTTTTCTTCTATTAGCTCCCACTCGGATAATGGGTAACCGAACAAACATTGATCCAAACCGCGCGTAATAATAAACATGTCTCCAAGTTCATCGCGGAATTTCGAAGGCACAATCATCCGGCCTTTCATATCAATGCTATGATGGTATTCACCCATTAACATACCCGGTACCCCCACTTTCTATTTAAAATGTACCACAATCCCCCACTTTCCTCCACCTATTTTTTAATATTCTACCCATTTTAATAAAATCCTTTTTTATCCAGATGTTTTCAGCCAAAAAAAAGAAACTTCACTTAAAAAATGAAGTTTCTTTATATTTTTATTACTTTATGGCGGCCGTCAAAATCATAGCTAAGTTCCATTAGTCCTTTAATAAGGCTAAAACCATACAGATTTAAATAATAATAGAGATTCCACACTCGTTCTTGAGGAAAACCGTCCGGACGTAATGAATAATCAATACGGGCATACTTATTTAATACCACATCGTGCTTTAATTTAACGGTTTCTTCTAGCTTGGATTCCATAAATCCAATTTGCTTCAGCAGATAACTCTCGTTTTTCTTTAATAACGGGAGCAGACTTTGATTTAGCTCAATCGTCTTTGCTTCAATTTGCTGGTACTGTTTTAATAACTGGTCTTTGGCCACTGTAAATAGGTCAGTTACTTCCCGATCCTTAATTGATTCTAGAAATAGTTCCTTATCAACAGTTGTTCCCTTACTCAAAACAGTTGTCAGGTCCAAATGTAACTCATTAATATCCCTTTCCACCGCGCGGTCGAGGAATGTTATATTTAGTCTTGGTACTATAGGCGGCATTTTCAACTCAAAATGTTCAAAAACTTGCTTTAATTCAGCCCAATAGGAAATTTCACCTGGTCCTGCAATAAAGGCGACTGTCGGGAATAACCACTCTTGCATTAATGGCCTTGTTACCACATTATTGCTTAGTTTAGCTGGATCTTCGGTCGCAATTGCCACTAATTCTTCCTTTGTAAAGGAAACACCGCCGTTTTTTCCTATAAATCGATTATTTAAATCATCATACTCAAGCAGCACTCGTTCATTTGACCTTTTATTATAATAAAATAAGTTAGCCGCATGCTCATTTGATTCAATGGTGATTGGAAAGCCTTTTTTACTGATCATACTTTGCTGTTCAAGTAAATGATGGGTGATTGCAGCGTGATGCTCGATTTGTTTAGTAAAATACTCATTTTGCAGCAATCGGAATTTGCTGTTTCCTGAATCGACAATTAATAACCCATAGTCTTTAAATAGTTCCATAACAATGTTGGCAAAAAAATCAACATAGGTAGTTGAATTCAATAATTGTTCTTCCGAAAAAGCTAATAGCTCTGTTGTATGTGCTGTCTCACCGAAATTCTCTATTAAATCCTTCACCCAAGTTCGGCAGATATCTTTAGATAGGACTATATCCGAAACCATTTTCTTTTCCAGAACCCTTTCTGGGTAGGTCCATTTATCCACCTTTAACCCAGTAGGTATAAATACATGGTTTACCTCATGAAAATCATGGTCTTCCCCCGCAATCCAAAAAACAGGGATAACAGGTATACCGAGTTGTCTTTCTTTCTGTTCTGCTAATTTAATAATGGAAACAATCTTATGTATGGAATAAAGAGGACCAGTAAGAATTCCGGCCTGTTGCCCGCCGATTACAACCACACTATTCTCTTGTTTTAGTTTTGCAAGTGAGTTTTTCACTGCTTCTGATGACGGAAAACGTTCCATATAAGTCTCTATGTGTTCTGCTGCCTCTTTACGCGGAAACTGCCGATTACCTAATTCATCCACCCTTTTCTGATCTTCGGTTAAATCATTAAACCGATAGTGAAAAAACGGAAGAATTTCCGCGGATTGTTTCAGATAACTTGATGCAAACCGATTTGTTGCTGGTAAAGAGAGATTTAACATCTCCATTTATGTACTTCCTTTCTGCTTAACCATATTATTCTTTTAAGAGTATAGCATTAACAGCCATAATTAAAAAAATCTTTGCTTAAAAAAATGAAAACGTTATTGCACGGTGCAACAAACCATAAACGGTTAGGGAAATATATGCTAAAAAAAAGAATAGAAAATTACATCTCCAAAAGCCTTTAAACACCTTAAATAAGATAATTTCACCTTTGACCTTCCAGTGAACAACAACGAAAACCATTGCAATCAAAATCATTAATAATAAAATTAACCAGAAAAACGATTTGCCGATTATAGTAATAAGTAAGAAGTGAACAGCTATAATAAATAAAACAGTTGAGTAATCTAAGGCTTTATGAAATGATTTGCGAGAGTCATTTGTTATCATTTTATACAAAAAATAAATGATTATGAGTCCCAGGAAAGGCAGAGTAAAGAAAATAGTAATGATAGATGATAGTATCGAATTCATTCACTATCCCTCCAATTTTTTTCTTTCCCTTTTATAAAAAAATAATAGCTTTCAACTAATGGAGCTTTTTTTCCTTGTTCTTTAGCTTTCGCTATTAGGAATCCCAAAATCGCATCCACCTCGGTCTTTCTCCTTGCCTCTACATCTTTTAGCATAGAGGAATGATTATCTGCTGTTTTTTTACATATATTAATAATTTGTTTGAGCAGTTTATCAGGATTTTTTACATCTAAAATGAACGCGATCTCAGAAAATAGATTACTTAGAGCAGCAAAATAGAAAGGATTATCTACTAATTCACCGTTCTTTACATTAAGCAGTGCAGATAATGGATTAATCACCGCATTGACGATCAGCTTATTTACGAGAATCTCATAGTAATCATCCTTTAATGTAAATGGAAAATCGATGGGAGCTTTTTTTGCGAGATCACTTAGTTTAGCTGCCTCGCCTCTAAAAACAGCCACATTAATTCTTCCTTCACCATTATGACGGACGGTAAAAGCATTAACCTTATGGGCACCATGTTCAACAGAACCCACAAAGATATTTTTAGATTGGAGCGTATCCAACTGTTTTAAATGTCCCATTCCATTTTGTAAAAATAATAGGTCCTGCTGACTATCTGCCTCATTTAGTTTCCTTAGCAAAGAATCTAGTTGATATTGTTTGACCGCTACGATGGTTAAGTCTTCTGTCCCACTCCAGTCATTGAAAGGCCGTGCTAAAATATCAGCTTTCATCTGCTCTGTTCCTTTTAGGAGATGAAGACCATGATCATTAATTTCTTTTGCCTGTTCACTTGTTCTAGTATAAAGTGTCACGCTAAACACACTACTTAAGTTTGATGCAAATAATAATCCAATGGAACCAGCACCTATAATGCCAATTTTCATGATAACCCCTCATTTTACTTCTGCTTTTAATCATATTTTAGCAGAAGAATCTGCTAGTTTGTTAGTTTGTTGGTAAAAAGAATGGCTTTGTTAAAATGTCTGTTGATTGGAGCTCCAGGCACTTCGCTTTCCGCTCCAATCAACATTGTTATAAAATCACCAATGGCCTTTTTACAGAGCCAAAAAAGTCCCATTTCGATTTCTATCGAAACGGGACTTTTTACTCAAACGGGATAAACCGGGTGTTTGCGGGTACTGAAGGTTATTTCTTTGGTTTCGTAATAAGCAAATCGCTGAATTAACACATTTCTTAGTTCTGAAGGTGCAACAATATCATCAACAATTAAGTCTGATGCTAAGCGATAAATATCAATATGCTCTTTATACTCCTGTTGTTTCGCTTGCACAAAGGCCACTCGCTCTTTTGGATCTGCAATCTCATTGATTTTATTGGAATAAACCGCGTTCACAGCCGCTTCTGGTCCCATAACTGCAATTTGGGCACTTGGTAAGGCAATACAGCAATCTGGTTCAAATGCTGGTCCAGCCATCGCGTAAAGGCCGGCACCGTATGCTTTCCTAACAATAACTGATATTTTCGGTACCGTAGCAGAACTCATCGCGGCAATCAGCTTGGCACCATGGCGGATAATTCCTGCTCGTTCCACCTTCGTCCCAATCATAAACCCAGGAACATCAGCAAGGAACAATAGCGGCACATGAAACGCATCACATAGCTGTATAAATTTAGCTGCTTTATCCGCAGAATCTACGAATAATACACCACCCTTTACCTTTGGCTGGTTAGCGATAATACCGATAGCTCTGCCTTCGATCCTAGCAAATCCAGTAATTAATTCTGGAGCAAATAGCTTTTTAATTTCATAAAAGCTGTTTTCGTCAATTATTCTATTAATTGCTTCATACATATCAAATGGAGCATTTTGATTTACAGGGATAATTTTTTCTAATTCACGCCCTGTCGTTGGTGCTTTCCCCTCAACAAGCTTTGATTTTTCCTTGAAACTTGCGGGAAAATAACTGATATATTTTTTTGCTGATTCAATCGCTTCTTCTTCACTATAGGTAAGCACATCACCGCATCCGCTAACAGTACAATGCATCCTGGCTCCGCCCATTTCTTCAAGTGTCACTTTTTCACCGATTACCTTTTCGGCCATTCGCGGTGAACCTAGATACATAGAGGCATTTTGATCAACCATGATAACCACATCACAAAAAGCTGGAATATAGGCGCCGCCAGCAGCTGATGGTCCAAAGAGAATACATACCTGCGGAATCATTCCTGATAGTTTCACCTGGTTATAAAAAATCTTTCCTGCCCCACGGCGGTTTGGAAACATTTCTAATTGATCTGTAATTCTAGCGCCCGCAGAATCAACAAGGTAGAAAAGGGGTACTTTCAGTTTTTCTGCTACCTCTTGTATACGAATAATTTTTTCTACCGTCCTTGCTCCCCATGAGCCCGCTTTAATTGTTGAGTCATTTGCCATTACACAAACTGTTTGCCCATTGATCTTACCAATTGCAGTAACAACGCCATCGGCAGGCAAATCCCCAGCAAGAACATTTGCAAATTTCCCGTCTTCCTCATATATACCGTCATCAAACAATAAATTTAGGCGATCCCTACAAAAAAGTTTATTTTGTTCTTTAAGCTTTTCATGATATTTCGGGAGTCCACCCGCTTCGATTGTTTTCCTTTTTTCTTTTAACTGATCATTTACGGTGTTTACTTCTGCCACATTATTCACCCCACTCTGCTATTCTAGTACAATCAATAGGTCCACTAATTTCTCCCCTGTTGGCAAATAGAATTCTATGCACAATATTTCCCCTTTCATTTCCCTTTATGGCTCCATTTAAAGGATTCTATATGATTTGCTGAATTTCCTGCAAATGATGAAAACGTTATCTTAAAGTTTATTATTTAAAGAATTTTTTGTATCTTTGTTATATAATGAAATTAATTCATTTAGAATAATCCAATATTAGTTCCTCTCCATATTATTCAATGTTAAATGAATATATACAGACTAATGATGGAAATCATTTTAGGAGGCTGCCATATGAGATTGAAAGTTGAGAAATTAAAGGTGAATTTTAAAACACTAGAAGAATTTAAAAAGTTTAAAGAATATGGTATTCAAGAGTTGTCGATGCTTGAGGATCTAGAGGCAAATATGGTAGATAATGATAGTGAATCGCCTTTTTATGGGATTTATTTCGGGGACAAATTAGTAGCAAGGATGAGCCTCTATCAAATAGAAGCTAAATTTGACCGTTATTTCTATCCTCCACAAAGTTATTTAGAATTATGGAAACTTGAGGTTTTGCCTGAGTATCAAGGAAAAGGTTATGGTCGAACGCTTGTGGATTTTGCGAAAAGCTTCGGTATTCCAATAAAGACAAATCCGAGGGTAAAGTCTAGTACATTTTGGGAAAAAATGGAGTTTACTCCAGTTGATTATGAAATGGAGCGTGACCGCGGAGAGAATCCGCTTGTCTGGTACCCAAAAGGCGTAGAGGCCCAGCACCATTAAAAAAAGCGGACAATCGTCCGCTTTTTCCTATTTTTCAACTCTTTCAAGATTCCCGTTTTTATCCATTTGGAATTTCACTTTTTGCTGACGGTCTGTTTCTTGCAAAACAACCATCTTCCTCGCTCTTTCCATAATTTCAATTAAGGAACGATAGTCTTCTTCAATCGCCTTTAAATTTTTGATTAATCGTTCATTCTCTGCTGAAAGAGAATAGGTTTTCTTTTCTAAGATTTGAATTTTTTCATTGGACCTTTCCAGAGCCGTTTCCAAACCTAAAGAAGTTTCCGCTTTTTTATGGAGGCCTTCCAAGAACTGAATAACAGTCTGGTAGGAGATTGAATCACCATGAGATGAAAGTGTCACCGTTTCCTCTACTGGATATTTCTCTGTACGATCAACGTCTGTATTTTGGCTTTGCTTTTTTAATTCTTTTCGTTGCTTCTTTGCCAGTTCTATCCCTGATTTATATTGTTTCCTCACAAATGAATTCCATCGAAATCCACATGCCGCAGATGTTCTCGATAGCTGTTTTCCTACTTCCTCAAATGCCTGCAGCTGCGTTCCGCCTTCTCGAATATGTCTTAACACAACTTCTGCGAGTAATAAATCTTCGTCCTGGGACCATGCATCTTGGCGAGTTGGTGACATTCACTATCCCTCCTAGTGTTTTTATTCATACATATGCATCTACTAGAAAAGATAGAAGGCTAACAGTTTGTCTTTTATACTTAATTCTGTATTTTTTTATCATTAAATTTCTGGACATGTTCATGGTGCGCTTCACTTTCCCATAGGACAGAACAGTTCCTTACTTCCTTCTCTATTCTTTCACGGAGGTTTCCTTCCTCCCACTTCCTGATCAACATCATTTTATAGGATTCCAAAACACTCAAATCGACTGATAATAATTTTTCAAGAAATCTTTCACATGCTATAAGAGAATCCTCTTTGTAAAGTTTATCAATATATCCTATTTCTTTTAAGAATTCAGCTGTCTGTATTTCCGCCTCCATTAATAACTTCATACTATGTATGGAAGGCAGTTTTTCCGTTACGATTGTTCCGCCACCCCATCCTGTTGTAATTGCCTGTTTTCCCTGAACAAATCCCGCTTTTATTCCTTCTCTTGCTAATCTAAAATCACAGGCAGCTATTAATTCACAGCCGCCGCCAATAACGGTACCATTAATAAGGGCAATTGTTGGCTTTGGCAATGTTAGTAAGGAATAAAGAATCCCTGCCATCTTTGAAAGCATTGTATATGCTTCTTCTTTTGTCCTTAGTGCATGAAAAACCGATAAGTCTCCTCCAGAACAAAAAGCCCTGTCCCCTACACCTGTAATCACTAGTGCTTTAATATCGGGCTCCTTTGCTCGATCAATGGCATGGATTAACCCGGCCATGACGTCATAATTAATAGCATTTCTTTTTTCATTTCTTGTGATTGTAAATAATAAATAGCCCTTTTCCTGTCTTTCAATGGTATAAGACACCCCGATCACCCTTCCACTTAAAATTAAGTAATTATTATGTATATTCTTGATAATCCTATAAAAACGACAAAAGCACAAGGGTTTAAAAACCCTTGTGCTTTCTATCCTAATGGAAATTAGTCGTTAACAACGTCTTTTCCTTTGTATGTTCCGCAAGCCTTACATACGCGGTGAGTAAGTTTCATTTCACCACAGTTTGGGCAACTTACCATACCAGGTACATTTAATTTGAAATGAGTACGACGCTTTCTTTTTGCCGTTTTAGAAGTCCTTCTAGCAGGTACAGCCATTCTTCCCACCTCCTTAAAGAGTATTAAGAAAGTAATGAAGACCAGGAACGCTGGTCCTCATCTTGCTTCTTGTTTTGCTGATTATGATTCGGAAGAAGAATTTTTTTCGTCAAAAAACTTTGCAAGTCCTGCTAGTCTTGGATCAATCTTTTTGGATTGACCTTCCTCATGAATAACTTCCCAATCCTTACCAGATTGTGGAGCAGCATCTTCATGATTAACATCCTCACAGAAAACTTGCAGTGGAACTTCAAGTAAAAGAATTTCTCTAATGACTGGCATTAGATCAACAATATCCCCTTTTACTTGATATACTTCCTCTTCAGTTACATATTCTGAACCTTGTAAGAGGAAAGTTTCAGTTGTTTCGACATTAATTGGAAGTTTAACATCCACTAAAGTACGAGAACAAGGAAGGACTAAATGACCTTCTATTTTAAAATGGAATGTCACTTTCGTTGAATCAATATCCCCCCGACCCGTTATATGCATCGGCGAGACTTCACGAATCGTTTGATCAATTTCTTTAATCTCATCAACCCGAATTATTTCATCAATCTGAAAATCCTTGTTTCGATATTTTTGTAATTGACTTAATGTCCATTTCAATTGAATCACCCCAAGGCAACAAAGGTAATTATAGCCTTCGATTTATTTTTTGTCAATGTTTTTTCTTTACACCCAAAGCGGATAGTCTTTATACTATATTTCACCAAAAGCATGTCCTCATAATAGTTTACCCAGTTCCAATCAATTACAGTCCTACCGCATAATTCTATACAGTTTTATCCTTAAGTTGTAATTTTTGCTATACTATCATTACTTAGATAAAAAAATCCTGTTTAACTAAGATATTAAGGAGAGATATATACAAATGAAAGCAGTTGGAATCATCGTTGAGTACAACCCATTTCATAATGGACATAGCTATCACTTACAAGCAGCTAAGGAAGTAGCACAAGCAGATATTGTCATAGCAGTTATGAGTGGTAACTTTCTGCAAAGGGGCGAACCCGCTCTTGTTTCTAAATGGTACCGAACCAAGATGGCTTTATTGGGCGGCGTAGATATTGTGATTGAACTGCCCTATCAATTCGCTTCTCAAAAAGCTGAAACCTTTGCAAATGGCGCTATATCGATATTGGATGCAATCGGTTGTCAGGCACTTTGCTTTGGAAGCGAAAGCGGTAATATTTCATCCTTTTTAGAAACAATCGACTTTCTAGCAGTGAATCAGGACATATATGATGAAAATATTAAAAGGTTTATCCAAACAGGAGTAAGTTATCCTAAAGCATTATCGCTGTCTTTTCAGGCAATGTCAAGCACCAATCACCTCGTAGATTTAGCAAAACCAAATAATATCCTTGGTTATCAATACATTAAAGCCCTTAAACAACAAAAAAGTTTAATTAAACCACTAACAATAAGAAGGAAAAATGCAGACTATCATGATGAGCACTTCGCTACTGAAACCATTGCTAGTGCAACAAGTATCAGAAAAGCACTTTTTTCAGCTAATATGAACAAATCATCAATTAATCAATATGTACCAGTTGAAACAAGTCAATTACTAATAGAATACCATGACCGTTTTGGGACCTTTCATGAATGGGAAAATTATTGGCACCTGTTAAAATTTCGAATACTCCAAAGCAGTCCTGAGGAACTTAGAGAAATATATGAAGTAGAAGAAGGACTTGAAAATAGATTATTGGCGGTTGCCCTCGAATCCTCCAGTTTTAAGGAATTTATGGGAAAACTTAAAACGAAACGATATACATGGACGAGGTTACAAAGAATGTGTGTCCATATCTTAACCAATACAAAAAAAGAAGATATGGCAACGACCAATGAAAAGGCTAGCTATTTAAGGCTGCTGGGAATGACTGCAGACGGTAAAGAATATTTAAAAAAGAGCAAATCTCATATTAGCCTGCCGCTTATTTCTAAATTATCAGCCTATAAACAAAAAGAAATTTTGCTCGATATCAAGGCCAGCCAAGTATATTCATTGGGTGTAGGGAATTTACTTGCAAACGAATTAATACACCAAGAATATAGACAGCCGCCAATAATTGTAACGAAAGAAAGATGATGCTTATGGAGCATCATCTTTCTTTTTTAGGTAACTTTTGCAAATAATTCACAGCATCATCAAAAACATCAACGGGGACTATTTTCATTTTTGTGTCAATATCACGGGCTGTTTTTACTGCAACTCGATAATTGGAGCCACTTTTGCCCTTCTCATTTGGAGCGAAGAATATCTCCGCTCCTGCTTTATCCGCTGCAACCACCTTTTGGTCAATTCCTCCAATTGGCCCCACGTTACCTTTAGAATCAATTGTACCCGTTCCAGCTATCCTGTAGCCTCTTGTAAAGTCTTCTTCCATTAGCTGATTATAGATTTCCAATGTGAACATTAAACCGGCAGAGGGACCACCAATTTCATCGGTATTCACAGTTACCTTTGGGTTTGTAATGATTTCTTTATCATCCACCAAAGTAATTCCAATACCTACCTTATTGGAATCGTCTTTAAAAGGCTGAACAATAATTTTCACCTTTTTTGTTTTATTCTTTCGCTTTATCGTTAAGATTACTTCTTCGTTCGCCTTTTTCCCCCCCACATACTTAATGAATTCCTCCGAGGAAGAAAATTGCTGGTCATCCACTTTAATTACACGATCTCCTGGGAGCAGTTTACCATCAGCAGGCATTTCAGGAATAACCTGAACAACATACACTCCATTATATTTATATTCTATCGAAAATCCTGCTCTATTGTAGGCGACCCCAATTGCATTCTGCTTTGATCCTGACATCATATGAAGCTGTCTGGCATTATACTCTTCCTGTGTTTCCGTTTCGTGTAAAATCGCATCTAACGGATAGATTTCTTCATAATCAAAGAGTTTAGCCTGTAGATAAGAATATATATTTGCTCTTCCCATTCTAATTGTGGTTAGCATAAAGCTACCTTCAGCTTCGTAACCATTTTCAACTTGAACGATTGGTTCTAATTCCTTAGCCATTCCAGGCTTTGAAACATAATATGGCAATGATAAAAAAACTCCAGCAACCATTAGTACAGCAATGAAGATGGAAGCACCAATATATATTTTTCTGCGCATTAATACTGTTACCCCTTCCAACTCGCTATTACACTTTTAATTTGTTCTAGCTGTTTTTTCGTTTCCTCTTCACCAAGGGTGATAATTTCTTCGATATTGGTAAAGGCACGCGAACTATAAAGTTCAACAGGCGGCCGAATCATAATATCCGAGGCGATTTCGCGATTGATGAGAATTTCGGTCTGCATAATATCGATGCTTTGCATAATGACATCAAAGATTGAGGTAATTTCAGCATTCCGCTTTACTCTAGAAACATCTACCGCAATGACAATATCTGCGCCCATTTCCTTTGCAACGGATACAGGAACACGATCTGATACCCCACCATCCACCAGGATTCTTCCGTTATATTTCTCTGGTACAAAAATGCCTGGAATTGAAATGCTAGCTCTCACTGCATCAGCAACCGGACCTTGTTTAAAAACAACTTTTTCACCTGATAATAAATCAGTGGTCACTATCCCCAATGGAATATCTAGCTCTTCAATATTCTTGCCATGGGTGAACACCTTAATGAACTCCTTGACCCTTTTCCCAGAAATGAATCCCATCTTCGGAACAGTAAAATCCAAAAAGTATTTTCTTTTAAAAGCTGTTGAAAGTTTATATAAACGGTCGATTTCGATACCCGCTGCATAAAAGCTACCCACAAGAGATCCCATACTGCTCCCAGCAATTAAATGAATGGGGATTCCTTCGTCCTTCAATACTTTTATAACACCTAAATGAGCAAATCCTCGTGCCCCTCCTGAACCAAGCGCCAATCCAATTTTAGGATGTTCCATATCACTCACTCCTTTACCAAAAGCAAGACCCGTTCCTTCACAATGTGATAGAAAACCATCTATGCTAAAGATAAAACTCGTTCAATCTTGATGGTCTAAATTACGGTTCAATGAGTATATTTGTTTTATATGAGGACAAGACATTGGAATGTTTATTTATGGATATTCATTATTTTACCATTCATATTCTTGATTACACAATTATTATAAAAACAATTTGAAACTACGTTAAATTCTGGGTATTCCACGGGAAGGAGGGTCTTCGTTGTTACGTTCTAAAATTAAAACAATTTTTTTATCCGTATCCGTCATCATCCTAGCTGTATCGCTAATTTCCTATCCCCAGGAGTCCTTTGAAGCCTCCATTCGCGGACTTAAAATGTGGTGGGAAATTGTCTTCCCATCCCTTTTACCGTTTTTTATTGTATCTGAAATGCTGATTGGTTTTGGCGTAGTTAAATTTATTGGTGTATTGTTAGAGCCCCTTATGAGACCACTCTTTAAGGTACCAGGAGTTGGCGGTTTTGTCTGGGCTATGGGAATGGCATCTGGCTACCCTGCCGGGGCAAAATTCACTGCGAGATTGCGTCAAGAGGGCCAGTTAACACAGATTGAAGCAGAGAGACTCGTTTCATTTACAAACTCCTCAAACCCGCTCTTTATCTTTGGAGCTGTAGCTGTAGGCTTTTTCTATAACCCCCAATTAGGAGTAATATTAGCTTTAGCACACTATTTAGGGAATATTTGCGTTGGCTTGATCATGCGGTTTTATGGCAAGGAAACGCCCGCTGAGCGCGTGGAAAAGCGTAAAGGGTTTAAGCTAAGACAGGCTTTATCCGCATTACATCAAACACGGCTAAAGGAAAAACGCCCTATTGGAAAATTACTTGGTGATGCTGTCAATTCCTCGATTCAAACATTATTGATGATTGGCGGTTTCATCATTCTATTTTCTGTTGTTAACAAACTTCTCTTTCACTTACATATTACTACAACAATCGCAAATGCCTTTGATATTTTGTTATCATTCTTAGGTTTACCCCCATTGCTTAGTATCCCGTTTATCTCAGGCTTATTTGAAATAACTCTCGGGAGCGAGCTAACGAGCCAGGTCAAGGAAGCAACACTTATGCAACAGGCAATGATTACGAGCTTTATTTTAGCTTTCAGTGGATTTAGTGTCCAAGCACAAGTTGCCAGTATTCTTGCACAGACCGATATACGCTTTCAACCGTTTTTCATAGCGAGGATCATTCATGGAATACTGGCTAGCATTTTTGCCTTTATTTTATGGAAACCTGTGTATCTCCGCTTATATGGTTCGGAAGAGCCCTCAAACGCTATCCCTGTTGGTCTTTTTGAAAAAGGTACCTGGCTTCATAGCTATTTTCATCACTTAATTGAATTAGGACCACTCATTACCATTTTTTCGCTTATTATTTATGTGTTCCTTCTATTTCAACGATTAGGAAAAAATTAAAAAAGCCTTTGGTAGGTTTACCAAGGCTTTTGCTGGTTTAATCATTGCGATTAAATTTTTGATGGAGGGCCTCTTCTACAATTGGCGGTACTAGCTCTGAGATATTACCATTGTATTTGGCTACTTCCTTCACAATACTTGAGCTAAGGAATGAATATTGGTTATTTGTCATAATAAAGAAGGTTTCAATTTCATCACTTAACACTCTGTTCATTGATGTAATTTGCATTTCATACTCAAAGTCCGAGACAGCACGTAACCCTCGAATAATCGCATTTGCATTTACAGCCTTTGCATATTCAACAAGAAGCCCCGAATGTTCATCCACTTTCACATTTGGTAAATCCTTTGTTACTTCTTTAATAAGGTCTATGCGCTCTTCGACATTGAATAACGGATTTTTTGCTGAATTGTTCATCACACTAACATAAACAACACCAAAAACTTTAGCTGCTCTTCTAATAATATCTAGATGACCATATGTAATTGGATCAAAACTTCCTGGACAAACGGCAATACTAGCCAACGTAAGACTCCCCCTTATTACTTGCTAATCAAGAATAAATCGAAATAGCAATCATCCCGTACTTTTCGTGTTTGATTTGTGAATATGACCCTACTGTTTGCGGTAATTCTACGTCATGACCGTGTTCACAGACGATCACTCCATCAGGTTTTAATAATGCATGTTCAGTTATTTTCTCCATTAACCTTATAAGTTCCTGCTTTTTATACGGCGGATCTAAAAATATGTAATCAAAACGGATTTCTCTTTTGAAAAGTGCCTTTAGAGCCCTATCGGCATCATTCCGATACACCTCTGACTTTTCCTCCATAAAACATGCTTTAATATTTTCATGGATCACTTGAATGGCTTTGCCATCACGATCAATAAAAATAACTTTTTCTAAACCGCGGCTAAGCGCCTCAAGCCCTAAGCCACCACTACCAGCAAAAAGGTCAAGACCAACTCCGCCATCAAAATATGGTCCGATCATATTAAATAGTGCTTCTTTCACTTTATCCGTAGTCGGTCTCGTTGTATTTCCCGGAACTGCCTTTAGTCCTCTACCTTTACAAACACCTGATACAACTCTCATTTTCATCACCACTATTTTTCAAAAAATCATTTTTTAACATTCCTGTTTATCCTATCACAATTGACTAAACTAGCCAAATAACATAGCGGTGATACTTTTCCTTCACAAAAAATAATTTTTGTAGACGTATAAGCTTGCCTGTTATGGAGATAATGTTACTAACAACATCAATTCGAGGATGTTGTTGCCAACCGCGGAGAAGACTTACGTTTCCCCATAAGTTCTTCCTCCGGTTTCTCCTCTCCCTTTGCCTTCTATCCTTTTGAAGGATGTAGAAGGACCCTGCAGATGATGTCTGCAGGGTTTTTTATTTTTCAGATGATGCCTTAAAACTGATTTAATGGTAAAGTAGTGGGTGTATTTAATAATAAAGGGGAGTTTTCTTTGATACAACGCTTTATAGAATTAGGTGAAGGTTATTCTGATATATATGAATTACTAGAATTGGCAAGGGCAAATCAGCACCGCATTGTTCATCTGATGGCTTTTCACAGCTCAGTTGGAGACAGGCCAGTAACGTCGTTGGCAGTGATTTTACAGCCCACAGATCCTGGGAATTTTCAAGCCCTTTATATCTGTCGCGAAGGAATACCCAACCCTAAATTTATTCCAAATAAACGCTATGATCTTTTTCAAAAAACAGCTGAGGAACTCGGAAAGCAAATAATGGAGCTTTCAGTCAAACCTTCAACAATGTTTCATGAAAAAGAACTGTATTACCAACATTTAATCGGTATTTTGAGACTAAATCATTTTCTTAAACCACTACAATAAAAGGTGAGGGCAAATTTAGCCCTCACCTTTTTATATCCCCATCTTATAATCGTATTCCTTTGCTTTATCAGGTGCTGCATTCTCGAATTCCATTTTTAAGAAAGGTTTATAGGAAGGTTCTACTTTCTTAACAAAGGAAAAGGAATTTAGCTTTTCCATAATCCCATCAAGATCCTCTTGATTGCAATATAACACGACATATTTAAGCTTTTTTGAGACGTAATGAACATTACCAAAACGCCTTAACATTTTTGCTTGCTTTAATGAGTAAAGCCAAACAACCAATCCTTGTCTTTGTATGAACATCCCTTTTTCCCCTTCAATAACCATCATATTCTTTAGTCTAGCATATTGAAACGTACTATTTCAATTCATACTTTGTTTCCTGTTTATTAAATAAAAAAACGGCTTGTCATAAGCCGATTTTTAACCACAATTACAGCTTCCCCCGCCACCGCAGCCACTGCTATGTGAGTTTCCTGTATCAAAGAATGGATTGCCTATTGGGACCTTAATATTTGGTGAAACTGCACCGCCAACTATCATGCTGATTGCATCCAGTAAATATTGTAAATCATTTTCCGCTAATCGAAATTCAGCAACAAGTGGATCTAAATCCATATCACGCTTATATTGCCGGATTTCACCCATTACTCTCTTGTAATCTGGGTGATATTTACCAAACCGTTGAACTTCTTCATAAAGTTCTTTAAGGTTTGCAAATTTATTGATTTTTTGCTGCGATTCTTTATTATGACGGAGCTTATATAAACAAATCTGATATTGTTCAACGATGTCAGATTCTAAAATCATATTAGCTAAGTGATCTGCCTGGTCTAATAATTCTATTCTCTCAATTGTTGCAAGCATGTTCGCACACCTCCACACACATTTTACCATGAATGAATACGGAAAGTGAAATAAACAATTATCTAGGGATATTTACCAAGAATTCCTTTATTAAACCATAAGATTCATTATTTAAGTTAACAACTTCAAGCTTTACCTTATGCTCTCCTGGCGAAAGACCTTTCATGATAAAAGCGGCAGATGCAACTTCTTGACTTTTCTTTCCGTCAATCGAGATAATTAGCTTCCCAACTTTTTTCCTTGTCTTATCTGATGCACGAAAACTTATTCCCGTTAAGATGCATTCAACGAAAATATCATTGCCCTTGATTTGATGCTGCACAGTAAATGAGGGTACCTTATTTGTATTTTGCTGATAGACAGGCAATTCTTCCGCGTGTGTTAGATTTGACGTGATTTGTAAGAAAGCTATGATAAATAGCGGCAAAATCTTTTTCAAGTTTATCACTCCTTAATAATAAATATTGTTCGCCTCCTTTAGGTTTTTTACTCTTTTTTTTATTTAAGGTTTGTTAACCTGTTGATTGGAGTTCCAGGCACTTCGCTTTCCGCTGGCGGTCGGTGAGCCTCCTCGGCGCTGAAGCGCCTGTGGGGTCTCACCCTGACCTGCAAGTCCCGCAGGACATTGAATATGCTTACTTGAATTTTTCACCGCACGAAGGAAATGCGGTAGCATTTTCGAGGAGTCCTTCGTCCCTTCCGCTCTAATCAACAAGTATAAAAATCAAACATCTTTGAACACATTCATAAAAAAAGAATCACTTTTGTATGTGATTCTTACTAGTTTTGGTCTTTCATTGATTGAAACATGTAGAACATCATTGAGGCCATTTGTACATTGTTTGAAAATTTTTCAACCTGATGCGGTATGGTCTTTTTATAATAATGAAGGGATTCTCTTTCTAGTGTTTGTAGGTCATAAGGGTTCCTTGAAAGTTTGCGGTACCAAAGCGGCTGCTCTCTGACAAACTTTTTTAGTTCCTTTTGTCCATTCAAAAAATCAAATACATCTCTTCTCATGTAATAAATTCCTCTCTGTTAATCTTTACGAAATAAAAAAGGATGTCTTTGTTCAATTTGAGGTTTAACTTGATTAGTTTTGTTAGACCCCTGAAATTGGGAGAGAACACCTTGAATGGCCCCTAATGCTTGGCTTAAGTTATTAATATAATGCTGAACCTGCTCTGGATCCATTTTTTGTATTGTTCCCATAATAGTGGAAATCCAATCACCTTTTTTATCCGTGTTTTCTTCTGACTGTATCTTGTTTTCAGACCTTATTATTTCCCACCTTGAATCTTCCTCACCAAGGAGGTACCAATCTTCATATAATTCCTGCCACGTCGCTTCCCCTTTCCGCACTTCAAGAATTAACTTTGGATTATTACTAACAAATTCTTTAAAATTAACTACGGAAGGATGTAATTTTTTTGGCATCATTACTCACCCCTGCCCAAATAATTGCCTATATTACGATATGTAACAATCACAAATTTGTGAAAACTCTCTTACTGTAAAAATAATGCTTTTAATGATAAGATGTCATGAGATAAAGCATGAGAGAGGGAATTGACTTGAAAGATCATATTCAACAATTATTAAACAAATGTATTGAACTCGGTTCAGAAGAAGATTTAAGTGCACTAGTCCATGTTTTAGAAGGTATTGAAAAAAAAATAGATAAAACGAATCTACAATATATTGATGGTCTATTACATATGGATCGAGTGATTGATAAGGAGAAAAAAACCTGTATAATTACTGTTCCTATAAATCCGTTATTAAATAATTCATTAGACATTGTCCATGGAGGAATAACTGCAACGATCCTTGACACCGCAATGGGATCCTTAGCCATCTCTCTACTCCCGGATGGTTATGCTGCGGTGACGAACCAGCTAAATATCCATTACATAGCACCCGGAATAGGCAATACACTCCGCTGCAAGGCTGAAGTTATTCACCAAGGCAGCAAGACATTCGTCATTTCAGGTGAGGTTTATCGTAGTGATGGGAAAAAAATTGCCTATGCCACAGGTACTTTTTTTACCATTCAAAAATAGATCGTAAGGAGAATGAACTAAAAAATGGTTACCGCCATTGTAATTCCGATAATATGCTTCTATTTCTATTGGCTAACTAGGAAAGAAATGAAGGAACACGATATCAAATGGCTTGCAACTGGAGAAGTTGAACAAGAGGCAATGCTAACAGGTGAAATTAAAAGTATTAATGAGGAAAAACAACGTTTTTATTATCATAGGTATCTATATGTACAAGAAATAAGACTTCAAACAGAAACAAAGATAGTAAAAGTTAAGAAAGTAACACCGATTAGAAAAAAAATAAAAATTGAACCCTTTACGATTGGAGACGTAATTAGAGTTTATGGCAGCTGGGCAGGTTCTTATTTTCACTTCAGTAATTTCGAGATAATCGAACAAAAAAGGTGACATAGCAGTCACCTTTTACTCTTCATCTATCCGGATAAAGTTTTGTGTATAGTACTTTTGATATACCCCTACTCCGAGATGGGTAAATTCCTCACTTAACAGTGATTCACGATGAGTTTTACTATTTAGCCAGCCTTCAACGACCGCCGGTCCATCAGAATAATTCGCAGCTATATTCTCACCAGCAGATAGATACGTGACTTTTGCAGCCTTTAACCGATCCGATAGGTCGCCAAATTGCTTAGAAATATGTGAAAAATCATCACTATCTGACATATCCTTGCTATGGCCATATGCAACCTTAGCAGTTTCATCATCCCATAATACCGGATTCAAATCATGTCTAACCCTGAGAACATTTGTAATATCAAAAATTTCCTTCTCTGCACCCTCTTCGATACTTCTCCACAAAGTTTCATTAGGATTAGTTGGTTCAATCAATTCACCTCGATAAACCAATTCATAGGGATGCTGTTTAATTAAAGCTTCATTATTTAAAAAACGGATACTTGAAAGAGTACCTGTAAAATTATCAATATATAGTTGGACAAAGATATCACCCAGTGGGATCAACGGTCTTAGATTTAGATCGGTGTCAGATAATTCAAAGCGATAAGAATTACCATTGAATTCAATCTCAATATTCGTGTCAATATTGTAAGAATTAAATATTTCCTCAACCGGTTGTCCTAATAGGAACGGTGTAACCTCATTATTTTCCCCTATTGCATATACCGTTACTACCCGATTATTCTCTACCCCCACTTGAACATAGCGAGAATAATCCAGATTATAGATATACCATTGATAACCATATAATGATTCATCGATTCGTTCAGGTTCGCCTAACTTTTTTATTAGCTCGGAAAGGTCTTGTCCAATTAGCTGTCCTAGTCCCTCTTTAGGCCGTTCTGCTGACGGACCGTTGGAGATATTATTATTATGATGATTCTGATATAATGATTGATTCAATTCTAATGCAGGATCGTCATTAATTAATACTTTTTTATCCTCATTTTCGTTTATGCTATCATAAAAACCGATAGTTACAAATATAGCCGAAAGAACAAGTATTCTAAATAAATTCCGCAGAGGTTTTCACCCTCTCTATTACTTTTTCATTCCAAAATAGGCTGAATATAATTATTATATCACCTATATCTTTATTGGTAATAGAGAAAATTAAATATGCTCAATTATAACCTAAACAAAACAGATATGAATCGTACCTATTTTGTATACTGTCTTAATGTTGAACACCGTTATAGTTTGTTTCTGATATTTCTGTAAGTGCTGCTTTTGCCTGATCATCAGTTTGCTCCCTAATTGCAAAATCACCCAGTGATACAATCCCCACGAGTTTATCACTTTCCACCACTGGCAGCCTTCGAATTTGATGCTCAGACATTAATTTAGCTGCTTCCTTTGTCGTGGCATCAGGAGAAATCGTAATTAGATTATTACTCATTATATCTTCTACTTTAGTTGAACCCGGATGTTTCTCAGCAACGCCTCGAACTACAATATCACGGTCAGTTATCATTCCGACAAGCTTATCTTGATCGACAATGGGGATTGCCCCAACATTCAATTCCTTCATTTTCACTGCTACTTCGAATACATTATCTAAAAGTGTACAACTATCAACGTTATCCGTCATAATTTCGCGAATCTGTTCCACTTCGATTACCCCCATAGGTTATTTGTAAGACTTAACAATATTTTAGTTTATCCTAACTTAACTGGATTATTCAAAGAATCTATCCATTGCAAGTTTAAGGATTTTCAACTATTATTAAATTGAATTTACTATCTTACCATGTTCGAGCATAAGGGGTAGGCAACTGTTTCTAGGAGGGATTTATTATGAAATTTGAGAATACGGAAATTGAAAGTTTGAAAGCGGATTTAAACCGTCTAGACGAGGTTATGCTTGATAACGGGTTAGTTCGTGAAGGACAATGGGATTATGAACGTGTTACATACGATCGTAAGTTTGAATTGAAAGAAGGGGTATTCTACTTGCGTATCCGTGGCCATGTAGTTGAAGGCGAAGTTGATACAAACAGGGCGATTATTCAATTAATGACACCATTATTGGGTAAATATTATTATCCTCATGGTGTTGAGTACGGAGAGGGAGAACAGTTCCCGACGGCACTTGTCAATCAGTCAAAAAAAATTATTGACACTGTAAAAGCAGAAGTAACTAAATTTGCAGTATAAGAACAAGGACGCATGAATAAATTTCATGCGTCCTTGTATTGAGTAAAGATTAGAAAAAATCATAGAAATATGGCTTTACTATAGGGAATAACCTCTCTAACACATTAACTTCTTCTTCTGAGCCCTTTAAATAACCCATTGCAAATAATTCAATTGGTCGTTTATAACCAAATAATATAGCTGTTAATGCATTAATATCTAGCCTTATTCCTCTTTGAGGAGGCTGCGTACAACTACTACCTTGCTTTTCCTTAAATACTTTCACGTCACTATTTCCAATTAAATAACTTCCATTGTTCCATGGGGCAAATGTATCCTCAATATGGAGAAATACTTTGTCCGTACAGCCATTAAATTGTACTTTTGATAAACACTGCCGAGCATCGATAATTCGAGCCATAAAGTATGGAGCTACCTCCATCTTCACTTTCGGCTGTTTAAGGACGTATGGTAAATATTCGTGATTTGAAGTCAGTATCGATACATTTTCCACCATGGAATCATGTTGACAAATAAAATTCCACAATCCACACCTTGCCTCATGATTTAGACAAATGAACTCTTGAACATCCATTTTCTGATCCTTAATTTCAAAAAGAATATAGCCCTTTGCTTGACCCATTTCGTTGTAATAGACAGCAATCTGGGAGTCATCATAGATATTATTCATCCACCAAGTTAAATCACGTACCAGCATTCCCGTGTATTTCTCGCTGAATTCAATATAAAGTTTCTCAATATCCGAATGATGTGTGTCTTTCGTGTAACGTTTAATAGACCCTTTTTGGGGCTCGAGAAATTGCAGGTTAATTTTATCAATCTGAATTTTCTTGTTTTCAGTAAAAATTTCCCAACCGTATTTTCTGTAAAAACCAATGTCAAAGGGATGAAGCATCGAGACAATTTGCCCATCCCCCCTCATCTGCTTTATAGCTTCAATCATTAAAGATTTTACATATCCGCTTCTGCGAAATTCTGGATATGTTGCTACCCCAGCAACACCACCCATTTTCCATTCAAGTCCATACATATAGATATGAAATGGAATAATATGCAGCTTTGCCGCAAGATTACTCTGATTCCATATGCCGAGTATCTTATGATTTTTTAACATTTCTTTTCTTGTCGGAATTTTGTCCTCTGGGATTGTATATTGAAAGGCATACATGGAAAGCTTCATCGACTGAGTATAGTCTTCCTCAGTTAGTACTTTAATTTCCATTAATCCACCTCCTGGTTCCTCTTTAGTTATTTCTATGTACTCATGAGTAAAACCTTTCGATCATCATAAAAAAAATGCCTTGTATGGCACTTTTTTTATGTCCCCAAAATAGCTTTAATAACAGAAGTCGTCTCACCGCCATGATAGAAGACATATAGCAATAAGTAAACAGCCACCCCTGTAATAGCAGTAAAGAACCAAACTATGCTGGTAATTGGACCAAGTTTTCGGTGAATTGAAAGTTTATTTTTATATCCTGTAAAAATCGAGATAATTCCAAGAACGGCACCTGATGTCGCTAAGGTAATATGAAAGATTAAAAATACAGTGTAATAGATTTTTATATTGTCTGGTCCGCCAAAAGCAGTATTTCCGATGAAGATTGTTCTAGAAGCATAAATAATAAAGAAAATAAGAGCAAAAATCCCAGCAAGAAACATTGTCTTCTTATGTGCTTCAATTTTTCTTTGGCTAATCTGCCACCACCCAATTGCTACAGTGATTGCACTTAAAATAATAAAGGTTGTACTAATTGTTGGTAAAATCGGTAAGGAATTCATAGAAATATCCTCTCTTTTAATATATTCATTCTACAATAATAGTAATGGACTATTCCTGATTTTTCAATCAAAAAGAAAATCTCCCGGTTATAGGGAGATTATTTAATAAGAGACGGCTCTAGGGTTTGGTTCAATTCATTTTCAGATTCGGCTTGGTCTTTTCGATACCATTCAAAGAAAACATGGGCTAAGACACTGCCATAGATAATTTCCTGCATTACCTTCATTAAGACCCCGCCAAGCTGTTGGTCATGCAATAAGGACATTGAACTGAATAACTCTGGTCCGCTAATATCTAAGCCAGCAAAAGTCCCAGGACCGACACATAGGGCCATCACTTGACCCCAAACCGCAGGATCCGAGTAAGTCAAATAGATAGATTCTGGGGAGAAGATAATTAAGGCACAAGCTGGCAATAATAACATCCCATCAGCAAAGATATAGCCTACCTTCTTTAATCCACTTAATGTTTGATGCTCTGGAACTGGATTCATAAGCGGCCACCACATAAATATTGCTACGAAAAATAATAGCATTGAGTAACCTGCATGTAACCAAATGTTTTGCATAATATTGTCAAATACAAATGGAAGATGGTAAAAGGAAAACAACCCATTAAACGCAATCAATGCAATAAGCGGTCTAGTAAAAAACTTAAAAATAAGATTAAATAATTTGATACTAAAGAGTTTTCGCCATATCCAAACTGGAATACCGAAGATAAAGATAATCGGGATCACGAAAACGAGCGTAGCCATTTGAATCATATGGACATAAAACATCAAATGAGCCATTACATCAAGCGGCGACCCTTTAATAGCATAAATCAGTGTCATCGAAAGCAAAAACAAGCCAGCTTGTTTCTTTGTTAAAGGTTCACTATTGGAGAACTTACTCCGGAAAATAACTGTAATTAGAAAATAAGCAGCAACTATTGATAGTAAAATTAATAGGAAGTACGGGCTCCAAAGTGCTTTAAAGCCAAATATATCTAATGTAAGCACCGCATATCACCTCAATTTAATTAGTAAAATCACACTTTTATTATATACTCCAGCCAATTGTATGAGCAAAGAAATGAGATTACCTAGTTTAAATAAAGAAAATCGGCCGAAGCCGATTTTCAATCTTTTGTTACCACCAGATGATTGTAACAAACGCCAGGACAGTAACTAATCCTACAAATAAACCTGCATATAGAAACAACGATGGGGCTTCATGTCCCTTGTGACTCATATGCATAAAATAATACAATTGAAAAATCACTTGAATAACCGCTAATAAAAGGATAAACGGAACGATAAACCACGCTGAAAATCCTTTAATAGCAACAGCTGCAAAAGCAATTAACGTTAAGAATATCATTAGGGCAAATGAAACTACCTGGTGTCTCATTTCCTCTGCGCTTTTTCTGCGGCGATATTCAATGTCAACTCTTGGGTTACCTGAATTTAATTGTTGATTTGTCATCAGTTTATCCCACCATCCCCATTAAATAAACTACTGTAAAGATGAAAACCCATACAACATCGATGAAGTGCCAATAGAGACTTGCTATATAGAACTTTGGTGCATTATACAGGTCTAATCCACGCTTAGAATTGCGAATCATTAACGTTAAGATCCACATAAGTCCGAAGGCAACGTGTGCTCCATGGAAGCCTACTAAAGTATAGAATGCAGATCCAAAAGCACTGCTTGTAAAGGTGTGTCCATACTCATGAACATAATGGTAGAACTCATATACCTCTAATCCAAGGAAAGCTGCACCTAATAATACAGTTAGTCCTAACCATAACATCATTTTCTTAGAATTAAAGTTTTTCATGTGGTACATTGCATAAACACTTGTTAATGAACTAGTTAATAACAGCATGGTTGCTACAAATGTTAATGGAAGGTCAAATAAATCCTTCGCTAGCGTATGTGTAGTATCTGGCACTTTATCTTTCAGAGCAAGGTAAGTGGCAAAGAGAGAAGCAAAAAGAACTGTCTCTCCCCCTAAAAAGAACCAAAAACCTAAAAATTTATTTTTTGCCTCAAGGGTCGCTTTTTCAGGCTCAGCCGGCCACGTTTCATAGGTTAATTTTTCTTCCACGTGCATTATGCCTTAACCCCCTTATCATTATCATCTTCCATTAAGTCTTCTTTATGAATGTGGAAGCCATGATCGTCTTTAACAGAACGCAGGAACATGGAACCAAAAGTGATTAATAGTCCAAGTATTATAACAGGTATTGACCATGCCTTGTCATCCATATTAAACAATGCACCAAATGCAGCAACGAATAAACCGAATGCTATCATAAATGGTAAGAAAGATGAATTTGGCATATGGATATCACCTAGTGGTTCAGCAGGCGTCATACCTTTTTTGCCATCCATTTTTTCTAGCCAATAGGCATCTAATCCGCGCACAAGCGGTAACTGCTTAAAGTTATAGAAAGGAGGCGGTGATGGTAGTGACCACTCAAGTGTTCTGCCATCTCCCCATGGATCATTTCCTACTCTTACATTTTTTACAGATGTCATAATGACGTTGTACAGAAGTACAAGTACACCTAATGACATAAATGCAGCACCCAAAGAGCTTATCAGATTGGATAACTCAAAGCCTTGGCCTGGAAGGAAGGTAAACACGCGCCGTGGCATACCCCAAAGACCTAAGAAGTGCTGAATAAAGAATGTCATGTGGAACCCGATAAAGAATAGCCAGAAAGTAATCTTTCCTAACGTTTCATTTAACATTGTTCCAAATATCTTCGGCCAATATAGATGTGTACCAGCAAGAATCGCAAATACCACACCACCAACGATAACGTAATGGAAGTGAGCTACAACGAAATACGTATCATGATATTGATAATCTGCTGGTGCAGATGCAAGCATTACCCCTGTTACCCCACCGGCAACAAAAGATGGAATGAATGCAAATGCATAATGCATTGGAGTAGTAAACTTAACACTGCCACCCCACATCGTTAATAACCAGTTAAAAATCTTAATCCCAGTTGGAACACCAATCGCCATCGTTGCTACAGCAAAAATTGCATTTGCTACTGGACCTAATCCTGTCGTGAACATATGGTGGGCCCAAACCATGAATCCTAAGAAACCAATTAATACAGTCGCAAATACCATGGAAGAGTAACCAAATAATCGTTTTCTAGAGAACATTGGAAAAATTTCCGAGAAAATACCAAACGCAGGAAGTATTAAAATATATACTTCAGGGTGTCCAAAAATCCAAAATAAATGTTCCCATATTACCGTATTTCCACCCATTGTAATGTCAAAGAAGTTTGAACCAAACATACGGTCAAACATCATTAAGACAAGACCAACTGTTAATGGAGGGAAAGCAAATAAAATTAGTGCTGAAGTTACAAATGTGGTCCATGTAAATAACGGCATTCTCATATACGTCATTCCTGGTGCACGCATAGTAACAATCGTCACCAAGAAATTAATACCGCCAATAAGTGTCCCCAAACCAGATATCTGTAATCCTAATACGTAAAAATCTACGCCATGACCCTTTGAAGCCATTGCTAATGAGGCGTAAGATGTCCAACCCGCATCAGGTGCCCCATCAAAAAACCATGATAGGTTTAGGAAAACTCCTCCGAAGAAGAAGAGCCAAAATCCCAACGCATTTACAAAAGGGAAGGCCACATCACGGGCACCAATTTGTAAAGGCATAACCGCATTCATAAACGCAAATACTAGCGGCATAGCTGCAAGGAAAATCATCGTTGTTCCATGCATAGTAATAATTTCATTAAATAATCCTGCACTTACAAAGTCGTTGTTTGGTATTGCAAGTTGGATGCGGATAAAAACTGCCTCAAGCCCGCCGACTAGGAAGAAAAATCCACCTGCAATAAGATAAAGAATCGCGATTTTTTTATGGTCGACTGTCGTTAGAAAATCCCATATAGTCGCTCCGAATCCTTTTTTTTGAGCGTAGGTACTCACAAGTTTTACCTCCCTTTCACCATATTCCCCTTTTATTCCTGAACTTTTAATCCCATTAAATATTCTGATAAAGCATCAAGTTGTTTTTCTCGTTCAACTGGATCTTCAGAAAGTGTATAAGTATTCGTCATTTTATTGCCTGGCTTATATTTATCTGGAGTACGTATCCAGTTTTTCAAATCTTCCTCACTGTGATCCAATACACCAGCAATGCGTGAACGGTCACCAAAGTTCGTTAAGTTTGGAGCAAGTCTAGCTGCCTCATTTGTTGTGTTCGCAGGAGTGACAGCATGACAGCTGACACAGCTTTGATTAAAGATTTCTTGACCTTGTTGTGCCAATTCGGTCTCAGCTTGCTTCGGTTCCTTTACATTTTGCATTGCCGTAATCCAACCATCAAAGTCGGCGCGGCTCATTGCCTTTACTTTAAAGTCCATTAACGCATGTGATGGTCCACAAAGTTCAGCACACTTACCATAGAATAAATTACCGGCCTCATCTGATCTCTTACTATCAAACTCTAACCAAAATTTATTAACATTCTCAGTATTATTGTCTAGCTTTCCACCTACTGCAGGAATCCAGAATGAATGTTTTACATCAGAAGCTTTTAAATTAAAATATACTCTCTCGTCTGTTGGAACAACCAAGTCTTGGCCTGTAACTATTTTCTGATTAGGATATTCAAATTCCCACCAGTATAGATTTGCTCTAACATTAATAACTAATGCATCAGAGTCTTTATTATTCATCGGTGATACATCTGCTAGCTTAAAAGTAGCAGATACAGTTGGAACTGCAAGGATTAGAAGTAAAAGAATGGGAACAGTAGTCCAAATAATCTCTAATTTGTGGCTACCTTCCACTTGTTTAGGGATCTTTTCGTCCTTTCTTTTAAACTTAAACATAACTATTAAGAAAATTACCATAACAATAATAATGACCCCAACCATTATTAATGTGCTTAACTTCATTAAATCGTATTGAATGTCAGCTGCCTCTCCCGCTGGCCTTAACGCGGACAAGTATGGTTTACCACAACCGGAAAGTATAAGCGTTAGAATCGCAAACATCGAAATCAAGCGCAATTTTTCAAGCCTTTTCATAGCTTCATCAAACCCCTCTTTCACTAATAATTTTGTTTATTATGCTTGATCAAAAATGTATGTAGAATATTCCTTTCATCTAAAAGAACATCCAGACAAAGCTAAACTAAAGTAACAATGACCATCGCTACAAATATAATTGTCAAATATTGCAATGAGTACACAAACATTAGCTTTGCCCACTTAATATCATCTTTGATCTTATATCCATAAATTCCTAATGCCAACCAACCGATATTTAATACAGTTGCAAGTATTAGAAATGGGATGCCTAATGAGGTCAGTAAAATTGGGGTTGGCAATAGTGCTGCCACCCAAAGTAAAATATGTTTCTTGGTTGTTTTAAAGCCCTTTACTACCGGCAGCATTGGTATACCCGCAGCACGATACTCTTCTACCCTTCTCATTGCAAGTGCATAAAAATGGGGAGGCTGCCAAATAAACATAATAATAAACAATGACCACGCTATCATTCCCAGGCTAGCATCCACTGCAGCCCAGCCAATAAGTGGTGGAACAGCACCAGAAATACTGCCGATAATTGTATTTGAAACCAATTGACGTTTAGACCATAACGAATAGAGAACAACATAGCTAAAAACTCCAAGCAGTCCAATAACTGTTGCAGTAATTGTTGTAAACAACAGAAACATTGTGCCCAGTCCAATAAGTAAAATACCCAAAGCAAGTACTTTTGAACCCTCTATCTTTCCAGTAACTGTTGGTCTATCCTTTGTTCTTTCCATCAAATGGTCAATATCCCGGTCAATATAATTATTAATGCTGCATGAACCAGCAATAATGAGGGAGGAGCCTACTATGGTAAAAAAAACAATATCCAGGTTACTAAGAAAACTTTGACCAGTAAAATGAAGTGCCAGCCATATACCAGTAAAAGTGGTTATTAGATTGGAGTTAACTATACCAATTTTGATCAGTGCCATAAAATCTTTCAATACTGAGGCTTTTTCTAAACTTGAATTAAGACTTGAAGTGCCTGTTTCAATTGATGCTTCACCAATTACCTTCGAATTGGGCATCTTTTCCCCTCCTAAATACTTAAAAGTATTATTCTAAACTCGAGTAAAAACGTTTCCAAATTATAATTGTTATTTATATGCTATTATTATTTTATAATAATGTTATATCATAATCACTTTCTCTGTATATTAAATCACACTTCACTGTGTATTTGTGAATTTTTTTAGAATTTTTTTTGTCTAATTTGTGTCGTCTTTCATTTAATGACAATTATACTATATCTTAGAATTTTTAGATAATAAAAAGCAAAATAAATTTAGAATTAGTATAGATATCTTCTTTAAGTGAAGAAGGCAAAGGAAATTATTATTAATAGCCATTCCCCAATGGGTAATTGAATCTTCACAACAGTAGTTTTCACTATAATAATAGTGGTAACTAATTATTATTCAAGCGCCACTGTTTTTTATTAAAATTATTAAAAATTCTAGTTTGATTTTCTATCCTTTTTTCATTGTATTCGTTATGATAAGGAAGTACTTTAAATCTTTGTTTTTCTATTATTATCTTTTAATAATAATTAATTGAAAAGTATTAAACTTATACTAAGAAGGTGAATTCTTTGCAGCGTTCTTTAAAGTGGCTGGCAATTGCCACTACAATTGGAATGATTCTAGTATTATTAGGCGGGGCACTTGTAACAAAAACAGAATCAGGAATGGGCTGCGGCAGATCCTGGCCTCTATGTAACGGACAGTTCATGCCGACAGAAATTACTCCCGAATTGATTATCGAACTTGCCCACAGACTTGTTTCTGGTGGAGTCGGCATCATGGTGCTTATTTTATCTATTTGGACATGGAAAGTCATTGGACATATTAGAGAGACGAAATTTCTTTCCTTTCTCTCCGTTTTCTTTATCGTTCTTCAGGGATTAATTGGGGCTGCGGCTGTTAAATGGGGGCAATCTGATTTTGTACTCGCCCTCCACTTCGGAATTTCCCTTATTTCCTTTTCAGCGGTGTTATTACTTACATTATTAATCTTTGAAGTTGATAAAAGGTTCGATGCGGATAAACTTATTATTGATAAAAGAATGGGTTTCCATATTATATCTGTTTCAATCTATAGTTACCTTGTTATTTATACTGGCGCATTAGTACGACATACAGAATCAAGCTTGGTTTGCCGTGATTGGCCGTTATGTATTAATGATGCGCCTGCACTCCCAGGGAATCTTTATGAGTGGGTGCAAATGGGGCATCGGGCTGCTGCAGGATTAATATTTATTTGGATCGCGTATATTGCCTTTTTAGCGTTCAAGCATTATCGGCACCAAAAAGTTATTTATTGGGGTTGGATAACAGCCTTTCTGTTAGTTTCGATGCAAGTACTTTCTGGAGCTCTTGTGGTTCTCACACGACTAAATCTAATGGTTGCCTTATTACACGCACTTATTATAACCTGTTTATTTGGAGTCTTGAGCTACTTTCTCTTACTATTATCCAGATCGAGAAAAATCAATCGATGAAAAAAAGTTGCCGTGATAACGGCAACTTTTTTCTTTATATCCTGTCTAATTCAAGCAACAGATCACCCGTTTGAATGGCATCCCCGCTTTTCACATAAATATCCTTAACGACCCCTGAGTATGGGGCTTGAACGGTGGTTTCCATTTTCATTGCCTCCGTAATGGAAAGGTGATCCCCACGTTCAACTCTTTCTCCTTTTTCTACTAAGACCTTTATGACAGTCCCTTGCATCGTTGCGGAAATATGGCTTTCATTTTTAGGGTCTGCTTTCAATCTGGCTGTTACCATTGATTTAATACTTTCATCCTTAATATTTACTTCACGCGGTTGTCCATTTAACTCAAAATAGACAATTCTAGTTCCATCTATCTGTGGCTCGCCAATTGAAACAAGTTTAACAATTAATGTTTTACCTGTTTCGATTTCTACCTCAATTTCTTCACCCAAACGCAAGCCATACAGGAATGTCGGCGTATCGAGGAACGAAAGATTACCGTAGCTGTCTACAGCATTAATATAATCTTTATACACTTTCGGGTAGAGTGCGTACGAAATAACATCAAGATCTGTTACCTTCCTGCCTATTTCCTTTTCAAGTTCAGTCTTTAATGCTTCAAAATCCACCTCTTCAAGTAACTCACCAGGGCGGGATTCCAACGCTTTACTTCCTTTTAAAATTATCCTTTGCAGCTTTTCCGGGAAGCCTTGGTGCGGTTGACCAATGTATCCTTGGAACAACTCTACTACGGAGTCTGGAAAATCCAAAGACTCGCCTTTATTCAACACATCAGCTTCTGTTAAATTATTTTGGACCATGAAGAGTGCCATATCACCAACAACCTTTGATGAAGGCGTAACCTTTACGATATCACCAAACATTTGGTTTACAGTTGCATACATTTGTTTTACTTCATCCCAATGCTCCCCAAGTCCTACTCCCTTTGCTTGTTGCTGAAGATTACTATATTGACCGCCTGGCATCTCATGCTGATACACTTCGGAATGAGGAGACATCATTCCGCTTTCAAAATCGTTATAGTATTTCCGAACATCCTCCCAATAGTGCGAGAGTTGCTCGAGAGCCTCAATATTGATATTTGGTCTTGAGCTTGTCCCTTCAAGCGCATAGTATAGTGAGTTTGCACTTGGCTGTGAAGTTAACCCTGCCATCGTGCTCAATGCGACATCAACTATATCAACACCGCCAGCAATGGCACGTGCATAGGTAAAAATCCCATTCCCGCTTGTATCATGTGTATGAAGATGGATAGGAATAGTAATTGTTTCTTTCAATTCAGAAATTAGTCGGTATGCCGCTTCTGGCTTTAATAAACCAGCCATATCTTTTAGCCCCAAAATATGAGCACCCTGCATTTCAAGCTCTTTAGCTAAGGATTTATAATAGTTTATATCATATTTTGTTCTAGTTGGATCTAAGATATCACCAGTATAACAGATAGATGCTTCTGCAATTTTTCCCGTCTGGCGGACTGCATCAATGGTGACTTCCATCCCCTTTATCCAATTTAAACTGTCAAAAATTCGGAAAACATCAATTCCATTGGAGGCGGATTTTTCAACAAATTCACGAATCAGATTATCTGGATAATTTTTATAACCAACCGCATTGGAACCTCTAATTAACATTTGAAATAAGACATTCGGAATCTTATCTCTAAGCGTTGTTAAGCGTTCCCAAGGGTCTTCTTTTAAAAATCTGTATGCAACATCAAATGTAGCCCCTCCCCACATTTCGAAAGAAAATAAATTTGGAAGCAGCTTAGCTGTCGGCTCGGCAATATGCAGCATATCAGTCGTTCTTACCCTTGTTGCCAGCAATGACTGGTGGGCATCCCTAAAGGTGGTATCCGTTAATAATACTTGCTTTTGGTCTTTAATCCAGCGGACCAGACCATCTGGGCCTTGACCCTCCAAAATTTGCTTCGTTCCATTTTCATAAGGAAAATCATATTTTAATTTCGGCGCTCTTGGCGTCAGAAAAACTGGTCGCTTCTTTTTTTCTATTCCTGGAAATCCATTTACCGTTACATCTCCAATATAGGTAAGCATCTTTGTACCACGGTCTTTGCTTACAGGAAAAATGAATAGCTCCGGCGTGGAATCAATAAATGATGTATCATATTCACCATTTCTAAAATTTTCGTGCCTTATGACGTTCTCAAGGAACGGTATATTGGTTTTAATCCCGCGTATTCGGAATTCCTTCAAATTTCTGACCATTTTTGATGCAGCTTGTTCAAACGTCAATGCATGTGTAGAAAGCTTCACAAGTAAAGAGTCATAGTATGGTGTAATTACGGCGCCCTGAAAACCGTTGCCTGCATCAAGCCGAACCCCAAAACCGCCACCAGAGCGATAAGCCATAATCTTTCCTGTATCAGGCATGAAGTTATTTAACGGGTCTTCTGTTGTTACCCTTGACTGAATCGCAAATCCATTAATACGTATATCTTCCTGTGCAGGAATTCCGATAATCGAACCATGTAAATCCAGACCTTCTGCAACTAGTATCTGGGTATGTACAATATCTATTCCAGTTATCATCTCTGTAACGGTATGTTCCACCTGTATCCTTGGATTTACTTCAATAAAATAAAACTCTTGGCCTGCTACGAGAAACTCTACCGTTCCTGCATTTAAGTACTCGACTTTTTTCATTAATTTAACAGCTGCAGAACATATTTTTTTACGCAGTTCCTCGCTAATGGACACACTAGGAGCTACCTCAACCACCTTTTGATGTCTCCGTTGAACGGAGCAATCACGATCAAATAAATGGACTATTCCCCCATAGCTATCTCCTATAATTTGGACTTCAATATGTTTAGGTTTTTCAATTAATTTTTCAAGGTATACCTCATCATCTCCAAAAGCCGCTTTTGCCTCTGATTTCGCTCTTGCAAATGCCTCTGATACTTCTTCTTGTTTTTGAACAATCCTCATTCCGCGGCCACCGCCGCCGAGTGTAGCCTTAATAATAATCGGGAAACCATACCGTTCGATGAAATCTTGAACTTCCCCTAAATTAGCAACAGGTCCATCACTCCCTGGAATAACAGGAATACCTGCTAGTTCGGCTTGTTTTCTCGCCTTGACCTTATCACCAAACATATCCAGGTGCTGTGAAGTTGGTCCAATAAAGATAATTCCTTCCTCTTCACATCGTTTAGCGAAATGAATGTTTTCGGATAAAAACCCATACCCCGGATGAATTGCATTTACCCCGCTTGTTTTGGCAATATCAATTATTCCATCAATATCTAAATAAGCATCGATTGGTTTCTTACCTTCCCCAACTAAATAGGCTTCATCTGCTTTATAGCGATGATAGGCTCCCGTATCTTCCTTTGAATAAATAGCAACGGTACGAATATTCAATTCGGTACATGCCCGAAAAACACGAATAGCTATTTCTCCCCTGTTTGCTACGAGTACCTTATTGATTTGTCTTGTCAATTTTAGCACCTCTTTCTATTTTTTTAATAAAAATGCAGGGAATGACGTTATCCCTGCATTATGTTCTAAATCGATATAGGTTTCCTTCTCGCTGTGTGGTATTTTTTTCTATTTCTGGCTGTGTTTTTTTATATTTGCTTTCGTATTTTACAAACATCGAAACATTTACTAGTATACCTGAAGCAATTGCTAACTGAAGTATTGATGAGCCACCGTAACTTACAAACGGCAGCGGAACGCCTGTCAGCGGGATGACTCCTGAAACACCAGCTAAGTTAATAAACGATTGAATACCAATCATGCTTGAAATCCCAATTGCTAATAAACTTCCAAATGGGTCCTTGCACCTCAAACCTAGATAGATACCCCTTAAAACGATATATCCTAAAGTGATAATAACAAAGCTAACTCCCCAAATCCCCAGTTCTTCAGCAATTACAGCCATAATGAAGTCAGTATGTGATTCAGGTAGATACCCTAGTTTTTGGATGCTCTTTCCTAAACCTAAACCATTTACGCCACCGGATCCAATCGCTATGTATGAATTAGCTAGATGAAAACCATAATTTTCTTCATCAACAAAGGGGTCATTTAAAACAGTAAATCGCGCCATTCGCTTTTCAGAGAATATTTCATCCTGTAAAGCAATGATAAAAGGCGCAACAATAATGACACCTATTAAAACTAATTTCGTAATGTTTTTGAGGTTCATTCCTGAGGAAAGGATAATCATTATTCCTATTAAAGCAATAATGATTGCTGTTCCAAAGTCTGGCTGGACGGCAATTAACGCACAAACGAGAATAAGGTATGCCAATGGAGGGAGAACCCCTCTATTAAATTGATTTATATACGCTTGTTTCTTCGCATAGACAGCAGACAAATAAATAATTACAAAAATCTTTACAAATTCTGCTGGCTGTAGGCTTAAAGGACCAATTTCGAACCAACTTTGCGCATTCCCCTTAACTTGTCCAAAAATAAACAGCCCGAGAAGTCCCAAAACGGAAATAGAAGTAATAAAAACTAAAAACTTAGTGCTCCTCATAATTTTATATGGAAAAAGGGCAACGAAAGTGAAAACAAAAGCTGAACCTATTAAAAATAGCTTTTGACGCTGATAAAAATAATCACTTGGAACATGATACCTTTGAACAGAAGAAGCCATACTCGCACTAAAAATCATAACCAAACCAAATAAAGACAATAGGACGATGGCAATAATTAACGTGTAGTCGTAAGACTTAAAGATTTTTTTAACCATATTATTACATCCTCATTTTCAAAATAGATATTAATGCTATTATAATAGAAAATGGAACGAATTACTTGAGGAATTGTTACTGCACTAAATTTTTTTAATTAAAGAATAATCAGAAAATGGAAAAAGGTAATAAAAAACTCAAACAACTCCTCATTCATTGTTTGAGTCTTTATATTATTTTCTTATGGATGCTTCGTGAAGCGTAGATAACTCTCTTTCTAACTTATCTAGTATCGCTTTCCCATCCTTGACCTCAATTAAGCCTAGTTTAACCGCAAATTCTATTTCTCTCGATAACCCAAACATTTGCGTATCCAATACCTCTTCATAAAGAGGGCATTGAGGCATCGTGAGATTATCCATTTGCACTTTAATAAGCTTTAATATTTTTTCAGCGTCAGCCTGCAATAAGGCATATGCTTTTTCCTGATGATTCACTATCATTTCAGACGCCAACATTCATCCCCCCATTTCAGAGCGATTATCATACTTATCTATAAATTTTACCTTTTACCACTGAAAAATGCAAGAACAATTGCCTGCAAGCCCCTGCTTAGATATGACATAATATATAAAAGACGCTATAATTTAGTTGTGACGAACGGAGGAATAGGACATGGAGAAAATTATCTTAATTACAGGTCAAGTGAAATTTCCAATTACTCTTGACCCTGGCGTCTGGATTTTTGACGATCGCAAAATAGATCTGACTACTCATTTTACTGCAAAACAAGAGCAAGTAGATGAACTTCTTGAATATACCAAATCAGTTTCTAAGCATTGGGACCGAGAAATAATGGAAGGCTCTATTTATCCGCCAACATTAAAAACAGAAAAGAAATTCATTAAAGAGAAGGTTCTCTTTGGGACATTTGCCATTCCTTTTAAACCATTCTTAGATAATGCAGAACCAAATCAGTCTGCTAATGTGGTTGTAATAAAAAGTTTAAATGAAGAAGTTGAAATACCGCTCGATAAGGCAAAGGATTTAATACTAGGATTTTCTGCTAACGGAAAACCAGTCAATAATGGTCCAGTCCACGTTTATTTTGGTGATGGTTCTAATCAGAAAAATCCAATTATCAATGTAAGAGAGTTTCTTATAAGGTAAATAACGGGTGCCCATAGGTACCCGTTTTGTTTTGTTTCCTTATTCAAATTTTATATTCCAACCTCATAATAAATCTGCTGCAAGTCTAGCCAAACCAGACCTCTCTCCTTTTAACAGTTTCACGTGACCTGAAATAACTTGGTCTTTAAATCTTTCGACCACATAGGTTAGTCCATTATTATAAGCATCAAGATATGGATGGTCAATTTGTTCGGGGTCTCCCATTAAGACAATTTTGCTGCCCTCACCTACTCGGGTAATAATTGTTTTCACTTCATGTTTTGTTAGATTTTGTGCCTCATCAATGATGATAAACTGCTTTGGTAAACTTCTCCCGCGTATATATGTTAACGCCTCAACCTCAATTGAACCCATACCTGCTAGAATCGCATCCAGTTCCCCAGGTTTCTTTGTGTTAAATAGGTATTCTAGATTATCAAATATTGGCTGCATCCAAGGTCTAAGTTTTTCTTGTTTTTCACCAGGTAAAAACCCTAGATCCTTCCCAACTGGTACAATCGGTCTAGCCACTAATAATTTTTTAAAATCACGATAATCCTCTGTTTGCATTAATCCAGATGCTAGAGCCAGCAAGGTTTTCCCTGTACCTGCTTTCCCTATTAAGGTTACTAGAGAAATATCTTTTCGTAGCAAAAGTTCAATTGCCATGGTTTGTTGAACATTTCTTGGATGAACACCCCAAACATGTTCTTGATTGATGGCAAGCTTTTTTACCTTTTTTCTTGTCTTATCAATGATCCCTAATGCAGAAGCCGACCCTCCCAATACATCTTTCATTACCAAATACTGATTCGGAAAGTAGGTGTGATTAGCTATTTCAGAAAGCAAGAGTTCACCTTTTTCATAAAATCGACCTAATAAGTCTACTGACAAATATACTTCTAGGAATCCTGTATAGATATGGTCTACCTCAACTACTCTATCACTTAAAAAGTCCTCAGCAGTCAGTCCGATTGCATCTGCCTTTACCCGAACAAGGGCATCCTTACTAACGATTATGACTGGCTTACCATTTTCCTTTAATTTTTCTTCAGCTAAAAGGTTATTTGCCACTGCTAATATGCGGTTGTCATTTGTTTTTTCAATAAATATATCCTGTAATTCATGAAAGGAACGGTGATTTAGCTCAATTCTTATCGTTCCACCATTATCTAAAGGAATTTTCTCATGGAGTTTTCCTGCTGCACGAAGCCCGTCAATTAACCTTGAAACATGCCTGGCATTTCTGCCTATTTCATCCATGTATCTTTTCTTTGAGTCCACTTCTTCAAGGACAACTGCAGGAATAACAACTTCATTATCTTGAAAAGAGAATATGGAATACGGGTCTTGTAATAAGACGTTTGTATCTAACACGTATATTTTACTCAAAGCAACGCCTCCACTTTTTCTAGTTGATTGGTTTGATTCATTAATCGAATAAACCATTATGCTAGGGTAGAACTTTTGTAAAATATATGTTTGTTCGAATAAAGATAGAAGGATTTCCGCACAATAAATATATGTTGACTATTATTAATTAGTATCGCTAATAAACTTAATAACCAAGTCACAACGGAGGTGTATGACAAATGAAGAAATTATTAATGATTTCCGTTTTACTGCTGATATTACCTGGCTGTAACCTCAATCAAAATGCCCAAAATCAAAATAATGAAAAGCAATCATTAGTGAATGTCAAAAACAGTTACATTGAAGAGGTTGACCGGCAAACGGGCCAAGAAATATCCAAACATTTAGTTGAACTCGCAACTAGCATTCCGGATGTAAATGATGCTACTGCTGTCGTACTTGGAAGATATGCAATTGTCGGAATTGACGTTAACTCGAAACTGGAACGGTCGCAGGTTGGTTCAATTAAATATTCAGTAGCAGAAAGCTTAAAAGGGGATCCTCACGGCGCTCGGGCAGTGGTCGTTGCGGATGCAGATACGATGCAAAGA